>NZ_WOEZ01000203.1 GCF_013177735.1 Paraburkholderia elongata | reverse complement strand
TCACCTGGTGCCTGAGCATCTCCATCGCCGCGGCGAGCGAACGTACGCCGTCCCAGCGCAGTTCCATGTTGAAGTTCAAACCGCCGCGAATGATGTGAAGGTGGTTGTCGATGAGACCCGGCAACACGCGTTGCCCCTTCAGATCGATGACCTGTGTGGCATCGCCGGCAAGCGGCAGGATCTCGGCGTCGCTGCCTACCGCAGCGAACACACCGTTGCGGATCGCGACTGCGCTCGCTTGTGGATTACCTCTGTCGAGCGTCGTGAAGCGGCCATGATGAAGAATCAGATCGGGAGCGTTGGTCGTGGGGCTGCTCATGAGCGTTTCTCCGGTAAGTTCGCCGAGGCAACCCGCGCCGTATCGCCCGTATTGCGGCCAGGCAGCGAACCGAACATATGCTGGTTGCACTTCGACTGTTGCCATGCCACGTGAAAGCCGGTTCCAGCTAGCATCTGTTTGCCTACGGGAATGATCTGTTCACCCGCGAGAATGCCGAGCAGTCCCACGAGCGCGACGAGTGGCGGCGCTGGCGAGCGTACGTGGATCAGGCTGTAGATTGCGCCGACCAGCATGCCGGCGAGCAGGGAGAAGATATAGGCTTTCATCGGCTTTGACCCCTTGATATGGCGCCCATGACGGCCAGCGGGCGCACGTGATTGAGCGGGACGGCGCATTGACACGCCAGCGCGACAGCGAGTTGAACAAGTCAGGTGAATCGGCTGCCACGAGGCAGACGGCCTGGGCCGAAGCCAAGCATGACCGCCAGTCTGGAGTACGTGGTTCAAGCATTAATGAAAAGCGGAAGATCGCGAACGGGTCCGCGAAAAATAGCGTAGGTAATTTCAAACAGCATTGCCAGACGAAATGTTTCGAGGGGATGACGTGGAATACGAAGCGACGCTCAATGGCGGTATACGTCGTCGGCGAAATTGGCTTGGCGAGGCGTCTTTGAGATGTGTCGAGTGAAGTCTGGAAACATGTCGCGGGGCGCTTGATTCGTTTGACATTTCAATGTTTTCAGGCCGTCGCCGAGTCTGGTTCAAGACTTCGCATGGCGTGGATTGCTTGATTTCTCACCACCGGATTTCTAGTCTTAATCGACGACTGCCAGTGTTGCGGATCGAGGTCGGATAGGGTGCGACTCCCTCTCCCACGCGCGACGAATTCTTCGCGCGAAGCGCGTCTGCTGCGATGCCACAAAGGCAGGTTCTTGCGGGCCGTGTCGCGGCGGCAGTCAGTCATTTGTCCATGCTGTCGTTCTCGTGTTTCCTGGTCAAAGATGGCTGACCACTTGATGATGTTCACTCTATCGACCTACGGATGGATCAGATAATGAGCAATCCAAAACTGGAAGTCCTGACACCTGACAACTGTCAGCTGATTTTTATCGATCATCAACCGCAGATGGCGTTCGGCGTTCAGTCGATCGACCGCCAGGTGCTGAAGAACAATGTGGTGGGCCTTGCCAAGGCGGCAAAGGTCTTCAATATCCCTACCACCATCACGACGGTGGAGAGCGAGAGCTTCTCCGGTTTCACGTACCCGGAACTGCTGGATGTGTTTCCGGGACAGAAGGTGCTCGAACGCACGTCGATGAATTCGTGGGATGACCAGAAGGTGCGTGACGCGCTGGCCGCGAATGGCCGCAACAAGGTGGTGGTCTCGGGCCTGTGGACCGAGGTCTGCAACAACACGTTCGCGCTGTGCGCCATGAATGAAGGCGGCTACGAAATTTATATGGTGGCCGACGCATCAGGCGGCACGTCGAAAGACGGGCACGACTATGCCATGCAGCGCATGATCCAGGCCGGCGTCGTGCCAATGACGTGGCAACAGGTGCTGCTGGAATGGCAACGCGACTGGGCGCGCAGGGAGACGTATGACGCGGTAATGGCCATCGTCAGGGAGCACTCAGGTGCGTACGGGATGGGCGTGGACTACGCGTATACGATGGTCCACAAGGCGCCACAGCGCACAGCGGGTGCGCACGAAGCGCTCGCGCCGCTGCCCGCCAAGTAGTCTGTCGCAAACGGGCCGGATATTGGGCACTGCCCGTTCCGGCTTGAATCTGCACTGAACTGTCCCTGTCGCGCCCATTCGCCGGAGGCGCGTGTGGTCGCCCGCCTCGCCGATACGAAAACCACCTTCGAGAGCTACCAGAACTTGCTCGCCGATCCGGCGCCTCGGACGGTGTGGTGTACCGACGGCCGCCGCAAGGACCTGCGCGATGGCGCGCGCCCCGAGCAAGATTGGTGTTACCTATTTGCGGCATGTTGACGGCTAACCTATCTTGAATCACTGGACGGCATTTACCCCCTGGGTTATCCAAAAGGGCAGGGGCGTGGCTCTCCGCCGGCCGGTTCCAACGCGCGTAGTCAGAGGTTCACGATGAACAGCGACGCAGCTTCGCCACCGGGCGGGCCAGAAAACCAGACAGAAGTCGGCACGAACGGCGCCGATCGTTCTGCCGTGGCGGATGCGCAGACCCCAGATAGCACCCCGCGCTGGCATCAGATATTTCCGGTACTGACTGACGCCGAGATTGATCGGATCAATCGCTTTGGTGCGATACACAGCTACGCCGCCGGCGAATTCTTATATCGCGCGGGTGGCATGAGTCCAGGCATGTTCGTCCTGTTGTCGGGCACGATTCGATACACGGCACGCGACGGACTGGGCCATCGACGTTTGCTGCGCTCTCAGGCGAAACGGGGCGAATTCACCTCCGACGTTGGCATGCTTTCAGGCAAGCCCGGCCTTGTCGATGCTGAGGTTATCGAAGATGTTGTGGCGCTCGTGATTTCGCCGGAAAAGCTGCGTGCCCTGATGATCGGCGAGGCGGAGCTCGGTGAAAGGATCATGCGCGCGCTGATCCTGAGGCGCGTCGCCGCGATCGAGCGCGGGCAAGGGGCGGTGCTCGTTGGCCCGCCCGACAACGAGCGGCTCCTCGCGCTGCAACATTTCCTGCAGCGCAATGCTTACCCGCATATGACGCTTGACGAAAGCGGTGCCGATGCCATCGCGTTGCTCGAGCGCATGACGCCTCGACGCGATGACATGCCGCTCGTTGTCTGCCCGGATGGCACCGTGCTGCGCAATCCGGACGACGGGCAGCTCGCCTCGTGCCTGGGACTCATGCCGGAATTCGATCCCAGGCATGTTTACGACGTCGCGATCGTCGGCGCCGGGCCTGCTGGCCTGGCGGCAGCCGTCTATGCGGCATCCGAAGGCTTGTCAGTGGCCGTCTTCGATTTCCGCGCGCCGGGCGGCCAGGCAGGCACGAGTGCCCGCATCGAAAATTATCTGGGTTTTCCGACCGGCATTTCGGGGCAAGCGCTAGCCGGCAGGGCATTTAACCAGGCGCAGAAATTCGGCGCGCACATTGCGATTCCCGTCGAGGTGAAAGGCTTGCATTGCAGCGCATACCCGCTCGAGGTGGAGCTTGCCGGTTCGCGGCGCGTTGCGGCACGGACGGTAGTCGTCGCGAGCGGCGCGGAATATCGGCGTCCGGCAGTGAGCGGGCTTGGGCGCTTCGAAGGTCACGGCGTCTATTACTGGGCGACGTCGATCGAGGCCCGGCTTTGCCGCAGCGAAACCGTGCTGCTGGTCGGTGGCGGAAATTCAGCAGGACAGGCCATTGTGTTTCTTGCATCGCATGCTGCCCATGTTCATGTCCTAGTCAGGGGCCAGGATCTCGAACACAGCATGTCGCGCTATCTGATCGAGCGAATTGCCTCGTTGCCGAACGTGACGATCCATATGGGTTCTGAAATAACGGCCCTCGAAGGTGACGAACGGCTGGAGTCCGTCCACTATCGGCGACGCGATGGGGGTATAGAAAGTCTGAAGACGCATCACTTGTTCCTCTTTATCGGTGCCGACCCAAACACGAACTGGCTGCGCACGTGCGGGGTGTCGCTGGATCCGAGAGGATTTGTGTTGACCGATACCGACCTGGGAACACGAGCCAGCGGGCCCACGCTCCCGCTGCATACAAGTGTCGACGGCGTGTTTGCAATCGGCGATGTTCGATCGGGTTCCACCAAGCGCGTTGCAGGGGCCGTGGGCGAAGGGGCAGCCGTGGTCGCGCAGATTCACCGCTTTTTAGCCATGAAGCGCGCCGAAACACCCGCGCCTTCCATGCATGTGTAAGCCGCCTGTCGCGATGGGTTGCAAGGCTGGATATGTCGCGCGGACCTCTTTCAAATTTAGATGGCGTTACACCCGTATTGGAAAAGGCACGGACCGCTCAAACCGGGAACCAACGAGAATAGCAACGTATGCCATCAGCTTCATGAACACGCCCTGGCTGGAGCCTGCCGCTTCGGCGCCGATCAGCACGAAGTTGCCCGTGACGGGCGCCGCGCGCGCCACCAGCGCGGCGATCCAGTGCGGATTCCCTTGTGCGTGCGTGCTCATGTCAGACCGCCCAGCAGGCGCAGCCGAGCGCGCCCCAGAACGAACGCACGTCTGACGCCGGCGCGTTGCCCGACCAGGCGCGCGCGTGGTCGTGGCCATGCACGGCGCAACCATTCGCACAGCCGCAGGACGCCGCCGCCATCTGCTATGAAATGGCGCGTCGAATTGAGCTGATAGTCGAACGGCAGCTTCGGCCCCTTTGCCAGCGTCGCGTACAGGATCGACGCATTCGGTTTGGCAAGAAGCAGCCCCGTCGGGTTGCCGTCGCCGTCGCGCATGATCTGTCCGCCGGGCGGCTCCGGCGTGTCTTTCGTGTAGCCGACCACGCGCAGTGCCGCGGCGTTCAGCAACGCCCGGTCATAAAGATGCAGGATAAAGACGGGCGTCTCGGGTGCGACGGCATTCAACTCCTCGATGGTGGGCAGCCGCTTCTCGACGAACTGGTGTTCAGTGAAGCCGCCCACCACGCGGACCCATTGCGGTGGCGGCGTAATCGCCACCTGGCGCTTGAGCATGTTCATCGCGTCGGCGAGGGAGCGCACGCCGTCCCACCGCAGTTCCATATTGAAGTTCAAGCCGCCACGCACGACGTGCGTATGGTTGTCGATGAGCCCCGGCAGAACGGATCGTCCCTTCAGATCGATTACCTTTGTCGCCGTGCCGGCCAACGACATGACGTCGGCATTGTCGCCAACGGCCGTGAATTTCCCGTCCTTGATGGCGATCGCGCTCGCTGTCGGGTTCGCACGATTCAGCGTCGTGAAGCGGCCGTTGTGCAGAATCAGGTCGGGGGTTTTTGCGGAAGTGTTCATGAGCGGGTCTCCTCGTTGCCAGCAATCTTGCGAGCAGTCATGACGCGAGAAATGCCGTGCTGCAATGTGCCGGATGCTGCGGTCGCCTCGTCCGATGCGCGCGACATCGCTGCGTGAATGGCGGCGGAGAAATATTGCTTGCTGATGGGAACAAGCTGCTCTCCACCGAGAATGCCGAGCAGCCCGACCAGCGCAACGAGCGGCGGGGCCGGCGACCGTACACCAATCAGGTGGTAGATGACACCGACCAGAACGCCGGCACCTAGTGAAAACAGATAGAGTTTCATCGGTTAATCTCTCTTGCAGCTTGCTCACGACGGGATCGCTTGCGGTCGTTGCGGCTCCAGCACGGTGAAGCGGCCATCGGGCAGAATCAGATCGGGGCTGTCTTAACTGGATATCATGTGTACTCCTGATGGCCGGCGGCGCCTTGCCGCACGGCCGGAGTCTTGACATCAGTTGAGACAGTGGGTGGCCGATTACCTGGCCGGAACCGCGGGCACGATCTCGTGGTGACCAGCCGCGCGCTGTGGCGCCTTGTGCACCATCGTGTATGCGTAGTCCACGCCCATCCCGTACGCACCAGAGTGTTCCCTGACGACGTTCATGACGGCGTCGTACGTGTCGCGACGCGCCCAGTCACGCTGCCATTCGAGCATCACCTGTTGCCACGTCACGGGCACGACGCCGGCCTGGATCATGCGCTGCATCGCATAGTCATGCCCGTCCTTCGACGTGCCGCCCGAGGCGTCTTCGACCATGTAGATCTCGTAGTCGCCTTCCAGCATCGCGCTGAGTGCAAAGGTGTTGTTGCAAACCTCTGTCCACAGGCCGGAAACCACGATCTTCTTGCGTCCATTCGCAGCCAGCGCGTCACGAACCTTCTGGTCGTCCCAGGAGTTCATCGACGTGCGTTCGAGCACCGGCTGACCGGGAAACACGTCGAGCAGTTCGGGGTAGGTAAAGCCCGAGAAGCTTTGCGATTCGACCGACGTAATGGTGGTGGGAATGCCGAATAGCTTCGCTGCCTTGGCGAGACCTACCACATTGTTCTTCAGCACCTGCCGATCAATGGATTGGACGCCGAATGCCATCTGCGGTTGTTGGTCGATGAAAAGCAGCTGGGAGTTTTGCGGGGTCAGTACTTCAAGCTTGGGGTTGCTCATGATGGGTTCCTTTCAGTGTGTATGGGTGATTAGGCTTGCTTCAGTTTGTCGATGGCATCCAGCACGTGCGTGCTGTACGTGATGGCAGCGCCGGTGTTCAGGTTGATGGCGACACCCAGCGCTTCTGCGATTTCCGCATCGGACACGCCGAGCTTGACGGCCTCTGCCGAATGAAAGGCGATACAACCATCGCAGCGCGTGGTGACTGCGACGGCCAGCGCGATGAGCTCACGCGTCTTCGCGCCGAGATGGTTCGTGTTGGCGCCCGCACCAGCGATGAGGCCAAAACCGCGAAGGGTGTCCGGCGTGCGTGTGGACAGTTCCTTGAGGCGAACATTGATGTCCTGAATCGTTTCTTTCCACTCAATCATGAGATGACTCCAATAGGGATACATGGGGAGCAGGCGCACGAGCGGGCCACTCAACCGGCCCACGGTTCGCCCCGCTTCGGATCGATGTGATTCATCGGCTCCGGGCGTCAACGAATTGACTGAGATGAATGCTAGTCGCGGCCGTGAAACGCGTCCTTGAAATACGTTCTGACCTTGCAAAAAATCTGTTATCTATTTGATTATTATAGACTTTTGATGTACTATCCAAGCGAACGAATAGGCATGTAACGACCATCACCCCTGCTAGCGGTTGGCGAACATGAGGTTGGCGAACATGAACCTTGTTGAGATGCTTCAGGCCGCCGGCATCGACGGAAACAAGGCCGACTTCTATCTGGCCTCGCTGGAACTCGGCGAGTCCACCGTCGCTTCGATCGCCCAGAAGGCGGGCATCGGCCGCACCAATGCATACGAAGTGCTCGACCGGTTGCTCGCCGACGGACTCGTCGCGACCGTGCAGAAAGGCGCGCGCAGCTATGTGATTCCGCAGGATCCGATCGCGCTGCTCAGGCGTATCGAGGCGCAGCGTCAGCTCGTTCAGGAAGTGCTCCCGCG
>NZ_WOEZ01000202.1 GCF_013177735.1 Paraburkholderia elongata | reverse complement strand
GTGCGCGGCCTGTTTGCCAACGACAACCAGTACCAGGCGCAGGTTGCCGTGCGCCAGTCCGACCTGTCGCGCGCTCAGGACGATCTGCGCCGCCGCATGACGGTCGCGAAGACGGGCGCCGTGTCGCAGGAAGAGATTTCGCACGCCCGCGACGCCGTGAAAAGCGCGCAGGCCGCCCTCGACGCCGCCGGGCAGCAGCTCGCATCGAATCGCGCGCTGACCGCGAATACGACGATTCCCAACCACCCGAACGTGCAGGCCGCCGCCGCGAAGGTTCGCGACGCGTACCTCGCCAACGCCCGCAACACGCTGCCGGCGCCGGTCACCGGCTATGTCGCGAAGCGCTCGGTGCAGGTCGGCCAGCGGGTGTCGCCGGGCACCCCGCTGATGGCGATCGTGCCGCTGAATGCGGTCTGGGTTGACGCGAATTTCAAGGAAGTCCAGTTGAAGCACATGCGCATCGGCCAGCCGGTCAAACTGACCGCAGACGTGTACGGCTCCTCGCTCGCGTTCCACGGCAAGGTGGTCGGCTTCTCGGCCGGGACGGGCTCCGCGTTCTCGCTGCTGCCCGCGCAGAACGCAACCGGCAACTGGATCAAGGTGGTGCAGCGCCTGCCGGTGCGAATCGCACTCGACCCGCAGGAACTTGAAAAGCATCCGCTGCGCATCGGCCTGTCGATGCAGGCGGACGTGAACATCAAGAGCGACAACGGCGGCGAGCTCGGTAACGCGCCGAACACGGTCTACCAGACCAGCGTGTTCGACAAGTACGGCGACGAAGCCGATGCCGAGATCGCGCGCATCATCGCCAAAAACGCCGGCACCGGCGCCGCGCCGAAGGCAAACGCCCAGCCGGCCACCGCGGCCTCGAATTGAGCGGCGCGCCCGAGCGAACGATCTCAACCTGCGAGAACCAACATGGCTCAACCGAATCCTCCCGCGCTGCCGCATCCGCCGCTGACCGGTGGCAAGCTCGTGATCGGCACCATCGCCGTATCGCTTGCGGTCTTCATGAACGTGCTCGACTCGTCGATCGCGAACGTGGCGCTTCCGACGATTTCCGGCGACCTCGGCGTCGCCGCGGACCAGGGCACCTGGGTCATCACGTCATTCGCGGTCTCGAACGCGATCTCTGTGCCGTTGACCGGCTGGCTCACCGACCGGATCGGCCAGTTCCGACTGTTTCTCGCCTCGATCGTGCTGTTCGTGCTGTCGTCGTGGATGTGTGGCCTTGCGCCGACGCTGCCCTTTCTGCTCGCCGCGCGTGTCCTGCAGGGCGCGGTGGCCGGCCCGATGATCCCGCTGTCGCAGACGCTGCTGCTCGCAAGCTACCCGCGCGAGCGGGCGTCGGTCGCGCTGTCACTCTGGTCGATGACGCTGCTGGTCGCACCGGTCGCCGGCCCGATCCTCGGCGGCTGGATCTCGGACAACATCTCGTGGCCGTGGATCTTCTACGTGAACATCCCGGTCGGCATCATCGCCGCGATCGCGACGTGGGTGATCTTCCGCGAGCGCGATTCGCAGATCAGGAAACTGCCGGTCGACAGCGTCGGGCTCGGGCTGCTGGTGGTCTGGGTCGGCTCGTTGCAGATCATGCTGGACAAGGGCAAGGATCTCGACTGGTTCAGCTCAACGACCATCATCGTGCTCGCACTGACTTCGCTGATTGCGTTCGCGTTCTTCGTCATATGGGAGCTGACGGCCGAGCATCCGGTGGTCGACCTGTCGCTGTTCGCGCGCCGCAACTTCATGGGAGGCACGGTCGCGGTGTCGATTGGCTATGGGCTGTATTTCGGCAACCTGGTGCTGTTGCCGCTGTGGTTGCAGACCGACCTCGGCTACACCGCGACCAACGCCGGCCTCGTGCTGGCACCGGTCGGCATTTTCGCGGTACTGCTGTCGCCGGTCACGGGCAGGATCCTGCCGCGCACCGATCCGCGCTTCATCGCCACGGCGTCGTTCCTTGTCTTTGCGCTGTGTTTCTGGATGCGCTCGCGCTTCACCACGGGCGTCGACACCTACTCGCTGGTACTGCCCGGGCTGATCCAGGGCATCGGCACGGCGGGCTTCTTCATCCCGCTCCTGTCGATCACGCTGTCGGGGCTGCACGGCAACAAGATTCCGGCGGCGTCGGGGCTCTCGAACTTCGTGCGGATCACCTGCGGCGGCATCGGGACCTCGGTCTTCACGACCGCGTGGGACCATCGGACGATCCTGCATCACGCCCAGCTGACGGAGTCGGCCAACGTGTACAACCCGGTGTTTAACCAGGCTGTGCAGCAGATGGGCGCGCTCGGCATGACCCAGCAGCAGGCATACGGCGCAGTGAACCAGTCGATCTCGCAGCAGGCTGCGCAGCTTGGCGTAAACGACCTCTTTTACGCGTCGGCCGGCATCTTCGTGCTGCTGATCGCGCTGATCTGGGTCACGAAACCCGAACGCGCCGGCGCGGGTGCGCCAGATGCGGCGGCGTCCGCCGCGCACTGAAAGCGGCCGCACGCATCGTCGAGGCTCCCTCCCGCCTGCCGGCAGGGAACCTCGACACACGCCGCGGCGTCACTCGATGCTCTGGCTGCGGAGGTGCCCGCGAGAGTGTCCACGCCATGATGGAGCGGATCTTCTCGACGCAGGACAACTCGGGGCGCGGGAGTGGATTCGTCACCGAATGGCGTCGGCGCGGGCGTGCTGCTCACCCGGACGCGCTCCCGAGCTATTTTCAGTTCGCCGTCGATGCGGACCAGCCTGCTGTTGTCCGCTCGCCGCGAACGGCCGGTGTGGCCGAACCGGGACGGTCGCGACAGGCAGACCCTGAACAGACCTTCAGATTTACCCAAAGCGGCCGTTCGACGCTAGAGGTCTAAGTTTGATCGGATTATTTGCCACCGGCTTCGTCCGTTTCACATTGAGCATCGTCATTTCCATTATGTTGCCGGCCTCCTCTCGACCGGACCGCGATCCCGCCCTGGGTGACTGGACCGGGGGTGGAGTCCTCGATGACCTGAGACCGCGCCACATTGCCCCTTGCCCCCGGCGCGAACGCGAGAATGCGCAGGTTCGGCTCGGCAACAAGGAGCCGCCCGTCCGAGGAGATGGCGATCTTGTTTCCCGGCAAGCCAGAGCCAGTGATTCCCGTGGCTGGACCGCTGATTGTCCGTACCGGCGGCACGTCGCCGTTCGCCTGGGCGGCGAAAACGCTCACCTGGATCTGCGTCAGGTCCGTGGTCGCGTTGTAGACGAATAACTCGTCCGTACGCGGATCGACAGCGATCGTCATGTTGTTCCTTGCAAAAACTCCGGCCCCCGGCAGCAGGCCGGTTTTGCTACCCGTGAGGCTGCGCAGAAGCGGCGGCGAGGTAATGCTCCGACTCGTGCCAAGCGTGTCGATGATCGCCGCCCCCCGTATGTCATAACCCGCAATCAGCAGATTGTCGTCGCTGTCAATCGCAATGCTCACGTACTGGACGATATTCGGATCGGTAATGTGAATCGGATTGGTTACAGGCCCAGAGCTGTTGGCGGGAGCGACCAGCACCCCCGCCGTCGCGGGGCGAACGGTCATGACGAAGTCGTTGAGGTGGGAATCCACCGCGATGCTGAGCAGGTCATTTGTTATCGTCAACATGAACGACCGACTGGGCGCCTCATTGCCCTCGGCCTTCCGCGGAAAGATGTCGACCGTGCTGTTGGTAAGAAACTGCGCGACGTGAAAGGAGTCCTTCTTGTCGATCACCGTCGCTCCAGCGGTCATGAGGGTGGTGAGCGGCCCTTGCAGCACCTGGCAGGGCTCGGTCGCTCCGTTGGCGCGCAATGAGTAACCGCGAATCTGATCACCGAGAACGAGGAAGACGGCGTCGTTGGGGCAGGCGGCGTGCGCCAGTTGGACCCCGAACAGCATACTGGCGACGGCGACACATAGCGCGGGTTTCATGACACGCCTCCTTGGTCATATTGTGCGAATGCGCCAATCAAGCATAGACCCCGGGCGGAGGCCGAACGGAGTTCCGCCAGTTGGAACCTGTGTTTTGGCGGGCGATGCGAGGGAACACCCATCGATATCGAACGGTAGTCCGGTGTGCTAACGTGTTATGGCCCCATGTCGCATATGGATGACCGGTTTTTTAACGCATGATTGGCTCGTTCAGGCCAGCAACGAATGGTCGGAACGCCTGTCTGAGCGGCTCAAATAGGCCGGTCACTGCCCGACGTCGATCGGCGGCACGCGACCCGTTTCTGACGTTCGACACAATGCTGCCTCAACGACAGCTTTCAAGGTGCATCGGTCAATGCTGGCCGCCTTAACGCTGGTCAAGATACAGCTTGGCCTGGCGCAACTCCGGCCGGACCGTGTCCGCGTTTTGCCTGAGCGCGATGAGCTTCCCTAGGTTTGTAGGATGCCTGCCCTTGACCGTGTGCATGGGCGCGCGCCACAGAAGCATGCGGGCAGGCGTCGTACAAACCTAAACAACATGAGACCTCGGCGAGTGCGCCTGAAATCGGGTGCCGGCGAATCCGAACGACTTATAGTTGGTGCGTAAGCGGTCTTTCGTTGACGGCTATCAATCCGAGCGTGAATGCCCAGGACAGGTGTCCGCCAAGATCTACGAGTTCAAGCTGATCAGTTCTGGGTGGTCGTCAACAGACTGCGAACAAGTGACGATGCCTAGCCGCCGACTGGCCGGACCTCGGTCCAGTCGAACGCCGTCGCCTCACCGATTGCGCGCCAAGCGGCTAGTTCGGCATCGAGCGCCGCACGCTTCTTCTCCCACGCGCTGTAGGCGTCGGCGCCCAGCATCAGACGCAATGGCGGGTTCGCGTGGTCGACGACAGCAAGCATCGCCAGCGCGGCCTTCGCCGGATCGCCGCGCTGCTGGCCGTCATTGCCATTGAGATGCCGCTCGATTGGGTCGATGACGGGGCGGTAGTCGGCCACGCGCTGCTCGGCGCGCATGTTCCTGTCGCCGAGGAAGTCAGTTCGGAAGGCACCAGGTTCGACTATGGTGACCTTGATGCCCAGCGGGGCGACCTCTGTGTGAAGGGCCTCGCTCCAGCCCTCGAGTGCGAACTTGGACGCGCAATACGGCGCGAAGCCGGGGTAGGACACGAGCCCGAGGACGCTTGTGAGCATCAGCACGTGGCCGCTGCGTTGACTGCGCAGCGTGGGCATCAGTTCGCGTGTGAGTTCCGCGGCGCCGATGAAGTTGACGGCCAATTGATCCAGCAGCTGCGCCGTCGAGAACTCCTCAGCGGCGCCCAGTGAGCCGGATCCGGCAATGTTGGCGAGGACGTCGATACGGCCGAAGCGGCCGAGCGCCGCATCCAGTGCCGCACGGCGCTGGCTCGGGTCGGTGACGTCGAGCGAGACCGTGAGCGCGTGTTCGGAATTACGCTGTGCGATCTCTTCGAGCGACTCGCGGCGTCGCGCTGCGAGCGCGACCTTGTCGCCGCGCGCAAGCGCAGCCAGGGCGAGCGCCTTGCCTAATCCGCTAGAGGCCCCTGTGATGAACCAAACCTTGCTCATGTAGTACTCCTGTGGTCGGACGGGCGATTATTGCGTTAGACAGAGGCTCATCGCTCGTTAGCATTAACGGTCGGACGTCATATTCCAAGGATGAAGCGCGCCATAGCCGTCACCGGTAGTGGCGAGCGGAAGTTTCGTGAACAGCCACACGAGATACTGATACGGATTGGTACGGTTGGCCTTGCAGGTTTCAACCACCGAAAAGATTCGCACTGGCGGGAGAACCAGAGACTGTGTCGGCGAACAACCAACCCTTTCTGCAACGACGAATGGCTGAATCGCGTTCTCGCTGAGGTTGTTCGAGATCGGCCACGTGCCGTTTCCCACCCCCGCAAGTTGCTTGAGATCGAGCGGGAGTTCTCGAGTGGGGATCCGGTTCTGGTCCGCACGGCCGTATTCGGCATGTTGCATGCCGGACGGCTCAGTGCGCCGGATCTGCACACGCAGATGCTATCACTGCTCACCTCGTTTATCGCCGCGGAGACGAAGACATGAACCGCCGCAGGTTAGAGTTTCAGGCAATTGACCTCGCGACATGGCCGACGGTTGCCTATACCGAATTCGAGCATGAGGCACGGCGCACCTTTGAAGCGCGGATGCAGGCGCTTGTCCGCTACGCTCGCGGCGAATCGCTCAAACAGATCGAACAAGCTACCGGTGTCGATCGACGCCAGTTGTATCGTTGGCTTGAACGAGCCCTGTCGCTGCATCCGGACGGACGGCCCTTCGGATTCCGCGCACTGGCCAGCTACCTACGGGTCACCGAGTATGTTCGTCTAACTCCAGTGCGGGTACGCGGCGAGCGCGGCAGCTGTGGCGCCGCAGGCGCGTTATCGCAGTTGTTCGAGCGCTACCCTACCCTCGCTGCCTGGTTGCTGCTGCAGGTCAAACAGCATCGCGTGTTGCTCGAACAGATCAATGGAATTCGTCATGCAGTGGCTGCAGCCCGCGCACGCGCGTCCGCAATCGAATACGGCGGGGCGTGCGATCCGTTCGCTATCGCAGCGGCTGAAAGAGGAAATGCTGCGCAGCTTCGGCGCTGCCGCACGTTCGGCGGGTGCTTCGCACCTGAAGGGCTTGCCACACAGGGGTGACGGCGTGGGGAGTCCCGCGGCAACGCGTCCGTATCAGGTGGTGGAGTTTGACGGTCACCGGCTCGATATCCGCCTCAAAGTGGTCGTGCGCGACCCGCTGGGCTTTGAACACGAATTTGAAATGGAGCGAGTGTGGCTGCTGGTGATTATCGATGTGTGCACTCGCGTTGTGCTTGCCTACCACCTCGTCCTGGCACGCGAGTACAGCCGCTATGACGTGATCAAGACCATCGAGAAAGCTCTGGAGCCGCATCGCGCCCGTCCTTTCACCATAGAGGGGCTCAGCTATGGACCGCAGGACGGTTTTGCATCACAGCGGTTGCCGGAACTGGCGTATGTCACCTGGGAATGGATGAAGCTTGACAACGCAAAAGCGAATCTCGCGGACGACACCTTGACTGCTTTATGTGAATTCGTCGGTTCTCTCGTCGACGCGGGACCGATGTACAGCCCGGATGAGCGGCCGTACATCGAGCGCTTCTTCGGTACGATCGCCAGCCGGTTGTCTTCGCGCCTGCCGGGCTATACGGGTTCTCATCCGCGCGATCTGCGCCGTGCCCTCGCCGATCCGAAAGGCAACCTGCGCCTGTATGTGTCGCTTGATGAACTGGAAGAGCTTGTCGAGTATGCGATCG
This sequence comes from Paraburkholderia elongata, assembly GCF_013177735.1. Taxonomy (GTDB): domain Bacteria; phylum Pseudomonadota; class Gammaproteobacteria; order Burkholderiales; family Burkholderiaceae; genus Paraburkholderia; species Paraburkholderia elongata. Next base: position 1,525 of record NZ_WOEZ01000202.1, on the reverse strand, counting down.
CTGGTTACAACGGTACGCCGCACGTCGGCTTGAATAACGCCACGCCGCTCGAGGCGATGGAGTATTTTATCCGCGGCAAGCAGATGATGGTCACATGGCTCGCAGAACATCATCGACGCACTCTCTGCCTGACGCAGTCGGCACGCCGCTGTCCCGTGCGAGCGTACCTTGACCAGGGTGTGCGTCCGCACATCAATCTGCATGGTGTGCGCTATACGAGCGACGTGCTGGCAGCCAGCACGCGTCTAATCGGCACACATCTGTTGATCTACATGAACGCCGACGACCTGCGTTGTGTGCGGGCGTTCCTGCCCGACGGAACCGAACTGGGCGTGCTCGATGCACAAGGGGCATGGCGTGTGGTGCCGCACAACCTCAAACTGCGTCAGGAAATCCGCAAGCTCAAGGGTCAGCGCCATGGCAGCGCGATGGTCGGCGCCAATCCGATTGAGGCTTACGTTCAGACGAAGCTCGAGCAGGCCAGGAAGACGCGCAAGGCAGCCATGGAACTCGCGCATGCAGTCAGGTTGCTGGCGTCAGCACCGACTGTGCGCACGCCCGTGGGTCCGGCGCGGCCGGTGGAAACCGGGATGGCGGCATCGACAGGGACCCAGACAGCGGCTGCATCACCAATGGTGACCGCCGTCGAACTTGCGGCTCGCGCGCCAGTCCGGCCGAGGAAACTTTCCATCGGTACCGGTCAGGTCTTTTAACCCCGTCGTTTGCATGGGAGGCACCATGTCGCTTCAGATACCGCGTCCTGTCGATCCGTTGCTGCATCCGCTGGCCACCGGCAATTATCGAATTGCCACCCCAGCGATCGAGGCGTTCTATGATCTCGTGGCCCGATGTCTGCACTACCGGATCATGGGTGCGCTGATCTACGGACCATCGCGGATCGGCAAGACCCGCGCGATCGAATACGTGCGACTGCTGCTCGCCCACAACTATTCCCGGATAACCAGCTATCACGCGCAGTGCGAAAACAAACCGCGCCACGCCGAAGGGCCGTTCTTTGCCAACCTGCTTGAGGCGGTCGGAGATCCTGATCCGAACGCCGGCTCCAACCCTTCCAAGCGGCTGCGCCTGTCATTGAGGATTCGCGAGGCGGTCGCCCGTTCTGGCGGTGGCACGGTATTGCTCTTTTGCGACGAGGCTCAGCGCTACAACGAGAATGAGTACGAGTGGCTGCGTGACGTACACGACGCGCTCGACCGGCAGCAGATCAAGCTATTTACTTTCCTCGTTGGTCAGGAGGAGTTGCTCGCACAAAAAACCAGTCTGCAGATTGCTCACAAGACTCAGATCGTTGCGCGTCTAATGGTCGAAGAGCTCTCTTTCTGTGGCATCCGCAACGCACAGGATGTCGCCACGTGCATGAACGGCTACGATCAGACCGCCTATCCGGAGGGCACCCCATGGAGCTTCACGCGTTTTTATGTCCCACAGGCATTCGACGCCGGTTATCGGCTATTAGACGACGCGGGCCTGTTATGGCAGGCATTCGAGGCTGCACACCACAAAG
>NZ_WOEZ01000201.1 GCF_013177735.1 Paraburkholderia elongata | reverse complement strand
CGTGGCCGAGGCATGCACGGCGATCGCCGACAATCCCACCGAGGTCTACAACCTCACAGCGCGCGGCAACCTCGTCGCCGTCGTGACCAACGGCACCGCCGTGCTCGGGCTAGGCAATATCGGCCCGCTGGCCAGCAAACCGGTGATGGAGGGCAAGGGGTGCCTCTTCAAGAAGTTCGCCGGCATCGACGTGTTCGACATCGAGATCGACGAGCAGGACCCTGACGAACTGGTCAAGATCATTGCCAGCCTGGCGCCGACGTTCGGCGGCATCAATCTCGAAGATATCAAGGCGCCCGAGTGCTTTTATATCGAGCAAAAGCTGCGCGAGCGCATGAAGATCCCGGTGTTCCATGACGACCAGCACGGCACGGCGATCGTGGCGGCCGCAGCCGTCCTGAACGGCCTCAAATGCGTCAACAAGGAGATCGGCAACGCCAGGCTGGTGTGCTCCGGCGCGGGAGCCGCCGCCCTCGCCTGCCTCGATCTGCTGGTCAGTCTGGGAGTGCGCCGGGAAAACATTCTGGTCATCGACAGCAAGGGGGTCGTCTATGCCGGACGCAAGGAATCGATGGATCAGAGCAAGGCGCGCTACGCGAGAGAGACTCATCTGCGTACGCTCGCTGACAGCATGGCTGACGCTGACATCTTCCTGGGCCTTTCGGCGGGCGGCGTACTTAAGCCTGACATGGTCAAGCAGATGGCTCGCGACCCTATCATCCTGGCCATGGCCAATCCCACGCCGGAGATCATGCCCGAAGAGGCCAAGGCCGTCCGGCCGGACGCCATCATAGGCACGGGGCGCTCGGATTACCCGAACCAGGTCAACAACGTGCTGTGTTTCCCGTTTATCTTCCGCGGCGCGCTCGATGTGGGCGCGACCACGATCAACGAGGAGATGAAGCTCGCCACGGTGCGTGCGCTCGCGGATCTCACGCATGCCGAAATCCCCGATGTGGTTGCCAGCGCTTATGGCGCTCAGGGTCTGCGCTTCGGTCCGGAATACCTGATTCCGAAGCCCTTCGATCCGCGGCTAATCGAAAAGATTGCGCCGGCGGTCGCCAAGGCGGCGATGGACAGCGGCGTCGCGACGCAGCCGATCGCCGACCTCGAGGCCTACCGTCTCAAGCTGCGGCGTTTCGTCTATCAATCCGGAAGCAGCATGGAACCGGTATTCGCCGCGGCAAAAAAGACCCCACGACGGGTGGTCTATGCCGAGGGCGAGGAAGAGCGGGTCCTGCGCGCCGCCCAGATTGTCGTCGATGAAGGGATTGCGCATCCGGTGCTGGTCGGCCGTATGAACGTCATTGCCGAGCGCATCGAGAGCTTCGGACTGCGCCTCAAGCTCGGCGAGAACTGCGAGTGCGTGAACGTGCTCGACGATCCGCGTTATCAGGAGACGTGGAATGAGTACTACGCCCTGGTCACAAGAAAGGGCGTGACGCGTGCCCTCGCGAAAGACGAGATGCGCAACCGTACGACGCTGATCGGCACCATGCTGGTGCGGCGCGGCGAAGCCGACGCCATGCTGTGCGGCACTTATGGCACCTATGCCGACCACCTCAAGTACGTGAACGATGTGATCGGCATGCGCCCCGGCGTCAGCACGTTCGCCGCGCTGCAGATGCTGATCCTGCCGGAGCGCCAGCTGTTTATCTGCGACACGCACGTCAACCTCGACCCGTCCGTGGAACAGATCGCGGAGATGACGCTGCTCGCCGCTGAAGCCGTGCGGCGTTTCGGCATCACGCCGAGCGTCGCGCTGCTGTCCCATTCGAGTTTCGGCAGTTCGAACGCGCCGTCGGCGCAGAAGATGCGGGAGGCGCTGGCGCTTGTTCAGGAACGGGCTCCCACGCTTGCCGTCGACGGCGAAATGCGTGGCGACGCTGCGCTGTCCAAGGCCATTCTCGACGACGTCTGTCTCGAATCGCGCCTCGTGGAGGAAGCGAATCTGCTCATCATGCCCAACGTCGATGCAGCGAACATCGCGCACAACCTGCTGCGGATGGCTGCCGGCGGCGGCATTACTGTCGGCGCCATCCTGCTGGGCGCGGCGAAACCGGTTCATATCATGACGCCGTCTTCGACCGTGCAGCGCATCGTCAACATGACTGCCGTCGCGGTGGTCGATGCAGCTTCGGAGCGCTCGCAAACCGGGCGATCCGCCGATGCCCCGCTCGCCTTCTGGCTTTGACATTTGAGGAAATACGATGACTTCCATCCCCGAACGCCAGCGCGGCGTTGACAAAACACGGCGCGTATGGCCGATTCAGGATCAAACGGCACCGCCCGCTGCGCTCACGAAACCCGACTGGATCCATGTCCGGTTGTCGAGCAGCGAAACGTTCCGCGACGTCAAGCGCGTCCTGCGGGAACACGGACAACATACGGTCTGCGAAGAAGCCTCTTGCCCCAACATCGGAGAATGTTTCAGCAAGGGCACGGCGACCTTCATGATCCTGGGCGACCTGTGCACGCGGCGCTGTCCGTTCTGCGACGTGGCTCACGGCAAGCCCAAGCCTCCGGATGAGCAGGAGCCGCTGCATCTTGCGCAGACGATTGTCGCGTTGGGGCTCAAGTACGTGGTCGTGACCAGCGTGGACAGGGACGACCTGCGCGACGGAGGCGCGCAGCATTTCGCGCAATGCATCCGCGCCATCCGCAAACATTCTCCCGGCACCACCATCGAAGTCCTGGTTCCCGACTTCCGTGGACGACTGGACGTCGCACTCGACATTCTCCAGGGTACGCCGCCCGACGTGCTGAACCACAATCTGGAGACTGTTCCACGTTTGTATCGTCAGGCCCGGCCGGGTGCCGACTATGCCCACTCACTCAAATTGCTCGAGCAGTTCAGGCAGCGCTGCCCCGATGTGCCCACCAAGTCGGGACTCATGCTCGGATTGGGCGAGACGGACGATGAGGTCGTCGAAGTCATGCGCGAGCTCCGCCGCCATCACGTCGACATGCTGACAATCGGGCAGTATCTGCAGCCGCGTGAAGGTAACCTGCCCGTCCTTCGCTATGTCACGCCCGAGACGTTCGGCGAGTTCGAAACCACTGCGCGTGAACTGGGGTTTCTTCACGCTGCGTGCGGCCCCCTGGTCCGATCCAGTTACCACGCCGATCGCCAGGCCCACAAGGCTGGCGTCGCAACCGCGCCCCGAAGCGATGATTGATCTTGCCAGTGGGCCTTCAATTGTCAGCGTGAGTGCGACTGCGGTCGGCGCACTCAGCGGAGCACTATTCGCCGTTGAGCGCCGGTTTGGCCTGAGCGGTGTGCTGTGCCTTGCCTTCAGCACGGGCGTCAGTGGCAGCCTGATGCGCGATGTCCTGCTGCAGAACGGACCCTCAGTGATCCTCACCGATGTCAGCTTCCTGCTTGCAGTACTAGTGTGCGCAACCGTAGGGTTCTTCTTTTCGACGATGATCCGATGGGTGCATCCATTGCTCGTCGTGTTCGATGCGCTCTCGATCGGGTTCTTCGCGGTTTTGGGCGCCACTAAAGGCATTCATGCAGGACTCGGTCCGCTAGGGGCGATTCTGATCGGCCTCATTAACGCGATTGGCGGTTGGGTGCTGCGCGATATCCTCGCAGGCGACAGGCCTCAACTCGTGCTTCCCGGGCCGATTTACGCGATCGCTGCGGGCATCGCAAGCGCGCTCTATGTGGTGCTGGTGGTTAGCCTGCACCTCGCCACCGCGCCGGCCGCGTTGATTACCATCGTGGTCGGCTTCTCGATACGCATGGCAGCACTGAAATACGGCTGGAATGCTCCCACACCAATCGATTTGACGCCGCGCATCCGGCGTTCAAAATCCACCGAAAAGGCGCGCTGAATCTCAAACGCTGCCTTTCGGCGCCTTATGTCCGTCAAATTCATGCGGCGCAATCTTTCGCCCAGTGCGGCGGTGCTTCGCGGCAGCAGGCGTCGACGATTCAAATTGATCGATCTTGAAGCACCGCCCCGCCGCCCATTCGGCCTGAAGCGCGTCGCGTATCTGATGCAGTTCCGCGCGCTGTCCGTCCAGCTTCGCGCGAAGCTCGTCGATCTCGCGCAAGCGTTGGTCGATCCGCTCGAGCAGCCCTTCCTTCGCGAAGCCTTTCATTTCCTCGGCCGTGGCGCGCATCTCTTCCAGCGAGAATCCGAGCCGCTGCGCCAGTTGGATTTGCCGCAACCGTTCCGCTGCTGCGTCGTCGTAGATCCGGTAGCCATTCGGGCCACGGCCTGCATGGGGCAGCAGCCCACTCTGTTCGTAAAAACGGATCGCGGACGTCGTCATGCCGGTACGCGCCGCCAGTTCCCCGATTTTCATCGCGCTTGACCTTGAAGTGGACTTGAAACTTAGTATAGGTGCATTGCTCACGCCGAACACGTTATCCAATGACGACCTCTCTTTTCACTCCGCTGACACTGCCCAACGGCAACGCCCTGTCCAACCGCATCGCGAAAGCCGCGATGGAGGAAAATCTCGCCGACGCGGGTCAATTGCCCGGCGCCGCACTGTGGCGTCTCTATGCCGCCTGGGGTGCCGGCGGTGCGGGACTGCTGATCACCGGCAACGTGATGATCGACGCAAGAGCACTGACCGGTCCCGGCGGCGTCGTGCTCGAACGGAACACGCCACTCGAGCCGTTCAAACAGTGGGCGTCAGTCGCTCGCCAGCATGGCGCCCGGATATGGATGCAGATCAATCATCCCGGCCGCCAGGTCCTTGCAGCAATGGGTCAAGACGCGTGGGCACCGTCTGCCGTTCCGCTCGACCTCGGGCGGCACAGCAAATTGTTCGCCGAGCCACGCGCGATGACAACAGCCGAAATTTACGAGGTTATCGAGCGCTTCGCCGACACGGCCGCGGCTGCCGAAATGGCCGGATTCGACGGGGTGCAGATTCACGCGGCACACGGCTACCTGATTTCGCAGTTCCTGTCGCCGCTGACCAATCGACGCAACGACGAATGGGGCGGCTCGCTAGAAAACCGGGCCAGACTTCTGCTGTCCGTCGTGCGTGCGGTACGCGCGCGGGTTCGGTCCGGATTCAGCGTCGCGGTCAAACTCAATTCCGCCGACTTCCAGCGGGGCGGATTCTCCGAGGACGAAGCCCGGCAAATCGTGCTGTGGCTCAACGGCGAGGCCGTCGACCTCGTCGAACTGTCCGGCGGAAGTTACGAGAGCCCGGCGATGCAAGGCCGCACCGCGGACGGCCGCACGCTGGCCCGCGAAGCGTATTTCCTCACGTTCGCTCGCGACGTTGCCGCCATCGCGGCGATGCCGGTGATGACGACGGGCGGCATTCGCCGGCGCTCGATCGCGGAAGCGGTACTGCACGAAGGTGTCGACGTCGCCGGGATGGCGAGCGCGCTGGCGTCCGTACCGGACCTGCCGAATCGCTGGCGCGACGGCCAGGCCGTAGACGCATCGATCGTCCAGGTTCGTTGGCAGGACAAGGCAGCCGCAGGACTCGCGACGATGGCGCTCGTCAAGCGTCGTTTGCGCGCGATCGCCGCAGGCGGGCAACCGCGGCGCTGGTACTCGCCGGTCTACAGTCTCGTGATCGACCAGATCCGGACTCGCAAATTGACGCGGCGTTACCGTCAGTGGAACGACGCACTGCGTATCCAACGCTAGGCCCCGCTGACCGATGCCTGCGTTGTTGATCAGTCTATCGAAGAGGAATACGAAGCAGTTTCTTCGGCCCCATTGCGCTAGCAAACCTCGATAGCCTCACGGTCAGCACGCTGATTCGGCAGTGTCCGCGCTTTCCGGACTCTCAATTGGTTCTCTCAGGTTGCTACACTGCATACAGAGCCTCTTACGCTATTCGTCGTATGAATCAGCCTGAACGAACTCACCCCGTGCTGCCATGATGATCCTTCGTATGTGCGATGGCGCGCAGAAGAATTCTGACGTGGGATCATAGTGCTTTTGGTCGTTTTGATATGAAGAGTGTGATCTGCGTAATCCCGGCATCAAATTCGTCATATTGATAGGTTCATCAGGATTGCTGCTTGCGGGCTGTGCCGGGACGCGTGGGACACATCGCTCGCGTAGAGGGTGCGAAGCGAACAATGGTCATCATTCGAGGCAATTCCAGGTTTAGGCTCTTTCTGCGCATCGGGCTTGTGGCACTGGCGTACTACACAGGCGCAAAAGTTGGACTCGCTTATGCGATAGTGGGCGGCGCAGTGTCTCTGGTGTGGCCTTCCAGCGGCATCGCCCTTGTTGCGCTGCTCGCTCTGGGCTTCGAAGTTGCCCCCGGAATCGTCATTGGCTCCTTCCTGGCCAACGTGTCGGTGGGCGTGCCCTTGCCGGTGGCCGCGGTGATTAGCGTCGGCGCGACAGTTGCAGCCTTGACGGCAGCAATGTTGTTGAAGCGCGTAGCCCGATTCCAGATCACCCTCGACCGCATCAAGGACGTGTTAGCCCTCATCGTCTTCGCTGCGGTGCTCAGCACGGCAGTGAGTGCGCTGATTGGTGCGACCGCCGTATTCGGAGGGGGCTTGATGCCGGTCGCCGAGTACGGCGCAGCCCTTCTGAAATGGTGGCTCGGCGACATGATGGGTGTGCTGGTGGTGGCTCCACCCCTGCTCAGCCTGCTCGCGTATCCGAACCCCATCCGCTCGGCGAAGCGGGCCGTGGAGGCGTGCGGACTGACCATTGCGACCGTCTGGGTAAGTTACCTCATCTTCGGTGCCGCCGAACTTGCCGGTCACGGCTACTACCCGGCAGCCTTGGGGATCTTTCCGTTCATTATCTGGGCGGCTCTCCGCTTCGATCACCTGGGCACCAGTCTTGCGACCTTGATGGTCTCAGTCGTGGCCATCTGGGGTACCACCCACGGCACGGGCCCCTTCGCCGCCGAATCTCCGGTGGACAGCCTCGTGAGGTGGTGCACCTTCGCGAACGTCGTGGCGGTAACCGGACTGCTGCTGGTGGCGGCACGTGCTCAGGAGCAGCGCGTCCATAACCTGCTGCAGGCATCCTACGTCGAGTTGGAACGGCGCGTCCAGGAGCGAACCGAGGACCTGGAGAAGACAAACAATGAACTAAAGGAGCAAGCGGCGCAGCGTCTTCTGCTGGAAGGAGAACTGATCCAGATCGGCGACCAGCAGCAGAGACTCTTCGGCCAGGAACTGCATGACGGACTTGGGCAACACCTGACTAGCCTGGGCCTGTACTGCGCCGCCTTGAATCAGAAACTGCAGACGCAGGGCCACCCAGCCGCCGCAGACTCCGCTACCATCGTCGGATTGGTGAAGCAGGCGTCCTTGATGACTCGCAGGATCGCCCATGGCCTGGACCCGGTCGCCATTGAATATGGTGGCCTTGCGGCCGCACTGCATGGGCTGGCGGAAACGGCTCGCACGCTCAATGGCATAGACTGCACGCTCCGGATCAAGCCAGATGTGGACTTACTGGATGCGCCTACTCAGATCAATCTGTATCGTGCGGCACAGGAAGCAGTCAACAATGCGCTGAAATATAGCGAAGGCCGCCACATCTGGATCGACTTGGGGCGCGTAGGCGGTTTGCAGACGCTTTCAATCAGTGACGACGGGGTGGGCGTCGGCCCGGAACAAATGGAGCGTGCCTCAGGACTGGGACTCCAAAGCCTGCGTCACCGGGCGAGCCTTCTGGGCGGCTCTTGCACGGTGGCCCGCAATGCATTGGGTGGCACCACGGTCGCCATCCGCTATCCGATACCGGAGCGCCCGGACCATGCACGGGAACGCGTCTAGCCCAAGCCACACGACTCAAATCCTGATCGTGGATGACCACCCCATCATCCGGGAGGGGATGACGCACCTGCTGAATCTGCAAGAGGATCTGCACGTCTGCTGTGCGGCCGGCAGCGCCGAAGAAGCCCTGGCGGCGATGGCCTGCCAGCCCGACATGGCCATTGTGGACATCAGTCTGCAATCGGACTCCGGCCTGGATCTTGTCAAGACTCTCCGCCACCGCTACCCAAATCTGGCAACCCTCGTCCTCAGCATGCATGACGAAAGCCTGTTTGCCGAACGCGCATTACGGGCCGGGGCAAACGGGTATCTGATGAAACTCGAGGCCACAGAGCATGTCGTGAGTGCCATCCGCGAAGTGCTGGCAGGCAATATTTATTTGAGCGCTGCCATGCATGAAAAGCTGGCGCGATCCCTTGCGGGTCCCAAAAAAATGCCGGCGGGCCCAATTGCGAGCCTTTCGGGACGGGAATTCGAGGTCCTGCACCTGATCGGACTCGGCTTCAGTACCCGCGAAATCGCCGGGAAACTGAATCGGAGCGTCAAGACCATCGAGGCACACCGGGCCAACATCAAGGAAAAGCTGAATATCCGTCACGGCAACGAGCTGGTGCGCTTCGCCATTCAGTGGATCGAGAGCCAATAAAGCGGAGCCCGGACACTGAATAAGGCAATCCCCTAGCCTCGTTTAGGAAAGGTGCCTTATTCATGCGCGTGCGGTCAGCGCATACAGTGCGGTGGTACCTGCCGGCGTGCCGCCGCCGTTCTGCTTGCAGCTCAGAAAAATAATTCCAATATCGTTCCAAATGGAACAACCAGCAGAACTTCCATCGATACCAAGTGAGTAAGTTGCAGGTGATGAAAATAGATCCTGGCTGGATGCCCGGGTCCTATTCCGGGGCGGTCGCGATACAAAAAAGCAGATAACTCGAGAATAAAGCGAATTTTGCCCTGGTATTGCAAGAGCGTGCCGAGTCCTCGCAAGGACCTTTGATACCTTTCGAAGCGGCACGAAATCCCGGCGCCAACTGCATGATTCGATTAGCGTCGGGCATGTCATGCACCATGCTGGAGAATATGATGAAAACTCTGACTTTGATCCCTATTGCCGCATTGACGTTGTGCACCACGCTCGCCTATGCGGGTGACACCACCGACACATCCAGGACGGCCTCCGATAGCAACGCAGCTATGACGTCGGACGCAGTCGGCGGTACGTCGGTGGGCAGTAGCGATAGCAGTGCCTTCCATGGCAAGACTCGCGCCGAGGTCAAGCAGGAATTGCAGCGTGCCCAGCAGGACGGCACGATGGATCGCTTGAACTCGCTCTACGGCGGGCAGTGAGCAGATGCACGGGATGCCGGAGCCCGATTGCTCACCGCAATGATGATTATTGTCGGCTAGTGAACGAGTTCTGGCATGACGGCTTTCACCAACTTTGTCGTGCTTCGCGGGTGGCTCAACGTGTGCGCGTCCGAATCGAAGGTTACCCGATGATCAAGACCTTCACTGTGCTCCTCGCCTATCAGTGCCTTGGGGAGTTAATCGCGTACGCAGCGAACCTGCCGATTCCTGGGGCAGTGATAGGGATGGTCCTGTTGTTAGCCTCCCTGAGCCTTAGCCCGGGCTTTTCATCCGCCATTGAAAGCGACGCTCTGGCCTTACTCAAGTTCTTGCCTCTTTTGTTCGTTCCACCAGGTGTGGGCATCATGGTCTTTGCCGGCCGCGTGGCTCATGACCTGCTCCCGATAGCCGTGTCCGTTGTTGTGTGTACGGCGCTAACAATCGCCGTTACCGCGCTTGTCGGCCAAGGCTTGTGCGCTTTATGGCGCCCGAGCGCTGCACCGCTGAAAACACCGTTTGCATCGCCGCTCCATGCCGACGAAAAGACAGCGCCTGCGGCTGTCGACATTGCTAAGGTTGATACACCGTGAACGTTCATCAGAACATCGCGTCCGCGTGGGGATTTCTCGGAACAACACCGCTTCTTTGGCTGACCCTCACGTTCCTCGCGTACGCAATCGCGCAGGTCGTCCACGGTTCGCTAGGAAAAAATGCGCTCGCGAATCCCGTGTTAATTGCAATAGCGCTTTTGATACTTGCCTTGCGTGAATCGAACACGTCGTATGTCACCTACATGCAAAGCGCCCAGCCCATTCAATTTTTGCTCGGACCGGCAATCGTCGCGCTCGCTATACCGATACACCGACAATGCGCCGGCTAGCCCCGCAGCTTGCTGGCGCACTTGTGGCGGGGTGTGCGACGGGCATCTCATCGGCCGTTTTGATCCCAAGGATCCTGGGAGCCACGGGTCAAATAATTGCCACTATTGCTCCTAAGAGAGTTACGGCAGGAATTGCTATCCGTCTTTCCGAGAAAATCGGCGGGTTGCCGTCGCTGACGGCCGTCATTGTGATCATGACCGGCATCACAGGCGCGGTGATTGGCAGCGGCCTTTTGAGGTTGATTCACGTGTCGAGACATGATCTGGGTGGCTTCGCACTGGGTGTCGCGTCCCATGGAATCGGCACGGCTCGTGCGTTGCAGATGAGTGAAGAAGCCGGCGCATTTGCTGGCCTCGGGATGGGCTTGAACGGCATTCTGACGTCCTTTATCCTGCCAATTGTTTATCCAATCCTGAGCGGTTTTTTCTGACACATCTGGTTTGAAGACAATCTGCCTGGTTGTCGCAATCGGCCTGAGAATCGAGACCTGATCCGCAGCTACGAGAGCACGCCACTTACAGTTGATTACAACTGTTCGGGGTTACCGGCGCGCGCCGTTCGTACAATCGAAGCATTCAGGTGGACTTTGGGAAAGCGAATATGAAAACAGTGCAATGGATTGCCGCCAGCCTCGTGGCGCTTGCGTCCGTGTCAGCCTTTGCGGCAGCCGGTGGCAATGGAGGCGGAAATGGTGGAAATGGTGGAAGCGGCGGAGCGGGAGGCAGCGGGGGGGCCGGGCACGGTGGTCTAGGCGGCAACGCGGGCGGCATGTCCGCCGGCCACATGAGCAGCAAAGGAGTCAGCAATACCAACGGCTTTAGTTCGGCCGACCGCGATGCCGGCCTTGCCCGCGCGGCGGATCGATCGGACACGCAGGCAGACCGTGCCGACGCGCAAACGAGCCGTAAGAGTCTTCATGCGGCTCAAACAGATCACGAGCGTTCACACTCGCATGCGCGGGTGAGCGCGAAGCTCCACCACAGCCAGCACATCGCAATCAGCCATTCGACTTGATAGAACACAGAGGGCGCCTGCGGGCGCCCTCTGTGTTCCAACTTTCTTCTCGTCAGCAATTCCCCTTTTTCGCCTGTCCCGGCGGACAGAAGCCGTTGCCCGGACCACCTTGGGGCCCGCCTTGCGGCACGACCACCACGCCCGGCGAATCAGGCACATACAGCGCACAACCGCCCAACAGTGCGGCACCCGCCGTCAGGAGACAGAAGATTTTTTTCATGAGGTTCTCCGAGGAAGGGCTTGCGCCCTTCCTTCATCGCGTGGTGATCGTTAGAAACTGAAGTTGACGTTGGCCTGATCGGTGGTCGATACATTGACTGCGGACGACTGGGTCGCCCCGCTCACGTTATCGGCTTCTGCGGTGTACTGTCCAGCGGCACTTGCGGCCGGGGCCGGGGCCGGGGCCAGCGCCACCGGCTGGCTTCCCGCGTAGGTGCCGGTCAGTGGCGCAGCCGCGGGTAGGTTCAGCGCGTAGTTGCCGGTATCCAGATTGGCGTTCGCGCTAGTGATTTCGTAGTTAAGGCCGCTGATCGATTGCAGTGCCCGTACGATGGCCTGCGCACTGACAGGCAGAACTGTCCCGGTTGCGACATGCATCACGGAAGCCGGCAGCGCGATCGGTGCCGACACCGTGGCCACGACTGTCGATGTATTCACAACGACTGGCACTGAGCGCACGATACCTGTTGCAACATTATTCTGCACGATAACGACATCATAGTTGCCGTTGGTTGAACTCTGCTCGAGCGGCGTCAGCACGAACTGTCCGTTGCTGTCGGCAACGGTGCCCTTGATGACGTGACCGTTCTGCTCAGCATAAACGGCAGCCCCCGCTTCGGCCGGCGCGACGTAGCCGGAGATCGTGCCGCTCACGACCGTGGGCGTCGCGGTCACGACCGGCTTCAGACTGTACGAGCCGTTCCCTTTCTGGACGATCGATTTGCACGCGTTGAAATCGAGTACGAGATCGACCAGCGTGTTGGGTTGAACCGTGAACGGCCGGATGATCTTGTAGCCGCTTTGCGTGGCGCTTGGCGTGTCGAGCGGCTGCTCGCTGCCGCCGGTCGGAACAATCGAATTTGCCAGCGTATTGCCCTGATTCTGCGCAAGCACCAGGCGAACCTGCTGATACTGGCCGACGGGCAATGCGGTTTGTCCCAGGTCAGCCAGCACGCCGTTGGTCAGCGACAGCAGATCGATCTTCTGCGGGCTCGACAATGCGACGTCAGTCCAACCACCGTCAGTGTCACCGGCCTGCGCGTTCGTATTGACACGAACCTTGCTGACCGTCACATATACATGGTCGAAACCGCATGACGGGGAGTCTGTCATCTGGACATGGAGCGTGCCCGTGCCAGTGCTGCCGCCATCGCCACCTCCGCCTCCACATCCGGCAAGCGCGAGTGGAAATGCCAGCACGCACGTCAGGGTTTTGAGTATCATATTCATGGGAATCCTCCTTAATTGTTCTGTGCTGAAGGATACGGAAACGCCCTGTAAGCAGACCGAGTAAATTGCAACGATCAGTAACTTGAATATTTAACATTTTCTGTCATGCCGGGAGAAACTCTGGCCGCCAGTTTGCATGTGATGCGGTATGGATTTCTGGAGCGGCGAGTTACCGGCTTTAGCTAGGCGACTGATAGCCGGCGCAATTATTAATCTGTTGGAATTGGTCTAGGGTTGTAGTAGATTTTCGTTACATAACAAGAACGGACGTTACGGGGGAAGCCATGGTCACGTTACTCGACCTCGAAATCGCACATCTTGCGCGTGTGATGGGCGCATCAATGATCGGGGACCTCGCGGGACCGATTTTGCCGGGCGCCTACTGGCGCGGACGGCTTCATCAACTGCTCGATGCACAGCACCTTACCAATGCGCAATTGCGCTCGCTAGACAGCCTGCTGCTGCAACTGGATGAACTCGAAGCCCAAGTCTCGCATGGTATCGCCCTCCGGACGGCAGTCAGCGTGGGCTAACGGGTCTGATTATCTGCGTGAACGCTGCGTATCAATCTATCCGGCTCGATATGCGCCGTCGCCCAGATCCGCACCAGCCCCCCGTTGCTCTGCACGCCGAAAGAACACCGGCCAGTCATTCCGGCATTCCCTTTCCGCGCGTTTCCGGAAGGAACCAGGGAATGATGATGCCCAGCAGGTAGCACGAGCTCATGATGAGCGCGGCATGCGAAACGCCGCCGAATGTCTTGATCATCGAACCGGAGATGATCGGGAAGACCCATGCGATCAGCCGTGCGGCGTTGAAGACGAAGCTGATCGCGGTCGAGCGCACCGTCGACGTGAACAGTTCGCACGGGTAGATCGCCATCCATGCGTACCCGCATCCCAGCGTGAAGAACCCGTTGATCGGCGCGATGATGAGCATGCCGCTCAGCGTCGCGGTGTAGTGATAGGTGACGATCGTCGTGATCAGCGAGCCGACAAACGTTGCGCTCAAGAACGCGCGTCTGCCGATCGAGTCGACTATGAAGCCCGATGCAAGGTACGCAACGATCGCTCCGGCCGTATAGACGATCGAAATCCGCGAGCCCCACGCAACGGCATCGGCCACGCCCGTCGCTTTCGCGAGCGCCACGGTAAATGTCGGCAGCCAGCTCGAGATCGCCCACCAGCCGGTCGTCGCGACGATCGACAGCAATGTCGTCAGCAGCGTGCGGCGAAACGCTTCGCGCTCGGTGAACAGTTGCTTGAGCGTAAAGGGGCGGCTGTTCTGCTTGCCAGATCGCGAGGTGTACCGGATAGCATCGTCGGAGGTCGCGTTCCAGCGCTGTTCCTTCACGGCCTGTTTCCACTTCTCCGATTCGTTCAGCCCGCGGCGCAGGTAGAGCACGAAGAACGCGGGCAGCGCACCGGCTATGAACATCAGACGCCACGTTTCCCCCCCCAGCGGTTGCACAGAAGCAAGCCCGTACCACACCACGGCGGCGAGCAGCGTGCCCCAGCCAAAACCGGACTGCAGGAAGCCAGCGCCTTTTGCACGGGCGTGTTCCGGCCAAGTCTCCGAAACCAGCGCGACACCTGTGCTCCATTCGCTGCCCATCGCAAGCCCGGTGAGAAATCGCAACAGGCACAGCACGGTAAAGGTGTTGGAAAAAGCAGTCAGCCCGGAGAATAGCGCGTAGAGAAAGACGGACCACAGCATCATGCGTTTGCGCCCGACGTAGTCGGCGAGAATGCCGCCGACCATGCCGCCCACGCCCCAGCCAAGCAAGGTGATGCCGATCACGCCGCCCGCGTAGACGGGCGTCGAGAGGGCCTGTGCCGGCGTCAGCACCGATTTGAGCATCGGCGCGAGGACGACCACGAGCGCGAGCGCTTCAAAGCCGTCGAAGATCCAGCCGAGGAAGGCGCCTCGCAGCACGCGCCAGTGCGCGGTCGTCAGGCCGTCGTACCAGCGCGTCTTCGGCGGCTGCGCGATGTGGGTGTCTTGCATGATGGTGTCTCCTGAAGGACGTTGTCTCGACGCTTTCTTTGGCCGTCTGTGAGCGACGCTCAGTTAAAGCAGCAAAGTGAGAAATAAGTGAAAAATGTCAGGCGCGCGATTGAGCGGATGCGCCACGCTGCATTGCTCGTTCGCGGATCGCGGCAAAGTCGGCCGGGAGCGGATGCAGGTCGAGCCGCCGCCCCGCCTTCACGATCTGGCTTGGCGTGTCGTGGCCGATCAGCGCCGGCAAGCGCTTCGACGCGTCGATGAGCGCGCCCAGATCGACGCCTGTGTCGTAGCCCATCAGCTCGAGCGCGTGCACGATCTCCTCGCTGCATACGTTGCCGCTCGCGCCCGGCGCATAGGGACAACCGCCGATGCCACCCAGCGAGGCGTCAAAGCGGTCGGCGCCCGCATCGATCGCGGCGAGCACGTTGGCGAGTCCCATGCCGCGCGTGTTATGGAAGTGCAGCGTGAACTCGGTCTGAGGCCAGCGCTCGACGCATCGCGCCGTTAGCGCGGCGACCTGCTGCGGAAAGGCCATGCCGGTCGTGTCGCACAGCGTGACGCCTTGCGCGCCGGCCTCCTCCACAAAGCGTTGCGTCCACTCGATCACGGTGTCGGTCGGTACATCGCCCTCCATCGGGCACCCGAATGCGCACGACAGCGAGATGTTGACCGGGAGTCCGGCATCGCGTGCGATGGCGGCAACCTGCGTCAGCCCATTGAACGACTGGTCGCGCGTCATCCGCAGGTTGGACAGATTGTGGCTCTCGGTCGCGGACATCACGAGATTCAGCTCGTCGGCGCGCGCATCGATTGCGCGTTCGGCGCCACGCACGTTCGGCACGAGTGCTGTGTAGACGACGCCAGGCTTGCGCTCGATTTCACGCAGCACGATCTCGGCGTCGCGTAACGCGGGAATCGCTTGCGGCGACACGAAAGCCGTCACCTCGATCTTCGCCACGCCTGTCCTTGAGAGCGCGTCGATCAACGCAATCTTGTCGCGCGTCTCGACGAACGTGCCTTCCGCCTGGAAACCGTCGCGCGTGCCGACTTCCTGCATGTAAATGCGCCGGTGTTCTCCGTTCCAGATGTTCATGCGATTGCTCC
Source organism: Paraburkholderia elongata (assembly GCF_013177735.1). Lineage (GTDB taxonomy): Bacteria > Pseudomonadota > Gammaproteobacteria > Burkholderiales > Burkholderiaceae > Paraburkholderia > Paraburkholderia elongata. The sequence goes on along the minus strand of NZ_WOEZ01000201.1, from coordinate 51,005 downwards.
TTTGTCACGCAGCTCGGCAATCCGGCTTTCGGAGAGCCCGATCTCGCGCAAGATGTCATCGGTGTCGTCACCGAGCTTCGGCGCCGACGAGCGCACGGAACCCGGCGTGCCCATCAGTTTGGGCACGATGCCCGGCACGTCGACGTCATAGCCGTCGCGCGTGGTCTGCCGCAAGATCATGTCGCGTGCGCGGTAGTGCGGATCCTCGGCGATATCGCGGGCCGTATAGATCTTGCCCGCGGGCACCCGCGCCTCGGTCAGCGTGGCCAGCACGTCTTCGGTCGAACGTTGCGCGGTCCACGCTTCGATGGCCCGGTCCAGTTCGTCAACGCGCGCGACACGCCCGGCGTTGTTCGCGAGCGCGGGGGCGTCCGCCAGATCGCTGCGGCCGATCGCCGTCATCAGGCGCCTGAAGATGCTGTCGCCATTGCCGGCGATGAGCACATAACCATCGGAACAGCGATACGCATTGGACGGCGCGATGCCGGGCAACGCACTGCCAGCGGCTTCGCGGACCGCGCCGAACGCGCTGTACTCGGGAATCAGGCTCTCCATCACGTTGAAGACTGCTTCGTGAAGCGCCACGTCGATGACCTGCCCTTTACCGCCGTTCGCGTCGCGGTGATAGAGCGCGGTAAGCACGCCGATCACGCCATGCAGCGCGGCGAGCGTATCGCCGATCGAAATGCCGCAGCGTACCGGCACGCGGCCGGGATCCCCGGTCAGATGACGCAAGCCACCCATCGCCTCGCCGATCGAGCCGAATCCCGGCAAATCGCGGTAGGGTCCCGTCTGGCCGTACCCCGAGATACGAAGCATGATGAGCCGGGGGTTCAACTCGGCCAGCTGCTCGTAGCCCATTCCCCAACCTTCGAGGGTGCCCGGCCGGAAGTTCTCGATGAGGACGTCGGCCTCGGCGATCAGCTGGCGCGCGATGCTCTGGCCTTCGGCACTGCGCAGATCGAGCGCCAGCGAACGCTTGTTGCGCGACTGCACTTGCCACCACACCGAAGTGCCGTCCTTCATCAGCCGCCAATTGCGCAGCGGATCGCCGGCACCCGGCGGCTCGATCTTGATGACCTCGGCGCCGAATTCGCCGAGCGTCTTGCCGGCGAACGGGCCGGCAATCAGTTGACCCATCTCGATCACGCGCACGCCTTTAAGCGCGGTGGGCGTGCTCGGAAAAGAAGCTTGGCCGTTCATCATGAAAAACTCCTGAGACTGCGGTCGGTGTTCAAAGACGCTTTGCCTTAGCTGAAAAGCCAGGGCTCGCGAGCGCGGCGCACGCGCTCGTACTCGCGGATAAGATCGGCCTGGCCGAGCGTCAGCGCGACGTCGTCCAGCCCTTCGAGCAGGCGGCGCTTGCGTTCCGGTTCGATCCCGAACGGGATCGCGTCGCCGCCGACGGGCCGGATGGTTTGCGCCTCCAGATCGATCTCGAGTCGCAAGCCGGACGGGCCGGCGACGAGGTCGAACAGGTCCTGGACAATGCGTTCGTCGAGCCTGATCGGCAGCAGGCCATTCTTGAAGCAGTTGCCGTAGAAGATGTCCGCGAAGCTCGGTGCGATCAGCGCGCGGATACCGAAATCCGACAGAGCCCACGCGGCGTGCTCGCGGCTCGATCCGCAGCCGAAGTTGTCGCGCGTGAGCAGAATCTGGGCGCCCGCGAAGCGTGACTGGTTGAGCGGGAAGTCCGGATTGGGCTGGCGGGTCGATAGGTCCTGCCCGGGCTCGCCGTGGTCCAGGTAGCGCCATTCATCGAACAGGTTGGCGCCGAAGCCGGTACGCTTCACCGATTTCATAAACTGCTTGGGGATGATCGCATCGGTGTCGACGTTCGCGCGGTCGAGCGGCGCCACGAGCGCCTCCAGTCTGGTAAAGGCTTGCATCAGAGGTCTCCGCGGGAAATGTCGACGAAGTGACCTGCGATGGCCGCTGCCGCGGCCATCGCAGGACTGACGAGGTGGCTGCGACCGCCGGGGCCCTGGCGGCCTTCGAAGTTCCGGTTGGACGTCGACGCGCATCGTTCGCCCGGGCGCAGCCGGTCGTCGTTCATGCCGAGACACATCGAGCAGCCCGGTTCGCGCCATTCGAAGCCCGCCGCCTTGAAGACGGCGTCGAGACCTTCGGCTTCGGCCTGCGCCTTGACGAGTCCCGAACCCGGCACCACCAGCGCGAGCCGGATGTTCGGCGCAACGTGCTTGCCTTTCACGACGGCTGCGGCGAGGCGCAGGTCTTCAATGCGCGAGTTCGTGCACGAGCCGATGAAGACCTTGTCGAGCGCGATGCGCTCGAGCGGCGTGCCCGGCTCGAGGTCCATGTACGTCAGCGCACGTGTCATGCCGGCGCGGCGCACAATGTCGGGTTCATCCGACGGGTTCGGTACGGCGGCATCGATCGAGACCACCATTTCGGGCGACGTGCCCCAGGTGACCATCGGCCGCAACCGGGTGGCATCGATGTCGACGGTTTTGTCGAAGCGGGCTCCCTCGTCGCTCACGAGCGTGCGCCAGTAGGCCACCGCGGCGTCCCAGTGCGCTTCGCCCGGCGCGAAGGGACGCCCCTTCACGTAATCGATCGTGACGTCGTCGACGCCGATCAGCCCCACCCTCGCGCCCGCTTCAATCGCCATGTTGCACACGGTCATGCGGCCTTCCATCGACAGCGCCCGGATCGTACTGCCCGCGAACTCCATCGCATAGCCGGTGCCGCCGGCGGTGCCGATCTGGCCGATGATCGCGAGCACGAGGTCCTTGGCCGTCACGCCGGGCGGCAGTTCACCCTCGACGTTGACACGCATCGACTTCATCCGCTCGACCAACAGGCATTGCGTCGCGAGCACGTGCTCCACTTCCGAGGTGCCGACGCCGAATGCGAGCGCCGCGAATGCACCGTGCGTGCTCGTGTGCGAATCGCCTGCGACGACTGTCATGCCTGGCAACGTCGCCCCCTGTTCCGGGCCCACGACGTGGATGATGCCCTGCCTCGCGTCACGAATGCCGTAAGTCGTGATGCCAAACTCGTTGCAGTTCTTGTCGAGTTGCGCGACCTGCATCCGTGAAAGCGGGTCCGCGATTGCGTCGATGCTCGTGCGCTCAGCCGCCAGCGTGGGCACATTGTGATCGGCTACCGCGAGCACCGTGGCGGGCCGCCAGGCGGCGCGACCGGACAGGCGCATCGACTCGAACGCTTGCGGACTGGTTACCTCATAGACGAGCTGACGGTCGACATACAGGAGCGTCGGGCCATCAGGTGTTTCCGCCACGATGTGGCTTTGCCAGAGCTTGTCGAACAACGTGCGGGGCGTACTCGCGGGCTGCATGAGGGTGTCTCCAACCATTCATATGAAAGAATGCTTGCTTGGCCTGCCAGTTATGGCCGGCAAGGTTGCTGTCTATGGAGAGTCATTTTCCACGCGCGATCCCGTGGGCGGAATGCAACAGTGTGGAACCCAGCTTTCGCGGAACGCGAAAGCACGCCTTGCGTCAGCGGGTCAGGGCCGTTTCCGGCGCCGCGAGGATCAGATGGTCGACGAGCAGCCGCGCCGGTTTGCGCAGCGCTTTCAGATCGCGAGCGCAGATGAGCAGTTCGCGGTGAGCCCAGTCTTCCGACAGGCCGATCTTATGCAAGCCCATCGACCGCAGATGCGGGCCTGCCGCTGCATCGGGCAGCACGGCGATGCCGAGTCCCGCGGCAACCATCAGGCACATCGCATCGAAGCTACGGACCTGAATGCGCAGTTTCAGCTGTCCGCCCGAAAAAGCGGTGGCGGCCTGAAGGCGTTTGGCGAGTGATGTATTGCGCGACAGGCTGACAAAGTCGAATTCCAGCGCGTCGACGAACGCTACCGATTCGCGCCGGGTCAGCGGATGGCCGCCGGGCACGACAAGGACCAGATGGTCATGGCGGTATGGCATGGTCTGAAGGCCGAACGTGGGCATCTGGTCGGCCATGATGCCGAAATCGGCCACGCCGTCCACCACCGCGAGTGCGACCTGCTCGCTATCCTGCTCTTCCAGTTCAATGCGGATTTCCGGATTGGTGGCATTGAACGCCGCGATGTCCGACGGCAGGAACTGCGTAACCGCCGACGTATTGGCCCACAGCCGAACGACGCCCACGACGCCGGCCGCATAGTCCGACATATCGGCCGTCATCAGGTCGACGTCGTTCAGAATACGCTGCGCGTGAAGCTTGAGCGCCTCACCCGCCGCAGTGAGCGTAATGCCGCGGGAATGGCGTTCGAATAGTTCGGCACCGATGGTGGATTCGAGGTCCGCGATTCGCTTGCTTGCGGCGCCGATCGCGAGGTGGGCGAGTTCGGCGCCCTTGCTGATGCTGCCGCTTCGAACAATGAGCGCGAAAAGCGAGAGTGAGACGAGATCGAGACGATGGAGGTTCATGCCTTGATGCTCCGGCCGCTGTCACCGCTCCATTATGGGGCACGGAATACTCCGTTCGCTCTAGGTGTCCGCCCGCTTAGGTTCAGTGGCCGGACCGCCTAGCGGCCCTGATCCCGGATTTCAACCAGCGTTCGATCCAGGCCATATTTCCTGAGCTTCTGGTACAGCGTGCTCTTCGCAATACCCAGGTGCCTTGCTGCCGAGGTCAGATTTCCGCGAGAGATGGCGATTGCGCTGCGAATCGCCCCCTGCTCCGACGCTTCCATCGTGCCCCGGCCGTCGAGGAAGAAAGGCTCGTCGCAACCGGCGCGGACCGGCTCGTCGTTCGCGCGCAACTCCGGTGGCAGATCAGCGAGCGTCAGGACCTTTGAGTCTGCAGTGAGAAGCATGCTTTCCACCACGTTATGAAGCTCCCGGACGTTCCCCGGCCATGAATACGCGCAGAGCACGGCAACCACTTCGTCGTCAACCGCAGGGCAAGGCCGCCCAAGCTCCGCCGCAAACTTCTGGACCAGATACTCGGTGAGGCGACGAACGTCCCCGGGCCGGTCCCGCAGCGGCGGAATGCGGATACTGGTCACCGCGACGCGATAGAAGAAGTCCATGCGAAAGCGCCCTTCCGAGACCTCCTTTCTCAAGTCGCGATTGGTCGCCGCGACGAGACGAAAGGTCACCTTCCTTGGAACGTTTTCACCGAGCCGATAGATCTCCCCCTGTTCCAGCACGCGCAGGAAATGCGGCTGGAGATCGACCGGCATTTCGCCGATCTCGTCGAGAAACAAGGTCCCGCCATTGGCGGCTTCGATCTTGCCTAGCGCGCCCCCTCGACGCGCACCGGTGAAGGCGCCATCGCCATAGCCGAATAGTTCGCTGGCGAGCAGTTCGCGTGACAGGCCGCCGCAGTTGAGCGCAATAAAAGGTCCCTCCTTCGCCTGGCTGGCATGGTGGATTCCCTTGGCGAACAGTTCCTTACCCACTCCAGTCTCGCCGAGCAACACAACCGGCGCGCGTGAACGCGCGATTTGCCGGGCCTTGTCCACGGCCTCGAGCAATGCCGGAGCTTCGCCCAGGATGCGATCGAAGCCGGTCGCAGCTCCATTCTCGGCGCTGCAACCGGACGCGCCGCCGACCTTGCGCGCAGAGCCGCGGCCTTGCGCGAACGGCACGATCAGCAAGCTACCGATGCGCCTGCCATCGTCGATCACCGGCTCGATCCAGTCGGGCTGGATCCAGTGAGGGAGATCCGTGGGGGTCGCACTGGTGACTACGGAGTCGGTGGCGAGCGCCAGGATCCGTGCAGGCCGTGCGAGCGAAAAATCGCCGCCGGCTGCCGCGATCGCAGCTTCAGCGTGCTCATTGACCTTGATCGGGTAGCCGCCATGGTCGAACACCACGGCGCCGTCGGACGCAAGCATCGCTAGGCGCCTCAAGGAGCGATCCAGCAGCCGATAGCGAAGCTCCATGGTCCGCGCAGCCAGACGGCTCTCGATCCGGCTGGCTGCCGTGACGACCAGCGCCAGGCTGTGACGATTGTAGGATTCGGACAGGCCGGATACGTCGATGACGCCGATAATCGTACCGTCGCGCGGGTCGCGGATCGCATTGGCCGAGCAGGTCCAGCGCTTGATGCCGGCGCAGAAGTGTTCGGCAGAATGGATCTGCACGGGCTGGCCGACCTCGATCGCCGTGCCAATCGCGTTGGTGCCACAGATCATCTCGTTCCAGGACGCGCCGGGCAGGAGTTGAATCCCGTGTGCGGAAGCAATGGTTGCGGGGTCACCCTCGAGATTCAGGATGGTGCCGGCCGGCTCGGCAAGCGCCATGACCGTTTCGGTTTGCGCGAGAAAGTCGCGTGCGTGTGCCATCACCGGGGCGCTCGCCTCGACCAGGTCGCGGTGACTGCGTTGCAACGAATACAGAAGATGTTCTTCCAGCGGCGGTGGCGCGTGGCCCAGCGTGGGATCGACCTGCCAATCGAGGCAGCGCTGCCATGATGTGTCAACAAGGTGCCGCACGACGCTGTGCGGCGCTTCTCCGCCGCTCAGGAACCGCTCCCACGCAGCCATGACGACCGCTTCGTCGCCAGGATTCGAGAACATCTGGGAGGCATCCGGTCTATCCATTACTTGTCTCCTTCTTCATGCCGCCTTATACCGCACCGCAATATGGCGGATGCAGCCGGCTCGTGCGAGAAGAGGGGCAAGATCGATGCCACCGTGAGAATGCGGTAGGCGAACGCACAGCGGAGCAACGAACGTTTGATTTTCGGACGATGGCCGCACGGGCTGCGTTCGATTTTCGAACGGTCCGGATGAGCGGCGCGCCGGCTCGGGCGGCCTGCTCGCTGCGGCGCATCAAACGACCCGCAAGATGCGTGACCAGATGGCACTGCGGCGGCGCCAAACGATGGAATGGCGCCGCCTGCGGGGAGAACCGGGCGCGAGACAACCGCGCCCTGCATCATGCGCGGTGCGTGGTGCGTGGTTCGCTACTCAGCGCGCTCGGGCACCGGCAATTGCAGCCACTCCTTGTAGAACGCCTCGATGTCCGGCTCGAAATCATGAATCACCGGATACCACGGCGTCGGTGCTTCGACGTCGTGCATGGTTCCGCAAGTCGGACAGTAATACTCGCGGTAGACCTGCCACTGGGTGTCGGGCGCCATGAGCTTCGGATAGACTTCGAGCATGGCCTCCTCTGTGTCGCGCACATAGACGTTGGCATACAGTTTCCAGTTTTCGCGGTAGTCGCAGAACTCATGGCCGCAGTCGCATTTGACCAGCCAGTGTTTGCTTTTCGCGGCCTGCACGATATGCAGGTGCGGTCCAAGCGGCAAGACAATCTTGTCGGGCCACGAGACTTTCCCTTGCAACACTTCGAGATACTGACTAAATCGCTCATGATCCTTCGGCATGGACAACATGCGTACGGTCGTATCCCAGTCGAGTCGTCCATCGACCAGATTGCCGACCTGTTCCTTCGTGTAAGCAGACATTTCGCTACTCCTTGATTTGCTTCGATATCGATACCGGGACGGATTACTCTTCGACCTGAACCACCGTGGTCACGTCGGGCAGCAAGGAAAGATCCATCCTGTACTTCGAGCCGTAGGACGGCACGTCCAGTTCTGCCTCGGTCATGTTCCAGTCGGCAGGCAGATCCCAGAACGCTCTGAACTCGTTGAGGAATTTCTCCGACAGCCCGAAGCTGGTCGCGAACATGTGACGCACCGGGCGCGACGCGTGTTTGGTGAGGACGCGCTCGCGTTCTTCCTTCATCCATTCCCGCGTCGGCAACGAGCGGGCAAGCCGTTCCTTGCGAATTTCGCCGCGACGCTTCACGGTCTTCTTCGCGTCGACCGTCCAGATACCCGTTGCGTCCTGCGCCAACACCGCGCCATACACCTTCTCGGCAAACTCAGGGAGCAGAAAGCCGTTGTTGAGATCCTTTGCGATGGCTTCAGTTTCCCGATCGAGTGGATCACCAAAGCCCGGACCTCCGCGCAGGTAATTGAGGTACAGATCGTGGTTTTCGTAGCAATCTTCCGTGGTCATGCATTGCTTGTCGCGCTTGACCTTGGAAGTCGCATCGATGTGCCGTTCGTAGTCCGGCGCGTCGGGATTCGAGTCGCCACCGAGCGGCAACGAAAGTCCCTGCGCGATGCGCTCTTTGAGGCCCGTCTTGTGCGCTTCGAACCGGTAGCCGGTGGCAGACGGATAGCCGCCCATGAACCCCCAGTCACTGTTCATGTAGCCATTGCCCATGAAGAACATGGTCCAGTCCTGCGCTTTCCAGACCATGCGCAGGGTTTCGAACCCGCACCCGCCGCGATACTTGCCATAGCCGCCGGAATTGGCTTTGACGTTGCGCCCGAGATAGAGCAACGGTTCGGCCATCTCCCAGATTTCGATGTCGCCCATGTCGCCTTCCGGGTTCCAGATCGCCGCGGCGTGATTGAGGCCGTCCTTGATAGCGCCGGCACCCGTGCCGCAGGACGAGGCCTCGAAGCTGTTGACCGCGTGCACCTCGCCGTCCTGGTTGATGCCGCCGCCTTGCAGCCAGTTCGACGTATTGGCATTGCCCGCGTTGACTTCTTCCAGGTAGCCACGGCTGAAGTACGCCTGACCGAGCCCCCGCCACATGGCGCTCCACCCCGATACCAGGAAGTGCCAGGCATAGGCGTGGCCGGTACGGCGATCGTCCGGATTCATCCATGTGCCCTTGGGCAAGCGGAACTCCGTGCCGAAGTAGGCGCCGTCGTTGATGCGCTGGGTCGGCACCAGGGTCTGGGTCATCATGACCCAGATACCGCTCGTAAAGGCGACGTGGTGGGCGTTATAGGTGTGCCATCCCCAACGGCTCGCGCCTTCGAAATCCAGTCGCCATGTCGCGTCGGGCCGGATCGTCATTTCCACCGGCGAGTGCATGATGGTGTCGATCTTGGCAAAGGCCGAGGGTGTCTGGATATCCTCGTGGGCATAGGGCACGTCCACAAAAGCGACCTTGCGATACTTGCCGGGCAGCGTCATCGCCTTGATGCGGCTTTGCAACCCGCGGCGGCCCTCTTCGATGACCTCGTAGCTAAACTTCTCGTAGGCTTCAAAGCCCTCGGTGGCGATGATCTCTTCCACCATGTCGCGGATCATGTGGCAACCCGCGATCCGCGTGCGCTCATCGAGGATCCAGTATTTCGGCGTGCGCACCGAGCGCTGGCTTTCATGAAGCCAGTCGCGTAGCGGCTGGTCGTTCACGCCGGTCTTGCGGCAGGTGATCTGATAGCCGTCGCCGAAGCGCTGCACCTGGCCCGTCGACATCGAACCCGGCGTCACCGCCCCGGTGTCGATCACGTGCGTCACGCCGCCCACCCAGCCGATGAGCTTGCCGGCCCAGAAGATCGGCACGATCGTCGCAATGTCGCAAGGATGGACATTGCCGATCGAGCAGTCGTTATTGGTGAACATGTCCCCCGGGTTAATGCCCGGGTTGTCCTCCCAATTATTCTCGATCATGTACTTGATCGCGGCGCCCATCGTGCCGACGTGAATGATGATGCCGGTGGAGGTCAGCACGCAGTCGCCCACCGCGTTATACAGCGTGAAGCACAGTTCCCCTTCCTGCTCCACGATCGGCGACGCAGCGATCTTCTTGGCGGTTTCGCGAGCATGTACGAGACCGCCGCGTATCTTGGAGAACAGCTTCTCGTAGCCGATCGGATCCTTCTCGCGCAACTCGAGCCGGGCAAGCCCGTTGTAATGACCCGTTTTACTGGTGCGCTCCATGATCTCGGCGCGGAACGCTTTCAGGGTCTTCCCGTCGGCAAGCAGATCGGCCTTGCCCACTTCCTTTGATGACATGAGGTTCATTTTCGTCTCCTTACTTCACTTCTTGCAGATGGAACAGACGATGCTTGTCGAGCGTGGTTTCGAAGCCATCGGGCACGACGAAGGTGGTGGAGGCAGACTCGATGATGGCCGGCCCCACAATGTGGTTACCCGCCATGAGCGACTCCATCTGCCAGATGTCGGCCTCGACCCAGGTCTTGTGGCGATAGAACGGGCGCTTGCCCAGATACGCGGACTTGGGCGGCGTTTCCCCCGCCTCCGGATCCTCAGGCAGCACGGGCTTCTGCGTTGCGACAAGGCCACGCATGATCGCGCCAGTGGCGCTGAAACCCAGTTCCGGCGACCGGGCAGAACTCGCGTACACCCGCGAGTAGGTCTCTTCGAACGTGTCGGTGATCTTCTTCCAGTCCGCCGCAGTGGCAGCGCCGCTGATCGGCGAAGTAATCTCCAGATCGTTCAGTTGTCCCATGTACTGCATCCGGTAACCGGGAAGCAGGGTGATGTCTTCCAGCTTGAAGCCGTTGATGACGAACTCTTCGACGACCTTGTCGGCCAGTTCCTTCCACGCTTCCTGAATGACCGCGCAGGCCGCCGCTTTCTGCTCGTCGGGCGCGTCCGGCGCGACCGCGATATCCACGCTCTTGTCGTAGCGGTACTCGAAGTCGGCACACGCACAACCGAATGCAGAAAAACCGGCTGCCCATGCCGGGACGATCACGTCCTTGAAGCCGAGACCTTCCGTATATCCATAGGTATGCACCGGACCTGCACCGCCGTAAGAGAAGCACACGAAGTCCGTTGGGTTGTAGCCCTTCGCACTGATGTTGGCCCGCAGGTACTCGTGCAAGCTGAGATCGAGCAACTCGATCACGCCTGCAGCGGCGTCTTCCACCGACAGCCCAAGCGGGTCGGCAACCTGCGCCTTGATGTGTTGCCGTGCGCGTTCGACGTCGAGCTTGATGGCGCCACCGAGGAAGTTGTGGGGGTTGAGATAACCCAGCACCACATGGCAGTCGGACACCGACACCGTATCAAGCCCGCTTTCGGGCCAGCACGTGCCGACGCGATAGCCCGCACTATCCGGTCCGAGCTTGATGGAACCGCTATAGGGATCGAGCCGCACGAAGCTGCCTGCACCCGCCCCCACCGAATCCATCGCCACCAGTGGCAGCGACAGCACGAGACGCGCCATGTCCGGATCGGACGCGATCGCAAAGTTGCCCTTGGTGATCAGCGCCATGTCGAAACTGGTGCCGCCGATATCGCTGCATGCGATGTTCTCGTAGCCGAGTCTTTCGCCGAGCAGCCGCGAGCCGATGACGCCCCCGATCGGACCGGAGACAATCGTGCGTGCGAGTTCCTTGGCCTTCCAGCTGATCGTCCCACCGTGCGTGGCCATCACCCGCAGATCGAACCTGGCACCGTGCTTCCTGAAGCGGTCGCTGACCTTCTGCAGCGTCTGCCGTGACGGTTCAGCCGCGTACGCTTCGAGAATGGTCGTGTTGGTGCGATGGCTTTCCTTGCGCGACGGGTAGTAGTCGACTGATGCAAAGACCGGGATGTCCGAGCCGATTTTCTTCAGTTCGTCACGACAGACATCGCGAGCGCGTTTTTCGCTCGACTCGTTCTTGTGGGACTGCAGAAGACAGATTGCAATCGCCTTCGACCCAGCGTTCACGAGTTCCCGCGTTGCCTTGCGCACTTCATCTTCGCGCAGGGGAATCACGATTTCGCCCTGAACATCGGTGCGTTCCGTCACGCCCCGGGTGCGCGAGAGCGGCACAAGCGGTTCGTCGTAGCGGTGGGTGTTGAGGTGGATCCGTTCTTCCAGCGCATAGCCGAGATAGCTCTGGATGGCCCGCCCCATCGAGTGAATCTGTTCGAAGCCTCGGTTGCAAATGAGCCCGACATCCAGGCCCTTGCGCTGAACGACGCGATTCAACATCGCCGTTCCGGAATAGACGCAGGTCACCAGTTCCGGATAGACCTCATCGACCTCACGGTTCCACTGGGCCAGCGCATCATGCGACGACTCCAGAATCGCCAGCGATTCATCCGCCGGATTGCTTTGCGCTTTGCCGACAACGAAACGCCCATCCGAGCGCACGAAGAAGGTATCGGTCATCGTGCCGCCGGCATCGATGCCCAGTACCTGGACGTGTGAAAGTTGCTGTTCCATTAGTGTCTCCAGCTCTCCTTGATTGAACATCGCCTCGACGGGGAGGCGCGATGTGAAGCGAGTGTTGCGATTCGCTTCGGAGGAGCTAAAGGCAAGGGCTATGCCACCGACCGCCGAATCGGCGGCTTATCGGCAAACTACTGAATGGATTGGCTTTTCGGAGAACGATCGGCGCGCTCGCGGTGAACGGGACGTTCACGCAACGACCGGTTCCTGAACGGTCGGCCGTTTTGAGAGCGGAATTCGTACGCAGGTCTGATGGGAAGCGTGACGTGCGGGAAGTCGACCAGGTTCAACCTTACCGGCCGACACGCCGGGTGGTGCCAAGGTCGTGCGCCAGCGCGTACTTCCTGATCTTCTGATAGAGCGTGCTTTTCGCTATACCAAGCTGCGCAGCCGCCTGGGTCAGGTTGCCCTGACTTTGCTGGATCGCAAAACGAATCGACTCTGCTTCTGCCATTTCCAGCGACCGGACCTTTTGGCGCGCAAGTGCGGACAGCGCAGAGGACGCCGTATCTCGAACGCCCCCAGGAGAAACGGCCGAGGCGCCGATTTCGGGCGGCAGCTCGGCGACTGTCATGATTCCATCGTGGGCCATGAGTACTGCGCCCTCGATCGCATTTCGCATCTCGCGGACGTTGCCGGGCCAGGCGTAGTTCAGCAGGCATTCATACGCCACGTTGTCGAAGACGGCATGACTTACGCCATACCGTTCGCGCGAGACATTTAACCAGTGCTCGATCATCTCCGGCAAATCCGTCTTGCGTTCGCGCAGCGGCGGTATCGAGATGTTCGTGACGGCCAGCCGGTAATACAGATCCATGCGAAATTTCCCGTCAGCGACGTCGGCACGCAAGTCGCGATGCGTTGCAGCGATCAGACGGAAGCTGACCTTGCGAGCCGTGTTTTCACCCAGCCGGTATATCTCCCCTTCTTCCAGCACACGCAGCAGATGCGGCTGGATGTCGAGTGGCATTTCGCCGATCTCGTCGAGGAACAGCGTGCCTTGATTCGCCGCTTCGATTTTCCCTGTCATGCCTGACCTGCGTGCGCCGGTAAATGCGCCTTCCGCATAACCAAACAGCTCGCTGCTCAACAAATCGCGGGACAAGCCACCGCAGTTCAATGCAACGAAGGGGCCGTTTGCCCGCGAACTGGCTTGATGAATGCCTAGCGCGAACAACTCCTTGCCGACGCCGGTTTCGCCCAGCAGCAGTACCGGGACCGAGGCTTTGGCCAACTGCTGCGCCTTCTGAATAGCCGTTCGCAGTGCCGCGCTCGTGCCGACAATGCCAGAGAACGCCGCGCGAGGCGTGGAGTCAACCGCCGGCAGCGCGTCAGTTACCACATCAGACAACGAAGCGGCCCGCCGACTGCCGGCCGGCGCAATCAACATGAAGCCGAGCGTGTCGGCACCTTCAGTGACGCGTTCAATTCGTGCGAGGCGCAACCACGCCGGTGCTTGCGGCGACATGGAGCCGCCGGCAATCCTGGCGATGTCCGGGATCGGAAAAGCGTTGTCCAGTGCGCCTGATACGCCAAGCCGCGCAAAAGCGGCTGACGCCTGCGGGTTGGCTCTGACGAGACGTCCGGACTCGTCCACCACGACGACGCCGTCCGAACGACCGGAGCAGTACGCCATGCAACGCTCCATCAGCCGCAAGCGGCGCTCCATTGCGAACTTGCCGAGCCGGCTCTCGATCCGCCCGGCCATCGAGACGATGAACGCCAGACTGTGCTGGCTGTAGGTTTGCGCAAGCCCCGAGACATCGAGTACGCCGAGTACGGTGCCATCGAGCGGATCGCGTATCACCGTAGCGGAGCACGTCCACTGCTTGATCCCCGCACAGAAATGCTCCGAGCCATGGATCTGCACCGGTTGCCGCAAAGCGAGGGCAGTACCGATCGCGTTGGTGCCACAACTGAGCTCGGTCCAGTTACATCCCGGTATCAACCGGACCTCGCCGGCCGGTTCGACGATGCGCGAGTCGCCGGCCAGTTCGAGGATCATGCCGTCCGGATCCGCGAGCAGCAGAATGGTCCCCGTCTGCGAAAGGAACTCGCGTGTCTGCTGGATAAGCGGCACGCTGGCATGCATGAGGCGGTCGTTCCTTACGCGCAAGTCGAACAGAGCCCCTTCTTCCAACGGCAGTGGGGCCCGATCTGCATCGGGAGCCACCCCGCCATCCAGGCAGCGGTGCCAGGAATCGTCAACGACCCCACGCAGGGCACCGGAGGGCGGCTTGTCGCCTTGAATCAAACGCTCCCACGCCGCCATGACGCTGGCGTCCCGATCCGGACTGGAAAACCAGTCCATTGGCGTGCCTGTCTCTTTCATGCTGTCTCCATCTGAGCGCGGCTCCTTCACCCGAGCAGAGGGTTCGCGCTGCCTTTTTGCGTTCTCTTCGTTGCCTGTGTCGCGCGCTTGCCGCGGTCGATCGCGATCGCAGTCGCGAGGCACGCGCGGATCTACGTCTAAATTCTATGCCCGAAATACAGCACCGTCCGGAAATCGAACGCTTTGCGCAGTTGGCACTCGTCGCAACGACGGCGAACCGACAAAAATATTCATAAAATCAATGCCTTGATATCACGGCGGCGATGCTGGCATGACCCATGCGTTTAACTGGGCGAAGGCGAGCCGCAAGATTGTTTCAGCGCTCGGTCTCGTAGCAGAAATGCGCTCGCCATGGCGCGATGAAAAAGAGGTCGAAGGAGGATACGATGAGCACCGGTCAGATGTCCCTGCGTTTGCTGGTCGAAAAGTGGCTGGCGCCCACTCCTGCGATTCCGGCTCACGTCACGCGGTTTAGTCGCACGGGTACGAATCAGTGGCGCTATGTGCGCGTCGAAGCGTTACATCCGACCGGCTTGCTTGCGTTCTTTTTCTTCAGGCACGATGACGGATCGTGGTGTGTATTCCCACCCTGCACGGAAAGGCCAACCATGAGAGTGTGATCTGCTTTAGCAGATCATGACCGAAATCGAGGCGAGTGTTTTGGCGGATGTCTCCGACGGAGACCAAGCTTTGGAAGCAGACGCCGGCCAACGTGATCGCCGCGGAATTGCTTGCGGCGACCACGTCATCCGGCAATCGACGCGCGGCCGTTACTGCTGGTCGTCTGTCGGTACAAAGGCCATGCCGTGCGGACTGACCAAATTGGTTACCAACGGAAGGAGTGCTCCGCTATGCAAATCAAGTTGGCCGACATACGCCGGCACCGCCGGAGTGCTACTGGTAGCGGCCACACCCGTTGATGCGGAGAACGCTGCGTTACGCTGCCAGGCATTGGCACTAATCTTGTACACCGTGTTCGCTTTCGTATCGGACACCAGCAGGTAACCCCGTCGCGCAGTAGCGAATACCGTGTCGTCAACCTGCACGTTGCCGAGAAGCGGCAAATATTGCACGTGCGGTTCATCGCCCGACGAGCGCAACAGGACAAGCTGACTATCTCCCTGATCATCGAGCAGTACATCACCCGACGGCGTCAGCGTCATCGAATCCGGATCAGTCAGGTTGAGGGTTGCCACCGTGCCAAACGGAATGTCGCTGGCGTCCAATGTGCCGCGCATTACCGGAGTGACGTCGATCGTGTAGGCGTTTGCATCGATGTGCACAACGCGGACAATCGCGGGCCCCGTATTCTTGCCGCTACTGTTAAGGGTGGGATTGGACGCACTGAAGTAGGTCTGGCCGTCCTTGAATATGATGTCGTCATAACCGCCGCCGTGCAGCGTCTTGCCGAAGGAATACGGTTTGGATGCCTGGCCGGTCGCGGGATTGATTATGACGAGGTTTGGATTCGCGTCCTCGTTCTGCATCGCCCATATCTCACGCGTGTACGGATTGACCTTCAGGCCATCGTTGTGCCCCGCGACTTCAAAAGTCTTCACGACACTGCCGTCTAGCGCGTATTCAACAATCGCGCTCATCGCACCATTCGAGCCATCCGGTGCGCCCTTGTTTGCATAGCCGACCCAAACGTGACCATCAAGCACGGCCAGTGAGTCCGGTGCGCTGACCAACCCGCCGGAACCAGTCGCGAACACGGTCAGGCTAAAACCCGGCGTGACTATCGGCTTCGCCGAGGTCTGCGCGCCGGCGCCGCCAGTCGCGAAACAGAGTGCGGTGAACACCAGCGAGGCTCCGCCTCAGACCGACGAGTGGTATTGGTGACTGCGGAGCGCTGAGGGGTAAGGTGGCTCCGGTCGAGCCGGCTGGGACAAGCCCAGAGATGTACGAGCTCGAAGCTCAATGGGGTCCGAAGACCCCGTGGACGACCGGAGCCAGCCATGACGCTACCACACAGTGTGTGCGATGTTCTATGCGACCACGTCGTGCTCGAGAGCGAGTGCATCGACCGGATGTACCTGAACGTCTACGTGCCGCAGCTGCAGCGCGTAGGTGGCGTGGTGTGGTACCTGCGCGGCCATCTCGGTCAGCGCTTTGCCTCGACGGCGACCGTGGCGCCCAAGACCGCGGCCTTCGTGGCCAGCATCGAGAAGTTTGTCGCCGGGCAGGGTGTCGATCTGGTGAGCTTTGGCAAGCACCAGCGCAAGGACGACGTCACCTTGCAGTATCTGCAGCAGTTCGACGCCGACGAAGGGGTTCTGTATGTCGGCCGCGCCCAGGAGAAGGCGCGCGTGGTGCGCACCGAGCGGCGCCGTTGTACACACACCGGCATGAGCTATCCGTGGGTGGTCGAGGGCAGCGCGATGGTCAACCACTACTACTTCTACTGCGTGGACGGGGACTTCGGCCCGTTCTTCCTGAAGTTCTGTTCCTACTTCCCCTATAACGCCAGGCTGTGCATCAACGGCAACGAGTACGCCAAGTGCCAGTTGCGCAAGCGCGGCATCGCCTTCGAGGCGCTCGACAACGGCATCCTCTCGTGCGAAGACCCCAAGGCGCTGCAGCGCATCTGCGATGGACTGGACGACAGGAAGATCGACCGGCTGCTGCGCAAGTGGCTGGCGCGCCTGCCCCATCCCTTCGACCGGCACGACCGGACCGCGGGCTACCGCTACGCGCTGTCGATCCTGCAGGCCGAGTTCGCGCTGACCCAGGTACTTGATCGCCCCGTGACGGGCCGCATCTTCTTCGAGCAGGTCATCCGCGAGAACCTGGACCTGGGACGCCCGGGCCAGGTGCAACTGATCTTTGATCGCCGCGTCAACCGGCGCACCCCGGGGCGCTTTCGCACCCGGGTGATTACTGAAGGGGTCACCCCTTCGCTGCATGTGGACTACAAGCGTTCACGTATCAAGCAGTACCACAAGGAGGGTCAGGCGCTACGTACCGAGACCACCATCAACGACACCCGCGACTTCGGCGTCGGACGACTGCTGCGCAACCTGCCCGAGTTGCGCCGCATCGGCTTTGGCGCCAACCGGCGCATGCTCGAGATCGAGCAGATCAGCCACGACTGCGCATTGGGCGAAGACGCGTTCCAAGACCTGCAGCGTCCGCGCCACGTTAACGGGCAGCGTGCACCGGCGCTGCGCTTTGCCGACCCGAACGTCCAGGCGCTGCTGCACGCGCTGGTGATGTTCGTCTTCGTCGCACGCGGCTTTACCAATCAGGATCTGCGGCAGGGCTATGCCGTGCTGCTGGGGCTACATGCCGGCGACATCACGCCGGGGCGCATGAGCTACGAGCTGCGACGCCTGCGCCTGCATGGCCTGATCGAGCGAGTCCCCAGGACCCACCGCTATCACCTCCCGGACCTGGGGTTGCAGACGGCCCTCTTCTATACACGCGTGTACTCGCGCATCTTGCGGCCCGGCCTCGCACTGGTCAGCCCCCAGGCACCTGCGGCCTCACCAGCGTCCTTGCAGCGCAGCTTCCGCACCGCCGAGCAGGCCGTCAACACATGGTGCGATGAAGCGAAAATCGCCGCGTAGAAAAGCCTGACTCAATCGCTACGAAATCAATTCAGTCAAGAATCTAGTGCGGTGCGACTGAAAATGCGGCTTACTGCGTAAACAGGTCGAATGCTCGGCATGGTTGTCTCCTGGGACAGGTATGCGGGCTGGGAAGGCGGGGCACCGGCGTGTGTGAGGCAGCCGGTAATGAAACGAAATATATGGAAACATGCGCACATGACTGAATGGTGACGGCGCCTAATACCATGCCGACCGGTATGCCATTGGGCGTCTGCAAAGCTCGTCGTCCCGCAGGCAGCCTAAAACATATGCCGCAAGCCAGCCATGATGCCTAGCTGGGTCGTGCCGTACGCCGAGCTCAGGGCGTTGATGCCATGGAACTGGGCGCCAACCGTTCCGCCGCGGTACAGCGAGTAGTCCGCTTCCAGAGTAATGGTTCGCCGGGCAACAGATCAATCCAGCCGGCGGCCTTCGGATTAGGCGTTTCGACTCCGCCTTTCCTCTTCCTGCAGCAGTCTCCACTGGATCTTTCCGCTCGCCGTACGGGGCAAGCTAGCGGCAAACTGAATGTCACGCGGTACCTTATAGGACGCCATGCGCTCGCGGGCCCACGACACAATGTCTTCTTCCGTCGCGTGCTCGCCGTTCCGAAGCACGATGACCGCCTTTACCGATTCGCCTCGACGCGGATCGTGAGTCGCGATGACACACGCTTCCTGGACGGCGGGATGCTCGAACAGCATGGCCTCGACCTCGGCCGGCCAGACTTTGTAGCCGGAGGCATTGATCATGCGCTTGAGCCGGTCGACGATGAAGAAATAGCCGTCCCAATCTACATAGCCGAGGTCCCCGGTGCGCAAGTAGCGCTTTCCATCGAGCAGAACGAATGCCTCTTGCGTGGCTTCCGGCGACTTCCAATACCCGACGAATACTTGAGGTCCGCTGACGAGAATCTCGCCTGTTTCGCCTTCACCGAGAGGCTCAAGCGTCTCGGGATCGACCACGAGTGAATCGGTGTTGAAGACCGGCACCCCCATGCACTGTTGCTTGCTGTGCTTCGGCGGATTGATATGGGTCGCCGCCATCGTCTCGGTGAGGCCGTACCCTTCTACGTACGGGATGCCCCAACGCTCCTGGATTTGCTGCGCGACAGCCTGCGGCATCGCGGCACCGCCGCCGCTCAGGTACGCAATGGAACTCAGATCGAACGTGTCGACGCCCGCTTGGTTCAGCAGGTCGATGAGCATCGTGGGAACCGTGACCCATGTGCTTACGCGGTGGCGTTCGATCACGTGCGCGGCACATTTCGCGTCCCAGCGGGTCATGATCGCCATCGTGGCGCCGATGTATATCGGCATGTTCATACAGTTCTGCATGCCGGTGACGTGAAACAAAGGCACGGAGCACAGCATCACGCTCTCGTTCGCGAGGCTCGGCCATTCAGCGCACGAGACCGTTGAATGCATCACGCTACGATGTGTATGGATGCACCCTTTGGGGCGACCGGTCGTGCCGGACGTGTACGGAATAACCGCCAGATCCTCGGGCCTGGATTCGTGGTCGCGCGGAACGCACGCACGAGCAAGCGCGTCATTCCAGCCGATGACGGCAGCATGGCCGTCGACAGATTCCGCATGAGGCTGCGCTCCGGACGATGTCAGGACGTCGGGCAGCGGCAGATCGGTCTGGTCGCGAAGATAGTCGGCATAACGTGCAGGGATCACATAGTCCACGTGACGTTCCGACAGCGGCCGTACGTGCTCCATGAGTTCAACGCCCACGAAGGCGACTCTAGCCCCGCTATCTTCGAGTATGTGTTGAAGCTCCGATGTCCGGTTCATCGGATTGACGGGCACGACTACCGCATCCGCGCGCAGCACCGCATAGAAGGCGACGACGAACTGCGGACTGTTCTGCATGTACAGGACGACGCGCTCACCCCGGGCGATGCCGCAGTGCTGCTGCAGGAACCCGGCCAGCGCATCGACTTCGTGTCGCAACTGCCGGTAGCTTACGGTGCTGCCGTAGTAAAGGATTGCGGCCTTGTCCGGATGGCGGTTCGAGGAGACTTCGAGATTCGTGTACAGCGATGTCTGCGGCGCGAATAGTTGCCGCGGCACGTCGACCCGCCGACGCGTTGATGTTGCCGTCATGTCTACTCCGAGCATGAAACGAAATGCAGTGATATGGCGAAGCGCCTTGAAACCGATTGCTTGCGTCGCGGGCAAATCGCCCTTGACGCAAGCAGGATCCGCCAACGCCGGCGATGCGTGAGCAGGTTGTCGCAGCCGAACCTGACGCCGTGCGCGAGGCGGATGCGTCTGTCTACTTCTGAAGAAGCTGGCGACTCCACTGGCCGATTTCTTCGAGCGTCTCGGCGGTTTCCGGCAGGAACGGGAAAAGCGTGAAGACGTGAACCGAATCGGCCACCATCTTCAGCGTCACGTTCGCGCCGGCTGCCTTTGCCCGCTCCGCAAAACGAGTCGTGTCGCTTTCCAGCACCTCTCCCTCCACGGCCGAAAGGAACACCGGCGGAAGGTCTGCCAGATCCGCGAACAGCGGCGACACCATCGGATCGGTCGGCTCATGGCCCTGGAAGTAGGATGCGACAAGGTTGGAAAGCGTCTCGCGATTCGCGGCCGGGTCGTCTCCCGAATTCGCCATGACGGAGGGGCCGCCAAGCGTGAGGTCGGTGAGTGGGCAGATT
Source organism: Paraburkholderia elongata (assembly GCF_013177735.1). Taxonomy (GTDB): domain Bacteria; phylum Pseudomonadota; class Gammaproteobacteria; order Burkholderiales; family Burkholderiaceae; genus Paraburkholderia; species Paraburkholderia elongata. The sequence goes on along the minus strand of NZ_WOEZ01000201.1, from coordinate 30,485 downwards.
GCAATGACGCCGGCCGGCAACGGCAGCCCCGCGCGACGCAGCGCGGCAGCCAGCGCGAGAGCCAGGCCGCCACCGGACGATTCGCCGCTCAGGAACACCGTCGACGGATCGACACCCGAAGCGAGCAAGCCGCGATAGGTGCTGAATGCGTCGTCGAATGCCGCCGGATACGGATGCTCGGGCGCGAGGCGATAGTCGACCGTGTAGCACGGACCGTTCAGGGCGCGTGAGAGACGGCTTGCATATTCAACCGAGCTCTTAGCCGTTCCCAGCACGTAGCCGCCGCCGTGGAAGTGCAACACCGTCGCCTTTCGCCCTGCTCCCGCTGCAACCACGCGCAACGCGCTCACCCCGTGAAGATCGACGTCCGTCACTTCGGTGCTTGCCGGCGCCGGGAATTGCTCCAGCAGGAACCGTTCGTAGGCTGCACGTTGCCCCCGGTCGCCACGCGCAATGTCATCCGGCTTGAACACGCCTTTCCAGAGATCGAAAGCGCGCTGGCTCTCGGGGCGCGCCATCCGCTTTCCTTCGCGTGCCGCGCTCAAGCCTACGACCTCGCCCGGCGGCAGCTTGACGGCCTCGAGGATGTTGTGCCCCCAGGCGAACGACCACGAAGCCTCTGCCAGCGGATCGATACGCGAGAGCCCCTTCAGACGCCCGTTGCGCTGGCGTACACGCGCCTCGTCGGGCTCGTGCGCCCAATCGACGACAAAGCGCGCGCCCGCCTGAATCCGCGTCGTACGCGGCTGGCGGCGCTGTTCGTATTCCAGCAGCGCGTCCTGAACGCCGGCCGGGCCATGGTTCGCGAGACAGGTGGCGAGGACCCAGGCGTCTTCGATCGCCTGGCAGGCGCCTTGCGCCAGGTAGGGCACCATTGCATGCGCGGCGTCGCCGAGCAGGGCGATCCGTCCGGTACTCCAGTGTTCGATCGGATCCCGGTGGTACATCCCCGTGATGAACGTCGAGTCCACGGCTTCCAGCATTTTCTGGACGGTCGGCTCGGAACCCTCGAACGAGCGCCGCAGTTGCGCGACGTCCCCCGACTGCGTCCACGACTCGCGGCTCACTTCGGTGGCCGGCACCGACGCAAGAATGCTGTAGAGGTCCTTGCGCACCCAGTACGAGACGATATTCCGGCCCACGCCGAACCAGTTGTTCCCCGCCACCGGCAACCTCAGGCCCGCAAGCCGGTCGGCAGGGATGAGCGAGCGCCACATCAGGATGTTGGCGAACTGCTTCTCCTCGGGTCCCCGCAGGGCCGTCCGAACGGCAGAGTGAATGCCATCCGCACCGATCACGGCGTCGCCACGAATCACTTCGCCGTTTTGCAGCGTGACGTAGGCGCCCTCGTCGTCCTGGGACACCGACGCGCATTGCGCCCCCAGCCGGATCACATTGGGCGGCACGGCCTTCGCGAGCAAGTCGATCAGGTCGGCGCGGTGGACGTTGTAGAGCAGCGCGCCGTAACGTGCCTCTGCCTCCTTGCCGAGCGGGGCAACGTACAGGAGACGTCCCGTTGACAACTCCAGGTAGTCAAAGCGCTCCGGCACGGTCGCAATGCTCGCCAGCGCCGCCTCAAGCCCCAGTTCCCGCAGCACAATCGTGCCGTTCGCAGCGATCTGGACGCCCGCTCCGACCTCGGTCAATTGCGGGGCGCGCTCCAGTACAATCGGCTCGATACCGTGGCGCAGCAGCGCCAGAGCGCTCGTGAGCCCACCAATGCCTCCTCCAACAACGATGACTTTCATGCTAAGTTTCTCCAACTGGGTTAGTTATGCCAGTGTAGTTAATTAACTCGACACGGTAAAGTAATGACGACGTCAGGGAAAACCCTTCGCTCGGATGGAGCGGAGACACGAATTCGCTTAAAAGAAGAAGCCCAACGCCTGTTCGCGCTGCGCGGATTGGACGGGGTATCCGTGCAGGACATCATCTCGGCCGCAGGGCAGCGCAACAGCGCCTCGCTGCGCTACTACTTCGGGAACAAACTGGAACTGGCACGTGAGCTGGTCGTCGACGGTGCGCGTCTGATAGACGAAGACCGTCAGGCGCGGCTCGACAGACTGGAGGCGGAGGAAGGGATAAACGTGCGAGCGGTATTAGGCGCGCTGCTCTTTCCGATGCTTGAGCTGGCGGATCGTACGGGTCAGGCGACGTACATCCGCATGATCGCCAACTTGCAGTTGAACAACCGCGCGTTCTTGCGGGAGGCGCTGGAAAACAAGTGGAATCTGGGTTATCAGCGTTGCAACGCCTTGCTCCGGGACCTGCTTTCCGATATTCCGCCGGCAATCGTCGATCACCGACTGTCGCTTGTGGGCATCTACGGCAATGCCTCGCTGGCAGCGTGGGAAGCGAGTCGGGACAGTGGAGATTCGGGAGGGCTTTGGTCGCCGCAATACGCTGTGTCCAGCTTGATGGACAGCTTCGAAAGCGTACTTACGGCAGAGCCGTCGGAAGAAACGCGGTCATTGCTGGGGGGATCTGATTTAGGCCAGCTGCCGGCAAGGCCCAGATGAAACGCCCAATTCCATCAATCCAATAAAAGCCCGCTCAAGGTTTCCTTCGCCAAGCTCGCTGCCTCAACTGGGAGGGGGGTTTGCGGCCTCTTGATCGGCGTAATCATCGATAGGGTGACCTGTATCTTTGGAGAGACGATTTTTTGCCAATGTAACGCAGGGTAATCACTGCGACGCAGCGAGTTGATCGGCATCACCGTATAGCCGACGCCGCGCTCAACCAGCTCAACTATCGAGCGAACAGCATCGATCTCGAAGGTCATCGTCAGCATAATGCCTAAGCGCGCGGCCTCATATTCTAGAAGCGGCCGAATGGTATGGGGCGCGTGAGGCATGATCAGAGGCACACGAGCGAGCTCCCTCAACTCGACCTCGTCATGCTTTGGCCCAATCGGACTCGCACCGATCAGATACAGATCCTGCGTCGCGATAGGGTCGATGACCAGATTGGGGGACGCGGCTGGATTCTGAAGAATTGCAAAATCGAGGCTGCCGACCAGTAACTGCTCATGCAGCGAACTCGAATATCCCTCGACGACGCTCAACGAAGCCTTGGGGAATCGCTCTATGAAGCGCTCGACAAATGTAGGAATCAGAGTGCGGCCGACACTTGGCGTAAAGCCTGCAATGACGCGCCCCTCATACGCTGACTCGCCCTCTTTCAACGCGATCAATGCGAAGTCGGCAGCGTGAAGGACTCCTCTCGCATGTTCGAGGAACCGGCGACCCGCGGGCGTCAAAATCACACCACGACCGTTTCGCGAAAACAGCGTGGTCTTCAGTTCAACCTCAAGTGCGCGGACTTGCCGACTGAGTGTGGGTTGGGCAATGTCAAGGACGTCGGATGCCTTTCCGACGCTGCCCAGTTCCGCAACCCGGACAAAGTACCGAAGCTGTTTTATATCCATCGTCTGCCAACACTTTCTGTGGTCCGGAGAATCACGAGATCGTTGAATCGTGCGCGAAAGGATTTTATACGCCGGGTACCGCATCCTCGTCCACGCCCCGAACCTGTTTTGGCGAAGTTTTGACGACATTGACCATGACAACGGCTCCAAGGCCAAGCAGCGCGGCGATGATATACAAGCCGATATTCAGGCTGCCGGTTGTAGCCTTGACCCAGCCGAGCATGAATGGGCTTAGAAATCCCCCCGTCTGACCGATGGAATTGATGAGGGCGATTCCTCCGGGCGCAGCACGCGGAGAGAGAAACGTCATTGGAATCGAGAACAATATCGGCATTGCGCTGAACACTGAAACCGTCGCGACGGTCAGCGCGACAAGCGTCAGCGGGAAGTTGCTTCCTACCACGGGAAGCATCGCGAGAGCCGCGGCACCGCCCAATGCGCAACCGGCGGCGTGCCAGCGCCGCTCAAGCGTCCGATCCGAGTGCCTCGATAGCAGGATCATCCCCATCGCGCCCACGCCATAGGGAACGATGGACCACAAGCCAATCGAAGAAGCTGTGAGCGCTCCTGCGCTCCGCAGCATCATCGGCATCCAGAACGACACGGCGTACGTCCCGCAGATCACGGTGAACCATGCAAATGCGATGGCATACACATTGGAATCGCGCAAAGCCGCCCCGAATCCGCCGTGACTCCGGTTGCGCCCTGCCGGCAACCGGGCCGAAACCTGGCGACGTTCAGCCTCGGATAGCCAGCGCGCACTTTGCGGTCCGTCTGGCAAGAGCAATAGTGAAACAACGCCAAGCAGTATCGATGGAAAGCCCTCAACCAGGAACAGCCATTGCCATCCTCGCAATCCATGAACACCAGACATCGCATCCAGCACGACACCGGAAACCGGCGAGCCCAGCAAACCGGCCATGACGCTTCCACTTAGAAAAAGCGCCGTCACCCTCGCGAGCCGCGCCTCCGGATACCACAGCGTCAGATAAAAGACGACGCCAGGTGTAAGGCCAGCCTCGAAGACGCCGAGCAGTACGCGCAAGATATAGAACATGGAGTGCGTCCGCACAAACATCATGCAGCACGACGTCACCCCCCAGCAGATCATGATCCGCGCCATCGTCAGCCGCGCACCCACCCTTTGCAGCAGGAGGTTGCTCGGCACCTCGCAAGCGAGGTAGCCCGCGAAGAAGATTCCTGCCCCCAGGCCATAGACGGCGTCGGTGAACCCAAGGTCCGCCTTCATTTGCAGCGCGGCAAAACCAATGTTGATCCGGTCCAGATACGCGAATATGTACCCAAGGAGCACGATCGGAAAAATCCGCCATCCGATACGCGCATACAGCGCGCGCTCCAGCGGTGCCTCTGAATGGCCAGCACCTGCAGCGGCTTCGATATGGGTCATGCCTGTCTCCGTCTTTATGGTTTTCAAGTGGCTAACTGGCCGACAGGTCTAGACGCTCAGCGTGTCCCCGGTCCTGCAGTAGCTTCTGCCGGCGATTCTGCCTAATGGCCGCAGCGCCTCGTGGTTCACCCTGTGTCCCTCCAACACCCCTTGCGCACAATGGACCAGCATGACTTCGCCGACGAGGAGCGTTGTTTGCGACCCCGGCGCGCCGAACTCCACGTGCTGGTGGAGGCGGCACTCAAACTGCAACGGTGATTCGCTGATTCGCTTTGGCAATACGGTGACTGATGGCGTGGTGCTGAAGCCAACCTCCTCTACTTCACTTACCGAAGAAGGGTAGTCGATCGCACATTGCTGCACCTGCTCCGCCATCTCTTCCGACACTACGTTGATCACATACTGCCCAGACCGCAGCACGTTTCTAACCGTGTCCTTGTAACCAGCCGGTGTCGTCTGCGCAACGATGCCTAGAAGCGGTGGGGTGACGCAGAGAATCACAAACTGGCTGAACGGCGCGGCGTTGAGAACACCTTCGTCGTTCAATGATGTGACCAATGCGATCGGTCTGGGCACCACTGAACCGGTAAGGAACTTGTACCGGCTCTCCTCGCTGAACTTGAGGAGATCGACCGATTCGTACAAAAGATGGCTCATATGATCGTGAAGAATAGTGGGTTCATCAGTCGGCCTGTGCTGGGCGCAAAGCCGCGGTTGAGGAAATCCTACGTTCGCTGCCCCCGGACCAACAAGAACGGATCCGTTCTTTCTGTTATGCGGCTAATGATCGAAGGCGCTCATGTAGAAGGCGCATACCAGAAAGAAGACTTTCGTTCTTGCCGCAACTTCCGCCCAAGCCTACCTTCCGTCTCATGTTTCGTAGCGTTCGCTTTTAGCCGGGTTCGTCAGCGACTCCCGTCAAGCGACATCGAAACGCATTGACTGGAGTTCCACGCAAAAAGGCATGTCCATGAACAGCACATTAGATTCATTGCTCAACAAGGCCCGGGGCACCACTCCTCAGCCTGGCGCGTTGCAGGGGGTCCAGGTCATCGATATGTCCGGTCTCGCAGGGCAATATTGCGGAAAGCAGTTTTCCGATCTTGGGGCCGACGTCATTCTGATTGAGCCAATCCGCGGCTCCAGTGTTCGGCGCGAGGGTCCCTTCCTCGACGACAAGGTCCATATCGAATACAGCCTTCCATTCGCCTATTTCAACGCCGGCAAGCGGAGTGTCTGCCTCGATCTGGACCACCCGGAGGGCAAGCAGATATTCAGGGAGCTCGTAAAACGCGCCGATCTTCTGATTGAGTCGGAAAAGCCGGGCACCATGGCGGCGCGAGGGCTGGACTATGAAAGTCTTGCATCCATTGCTCCGCGATTGGTGATGACGAGCATCACGCCCTTTGGCCAGGACGGTCCCTACGCCCATTATGAATCTGAAGATATCGTCGCCCTCGCGTTAGGCGGTCTTCTCTATCTGGGCGGATATCCCGACAGTCCTCCCATCGCGGCACACGGCAATCTGGCCTATCTCGCTGCTGCCCAGTTCGCATCCGTCGCGTCGATGATGGCACTCCTTTCCGTCGATGCAGCTTCAGGTGACCGGCCAGGAAAACACATCGATGTGTCGATCCAGGAATGCGTCGTCATGGGTCTCGAAACGGCAATCCAGTTCTACGACCTCGAAGGCATCGTGCGCAAGAGGGAATCGGGACAGCAGCGAATGGCTGGTACCGGCGTATTCCAATGTGCAGACGGGCAGATCTACCTGATGGCGGGAGGCATCGCTTCCACACGGTTCTGGGAATCAACCGTTCAGTGGCTTGTGGACGAAGGCGTACCGGCCGCGGCGCAGCTGCTCGATGAAAAGTGGGCCAGCCACGACTATCTTGTCACGGACGAAGCCAAGACGATCTTCGCGGAGCTGTTTCTGCCCTTCGCCCGGACGCGCACGAAGGCCTGGCTTTATCAGGCTGGACAGGCTCGCCGCATACCGATATGCCCCATCAGCACACCAAAGGATATCCTCGAAAATCGCCAGTTGGCGCATCGGGGCTTCTTCACAACCATCCAGCATTCGCCCTCGCAGCAGATACTCACCATGCCGGGTGCGCCGTACAAGCTGACGGCTACGCCATGGCGCAGTCCTTCTCCCCCACCTCGGCTAGGCGAACACACCGATGCGGTCATCGCCGAACTAGGCTACGACAAAGCCGCGCGAGCGGCTCTTTTGCAAGCAGGAGTGCTGAATTGAAACGACTTCCTCTAGAAGGCATCCGCGTCGCTGATTTTACGTGGATCGGGGCAGGATCGTTTACCACGAAGCTGCTCGCCGATCACGGTGCAGACGTGATCAAGATTGAGAGCGCCGAGCGCCTCGATTCTTTACGCAGCAGTCGCCCGTATAAGGACGGGATTCCCGGTCTGAACCGTAGCGGATATTTTGCTGACCGCAACAGCAGCAAGAGAAGCATCACATTGAATCTCAAGACCGCCGAGGGTCAGGATCTTGCGCGCCAGCTCATTGCAACGAGTGACATCGTCGCCAATAACTTCACGCCCGGTACGATGGAAAAATTCGGTCTCGGATACGACGACGTCAAACGTATTCGAAACGACGTCATCTACCTGGCTATGTCGATGCAAGGCGCTTCGGGACCGGAATATAAGTACCTAGGCTACGGATTGACGATTGGCGCGCTGACGGGCCTGCAATTTATGTGCGGCCTTCCCGATCGAGAACCGGCAGGTACCGGGACGAACTTCCCGGACCATATTCCGAACCCGTGCCACGCGGCCTTCGCCGTGCTGGCCGCACTGCGACATCGCCGCCTGACGGGACAGGGGCAGTACATCGACGTTGCTCAAACGGAGCCGACTCTCGCACTCCTCGGCCCGGACATCATGAAGTACAGCGCGAATCAGGAAGCCGGTGGCCGCAGCGGCAACCAACGGATGCCACGTTCCCCTCATGGCGTGTTTCCCTGCCGCGGCGTCGACAAATGGATCGCCATTTCAGCGTGGGAAGACCGGGCGTGGAATAGTCTGGTCGCGGCGCTCGGTGAGCCGGCATGGCTGGCCGCGCCGGAATTCGCAACTTCCGCCGGACGGTGGGCGAATCGCGCCGAACACGAAACTGCGTTGGCGCGTGCGACAAAAGACTGGGATGCAGAAGATCTGATGGCTGCTTTGCAGGCCAAAGGCGTCGCAGCAGGTGTCGTCAGAACGGCAGCTGACATCGTCGATCACGACCCGCAATTGCAACACCGAGGTCATTGGGTCAAGCTCCAGCACCCTGAAATGGGTGAGACCGTGTACAACGCTCCACCATTCCGTATCAGCGATCATCCAAGCACACCGCGTTACGCAGCGCCGCTGCTTGGGCAGCATACCGATGACGTGTGCCGCAATGTCTTCGGCCTTAGCGGTGCCGAGATCGATGTGTTGCGTTCAAACGGAGTATTGACGTGACGAGCCGGCCACCCTCAGCAAGTGAAACCATCGCTTCGTTCGCGAGCGCATTCGATCCGGCTAGTCTGGACGATAGCCATATACGGACGTGCGGGCGCGCGATAGCCGACACGTTCGCTGTCTGTATTGCCGCCTCCGATGAACCCGCTGTCCATCGTATGCGCGGCTACGTTGCGGGACTCACCCCGGGTCTTGAACACCCAACATCAGCCTCGCGGCCAGGATTCGCGCGAATTTGGGGTCGGCGCGAGGCGACAACGGTCGAGGGAGCCGCGCTCCTGAACGGAACGGCGGCCCACGTCCTCGATTTTGATGACGCGTCTTCGCCGATGAGCGGTCATCCAAGCGTAGCGTTGCTTCCTGCGCTGATGGCGTTGGGGGAAGCGCGTGACATTAGCGCTGGCCGACTGGCGAGCGGCTATGTCGTTGGCCTGGAAATCGCCTGCAAACTGGGAAAAGCGTTAGCCACGACACACTACGATAGGGGCTGGCATATGACCTCCTCCGTGGGAACGATAGCGGCCGCTGCTGCATGCGCTCATCTACTTGGTCTCGACGTCGCCGCAACCGTATCGGCGATTGGCCTGGCCGTTGCCCAGACCGCCGGTACCCGCGCCAACTTTGGCTTTGATGCGAAGTCCTTTCAGGCGGGTCAATGCGGTGCGGCGGCGCTGCGGGCGGTGTTGCTCGCCGAACGAGGCTTCTCCGCCTCCCCAGGCGCCATTGACGGTCGTGCCGGCTACACGTCGCTGTACTCCAATTCAGAAGATATTTCGGCCCAGTTGCACAAGTTGGGGGAGCTACCCCTCGAGATCGAGCGCAGCGGTGTAGAAATTAAAAAATACCCGGCCTGTTATGCCGTGCATCGAGCATTGGACGGTTTGTTCGAGCTGAAGAAGGAGTTCGATTTAAAGCTGGACGATATAGAGTCCGTCGAAATAGAGACTAGCTACGGCGCGCTGTCGCCTCTGATTCGCGGGGTGCCTGCAAGCGGTGTAGAAGCCAAATTCAGTATGGGATACGCCGTCGCGGCAGCGATCGAGGATGGTGTGATTGGCTTATCAAGCTTCACCGATGCGGCCGTGCATAGGCCTCGACTTCAAAGCTTCATTGAAAGGGTCAGCGCAAGTGAGGTCGCTGGCGGCATGACGCCGCGTTGGGCATCCGTCGCGGTACGTACCAAGGACGGCCGGCTGCTGTCACGACACATCGACTCTCTTCGAGGCGCGCCCTCCAATCCCTTATCCGATCAGGAGTTGATCGAGAAAATCACGGACTGCCTGGCATGGGCGGATAGCCCGATCGACGCCGTATCGCTTTACGAGGCAGCAACCAACCTTAGGGGCTTTAGCGTTCGGGAAGTTCTCGATGCGATAGAAGGCGCCACGAACCCGGCATACGAGGTGCATTGATGGGAATTCTCTACGATGTAATGGATCACGTAGCAACTATTACCCTGAACCGACCGGAGGTGATGAACTCACTTGATCCGGAGTCTCTCGTGGACTTGAACGAGATTTTTCAGCGTGCGAATGACGACGATAGGGTCCGCGTCATTATTCTGACGGGAGCCGGAGATAAGGCATTCTGCACAGGTTCTGACCTCAAGAAAACTAATCCGCCTAAAGAGAGCTTCGCGGAGCTCACGTTCGGGCGGCCGCGCTGGCTCTACCCTTTTGCGGGCCTTGAAATCGACAAACCGATGATCTGTGCAGTCAATGGCTACGCACTTGCCGGCGGGATGGAGCTCGCTTTGGCATGCGACATCCGGATTGCATCGAGCAACGCCCAGTTCGGTCAGTCTGAAGTCTGCGTTGGCAGCATCCCTGCAGCTGGCGGAACACAGCGCCTTCCGCGAATGGTCGGCCTGTCCGATGCCATGCTGATGATGCTGACAGGCGACCGGATCGATGCGGACGCCGCCTTACGAATCGGTCTCGTTAGCCGCGTTGTGCCTTTTGATCAGCTAAAAGATGAAGCAATCCGGATTGCCCGGCGTATTGCAAGCAATGCCCCGCTTGCTGTACGTGCTGTAAAGCGATTGGTGCGTGATGGACTTGATCTACCGCTTCTAACGGCTATCCAGAGCGAGCAGTTCGCGCTCGGCCTGCTTCGAGATACAGAAGACCGCCTGGAAGGCCGCAAGGCGTTTCAGGAGAAGCGCAAACCCAATTTCGTTGGGCGATAGCATTCGCTTCGCGAACCCAGTCAAGTCAAGACGAGTGGTGTCCAACACTTGTGACCGGCACGCATGCCGCCGTGCCATTTCACGGTGCATCCGTAGCCGGTCGATTGTTCTAATCTAACGAAGGAGATGGCATGAGACACGTGGTTGTCGCTGGAATTGGTCAGACAGCGTTTGGAAAATTCCTTGACCGGAATGTGCGCTCACTCGCCGAGGAGGCGCTGTCCGCTGCAGTAGCAGACGCCGGCGTTGATTACCAACAGATCGGCATGACCTACTTTGCAAACGCGCTCTCTGGCCTTGTAACCGGTCAGGAAACGATTCGAGGACAGGTTGCACTCAGGAATACATCGCTGATGGGTTCCCCGATCATTAACGTTGACAACGCCTGCGCGTCGGGCTCAACGGCCTTCCATCTCGCATGGTTATCTGTCGCGTCGGGGCAAACCGACGTAGCGCTCGCGATCGGCGCCGAAAAACTCACCCACATCGACAAATCCGTGACGTTCGGCGCATTCGCCGCCGGCGTCGATGTTGAAGAGCGCGCGCATCTCCAGCGAGAAGCGCCTCAAGGTCATTCGGTGTTCATGGACATCTATTCGGAGCGCGCCCGACGCTATATGGAGAGTAGCGGCGCGACGCCCGAAGACTTCGCCCTCCTTTGCGTGAAAAGCCGACAAGCCGCCTCCTTGAGTCCGTGGGCCCAGTTCCGTCAGCCCGTCACCACCGAAGAGGTTCTCTCGAGCCGCATGATCAGCGCCCCGCTCACCCTCAACATGTGTTCTCCCATTGCAGACGGAGCGGCTGCAGCCATTCTGGTCAGCGAAGACGTTGCCCGAAGTCTGCGAGCGCGCCGCGTCTATGTGCGTGCGTCGAAACTGGTCTCGGCAAATAATGACGGCGACGGCCCGACGTGTGCCTCACGCGCAGCCGACGAGGCGTACGAATACTCAGGTTTCGGTCCCGAGGATATTCACGTTGCCGAAGTCCACGACGCTTCGGCACCAGCCGAGATCATGCTCTATGAACGTTTGGGATTTGCGCTTCCAGATCAAGGCGTGAAACTCCTGCGCGAAGGCGTCACATCAGTCGGCGGTCGGCTGCCAGTCAATCCTGGAGGCGGATTGCTCAGTCGTGGCCATCCCGTCGGAGCAACCGGCATCGCACAGATTGTTGAACTCACGACCCAGCTGCGGGGCAACGCAGGCAAGCGCCAGCGAGAAGGAGCCGAAGTCGCACTTGCCGAGTGTTCCGGAGGGCAGATTGGCAAAGATTCGGCACTCGCTGCCGTAACAATCCTCTCCAGCTTTCAGTAAGCGGTTCAGCCTCGACAGGCGCAATGATTGAAGTTTCTGACACAAATAAGTAGGCGGGGCGGTTAAAGATCCAGTCAATAAGAGAGCCAATGGAGACATATGAAAATCAATCATTTAGTTATGCTTTTTTTTTCGTGTATTGCTGCAGTGCCAGTATGGGCTCAGAATTCCGTCACGCTGTACGGCATCGTCGATGTGGCGGTACAAGCTGTCAATCATGTGCCAACGGCCAACGGAAGAAGCGGCACCGCGTTTTCGCTCACCTCGGGCGGTGCACAGACGTCGCGATGGGGATTGCGCGTTAAAGAGGCTCTCGGCGACGGTTATGGGGTCATCGCCGTGCTTGAGGATGGCTTCGATGCGACCAAAGGAACCTTGAACAACGGCGGTCGGCTGTGGGGCCGATCTTCCTACGTTGGGCTCACTTCACCGTACGGCACGCTTACACTGGGACGGCAAGTTACGGCTATTTACGATTTCGACCTCGCTTATGACCCTGTCGCGCCTGCCCTTTACTCAAGCCCTGCGTATGATGCGGCGTTCGTCTCACGAGCAGACAATTCCGCGAAATTCCTGGCAGACATAGGTCTGCTAGGCGGCAAACTTTCGATAGATGCTCTGTACAGCTTCGGATACGACAGCGTGACGGGAGCCGGACCGGTCGCCGGGGACTATCGGGTTGGAAAGGAGGAAAGCCTCTTCATCAATTATCAACGCAGTGTCGTCAGCGTAGGCCTGCTTTTCGACCAGCAAAACGGCAACACCATTGCAACACAGGATAACAAGGTCCAACGCTTCGGCGCGGCAACTCAAGTCGACCTAAGTCCCGTGCAGTTTTACGCGGCATACCGATTTCTTGCGCAGAAGCAGGCTGCCCAGAATCGATACTCTTCGTTATATTGGCTTGGTGCGAAATACCTCGTGACGCCAGCGTTCAATGTTTCCTCGGATTTACTCTACCAGCAGGACCGAAACACAGGCCAAGGGAACCCAGTGCTGCTTTCCGCGATCGCAAGCTACCTTCTGTCCAAGCGCACGGACGTGTATCTTCAGGCAGCCACCGTTCTCAACAAGAAGCATACAAATCTCGGTGTGAACGGCTTTGGAACGTCGATCACAGGCGAAGTCCAAACCGGCGCAATGATTGGTCTGCGAACGAAGTTCTGAAAACAAGGAAGGCAGGTGCGCCGGTCAGCACTCGATGACCTGACGCTTGCCGACGTCCCGTTCTACCGGAACGTCGGCGGCGCCATCCGGAGCCATACGCGACGGTCGCGACGGTCTCATCACGGATTGCCGGCCTTACACCGACGCCATCAGATAGGGATTATCCTTCCCCGGCTCATAGGGCTGCGCCTTGATTTCCATGCGTGCAATGCTCTGCAAGTGAACCTCGTCCGGGCCATCCGCGAACCGCAACGCACGGCCCCACGTCCAGCTATCGGCCAATGGCGTGTCGGGGCTCAGCCCCATCGCGCCAAACACCTGCATCGCCCGCTCGCAAACGGCGGTGTGAACACCCGGTACGAGCGCCTTGATCATCGAGATCTCCTTGCGCGCCTCCTTCGCACCCACGTTGTCGATCATCCATGCGGCTTTGAGAACAAACAACCGCGCTTGATCGATTTCGATTCGCGACTTCGCGATCCATTCGGCGACGACCCCCTGCTCAACCAGCGTCTTGCCGAATGCCGTGCGTGCCTGGGCCCGTTCCACCATCAACTCGAGCGCCAGTTCCGCGGCGCCGATCGAACGCATGCAGTGGTGAATCCGTCCCGGCCCAAGGCGCGCCTGCGCGAGCGCAAAGCCGCTGCCCTCTTCACCGAGGAGATTCGACCGGGGTACGCGCACGCCTTTGAACTCGATCTCGCAGTGGCCTTCCGGTGCCAGGTGATTGACCACCGTGATATTTCGGATAACCTTGACGCCGGGTGCATCGCGAGGCACGAGAATCATGCTCTGCTGACGGTGGCTCGGTGCGTCCGGATCCGTTTTGCCCATCACGATGAAGAGCGTGCAATTCGGGTGTGCTGCGTTCGTGATGAACCACTTCCGGCCGTCGATAACGTAGTCATCCCCGTCACGACGAATCGACGTCGTGATATTGGTCGCGTCCGAGGAGGCCACAGCCGGCTCCGTCATCGCAAACGCCGAGCGGATCTTGCCGTCGAGAAGCGGCTTGAGCCACTGCTCGCGCTGAGCGGGCGTGGCGAACATATGGAGTAGCTCCATATTGCCCGTGTCCGGCGCATTGCAGTTGAACACCTCGGACGCCCACGACACCCGCCCCATGATTTCAGCCAGGGGCGCGTACTCGAGATTGGTCAGGCGGGTACCGGGCTCGTCATCGCGCAGATGCGGAAGGAACAAGTTCCAGAGACCCTCTTCACGCGCCTGCTCCTTCAAGGTCTCCATAAAGGAAACCGGATATTGACCCGCACTCACCTCCTCGTGCCATTGCCGGATGCGCGGAACGATGTGAGTGTCCATGAACGTACGCACCTGGGTGCGCAGCGCTTCGACCTTCGGGCTATATGCAAAGTCCATTTTGCTCTTCCTTAATCCTGGTTAATGTCGGCGACGAATCGGCCAACGGCGCGCTACGACCACTTGACTAGATCGTCAGTCCACCGTCGACGACGACACACTCTCCATTGGTGTAGCTCGCAGCGTCGGACACCAGGTAAAGCACGGTGCCCGCCATCTCACGAGGTTCCGCGTGGCGTCGCAGCGGGATGCGCGACATCCAGCTTTCGTACGTGGCCTGATCTTGAAACAGTGCCCCCGCAAAGCGGGTTTTGGTCAATCCCGGCAGCAGCGCATTCACTCGAATCCCCAACGGCCCGCACTCCTTCGCGAACGCCCGCGTCATGTTGACAACGGCGGCTTTGGTGATCGAGTAGATGCCCTGCTTGTCCCCAGGCTGCAATGCATTGACCGAAGCCGTGTTGACGATCGCACCGCCACCGTGCTCCCGCATCAACTTGCCCGCCTCCACGGACATGAAGAAGTAACCGCGCAGGTTGACTTCCACCGTCTTTTCGAAGGACGCCAGATCGGTGTCGAGAATGTGGCCGAAATACGGATTCGTCGCCGCATTGTTGACGAGGATGTCCAGACGGCCATGCCGTGCACGAATGTGCTGGAAGATCGCGAGAATGTCCTCGAGACGCCCGACATGGCACGGTTCGGCTTCAGCGCTTCCGCCCGCTTCGTTGATCTCGCGTGCCACCGATTCGCAATCTTCCAGTTTGCGGCTCGACACAATCACGTGGGCACCCTGCTCGGCGAGCAGTTTGGCGATCTCCTCACCGATACCGCGGCTCGCGCCCGTTACCAGAGCAATCTTTCCTTTCAGATCAAACAAATTTGTAGTCACGATCAGTCTCCCTATTTCTACGTTCCGGTTTCTCGCCTGTCTTCATGTCAGATCAATGCCCATCTTCGCAAGCGTCCCAGCCATCTCCCCCACCTGCCGCGCTTTTTCATTCGATGCGTTACCGCTCAAGGCCCGCTTCTTCACGCCCTGTGCGATAGCGGCGAGCCGGAAGAAGCTGAACGCCAGGTAGAAGTTCCAGTTCTCAATCGACGAAATTCCCCGCAACTCGCAATACCGCGCGACGATTGACTCCTCGTCAGGCACCCCTAACGCCCCTCGATTCAGGCCCGCAAGTCCCGCGATATGGCTGCCCGGAGGGAGTCGCAAACACATGCAAAAGTACGCGATGTCAGCCAGAGGATTACCGAGCGTGGATAGCTCCCAGTCTAGAACAGCGCGAACTTGCGGTGCATCGTGCATGAAAATGAGGTTGTCGATACGGAAGTCTCCGTGCACGAGCGAAGGCTTTCCCGCTTCCGCCGGACAGTGGGCAGGCAGCCACTCGATCAGCGACTCCATCGCCTCCAACATATCGGTCTGGGCGGCGCGATATTGCTTGGTCCAGACGTCGATTTGACGCGCAAAATAGCTGCCCGGGCGGCCGTAGTCCGACAATCCGACTTCGTCGATATCCACGTCGTGGAGCGCCGCCATCGTGCCGAGCAGTGCGTCGTAGATCGAGCCGCGCTCTTCGACAGGCACTTCGGGCAACGCCGGATTCCAGAAGATTCGCCCGTCTTCGTAACTCATGACGTAAAACAGGCTGCCGATAACGTCACGGTCCTCGCAAAGATGATAAGCGCGGGCAACAGGGACCGGTGTTCGGCCGAGCGCCGACAGCACGCGAAACTCTCGATCTACGGCATGGGCGGACTTGAGCAGTGCGCCGGGAGGTTGACGCCTCAGCACGTAGCGACCGCTTTGCGCCTTCAAAAGAAACGTCGGATTGGACTGTCCGCCGGGAAATTTCTCGACGGACAACGGCCCTTGAAACCCGGGCACGTGCGCCGTGAGATAACGTGTGAGATCTTCGATGTCGAAGTGAAGGCTGGCGTTCATGTTGCCTCCCGCCGGGCCGCCCCAAGGGAGGCAACCGCCCCCTCGGGGGGCAGCGAACGAATGTGAGCGTGGGGGTAGTTCATGTAGTGAGAATCCCGATCGAGGTCAGCCGTAGGTGACAAATTCATGCCTCTCGGCACGTTCGAGATGAGGCACTGAATTGAAGCTGACTAGCGACATCGCGCCGTCGTTAAAGACATATTGGCAAACGCTGCTGTTTCGAACCTGCATGTTGAGTGCAATCGCGGTCGCAGCAGGCGCCTCTAGAACCTGTTGGGCAGTCACCGCGATCGGACCACCCGAACTCACCACCAGAACGCGCCTGCCGCCAGCCCGCTGGATTTCGATGCGCGCACGCTGGACACGCGTCTGGAATTGCTGCCATGTCTCTGGAACACGGCCCGGCAAGCGGTCATCGGCCCAAAGCTGCAGCACGTGCCGGAGCCCTTTATAAAAGTCCTTCTTCGAACTTGTGGCCGACCAACCTGGCGCCAAGCCCTCTTCGCCGATGGCCGCGAACAATGCCTGGAAATCGTATTCGTTCAAACCCGCGTCTTGCGCGATCTCGACTTGCGGGCCACCCATCGCGGCGAGAATGGCATCGGCCGTTTGCCGATGCCGCTGCATCGTTCCGATGACAACGCGATCGAAGCGCAATTTCGCCTGCGCGAAGTGCTCGCCGAGCCAACGTGATTGGGTACGACCGGAAGGAGATAGCTCGTCATAGTTTTCGGCGCCGAACGACGCCTGACCATGCCGTACAAGATAGAGTTCTGCCATGCCATCCTCGCTTGAACATGGCTAGCAGAATACCCAGCGCCTCGTCATTCAGGAAATTGATTGTTGTGATAGCCGGCCATAAATTTTCGTGACACCGGGCGCGCATGCCACCGTAGGCCCCCGCTACTGGTTCATCTCCCGCATGAGACGGCCAACCTGCTCGCGCAGCCAACGATGAGCCGGGTCCTCGGTCGCGCTTCGATGCCAGTAGCCATGAGACTCGAGATCCGGAAGATCGAACGGCAGCTCAAGGATTCGCGCGTCATACCGCTGAAGGAGCACAAGGGGGGCTGTGAGGACAAGATCGGTTCGCATCGCGATCAACGGGGCGACCAGATAGTGTTGAACCCGCGTCTGAATCGATCGCCTGAGGCCCAGCTTGTTCAGTTCTGCATCGACGAGACCCGATCCCTGGGGGCGACTGGAAACGTGAATATGACCGAACCCGAGGTAATCGTCGATCGTCAGCTTCTTCCTCTTAAACGGATGGTCATGGCGCAGCATGCATGCATACCGATCGCGACCCAGCGGCTCCTGCTCGAGGTAGGGGTCGTCAATCAGCGGCGCGTCGATGGCAAGATTGACGGCACCGCTGGCTAACGCTTCCGGAACCTCTCTGCGCGTCGTGAAGTAGCTTTCGATGCGAATGCCGGGCGCCAGTCGCTGCAGCACCTCCTCCAGCGCGGGCAGAAGGAGCGCCTCCGTGAGGTCCGTCATGCTGAGCCGGAACGTACGCTCAGATGAGGCGGGATCGAAGCGTCCTCCGACGTGAGTGCTCGAGTCAAGCAGTTGCAGCGCCTCACGAACCTGGCCGATGATATTTTCCGAAACGGGCGTCGGCATCATGCCGGCCGACGTGCTGACAAAAAGCTGATCGTCGAATGCTTTGCGCATCCGCGCCAACGCGTTGCTGACAGCAGGCTGGGTGATGAACAGTATCTCCGCTGCGCGCGTCAGGTTTCGCGTTCTGTAGACGGCTTCGAAGACCACGAAGAGATTCAGATCAACCTTTGACAGACGCATTTTCAAATTCCCCGACGCCAATTGAACTGCATTTCCTACTCCTCATGTTCACGCGCACGCATCAGCGCCGCAAAATCCGAGCGTCAGTAACGATATCGAGCCTCATGTCGGTAAATCGCCGAAAAAACTCGTAGCCGACGGAACTCATCAGCCGCATCGCAGCGCTCATCCGACGCGTTGATGCGCAAGGTGCCAGTAGGGGTAACGCGATGCACATTGTCGCATCATCCTCCACTGCTACCTTGTCTATACGTCATCCCGGTTAAGGAAAGCACCGCGAGCAAGACTATTTTGATCACCGGCGCGTCGTCGGGAATCGGCCGAGCGAGCAGATCCAGACGCAATTCGATGTGAACGTATTCGGCGTGATGGACGTAACGCGCACCGTTCAACGCGGCTTCAGTTCGACGGGCGGATCGGCGCGATAGCCGCCGCCGAGCGCCTTCGTCAATGCAATCTCCTGACTGAGCATCTGAGCGTTGAGCGTGAGCAGCGCAACCTGTTCGGCAATCACCGGCTGACGCGCTTCGAGCGCAGCGAGCCGGCTCGTCAGTCCGCGTTGATAATAGGCTTCGACGCTGTCCCTCGCGAAAGTGATCGATTCGATCCGTTGCTTCTGCAACTCGGTCTCCGCATCGAGAGCCTGTAGACGGCTCCCCGTCTGGGCGACATCGCGTACCGCGTTGAGGACGGCCTGGTTGTACTGCTCGATCAACAGGTTGCTTCCCTCGCGTGCGCCGCTCAGGTTCGCGTTGAGCCTGCCGCCGTCGAAGATCGGCAAGGTCAGGCCCGGAATCAGGTTGATCTGCTGGCTTGCATGCGTGAAGAGATCCGCGAGATGCAATGCGTCGAGGCCGAAAAACGCCTTGATGTCGAAGCTTGGATAAAACGCCGCCTTCGCTGCGTCGATCCGGTCGAACGACGCCTCTACATACCATCGCATTGCCTGCAGGTCGGGCCGCCGGGCAAGCAGTTCGTACGAGAGCGTCGTCGGCAAGGCCGCCCGCGAGCGCGGCAGTGCGATGGGCTCGATGGCGGGCAGGCCATCGGGTCCCGCACCGACCAGTGCCCGCATCGATTCGCGAAACTGCTTTACCTGTCCTTGCGCCGACACGATCTGCCGTTCGATGGCAAGTTGCTGTGCCCGTGCTTCTTCGAGCAGGGTGCGGGCTTCCAGGCCGCGCGCCGCACGCGCTTCGTGTGCTTGCACCGCGAACACCGCGATCTCATGCGATTCGTTCAGCAGATCGATGAGCTGATAAGTCGTTTGAATGCCGTAGTAAAGCTGCGTGACATCCGTCGAGACTTCGAGTTCGACAGCGGACGTCTCGGCGAGCCGCGCATTGCTCACGCCGAGCGACGCGGCAATCTGCGCGCGTTGCTTGCCCCAGATGTCGACGTCCAGGCTTGCGCCGAGCCCGACGATGCCCTCGGTGTACCACGGCCCCGTTAGCCCCGCGGCCGGTTCGTTCTTCGCGAACGGGCCGAGAAAGCCGTTCGCGGAAATATGCTCGCGATCCAACGACGCCAGCGCGACCACCTGAAGGTTCGATCCCGCTCTGACAAGCTCGACATCGGACTTCGCCTGCGCGACGCGCGTGCGCGCAATCACCATCGTCGGCGCATCGGCTAGCGCCTGATCGATCAGCGCCTCGAGCTGCGCATCGTGATAGCGCGTCCACCAGCGCGCGGCGGGCCAGCCGTCGCGCGCGAGATGGATGTCGTCTGCGAGATTGATCTGCTCGGGTGCGATCTCGGCATAGGGCGTGCCGTTATGATGGATCAGCGCGCAACCCGGCAGCACGAGCGACATCCACGCGACGCATAAAAAGCATCGGCGCCATCGCCCATCGCGTACAACCGATCGCGCTTTCATGATGCCTCCCGCCGGGCCACCCCAAGGGAGGCATCTGCCCCCTCGGGGGGCAGCGAACGAAGGTGAGCGTGGGGGGCGTTCATGTTCGTATGGCCTGTGATGAGGGCGCCGCGACGGGTGCCTCGACGCGCCAGTCCGGCAACCCCGCGACCTGCCGCGACAGTTCGTCTGCTGCGGCGATGAGCGACCCGTCGGCCGGTTGGGTCGGTTGGGCAGACTCGACAGCTTGCGCAGCGATCCCGATGCGTCGCGGCGCGTGCGCATCGGGTGGGTTGACCGCAAGCTCATCCGCGTACCTGCTGAGTTCGGCGCAGGCCTGTTCCTGGGCCGCGCGCACTGCATCGATGGTGTGTGGGCTCGACGATCCCACTTGCGCCGCCAGCGTGTTGCGCAGCGCATCGCCCGCCAGCATGATCTCGCGCCCCTGCGCGAGGACGGTTTGCGCGCGCAGTGTCAGTTGCTCCTGCTCCACTTCCTGCCAGTCGGGCTCGAGCGCGACGCGCGACAGCGTCGCTTCGCACTCGGCCAGCACGGCCCACGCCTGCAACTGCCGCTGCGCATAGGGCAACTCATCCCGTTGGTCGACGCCCGCCTGTGGAGTACGCAACTGTGCGGCAACGGCGCGCAGCATCGTGGCGAGTTTCTGCCGCAGCACGTCGCCCTCGCCTTCGCGCCAGAACGACATCTGCACGAAGGTCGCCACGCAAACGCCCAGCAGAATGCCGACCATCCGGTCGCGGATTTCGGTCAGATTCGTGCTTGGGCTGAACTGGTCGAGCAACGCCAGCGAGAAGGTGAACATCAGCTGGAGGCCGGCATAGCCGATCCGCTCCGAACCTGCCGATATCCACGCCCCGAACGCGATGACAGGCAACGCCATCAGCAGCAGGCCGACGATGTCGTCGAGATGCGGAACGATGAACACGACCATGAACAGCGCCAGCGCGCTGCCGACGGCGGCCCCGCCCAGCCGCAGCAAAGCGCGCTGCGTCGATGCGCCGAGGCTCGGCAGCGCGACGATCAGGCAGGTCAGCATGATCGTGTGGATGCCCTGCCAGTCCACTGCGTTGTAGAACACGTAGCAGACCAGAACGGCAAGCAGCGTCTTCAGCGAAAAGCGCATGTACGCAGGATTGGTCCACGCGTCCGGCGCGATCATCGGCTCGCTCGCGGACGACTTTCCGGGTTCGGCACCGCTTGCAACAAGATCGGCGTAGGCGTGCAGCGCGCGCTGCAATTCGGCGGCCGCAGGCATCGTATCGGCGACGGCGCGGTCTTCAGGCATCGCAGTGCCGACGTAGCGATAAGGCTCCCCCGACATCACCGATTCGTCGAGCGCGCGGCTGTTCGTGCGCAACTCCCGCAACATCGCAAGTCGCGCCGCCGATCCCTCCGGCCACGTATCGGGCAACTCGCCCGCGCCGCGATAAAGACGCGACACTGTCGCGATGCATGCAAGCTGAAACGTCTGATGCTCGCGATAGTGGGCATCGCGCATCGTCGTGAACCGTAGCAGCTTCTGCAGCGAGAGCGCGCCTTGCTGGACAGCCACCAGCGTGATCGGCGCGGCGCTTGTCGTGCCGTCGATCAGTTGCGTCAGGCGCGTTTCCACTGCCGCGAGTTGCCGGTGGATTTCCGCCTTGAGTTGCAATTGCGGTTCGGCGGGCAACAGCAGCGTGTTGACCACGAGCGTCAGTGCGATCGGATAGTTGACGGCGACCCAGACCCACAACACCGCGCGGATCAGCAGGTCGGCCTGATCGGTCCGGTCGACGAAGCTCTGCACATAGATCACGACGATGGCGACGATGAAGAACACCACGCCGATCTTGAGAACGCGAAGCAGATACACGCTGCCGAAGAACAGCAGACTCGCGGTCACGATGCGTAGCAACGGATAGTCGAATGTGAACTTCAGCAGCAGGATCGATAGACCGATTGCAAGCGTCGATCCGACGATAAACATCACGCCGACCAGCCGCGTGACCACCACGTTCGACTGCGTGACGTAGAACACCACCAGCAGCGACAGCGCGAGTTCCGGCACTTCGAGCGCCATCGAGACGACGAGCACAATGGCGCTCGTCAGCATGCAACGCAACATTACGTTGACGCGACCGGGGAAAGGCGCAAGCTCGCGCTTCAGGAAATCGCCTGCATCGCGCAGTGTGACGGGCAGATAGTCGGCGGCGGCCATGGGTGCTCCTCAATGACGCTCGCCGTCGTTGCCGCGCCCGGGGTACAGCACGGCCACCGCCGACGTACCGACGCGAAACAGCTCCGGGTTCGGATTGTCGACCCGGATCTTCACCGGGAAGCGCTGCGACACATGGACCCAGTTAAGCGTGCGTTGAATGCGCGGCAAGCCGCCGGGCAATGCAAGGCCCGCTTCATCGGGCGCGACGCCGTAGCTGATCGAATCGACAGCGCCCTGGAAACGCTGATCCGTGTCGCTCATCAGGTAAACCGTGGCGGGCGTGCCCGCGCGGATGCCCTTGAGTTCGGTTTCGCGAAAGTTCGCGACCACGTACCAGTGGCGCGTGTCGATCAAGGTGAAGACAGGCTTGAGTACCGACGCGAACTGACCCGTCGATGTTTTCAACGACACGATGCGTCCATCGAATGGTGCTCGCACGGTCGCATATTCGAGGTTCAGTTCAGCAATCGCGATCTCCGCCATGACGACGGCACGTTGCGCAACCAGCGCATCGACGCCGCTCACAGCCGCTGCCGCCTGCTGCGCCTGCAGTTGCGCGGCGCTGAGTTCGGCCTGCGTTGCGCGTTGCGCGGTGCGCGCACGGTCGACGTCCTCCGCCGATACATAGCCGTGTGACAAAAGTGGCTCCATGCGGTGCAGCGTATCGGACGCCTGGCTAGCGGCGGCTCGCGCGCGCTCGACAGCCGCGCGTACTGACTCCGCGTTGTACTGCTGCGCATTGACCGTGCGCTGGGTCAGCTCGATCTGACGGTCGAGCGCGACGAGCGACGCTTTGCCTCGCGTCAGCGCATCCTGATACGGGCGCGGATCGATGCGGAACAGCAGATCGCCCTGCTTCACCGCCTGATTGTCGTGCACGGCCAGTTCCACAATGCGCCCGTTGACCTCGGGCACGACGTCGATCGTATCCGCGTAGACGTAGGCGTCGTCGGTGCGAGGGGCACGGTCCAGCAGCCGGATGACGAAAAACAGCAGCAACAGCGTCACCACGACCAGGATGATGGCCGGCCATTTTCTCTTCGATGTTTTGCTGGCAATCGTCGCCATTGCATCCACCCGGGGAGCTTCAGTGTTGAAACAGTATCAACCAGACAGCGAGCGCGAGGAAAGCGACAAGCGTGGGATACACCACGGCCGGAGGTCCCATCAGATGGTCGGCCTGCAAACGCTTGACAATCAGATAGATGACGACCGTAAGCAGAACGCCCGCGACGATACAGAACAGCCAGTCGGGAAAGTACGCGCCGAGCACGCCAATGGATGGCGAACTTGTACACCCGGACACGAAAACCACGGCAATCGTGGCAATGGCGGCCATCCCGATTGCACGCTTTGGACATCTGCCTCTGGCGAGCGGAATATGTCGTTTCAAAGTCGTCCCTGTGCCTGGAATCAATGTCACACGAGAAGCTCCAACAAAGCATCGCCATCCAAGGGTTGTCTGAACAACCCGATAGCGCCTTTTTCAAGCAGTAGCCCGCGCTCCGCTCGCCGAAAGATTGCAGACGTAGCAATTCGTCACAATAGCGCCAAAAGAGGCATTCCGCATTACATGAATATTCAATGTCGCCGCAAGAAACAACCATGCAACATCGATCGTTCGAGCGATAGCGATATCCACGCACACCACTAGCCCGTTTCAAGCCAGAATCTGACTCCAACCGATCAAGCGATACTATCCAGCAGGTCCAGCAAAGCATCCCCGTCGACAGGCTTTCTGAAGAAACCTAATGCACCTTTCTGCAGATAGTAGTGCTCCGTATGCTCGCTCGGTTTGCCTGTGATAATTATGACCGGCGTGGCTGCGTCCGAATGAACCGTTCTATCGAGCACTTGAATGCCGTCGATAGGCCGCATTCCCAAGTCGGTAATAACGCATACCAGCCCCGAGTAGCCGTCGGAGAGAAAATCCTGTGCAGATTCGTAGGCCCGTGTTCCGTACCCGCCAGAGGCCAGCAGGTTCGCCAGAGACGTCAGAACGCGTCGGTCATCATCAATCACGGCAACGGTTCGAACCCGAGGCGTGGGCATTTTTTTCTCCGGGTCTTCGAGTCCAACAAAGCATTAGCGTTAGCGTCAGGCGTCCAACGTGGTCGTCGACGATGTTTCGAGCTGCAGTTTGCTCGCCTGCCTGACCAGCGTGGCAAATGAATCCGCTTGCATTTTTCTCATGATGTGGCCGCGATGTACCTGCACTGTGTATTCGGTGATGCCAAGTACTGCCGCCGCCTGCTTGTTGAGCAGCCCGCTTGCGAGTAACGGCAAAAGCTCCTGCTCACGAGGCGTCAGCGATCGGTAGAGAGCCTGGAGCGCCGCTGTATCTTCCGCCTCCTTGCGAAGAACGTGCGCCCTGGCGAGTGCCGCATCAACCGCGCGCATCAACGCATCTTCATCGAGGGGCTTTGTGAGGAAGTCGACAGCCCCGCCCTTCATGGCCAGGACCGTGGACGGCACATCTCCCCTTCCGGTAATGAAAATGACGGGAATCTGTGAGTCCCTGCTGACAAGCTTCTGGACTTCCAGGCCATTCATGCCCGGCATTCTCAAATCCAGGATCAGACATGCAACGACATTCTGACGCGGCGCGTCCAGAAACCCTCTGCCGGAGTCGAATGCGTGGACCTCTCTTCCGTTTGCGCGCAGCAGCGCAGAGAGCGCTTCTCGCACCCGTCTGTCGTCGTCGACCACATACACCAGTTCGCTTGCGGATTCCATAGACTCCCTCTGTTGCCAAGTGAAAGCCCCTGCTGACGTCGGCACAGGCGGTCCACGATAATCTCGCTGAATGTCCCTATCACGCGGCCGTGCCGACGAAAAATTATAGCCGTCGGAATCGTCGCCCGGAAGCACGGGCAGCCGTGTTGAGCACTACATGATTATGTAATGGCACGACCAGATATGAGGTTGTAGGCTTATCGTTTCACCTCATCGACTTGACCCGAAATCCCCTGATGCGGCCCGCTCGGACAGGCGTCACTGCTGTCGGCCCGACCATGCTACGCTCGACGCGGACGGCAAACAGGCAGCCACTGGCAATGGTATGACATATCGCCATTGCCCTCGTATTCAATTCGTGCCACGACGGTGTGCGCGACCAGACTTCGCAAGTACTACACAAAATAACCGGCAACACGCCTCGCTCAATTTGCAGGCAAGGGGCCGTTGCGCTGAAAAACCAGCCTTTTGCGGGGAAATGTAGAGTATCACTATCCAATGCGCCGACGAATTCCGAGGTTGACATGCTTACCGTGTTGCTACCACGCCTGTCTCGGGTTGTCGTCCCCAGCGTCACCATTGCCGGTGCGTCAGGGGTGGCAGGGTTACTCGAACCGGCTACGGGCTGCCTCAGCCTCGTTTTGGTTGTCCTGTTCACGCACTTTTTCGGCCGCAACTTCGGGCGTCTAGCCGCTGGGTTCGCCTCGCTTGGGATAGCCGGAGTGGCGTTGGCTTCCAGTCACCCCCCTCTTGCCTCCGGCTCTATCGCCCGTTCCGCCGTCGCAATAGCGGCGGCATGGCTTTGTGCCGAGCTGGTCTCCCGGCGCCCCCGGCAGCCAGGCTCAACTGCCAGATTGAAGGACGAGCCGTTTGACGAGCAAGTCCGCCAACGAAACCAGACACTTCAAAGCATCGGCAGTCTTTTTCCCGGCCATGTGTGGACTGCGCTGCCCGATGGCTCCACCGAATACCTCAGTCCCAGCCTATTCGAATACACAGGCATAAAGGAAGCACATAAGTGCGACTCTTTCCGAGCCGCAATCCACCCTGACGACCTGCAGGCAAACGACCGATATTGGGACGCGCTCCGGGGCGGAATCGACCCGGAAGAACTCGAGTTTCGACTCAGGCGGTCCGACGGCATTTACCGGTGGTTCCTCTGCCGTGTCAAAGCCGTAAGAAACGACAGTGGACGGCTACTGCAATGGGTCGGTGTGAGCTGGGACATACATGACCGGAAGACTGCCGAATCTCTTCTTCGGATCGAAGAGGAAACCTATCGGCGCATTGTGGATAGTGTGCCGGCATTCGTATGTGTTGGTGGACCCACCGGCGAGCTTCTCTACGTGAATAGAGTTGGTGTTGCCGCGCTGGGAAGACCAATGGAGGAAATAGTGGGCGACCGATGGATGGCTTACATCCACCCCGACGACGTGCAGGCCGCACGGCAGCACTGGAAAGCGTGCATTACCGCGCGTGAACCGGTCGATATTGCCGTGAGGATGCTGCAGCATGACGGCGTATACCGCTGGCAGCGTCTTTTAGCCGAGCCATCACGCTGCTCAAAGGGAGGTGTCATCAACTGGTACCTCATCGGAATAGAGATTGAAGAGACCATCAAGGCTCAGCAGGCATTAGCGGCAAGTGAGAGAGAAGCGAGAGAGCTCCTCGACCGATTACCGGGCCGCTTCGCCACCCGGACAGAGCACGATTTCGACTTCGTCAGTCAGCAGATTCTTGAGGAAACAGGAACTACGCTTGAAGGTATACAGAATCTCGGCTTTCTGAGTTTCATTCATCCCGATGATCGCGACAGGGTAAAAGAAGGCAATCTTCGCTCCGCTCAGGAAAAGAGCGCGCACGATACCACCTACCGATGGGCAGATCACGACGGTAATTATCGATGGCGTCACTCGCGCTCCGTTCCTTATTTGAATGAAGACGGAAGCGTCTACAAGTGGTACTCCACGACCATCGACATTGATGAACTTTACAGGTCCAAAGAGCTCATCCGTAAACGGGAAGCGCAACTGAACTGGCTGATAGAGAATGTCCCTAGCCTGCTCTGGCGTACGGACTCCCATGGCCGCCTGGAATATGTGAACAAGCGCACTGAAGACTACACTGGACTACCGCTCAATGATTTGATAGCGAACGGCTGGCTTCACCTGGTGCACCCGGATGACTCTGCGTCAACCACTGAAGCCTGGCGAGATTCCCTCGATAGCGGGAGACCTTACGACCGGGTCCATCGACTCCGCGCGGCCGACAACACGTATCGATGGTTTCAATGCAAAGGCGCCTCCATGCGGGATGCCAACGGTGATGTTGTGAACTGGTATGGTCTTTCGACGGATATCCACGAGCGGCAGTTAGCCCAGGAGGCCGTTCGCACGGAAGAGCTTAATTTGCGAAGGCTCGTAGACGCATTGCCCGCGATGATCTGGAGGGCCACACCGCAAGGAGAAGTCGACAGATGGAGTCGGCAAATGCTAACGTTCATGGGAAAGAGCGCGGAAGAATTCGACAAAGATATTTTACTTAACCTCATCCCGGAAGCTGACCGTCTTCGTGTCCGCTCGCGCTGGAGGCGATCTGTCCAGGAAGGTGCGTCTTATCAGGACACGTACCAGGTTACTGCCGCCGATGGGAAACTGCACTGGTATCTCGCTCGCGGCGAACCGTTTCGCGACGAAAGCGGGCAGGTTCTACACTGGTACGGCGTATGTACGGACGTCAGCGATCTCAAACAAACGGAAGCAGTGCTCGAACAGCGGGAGCACCAGCTACGCGCGCTTATCGACACCATCCCGGCCATGCTCTGGTGCAATGACCCACAAGGGCGGCTCACTTACATCAATCGGAAAACCTCCGAATTCCTTGGCCTGAATGTTTCGCAGCTGGTGGACCTCGGCGATATGTATCCCATCCACCCTGACGACCTGGGCAGCCTGGCTAAAGCCTGGACACACTCGCTCGAGACTGGCGAACCGCACTGCCACGTTGCCCGGCTTCGCCGAAATGACGGTGTTTATCGATGGTACCAGCACACCGCTGAAGCAATGAGAGACTCCGACGGCAACATTGTTCAATGGTATGGACTCAGTCTTGATATTGACGAACGAACACGTGCAGAGGACCGCCTCAGACAGACTCAGGCCGAACTCGCGCGGGCAACCCAGATTGCCACGGTCGCAGAACTCTCTGCGTCCATCGCACACGAACTCAATCAGCCTCTCACGTCCGTTATCGCCAATGCGCAGGCTTGCAAACGGTGGCTCGCAGCGTCTCCGCCAAATTTGAGCGAAGCCAGGGTTTCCGTGGGAAACGTCATTCAAGATGCCCGTTCCGCTGACGAGACGATGCAAAGCATCCGCGCGCTGTTCAAGCAGCAAACATTCCAGAAGCGGAAACGGAATGTAAAAGACATGGTCCTCGAAGCCGTACGGCTGCTACGGGAAGACGAAACAAGGCGTATCACCGACATCGAGTTCGACTTGCCTGATAGCCTCCCTGCAGTGTTCGTCGACCAGATACAAATTCAGCAGGTCCTTCTTAACCTGATCTCGAACGGGATTGAGTCCACGGAGAACTCAGGACGCACACCTAAGATTCTCATTACCGCAAGGCCCCTTGACGACCGGTCCGTACTGCTCGATGTCATTGATAACGGCTCGGGAATCGTTGGTGGCGACAGCATATTCGACGCATTCGTCACGACCAAGAGCAAGGGAATGGGCATCGGGCTTGCGGTGTCCCGCTCCATTATCGAGGCTCACGAGGGTCGTCTTACTGCAGCCAATAATGAGGGCTACGGAGCAACCTTCAGCGTCGTCCTGCCAGTCTTGCCTGTCCAGATTTTCCAACAGGAAGCGAGCGCCAAATAATGCGTCCGGGGCGACTTTTTCCGGTCGCCCGCCGGCTCCACTACCTACCCTCGCTTCAGCCATACCTCTCGTCGCCAAATACAGGTCTGATTCCAGTTTCATGTAATAGCGATCAGACATCGTGCCAGCTACCATCGAAACCAGGTAGGACACTGAAGCAACCACGGATCGATGACTTTAACGCTGCTATCGGAGTCGCTGGCCTGCGCAGATTGCTGTCCAAATGCAGATGTCTCAACCAAATGGACATTTAACGCCATGATTCGCATTGGGAACCTGACTGTATTTCCGGACCGACGAGAGATATTCGTCGACGGCGCCCCTGTCGAACTCTCTTACAGAGCAATGGATGTGTTGCTCATCCTTATCGAAGCAAACGGCGCGTTGGTGACAAAGGACGAGCTTATGGACCGGGTGTGGCCGACCACCATAGTCGAAGATAACAACCTCTATGTGCACATTTGCACGATTCGCAAAGTGATGGACGAGCATCGAAAGCTGCTCGTATGTGCGCCTGGGCGCGGTTATCGTCTGTTACGGCCGATCCAGCCGACACGCGCCGCCTCGACTTTCGTCGCGCGTACCGACTCGAAGCAGGCCGTGCAATAGTCTTTCCTCTCCAAGCGACGCAACTGCTTGTCCGTCGAAGGGCTCTTATGTTCAACGGTCTGATCAACACCGGCATGCTTTCGCGCGGCGCGTTGCAGCTTGCACCGATCTTCGTCGCCGGACTCCTGACCGGGAATCCGATCTGGTTCCGAGTCGAGATCGTCACCATATCGGCCTTCATTGCGGCGGAGCGGTCGCGCCTGGCGCCGCTAGGCGTGCTCCTGCATGCTCTTGTAGTCGCCCTCGGCTATCTTGCCATTACCGCATCGATGGAAACGCCTGGCGTGTTCATTATCGGATCAGTGGTGCTTGCTGTTGCTTGCATCGGTATCACCGCCGCAGGCACCGAGATGCGCTGGACAGGAACTTTCACTTTTATTCCTGTTCTTTACCTGGCCTGCGCGACAGCGAACAATGCCAACGGGCGAGCCTTGCCGCAAGCAGGCGTTGAGACCTTACCGTATCTACTTTGCTCCGCGCTCCCGGTCGCACTCGTCTCGATCGTTTCTTATCGCTCATCCGAAAAAAATTTGAACGGTCGCAAATGGTTTGTTGTGCGGCAAGTCATTGAAGCACCAGGACGCGGATATTTTGAAGGCATGATCGCCGCCGCCCTCTCAGTCGGCATGGCCGCTTCGCTTATTGTGTGGCACCGAATTCACTATCCGGAATGGCTGATCTGGTCGGCCGCTAGCGTCGTCACTGGCGATGTGTCGACAGCGATCGCCAAATGGAAAGACCGGATGGTCGGCGCGATCGTCGGGGTAACCACAGGCATGGTAGTCGGGATGTTCATGCCGCACGCGCCTTTGCTCTTCGACGTACTGACGGCGGCAATCGCGCTCACGCTCGTTGCTTTTAATCGCTAAGTGCGACGAGTAAACGAATTTCAAAGTATGGGGTCTGACAGGTAATGTGATTCTGATGACCTGCCTGCCGATGAAATGTGCGGCGGTTTCAAAAGTGAAGCGCAACAGGGGGCTAATGAATGGAAGCTGAGTGTATCGAAGCGGTTGCGAGCATACGTTCGAAGACCTCGAATGGCGAATGAAATGCATGGGTAGCGCGAGGTCGGCTGTTGAGGCTGTCGGCGATGGCATCGAGTTCGTCCTGACTGTAGATCGAGAGG
>NZ_WOEZ01000200.1 GCF_013177735.1 Paraburkholderia elongata | reverse complement strand
AAGGTGGTGCGATGGCAATGCGCTCGTAGTACGTCCGCAGCACATCAGCTATAGGCGCTTCCAAGGCCTTGGCCCTGGGCGTTGCCTCCATACCATTCGGTGATCTTACGAATAGCGTGTCGCCCAGATGCCGACGGAGACGCTGCAATGATTTGCTGATAGCGGATTGCGTGACACCAAGATTCTCGGCTGCGAGCGTAAGACTACGACATTTTCGAATCTCGTCAAATATCACAAGCAGCTTCAGGTCGATGTCAGGTAACTTGTGGAAATCCATTGGCCGTTCTCCGTCAGGTCTGACAAGCGCCTGCGGTTTTCGATTGGGGGTTGTGGAAGCGTTCTCTCCACGCGCTCTTAACATCGAGCATGCAAATGACAATTCGCAGTTGCTCCCCAGCTTGCTGCAATGCGACATTCAACGCCGTACCTCCTCGCAACTGTCTACGAAGACGTTTGCATAGCCTTTGGAGAATGACAATGTCGCGGCAGTATTTCATGCTACGTAGCCGCTAGTAAGGCGTCAATAGAGGCCCGCCCGAGGATGCCCCGCCCTGGGCCCTGGGGGATGCCCCAACGCCTGGTTGACCTGTACTGTCTTCCTACAATCGCAGGATAGCCACCATGATTGCGCTCGCAAGATGAGCATCTTGTCCTGCGCTGCTATTGGAGACTAACCCACAACAAAGTACACGTCGCCACGCATAAGCACTCCTCGCGCAAATGCTTCGGTACTCGTACCGAGGTTCCTCCCCTCCGCCTGAGTTCACCCATGACCTATTCGGTCCTTGAGCGATTTGGAAGCGACTTGCGTCTTCGCATGTTGCAGCAGCATTAGATTGATGCGAGAGCACATCGAAGACCACTGTTATCTCTCATGGCGAGCCTTGGAGTTTCGTGCGACCAAGCATGGCGGAAAAACTTCATTGACCTGCAGTGCGATACCGCGTTGATTTGCAGAGGTCACCTCCGCGGCATGGCAAGCATGTGATACCTGACAGGGCGTACCGCCCGGTCAGATAGACGACCGGCAGAACCTACTGCGATTCAGTCGTCGAGGGTCCTTTCTTGCCCTGGCCACCGCGTCGATCCAAATCAAGCCAAAGGTGGACCTCCAGATGCTCGCGGATCGCAACCTGCCTCGAGTCGGTGACCGGCTGCAATTGCCAGGAAAGCAGCTCTTCATTGACGGCCGGCCGTTCGGCCGGATTGGGTCGAGAGCACTCACCCGCAGACAGTGAAACCTGACATTCACGGCTGACAACGGGTGAACGTCAGGAAAGCGACTGGTGGCCGCCTTACGGCAGTCGTTACCCGAGTGTCGGCAAAGGCCGACGAACTGCCGCCCGGGCAACTTTCGGCAATCGGCAGTTGATCTTAAGTTTTGTTCGACGCCTGCCCTCGTCCGCTGCACCATGAGCGCACGGCGGGTCACGCGGACCTCGTAGCGTTTGGCCGCCACTTCATCGCCAATTCCGATCTGCGCCGAGCGCCTGCAGCTGAATTTGCCACTCAACCCATACGACCGCAGCACCTTCTACGGCGGCGACGCACGTGGTTTCACCAACTATCCGTTCCACGCTGAAACTCAGGTGGCGTAAGTCTTTGCCCGCGCCATCCTGAGAATCTCATTGACCGGGACGCAAAACAGCGGCGGGGTACAAACGGCTGATGGTCGCCTCAAACGTCGCTTGCGAAAACCGGCCGAGATGACGCTCTAACATTCGCCCCGACGCATCGTAAAAGAGTGTGGTCGGGTATGCGGTCGTTTCTGTAGCCTTGGCAACGCTGAGTTCGGGATCGAACAGCGAATTAGCGATGCGCAAATTCAGCGCCTTCATGAATGCATCCACGGTATCGCGCCGCTCCCCCTGGTTGACAAACACCAGATTCAATCCTGGGTATCTTGCCTGGGCGTTTGCAAGTACCGGCATCTCGGCCTGGCAAGGCGCGCACCACGTAGCCCAGAGATTGATGACGAGCGGTTTTCCGTCACGCGGAGCAAGAGCCTGCATGGTTCCCGCTTCATTGATAAGTGACGCAGTGGGCACTGCGCCGGAATGGTTTAAGTGAGTGGTCGCCATGCTCGTCGCCCCCCACGTTGCCAGTCCCACGACAGTGGCGATCAGCAACGGTCGTCGACTGCTCCTGCGCCGCATGAGGATGAACGCAATGACCGCGATGCCTGCCGCTACCCCGGAAAATGTGTCGAAGCCGGCGTCTCGAAAATCGACCATCTTCAAGAAACTACCGTTGTAGCTGGGCAGATAGTGCAGAACAAACGATATGCGTGCGACGATCAATCCGATCATCGTGCTGGTAAAAATCGCCGGCTCGATATCTTTGCGACGCTTGTCGACGAGCCAGCCTGCAAAAACGGCAGCCGCAATGCTTAAAAAGAAAATAACCAGGTCAATTGGGAGAGAAGCAGGTCCGATGTTCATGCTGTGGAATCCTTCGGCTTTTATGGAGCAACGACGCCAGGATACGACATAGATCCGAGCCTTTACGACGCCGCAGCGCGCGGCGACAAAGAGGCGAGAAGCAGTGTAAAGCAAGCCGCCAACAGGGCGACGTCCTTCAGCAGAAACTGCTCCAGCAAGGTCGAGATGATCGGGAAACCGGTCGGGCTTATTTGAGTGATACCCGGCGTACTGAGTACAAAGGACGTCGTCAGGAGGAAGGTGGCGCTCGCCATCGCCGCTCCTAAAGCGGACACCGCCGGAATCATCGATCCGATGATCAGAGCGGCTGCGGTCGTCAGTTCGATCGTCCCCACAATCCGGGCTTCACCTCTTACGCCGAACACGCCCAACCAACTCATAAACGGGCTGTGTGAGATCAACGGCGCGATGGCGTCGGCCGCATAGGGCGTGAATTTCTGTATCCCGAACCAGATGAAGATGGCCACCATCGACCACCGCAAAAATGCCAGATGCAGATAAGTCCCGCTGCTCTTTTCTGCCACTTGGAAATGAATGTTCATGATCTTTCACACTGCCTCTGTAGAAGTTGCGATGTATTTGTCCTGGCGGCGCGCGACACATTCGGCTGTTCGGTTCGTCACACTTGCCGAATGCCTGCAGTGAAAGGAGCAGGCGCTGCGAAGGAACGCCTGTCCCGTTGCGCATTACCTGACCGGCGGGAAGTCCACGTCGGTGTCGTTGATGCGGTTGAAGGTGTTGGTGAACACCGTCAGCGCGATGGCCAACGAGATCTCCGCAAGCTGCGCGTCGGTGAAGCCGGCCGCCTTGATCGCCGCGAACTCGTCTGCGCGGATCGTGCCGCTGGTTTGCTGCAGGTTTTGCACGAAGCGCACCAGCGCGTCGCGCCTCGCGTCCCCGGTAGGCTGGCCTGCACGGATCAGCTTGAGCGTCTCCGGCGATAGGCCCGTCATCTTGCCCAGCATCGTATGCGCTGCCACGCAGTAGTCGCATCCGGTGAGCTCACTGACGAGCACTTTGATCGTTTCCACTTCCTGCTTGCTGAGCGTGCCGGAAGCCAGCACGCCTTCGGCATTCAGCACCGCCTTGAGTACTTCGGGCGACAGCGCGCCTAGCGCAACGAACAGGTTCGGGATGCTGCCGGCGGCGTTCTTGACCTGGGCATAGACTTCGGCAGTCGCGCCAGTGGCGGACTCAACTGCGGGTACGGTGATTCGACTCATGGTGTTACTCCTTCATCAGGTGGGTAGGAGTCTTCACTTTAAGCCGAAGGAGTGATATTTTTAAGTCTAAAAATGCTCAATAAAATGCTCATTCGTATCATTTCTTTCAGTTGGCCGGGCAACGCGGACATCGCGTTCATCCCGTCTAATCGGGCTTTTCGTCACCCAGAACCGACGTAGCGGACCACGCCGCCTGCACTTCTGCAATCAGTGCTGCCGAGCGTCCTTCGTAACGCGGCGAAAAGTGGAACGGTACAACCGCCCGGGCGCCGATCCGGCGCGCGATCAGACCCGCCTGGCGGGCCGTCAGGTGATTCTTGCGCAGGGCATGGGTCTTGTCCTCGTCAAGAAATACGCTCTCGATAAAAAGCAGGTCCACGTCGTGCATCAACTCCGATAGGGTCGCTACGTTCGGTTCCGTATAGCGCAAGTCCGTTACGTAGCCAATGCGCCGCCCGGGAACGACGTCGAGGATCAGGTGACGCAGTTCGCCGACCTGTCGGGTCATCGCGTGCTCGCCATGCCGATCGCGCCACTGAACCTGAATGGGCGTCTCGTCGGGGGCGCCGGTCAGCACCGCATGTTTCAGTTCGCGCAGCCACGCACCCGTCGACACCCCCAGCGCCGCGAGCCGGTCCTTCGCGACGATGACGCGGGCCTTCTCCTCGAGCACGTACGCAAGGCACGGGATGTCATGATCGACAAATCGGCCACGCACGCGAAAGGTTGTTTCGTTGTGCACCACGTCGTCAGATCGGTCAAAGGATGGGCTGGCTTCGCGGGCGAACTGTCTCCGACTTGAAAAGAGTGCGCGCTGCTCGCCACCGTCCACTCCGATTTCGCGTGCGTCGATCACCAGATCGACCGCGTAACGATGCACCACGTTCCAGGTGTAGGCGCTCAGCTTGTGTTCGATTTGTGTAAGAAAGTTGGGTCCGCCAAACATCACGATGCCAAGCTTGCGCCCGAGTATCACGCGCAAGAGATGATCGAATCCGGAAAAATGGTCCATGTGCGTATGGGTAACGAACACATGTGACAAACGCATCAGGTGGCGGGGCAGCAGCCTGGAGATATCGCCAAGATCGAAAAGGAGGGCACGCCGTTCGTCGCAAAAGTCCACGTATAGACCTGGGTCGCCAAACGCGTCATTGACAAGCCTTGGTTTGAAGAGGGCGTGCATGAATCTGTCAGGGCGGCGTACGAATGGCTGTTGTGGATGAACGCAGTATGGATATTCTTCGTGCTATGGCAAAAATCGGAACCGCCCGGAGCGTCAGTCCGGGCTCGTAAAGACCGTCAATACGCCGGTGTAGCCGTAAAGGTGATTCCTTGCAATCTCGCCGCCGGCGAAGAATCCCACCAGCGGTACTTCGCCTAGGGCATTTCGCACCGTCTGCAACTCCGCATGCCGCGCTCCGAAGTGAGGCCCGCCCCGTCCCGAGCAACTGACATACAGGGCGCCCGACATGTGCCCCGCCGTGCCGCTTTCCAGTTCCGCGCGGATTTCCGTTGCAATGCGCACCAGATCGACCCGGGCAGCCTCGGGGTTGCGCGTGCAAAAGGCCAGATGCATGCCGGGCTCGACCCGATCCGCAATCGCCAGGACCCGGTGCTGGGTATCCACGCCCACCAGGTGCCGCACGAGTGTATCCGCGCCGAACTTTCCAGGCCATTTCGGCACGTCCTCGGCGCCGGTGCTCAAGCCCGCCAGGGTGGTAGACAGCGCCTGCGACAACGCATCGATTGGCAGATCCCGGTCGAGTCCAAGATCCTGCAACACGCAATCGAGTGCGGGCTTGCCGTCCAGCGTGCCCACCAGATTGTGTTGGGCCTGGGTGATGGTGCGCACCGGCCCGATGGGCTGGCAGCCCTGCGTCACGCGTGAGATCAGACCGACCTCGGGGCCGAAGAGCACGCCGGACATTCCCCCGGTGAACACGCCATCCGCCATGTGCAGCGGACGGTTTCGCGCCGAGGATAGGCCGCCGAAGAGATAACCCGTGGTCGTGCGGGCGCTCAGTTCGTGCAGCAATTCTTGCACGTCCGGCGTGCTGCCCTCGGCATGGACCAGCGCGGTATGGGCCACGAACCCGGAGGATGTCGCAGGCAGTGGCTGCAGGCCGGAGAATAGCCGGAACGATTCCCGTGGCAGCGGCGCGACCATCAGCACCAAGGCCGGTTCGTCGATGTATTCGATGCCGCTGGCGGCCACACCGACACCGACCGTACCGACCCAGGCGACGCCTGGCTGACCCCGGTGCAGTTCGTCGAGGATCGCCTCGGACGCGGGTGCGTAATAGTCGCTCACGTAACACCAGCCGAGCGTGAACGGAGCGGATTCGTCAAGCTGCGCCGCACGGGCCGCAATTTGGGTTTGAATTTGCCTCTGGCACTCGGCGAGAGCCACCCGCCAATCGGCGTGGGCGGCGTGAGCGTGGACAAACGAAGCGCGGGACATGGCCCAACCCTGTCGAAGACAACAATAACTTGGACCTCCGCTGGCAAGGCATGTTCAGCCGGCCGTTGAGAAACCCGAGATCAGACTCAGCATCCTGACGGGAGTCGCGCACGTTTGCGCTGCCTGGTGAGGCCTTGATCTCCATCGAGACTACTCCGCACAACAAATTGTGCCGAAGTAATATATGATGATCATCATGCAAAAGTCATCAGTCACCAGGAAACCGGTCGGGCGTAAGGAAATCACGCATGAGCGCATCGTGGAGGTTGCCGCGCGCGCGATCCGGCGCAGCGGCTACGACGGGACGGGCGTGGCCGACATCATGAAAGAGGCCGGCCTGACACATGGCGGCTTCTACGCGCACTTTCCATCGCGGGAGGTGCTGCTCGCTGAAGCGGCCGACCGCGCCGGCGCTGAGTCGGTGGCCCTGTCGGAGCAAATCGCCGCCTCTGTGCCACCGGAGCAGGCATTACCGTCGATGGTGCGCGCCTATCTGTCGAAGGAGCACCGTGAAGGCATAGAGACGGGCTGCCCGATCTCCGCCCTTGGCTCAGAGATGCCGCGCCAGGCACCGGTCGTGCGACGCGCTGCAACCCGCCGCATCAAGGAGATGATCGATGTCGTCGCGCGCCAGTTGCCTGATTGGGGCCAACCGGGTGCGCATGAACAGGCACTGATGATCGTTGCCACAATGGTCGGAACCATGGTGCTGGCGCGCGCCGTCGACGACCCCAAGCTGTCGGACAGTTTTCTTGACGCTGCATTGAAGAAATTCGCACCCGCTGACGAGTAAATCCGCTTGTTCGACGTGCGTTTTTGCTGGATCAAAAATATGATGACCATAATATTTTTGGCAGGACAAACGCTCGACTAGCCATGCAAAGGCATTGCTCACCATCTGAAGGAAGGACATTATGAAAAGCGGAATAGCCCTCGTTACGGGCGCCTCGTCGGGTATCGGCGAGGCCACTGCGAACCGCCTCACCACGGCCGGGTACAAGGTCTACGGCACCAGCCGGCGCGGTGCACAAGCCGGCCAGCGGACGTTCGAGATGCTGCCGCTGGACGTGACTAGCGAAGCATCAGTCGAAGCGGCTGTCACAGAAGTACTGCGCTTGCACAACCGCATCGACCTGCTGGTGAACAACGCCGGCTTCGGCGTAGCCCCTGCCGCTGCCGAAGAAAGTTCGCTTGACCAGGCCCGCGCGATCTTCGATACGAACTTCTTCGGGATTGTGCGCATGACGCGTGCCGTGCTGCCCCATATGCGGCAACAAGGTAGCGGCCGCATCATCAACATCGGCTCTGTGCTGGGTTTCTTACCCATGCCCTATATGGCGCTGTATTCCGCCACCAAGCACGCCGTTGCAGGCTATTCGGAGTCGCTCGACCATGAGTTACGCACGCTGGGCATCCGGGTGTCCGTCATTGAGCCTGCCTACATCAAGACGCCCTTTGACGCCAACTTCATGGCGCCCGACGTCCCCCTCGACGAATACCGCGAGGTGCGCGCGGCTGTAGATAAGCGCGTCAAAGAGGTGGTCGAGGGCGCCGACGGTCCTGAGGTCGTGGCCGAGACCGTTCTACGAGCCGCTCTCGCGGCCCACCCGAAGCTTCGCTATGCGGCGGGGGGGCTCGCCGGCCGTCTGCGGTTGCTACGGAGATTTGCGCCTGTGGGCCTGGTGGACGCCGGCATTCGCAAAGATCTGCGGCTCACAACATAAACGCTATTACTTTATGCAACGAGAAACTGACAGGAACAACGAACCATGATGAAAGCATTCGTCGTCGATCGATATGGACGCAAGAGTGGCATACGCGCCGGCGATATGCCGGTTCCGGACCTGCGTGAGGACGACGTGTTGGTCCAGATTCACGCCGCTGGCGTGAACCCGCTCGATTCAAAGATCAGGGATGGCGAGTTCAAGCTAATTTTGCCCTATCGTTTGCCGCTGATTTTGGGCAACGACCTGGCTGGGGTCGTTGTCCGGGTCGGATCGCGCGTGCGGCGATTCAAACCGGGCGATGAGGTGTATGCGCGACCGCCCAAAGATCGGATCGGTACTTTCGCGGAATTTATCGCGATCAAGGAAGCGGCGGTGGCGCTCAAGCCCAAGGCGCTCAGTATGGAAGAAGCGGCTTCAATTCCGTTGGTGGCCTTAACAGCGTGGCAGGCGCTGGTCGAAAAAGGTCAACTGAAGAAAGGACAAAAGGTATTGATACACGCCGGCTCGGGTGGTGTTGGCACCTTTGCCATTCAACTGGCCAAGCATCTGGGCGCGATCGTCGCGACGACAGCGAGTGCCGCGAATGCCGGATTGATGAAGCAACTTGGCGCTGATATCGTCATCGATTACAAGAAAGACGACTTTACCGCCGTGCTGAAAAACTGCGACGTGGTGCTGGATACGCAAGGCGGAAATACGCTCGAAAGATCGCTGCGAGTTCTCAAAACGGGTGGCAAGCTCATCGGGATCGCCGGTCCACCCGATCCTGATTTTGCTAAACAGATGGGGGCCTCCCTGTTCCTAAACACGGTGATGCGCTTTCTAAGTTATCGCATTCGAAGAGCGGCGAAACGTCGTGAGGTCACTTATTCATTCCTGTTTATGCGTGCCGATGGCGACCAACTAGGCCAGATCGCTACGCTCATTGACTCAGGTGCGATCAGGCCCGTGATCGATCGAATCTTTCCGTTTAAGTCAACACGAGAGGCTTTGGCTTACGTCGAAACGGGACGTTCAAAGGGTAAAGTCGTCATCAAGATCCGATAGAGGGAGAGATCTCTATTTGATTTCTCGCAGACGTAACGGCACATGCTCGACGTGAATTTCTTGGACCGCTGAATGTCAACGTCCGTTGTCAGCGTGGAGCCGACCTTCAAACGTCCTCAGAAGAATCAAGAGGAACGGCGGCTCCTGGCCGAACAGAGTTTGATGCGATCGGCATAGACCGACCCATTCCGGTCCGTCACCTTGCCGGAGAGCGACGCTCACGAACCAGTTGTCATCGCAATCGTGCCAGTTGCCTGTTCGTCGGCTAGGGAAGGCAATCGGTTGCGCTGGCCGTGATATGGGGTGAACGTATCGTGGCATGCCGCTCCGGTCTCCACGTTACCGTTCACACACGTTTTCGCCCTGGCGCCCGCGTATGAGAGAAAGGGCAGCTTCATCATCGGCTGTGAGCAGGTTTGCGCCCACGAGCTTTTCCTTACACACAGCTTCAGCCAGGCGCCGACCTCGATACTGCATGAGCCATCGGATAGGCCACACCCGCGCGGTCCCGTCAGCGGACGCGGTCAACACCCGCTGGCCGTCCGGGCTGAAGGCGACGGAACCAACTGCCCGCTGATGTCCGCTGAGCTGCGCGATCACCTGGCCAGTCTCCGCGTCCCACACCCTCGCGGTCTGATCCGCGGACGCGGTCACTACCCGCTGGCCGTCCGGGCTGAAGGTGGCGAAAAAAACTGCTCCCTGATGCCCGCTGAGCTGGGCGATCTGTTTGCCCGTGGCCGCGTCCCACACCCGCGCGGTCCTATCCGCGGACGCGGTCACCACCCGCTGGCTGTCCGGGCTGAAGGCGGCGGAAAAAACTGACCCCTGATGCCCGCTGAGCTGGGCGATCTGTTTGCCCGTGGTCGCGTCCCACACCCGGGCGGTCTGATCCCCGGACGTGGTCACCACCCGCTGGCCGTCCGGGCTGAAGGCGGCGGAATCAACCGACTCCTGATGCCCGCTGAGCTGGGCGATCTGTTTGCCCGTGGTCGCGTCCCACACCCGCGCGGTCCCATCCCAGGACGCGGTCACTACGCGCTGGCCGTCCGGGCTGTAGGCGGCGGAATCAACCGGCTCCTGATGCCCGCTGAGCAGCAAGATCTGTTTGCCCGTGGCCGCGTCCCACACCCGCGCGGTCCTGTCCGCGGACGCGGTCACTACCCGCTGGCCGTCCGGGCTTAAGGCGGCGGAGTAAACCCACCCCTGATGCCCGCTGAGTTGGGCGATCTGTTTGCCCGTGGCCGCGTCCCACACCCGCGCGGTCTGATCCCCGGACGTGGTCACCACCCGCTGGCCGTCCGGGCTGAAGGCGGCGGAAAAAACTGCCCTCTGGTGCCCGCTGAGCTGCGCGATCTGTTTGCCCGTGGCCACGTCCCACACCCGCGCGGTCCTATCACGGGACGCAGTCACCACCCGCTGGCCGTCCGGGCTGAAGGAGGCGGAAACAACCGGCTCCTGATGCCCGCCGAGCAGCAAGATCTGTTCGCCCATCGCCGCGTCCCACGCGCGCGCGGTCCGATCCACGGACGCGGTCACCACCCGCTGGCCGTCCGGGCTAAAGGCGGCGGTGTTCACCGGCCCCTGATGTCCGGTGAGCTGCGCGATCACCTGGCCGGTCGCCGCATCCCACACACGCGCGGTCTTGTCATCGGACGCGGTCACTACCCGCCTGCCGTCCGGGCTGAAGGCGGCGGAGCTCACCGGTCCCTCATGCCCGGCGAGCAGCGCGATCAACTGGCCGGTCGCCGCATCCCACACCCGCACGGTCTTGTCATCGGACGCGGTCACCACGCGCCAGCCGTCTGGGCTGAAGGCGGCGGAGAAAACCGGTCCCTGATTCCCGGTGAGCTGCGCGATCACCCGGCCGGTCGCCGCATCCCACACCCGCGCGGTCTTGTCGTCGCACGCGGTCACCACGCGCCGGCCGTCCGGGCTGAAGGCGGCGGAGAAAACCAGTCCCTGATGCCCGGTGAGCTGCGCGATCACCCGGCCGGTCGCCGCCTCCCACACCCGCGCGGTCCTGTCCGAGGACGCGGTCACCACGCGCCGGCCGTCCGGGCTGAAGGCGGCGGAGAAAACCGGTCTCTGATGTCCGGTAAGCTGCGCGATCACCTGGCCGGTCGCCGCGTCCCACACCCGCGCGGTCCCGTCCGCGGACGCGGTCACCACCCGCCGGCCGTCCGGGCTGAAGGCGGCGGAATAAACCCACCCCTGATCCCCGCTGAGCTGCACAATCTGTTTGCCCGTAGCCGCGTCCCACACCCGCGCGGTCCTATCCCGGGACGCGGTCACCACCCGCTGACCGCCCGGGCTGAAGGTCGCGGAATAAACCCACCCCTGATGCCCGCTGAGCAGCGCGATCTGTTTGCCCGTAGCCGCGTCCCACACCCGCGCGGTCCTATCCCAGGACGCGGTCACCACGCGCTTACCGTCCGGGCTGAAGACGGCGGAATCAACCGGCTCCTGATGCCCACTGAGCAACGCAATCTGCATTGATGCATGCGCGCCACGCATGAGTTCCAGCTCTGCTTCTACCGATCCCGGCGAGAGCCAACTCTTCCCCATCGCCAGCATGGCGAAGCGCATTCCGCGGTCATAAATTCCCGCGTCGTTCGCCGTCGTCGCGGCCGACGCCAACACAAGGGAAGTCTGGCGTGC
>NZ_WOEZ01000199.1 GCF_013177735.1 Paraburkholderia elongata | reverse complement strand
GTGGCCCCAAGACCCGCAAACCCGCACCCTATGTCGAAGGCGCGGTAGCCCGTGCCCATCACAGTACCGCCCGCCTGCTTAAACGCGCCAAAGGCGAAACATCTTGATCAAGACCTTGAAAGGGCTGGCCCTCAGAACTTGTAGTTCAACCCAACGGAGAAGCCCATTTCTCTGCCGCCCGCGTAGCAAAACGGCGCACCCTGCGAAATCGAGCTGCCGTCATGACAATCGACAGTGACGCTTCGCCCGCCTGCGCCCAGCGCATAGTGCGCCGCCGCTTGATTGATGACCATGGCATAGTCGGCATACACAGTCGCATGTTTGTCGATCGCATGCTTGTACATCGCAGTGACCATATTGGCGCCGTTGGAAGGATTCGGGATACCAATAGCGTTCGGGTCGGCTGGAGCCGTGTTGTGTTGCCCCGGGTCACCCGGCGTGCGATTGGCGTGCGCCCAACCGACGCTCACGCTGTCCTTGGGGGTGATTTCCTGCGTCAGGGCGAGCCAGAAACCATTACGGCTGCGCTCGTTCTGTGTTTGCAAGTAGGCCGGAATCTGTCTGCGCATCACTTCATAAATTGCGCTCACCGTGGTCAGAGTGGGAAATTTATATTGCGCACCGACCTTGAATGCCCATTCGTTGCCGATATCGTTGGGGTCCGTCCCATCAGGCGAAGCCAGCGCAGCAGGCGTGTTCGTGACATCGCTTGAGCGATTCACGCCGAGGTGTATCTCATAAGCTGTCGTAAAGTACAGGGGGCCGTTGCTATAGGCGAGGTTCGCGCTGTAGGCCGACCCGTAGCTGCCGTCGTTACACGCAATTGGATTTCCACCACTACCAGGGACATTGCCGCCCGTGCAACTCGACTCACCCGAAGCCTGCACCGAATTTTCGTAACCGCGGTTTTGCCCGGGCGAAACCAGTGCGTTGAGAGACCAGCCATGGAAACTGGGCGACTCATACCAGATCGCATGGTCCAGCCGCGTACCGAATTCGACGCGATTGTCGCCGCCCGTGTTACCCATGATGACGGAGTAATCGCCGAGCATGCCGGAAAACGGATTCATGCGTGCGGTCGACGTTTTGTAGGGCGCATCGGTCTTGCCGATCTTCAACGCGCCCCAGGAGGACGATGCTACGCCGATGAAGCTGTTGCGCGACGTCAGGGCGCCCTTGACGGTCGAATCCTGAGCGGAGTTCGAATTGGAAGACCCTGAGGTTGCCGAGATGTCCAGTTGGGTTTCCAGTTGGTAGACGAAGGCCAGGCTGGCGTCGGAA
Source organism: Paraburkholderia elongata (assembly GCF_013177735.1). Classification (GTDB taxonomy): domain Bacteria; phylum Pseudomonadota; class Gammaproteobacteria; order Burkholderiales; family Burkholderiaceae; genus Paraburkholderia; species Paraburkholderia elongata. The sequence continues at coordinate 75,524 of NZ_WOEZ01000199.1, read as the reverse complement.
CCGAATGGCCGCTTGCCGCGAACGCCGACATAGGAAAGATTGGATGAGACGTCGGGCTGCCAGCCCATATGACCTCTAGGGAATACGACCGTCCCGCCTGGCGTGACATAGGAGTCCTTGAGACCCTTGGTCGCATAGTCCACGGAAAGATCCAGATTACCGTAGAACTCCATATCCCCCAGCGCGGCCAGCAACGACTTAAGCTTGGCCGGCATGCCGGCGCCCCAACCGGAGGCGTCGGCATCCGATGTTTTTTGCGCGCCTGAGGTTGTACCCGTATTTGCGCTTGTACCTGAACTTGTACCTGAACTTGTACCTGCGTTTGCGCTTGCGACAGCGGGACTGACCGCTGGCTGGCTGTTCGCTGTCTGGGCTTGCTTTGCCACAAGCGCATCGAGCTTCTTATTGAGCGCTTCCATTTGTTGTTTCAACAACTGGATCTGTTGTTTGTCGTCATCCGCCGCAATTGCCTGAGCGAATGCTCCTCCCGAACAGGTCACACTGCCAGCTGCAAACAGGCATAGCGAAGCCGCCGCATGACGCGGCTTCAGATTTCTTATTCCCATCATCTCCTCCGATGTTAATTAGTATCACTAATAAACAAGAAAAATAAATTCCGTGACCCGAACCGCTATTTCGATCCGATGAGTAGCTTAATATCTGCTAATTCCCAACACTTAAGTCACGCGCAAGACAAGGCGACCCAAGTGCCCAAGACAGTTGGATATTCCCGTGATAGCTATTTTATTAATCCAGACTACCGGGGTATGCATCGAGGTGGTTGAGATAAGACCCGCAACGACGCATCAACGCCTTCACGAGGCATAAATACCCTATCGGGTGCTCAGAGATATCCCTTTGCGAGCGCGCCGGCCTCGACCGTTCGGTCGATCCACCGCCGTCTCATTGGCGCGAGGATGAATTTCGCGGACACCGCCGCTGTAATCGACACGACCGCCGCACAGATGAACACCGTGTTCCACGAGCCATGCGCCGACAACACCGAAGCGATCGGCACAAGCATGGACGCCGTGCCCTTTGCGGTATAAAGCGTGCCCGCATTGGTCGCCGCGTATTTGCTGCCGAACGTGTCCGCGCAGGTCGCCGGGAAGATCGAGAAAATCTCGCCCCAGCAGAGGAACACGGCCGCGGCAAAGAACATGAATGCGTACGGATTGTGGCCGAACTGCATCAGCCCGAGCAACGCGATGCCTTCGCCGAGAAAGATCATGAACATCGTATTCTCGCGGCCGATCTTGTCCGAAAGAAAGCCGCACAGCGGACGCGTGAAGCCGTTGCACAGGTTATCGATCGACAGCGTCATCGTCAGAAGCGGCAGCGTGACGCCCATCAGGCTGACCGGCAGCTTCGCGAAGCCATATTCCTTGGCGATCGGGCCGAGTTGCGCGGTCGCAATGATTCCGCCTGCCGCCACGAAGACGAACATCAGGTAAAGCACCCAGAAAAGCGGCGAGCGGATCATCTGGCTGGGGGTGTAATCGACCTTGGTGGCCACGACGCGCTTGGCCGCGACCGCATTCGCCGGCGGCTTCGGACGCACAAGCAAGGTTGCGAGAAGCAGAATGCAGACGCCCTGGAAAATACCGAAGAACATGAACGTATGCTCGTAGCCGGAACGCTGGATCATGTTGGCGATCGGGATCACTGTGATCGCCGCACCGGCGCCGAAGCCGGCCGCGGTCAGACCCGCCGCCAGGCCCCGTTTATCCGGGAACCACTTGAGTGCCGTCCCGACACAGGTCCCGTAGACGCAACCCGCACCGATGCCCGCAATCACCGCCGCGACGTACAGTGCGCCCAGACTGCTTGCGTGTGCGTCAATGATCCAGCCGAGTGCGGCACACAGCGAACCGGCGATCACAACCGGGCGCGGCCCGAACTTGTCGACGAGCCAGCCTTCGACTGGCACAAGCCAGGTTTCCGTGACGATGAAGATGGTGAACGCAGTCTGAATCGCTGCCTGCCCCCAGTGATGCGCCGCGTCCATCGGCACGACGAACAAGGTCCACGCATACTGCAGGTTCGCCACCAGCCCCATACAGACGATGCCGACCGCCAGTTGAACCCACCGGTTATACCGTAGCGCCGTGCTGCGCGGCTCGGCCACGTTGGAATATCCCATGTCTCCATCTCCTTTGTAGAATTCGTCGTGCTCGAGCGGCGCGTTGCGTTGAATCGTGTAACCGAATCACTCATCGCTTGCGTGCGCGTCGGCAATGAAACGCTAATGGTCGGTCAGATGGAGATCGCACCAACAACAAAAGACCGGCGGGGGTGCGCAAAACGGTCTGGTAAAAGTGGTTGCGTCTTCACGAAATCTGGGAGCATGCTGCGCGAGAACAGCCATCAGTGAAAGTTAAAACATTTTATGGTTTGCATTAGGCGTCCTGTATACGTCGATGCCTCAACGAACTTCAGCCATGAAAAACGCTACTCTGCGCCAACTCAAGATCTTCGAAACGGTTGCCCGGCACCTGAGCTTCTCGCGCGCGGCCGACGAGTTGTACCTGACGCAGCCCGCCGTCTCAACTCAGGTAAAACAGCTTGAGGAGCACGCCGGCCTGGCCCTTTTCGAGCAGCTCGGCAGAAAAATCCATCTGACGCCAGCGGGCTCCGAAATGCTCTCTTACGCGCGCTCGATCATCGAGCAGTTCCGCGAAATGGACGAAGCGATGGCCCGCCTCCAGGGCATTGCGGGTGGCCAACTGAACATTGCGGTGATCAGTGCGGGGGACTATTTTTTCCCGCGACTGCTGGGCGAATTCGCGCGCCGCAACGACGACGTCAAGCTCAACCTGGCGGTGCACAATCGCGAGGAACTGCTGCATCAGCTGGCGAACAACTTGACCGATCTCGCGATCATGGTGCGGCCTCCACAGGACCTCGATACGCATAACGAACCGTTTGCGCCCCATCCTTACGTGATTGTCGCGCCGCCCCGACACCCGCTTGTCGGCAAGAAGCGCGTTCCTCAGTCGACGATCACAAAAGAGCCGTTCATCGTCCGCGAAAAAGGCTCGGATACCTGGCATTCGATGGAAGAAGGGTTTGCGGGAGGAACCTCCAGGCTCAATGTCGCCATGGAGATCAGGAGCACGGAAACGATCAAACAGGCGGTGATTGCAGGCATGGGCATCAGCTTCCTCTCCGCGCATACGATCAGCCTGGAACTGCAGGTCGGTCACCTCGCGGTACTGGACGTACAAGGCTTTCCGGTGATGCTCCACTGGTACGTGGTGCACCGCAAGAACAAACGCCTGCCCCCTGTCGCGCTTGCGTTCAAGGAATTCTTGATCGGCGAAGGCGCCGCGCAGATCGCGCAGATCACTCACATCGATGCCGATCTGCTGCGCAGTCAGCCCAACGGATAATTGAAAGTCACGGCGCAGCGTGCCGGCGCGAGCTTCACTCTAAACATAAACAAACATTTATAGCTTGTCACAATAACTTTAACTGTTGTTCATTTATGGCCGATCCTAAGCTTCTGGCAAGCCATCTGCCCGAAGGAGACGACCATGAGCCACGCACGCGCTAACGCACATGAAACCGAGCACGACCAGGACATGCAGGCGCAGCTTTGCGCATACAACACCGCTTTCGCGGAACTGGGTCTGCGGTTTCGCTGGGACGAGCGCACCCTCGCGTCGCTCGCAACCATCGACGGCGAACGGGAGCGCATCGCCGCGTACCTGGAGGCCCACCATGCGCATTTGCTCAAAGCGTACAGCGCGGAATTCCTGAGCCAGGCCATTCTCGAGAAAAAGAGCGCGCGCTATCCGGTATGCTTCGCGACGCGCAGGGAAAGCACAGCGAGCGTCAACAACGCGTCGGACCTGTTGCGTGCCGGGTCGCAGTGGGAGCGCTCGTCGTGCGATCCTGATTTACCGGCGCTGGCGGGCGTTTAAGAGCGGCAAGCAGCCCGCTTCACCGGGCTGCAATCGGTCCGACAGGAGCGGCAGCCGTCCCCGATCCGGCCACTGAAACAGCCACTCAACTGGTTGCTATCCAGACGAATACGTCCGCCGCGTTCGTCGTCAGCACGCCATTCCGCCCCGCTTAACCCGGCAAGTCCTATAAATTTTCACGGATCATGGCGAACACGTCGGCGGACTGCCCCTGCAGCATGGCTTTCGCCGAATACAGGGCCATTCCGTACGCAGCCCCCCACTCGATCTTCGGCGGCATCACGAGCGTCATCATATCGACCTTGACGTTCAGCAGCGCGGGGCCGGGCTCGTTCAGCCAAGTAACGACGGCCTCTTCGAGCTCGTCGGCTTTCGCCACCGTGCGCCCCCATAGTCCGATCGCCTCGGCGACCTTGCCGAAGTCCGGGTTTTGCAGGCCCGTATAGAGCGGGAGCATGCCTTCGGACTTTTGCTCGATGTCGATAAATCCAAGCTTGCCGTTGTCGAACACGACCACCTTGATGGGCAGCTTCTCCTGCACGGCCGTCATGAGCTCACCGAACATCATGGCGAGACCACCATCGCCGGACATGGAAATCACCTGCCGTCCAGGCTGGCACTTCTGCAGCCCCAATGACATCGGCAGGGCCGCCGCCATCGTGCCGTGGAGCAGACTCGAAAACACCCGGCGTTTTCCGTTCGTGTCGATATGCCGATACAGCCAGACAGTGGGCGTCCCATCGTCGGCGCAGAAGAGTGCATCGCTCGCCGCGTGCCGGTTGAGCAGCTCGGTCAGATAGATGGGCGGAATCGTTCCGCGGCTCGACGGAACGGCCTTGGACAGGTGGGTTTCCAGCGCGTCGGCATGCCGTTCGACGAGCTTGTCGCGGAACTCGGTTGACGTGCGCGGTTTGAGGCGCGGCAGCAACGCCTCCATCGTGGACTTGATATCTCCAACCAGCCCTAGCGTGACCGGATGCCGGCGGCCGAGATGATCGGGTGCCATGTCGATCTGAACGATCCTGGCCTTCTCCGGGTAGAACTGCCGCCACGCGAAGTCGGCGCCCAGCATCAGCAAGGTCTCGCATTCGGATACCGCCAGATAGCCCGCTTCGCCGCCGATAATGCCGGTCATGCCGACGTTGTACGGGTTGTCATGTTCCAGCGCGTCTTTGGCGCGGGACGTGTGCGCAATGGGCGCCTTGAGCCGCTCGGCTACGGCCAGGATTTCGGCGTGGGCGCCACGGCATCCCGAACCCCCATAGATCGCAATCTTGTCGCCGCCCGAATTGAGGATTTCGGCGACACGGTCGAGGTCTGCGTCACTCGGCCGGACCACGGGGACATTCGTGTGGACCGAATACGGGACCTCGTCGCTCGTATTGGCATGGGCGATGTCGACCGGAACGATCAGCACAGCGACCCCACCCTTTGCAATGGCGGTCTGACAGGCAATCACGGTCTTGCGTCGCGCCTGCTCCGGATTAATGATCATGTCGCAGAACACGGTGCACGATCCGTAGATCGCCTTGAAGTCGAGTTCCTGCGGAAAGTTAAAGCCGAGTTCCTCGCTCGCTACCTGGGTTGCGATCAGGATAACTGGAGCCCGATTGCGGTTGGCGTCCACTAGGCCGTTAATGAAGTGAAGACTGCCAGGGCCGCAGCTTCCCGCAACGGCCGTGAGGTTGCCGGTCAACATGGCCTCGCCTTCGGCGGCGAACGCCCCCGCCTCCTCATGGCGCACATGGACCCACTCGATGTCGCTCTCGTTGATGTGGTGAGCGATGAGATTCAGCGTGTCGCCCACGATCCCGTAGCAATGCTTTACGCCGGCTTGTTCGAGGACTTCCACAATAATTTCCGCGACTTTCTTGCTCATGTACGTCTCCGAAACGTGAAGTGATGGGGATGAATGCCCTGTGGGATACGCGCAGGATTCAGGTTCGCGCATCGGGCTGCTCCAGTACGTAGCGTGACACTTGTGCGGCTTTGCTGTTTCCTTGTATGAACGGCAACGTTCCATTTCGCACGATGATTCTTCGCCATCGAGGGCCAGCCGAAATCGCTTCCCTGGTCCGCATCGCGTGGCTTTCACGCGATGCGCGCATCAGCACGCAATTGCACAAATTCCGTGCAATTGCACAGGTCCGTGAACAGCAACACACCTAAGAATTGATAACTAGCGCGCAGTGGCAAGGCAAGGCGCGTAGAACAGGTGACCGCGCGCCACTTCCCGCAACGTCCGCGACAGCACGACGCTCCAGAGTCCGCCCAGCAGGATTGCGAACAGCACGCCGGCCACGGCGAACGCCTCGAACCCGGTCACCCGATACAGGCTCAGCGTTGCTGCGGTGTAGACGCCGAGCGGGAACGTGAAGCCCCACCAGCCGAGGTTGAACGGCAAGCCTTCGCGACGGTAGCGCAATGTGAAGAGGAGCGCGACCGCAAACCACCACACGCCCGCGCCCCACAGGATGAGCGAGCCGATCAGGCCGAAGTCGCGTGCGATGGCGGCAACGCTCGCGAGTGCAGTGCCGGCGAATGCGCCGGGCGCGGCCTGGCCCAGCGTAAGCAGTCCCAACGCGCCGGTGCCGATCGGGCCGAGAGTCAGCCAGCTGGATGGGCCCAGATCACGATGCGGTAGTTTGTGAATGACCAGCCGGAAGAAGACGACGGTCAGCACCGAAAAGGCGAGCGGCACCGAAATCGCCCACAGCAGATAGCCTGCGCCGACGACGAGCTGCGCGGTTCGTTCGACCAGGTGCGGGGCAAGCGCCGCGGCACTTGACGCCGCCACTTCGGGCGCCACAATCGGCAGCAGCAGCACGGCTGTAACGCGCTCGAAGGCATGGCTTTGCTCGGTGAACATCAGGTACGGCACTCCCACCGCGACAACGACTGCCAGCAGTGCGTCACAGCACCACAACGCATACGCGAGCGAGTAGGCACTTGCGCCGAAATGCGGTCCCGCGAACAGCACGATGCCGTTGATGATCGGCGCGAGACCCATTGGCAAGGTGCCCAGGAACATCGATTGAAGCGGGTGATGCAGCAGGGGTTTGATCGTTTCTGGATAGAAGATCCAGCGCGCAGCGAACATCGCCGTGAACACCGCATAGAGCACGATGTCCACGCACCACAACGAAACGGCGAGTGCGTGCTGGCCCGGAAAGCTCTGGGGCAACGCGGCGAGCACGAGCGATACGATGCCGTTGCCCATTGTCATCGCGAACCAGTTCGGCGTGAACTGGCGAATCTTGTCGGAGAAGTGCTGCAAGGACGTTGCCTCGCGTGCACCAAACTGGCTGGACATGGTCGTCTCCACAGGGAATCGGGATGAACTGATTGTGCGGATTTGCTATCCATATTGAAAATACATCCTTAATATGAAGCTAATGCCTATTTGATATACATACGACGATGAACTTCACCCATCTCGCAGCGTTTTTTTCTGTAGCCGAGACCGGCAGCGTCACCGCCGCGTCGGAGCGGCTTCACGTTAGCCAGCCGGCGCTCACGCGCGAGATCCGCGAACTGGAGGAACGGGTCGGCGTGCCGTTGTTTGACCGGCTCCCGCGCGGCATGCAGCCTACCGAGGCAGGCCGTCTGCTTGCCGATTACGCCGCGCAGATTTTCTCGCTGGCGGACGCAGCCGAAACCGCGATCGGCGAGTTCGCGGGTTTGACGCGCGGGCACCTTGGGCTCGCCTCAAGCCGCACGATTGGCGTTTATCTGCTGCCTCCCGTTCTGGACGAGTTCCGGCGGTTATATCCAGGCATCACGATCGACCTCGCGGTGTCGAACACCGAATACGTCGAGGAGACAGTGCTGGCGCATGAACGGCAGCTTGGGCTGATCGAAGGACCGTACGACGCATCGGTGTTCGACGCGGCCGTCATTGGTCGTGACGAACTGATTGCGGTCGCCGGCGCCAGCCACCCGCTGACGCGCAAGCGCCGCGTCAGCGCAGCGGAGGTCGGCAATGCCGAACTCGTGATGCGTGAACCCGGATCCGGCACACGCATGGTGCTCGAGGACGCGTATGCCCGGCACGGCTATGGGCTGTCGCCGAAGCTGTCGGTGGGCAGCCCGGAGGCGATCAAACGGATACTGCGCCTTGGCAATGCGGTCGCGTGGGTGTCGCGCCAAGCGGTCGCCGACGAACTCGCCGCAGGCGTTCTGGTGCAGTTGCGGGTGCACGACCTGAAGATCGAGCGGGAGCTGAACATGATCTGGCGCAAGGCGCGTGCGTTGAGCCCGAGCGCGCGCGCCTTTCGCACGCTCGCCGATCAAATGTTCGAACACGTGATCGTCTAGCCGGCGAGGGGCGTCATCGTGGGCGTTCCCAGGTCCGATGCTTGTGCGTCAGCTGGCCTGGTTGTCGACACCGGAGGGGCCCGCTTCATTCTTCTTCCCATTGACAACGCCAAGATAGTGAGCAAGCTGGTCGACCTGATCGAGAGGGATCGGTGCGCCGAAGCCGTTGCGCATCTTCATGATCTCGGTCTTCCACTCGGGAGTGGTCAGTGGTGGCTGGCGCAGCACCATTCCGGTCGAATGACACATCACGCAATTGGCGTTTGCGATCTCTGCGCCTTCGCCGGGTGGAAAGAGCGTGCTGCCTGCCGGCAAAGAAACGTCGAGCGGGGCGAAATGCACCGGAGGCACGAGGGCGGCCTGCCGCTGCGCCTGTCCGGCGATCGATTCAGGCAAGTAGTGACTGCCGGTCAGCGCGGCAACGGCACCGACGACGACAGGAACGGCCCAGACCGCCGCGATACGAACCAGCTTCAAGTTCATGGTTTTCGCCTCGTGTCAGACTACGTTGATATCGACGGATTCAATGACGTTGCGCATGAAGCCCGCGCCGTTCCAGTTCGGTGTATTCGGCTGCGCCTGTCCAGTCGAGTCGATCGCGCGGACCATCAGTGTGCGGCTGCCCGTTTGCGGGAAACTGACCGTCGTCTGCCACTGCCGAAAACTGTAGCGGCCGTAATCGCGGCCCATCGCTGCGTCGGTCCAGTTGCGGCCGCCATCGGACGAAAACTGCACCTTCGCGAGCGCGTTGAGACCGCCGAACGCAATGCCGCGTACGAGCATTGGCTGACCGCGTTGTACCGTGCCCGCAGAGCGCAGATTGGTGAAGAACGACCGGGGCAGCATTGTATTGATCGGCACCTGCTTGAAGTCCTTGTCGCCGGGATGCACGTTGGCAAAATGGTTATCGGGGACGAGGTAGGCCTTGGCGGTCCAGAAGTTGTCGTCGGGCTTGTCCAGCACTTCGATGTCGTGCAGCATCTTGACCCAATACGTTGCATACCAGCCGGGCACGACAAGCCGCAACGGATAGCCGTTGAGCAGCGGCAGCGGCTCTCCGTTCATCGCATAGGCGACCATCACTTCGCCGTCGAGCGCGTGGTCGATCGCGAGCGACTTCATGAATTTCGGCGTTTGCGGAATCACGCCGGTCTCGAGGCCGTTCAAGCGCACCTGCACCGCGTTTGCGCCGACACCGGCATGTGTCAGCAAATCCTTCAGCCGCACGCCCGTCCATCGAGCGTTGCCCATCGCACCGTTCGCCCATTGACCGCCTGGCACGCGAGGACTAAAAAAGCCGCGGGAATTCCCCGAGCATTGATTGACCGCGGCAATTTCGAAGCGCGGGAATTTTTTCACAAGATCGTTCAGCGTCAGGCTGACAGTCCTGTTCACGTGACCCCGGATGTCCAGCCTGAACGCGGCCGGATCTACGGACGTTGGAATGTTCGCAAGGTGCCACCGCACATAGAAGCGGTCGTTTGGCGTAAAGACGCCCTGGTCGAACACCTCGAACGGCGTTTCGATTAACGGCGGCCGCGTTCTTTGCAGTATGACGTTGGACTTCTGCGGAAACGCGGACGTGAGCGGGCGCTCACCATTTTCGAAGGGCAGCATGATGTTATTGCCTGGTGCTGCCCTCCCCGTTATGGGATTGGTCAATGCCGCGAGCCCCAGCGCACCGAGGCCACCGAGCAGCCTGCGGCGCTGCTGGAAGATGTCGCGTTCATCGTTCTTCATGGTCATCCTTCTGTCAGGTGTTGAACATCGGCGCAGGCGGGTGCTGCAGATCCGGATCCTGTGTGCCGCGGTGATGTGCGGTGTCCGTGTCGAACGTGTCATCAGTAGCGCCGTCCCGGTTAATTGCGCCGGCAGCGAGGCGGGACGAATTGAGCGTCACCGAAAGTGAGCTGGCGATCATCAACGCGGCTGCCATTACCGGCGACACGACTCCGGATAACGCGAGCGGCACGGCAAGCAAGTTGTAGATGGCTGCAGCAATGAGGTTCTGGCGCATCACGCGCGCAGTGCGCCGTGCGATCGCCAACGCGGCATTGAGCTTCTCGATGCCGCCCTCGATCAGTACGATCGATGCAGCGGCCACCGACGACGCCGTCGCGTTGGCGACGGCGATGCCGAGATCGGCCGCCGCGAGCGCGGGCGCGTCGTTGAGACCGTCGCCGATGAACGCGACCTTCGTTCCCGCTGCCTGTGCAGCGACGATGCGACTGGCCTTTTCTTCCGGCGACTGGCCCGCGTAAACCGCGCCGGCGTCGATGCCGACAGCCTCGGCGACGCGCAAGCCGACGGCCGGCTCGTCGCCGGTCAGCATCGCGAGCGCCGCGCCTGTCGTCCGCAACGTGGCCAGCGCGCGGCGTGCACCGGCACGCGGCGCGTCCGCGAAATGCAGCGTGCCGCGCCACCGCCCATCGCGCGCGACATGAACCGTCGTATGCGTGGCTGCCGTGTCCGGAACTGGTACACCGTGCCCGGCGAGAAAGGACGCGTTGCCGGCGAGAATGCGAGAGCCGTCCGCGCCGATCCATTCGACTCCCGCGCCGGGCGTCGCACGGGACGTTCCCGTCGCGCCGTCGACGGTTGCACGGCATGACGGCAGTACCAATGATTCGATGGCCTTTGCGAGCGGATGCTCGCTGCCGCGCTCGGCGATCGCCGCGTCGACGAACAGGTCGACTGTGCTCACGCTGTCGGCACATTGCGACTGGACGAGCCGGGGCGCGCCTTCGGTCAGTGTTCCGGTCTTGTCGAAGCAGAAGAGGTCGATGCGGCCGGCCTTCTCGATCGACTCGACATCCCGGAACAGCACGCCCGCGCGCGCCGCTCGCCCCGCCCCAGCGGTAAGCGCGAGCGGAACGGCCATACCGAGCGCACAGGGGCAGGTGATGACGAGCACCGCCACGGCGCGTTCGAGCGCAACGGCAATGGCCATACCCTCGGCTGCGTTCCAAAGCAAGGCGAGCGTCGCGAGCCCGCAGATGGCCGGCACGAGGTAGCGGGTGAACCGTTCGGCGAGTGCCTGGGTCGCCGTCTTGCGCGCGAGCATCTGCCGCACGCTATGCGCGATCAGATCCACGCGACGCTCGCCCCAGGCGCGCTCGACCAGCACCACCAGTTCGCCATCTCCATTGAGCGCACCGGCTTCGACCACGTCGCCGGGTTCGACGGTGATGAACGCCGTTTCGCCGGTCAGCAGCGAGCGATCCAGCGACGACACGCCTTGCGTGATGACGCCGTCGAGCGGAACGCGCTCGCCAGGGCACACCCGAACCGCGCTGCCGCGTTCCACCCGCTTGGCAAGGACTTGCGTTTCGGCGCCGGACGCATCGATCACGTGCGCGGTTTCAGGCGGTAATTCGAGCAGGCTGCGTACGGCGTCGGCCGATTGGCTTCGCACGGTCGTTTCGAGCAGCCTGCCGGCCAACAGGAAGACCACGATCATTGCGGCGGAATCGAAATAGACGGTCGACTCGCCCCGTATCAACTGCCATACCGAAAGCAGGCAGGACCCGCCAGCCCCGGTCGCGACGAGGACGTCCATGCCCGGCGCTCGAGCGCGCAGCGTGCGCCACGCCGCGCGGAAAAACGGCAGCGCACCGTAGCCGATCACCGGTATGGCGGCGAGCCCTGCAAACAGCGCCAGCCCAAATCGGGCGGCCGGCGAAAGACTGCCCTCGGGCGCAACGTACAGCGCCCATTGCGCCGGCATTACCCACATCGAAAAGAACACGGCGACCACGAGCCGGACCATCAGGTCATGGCGGATTTTGGCGAAATGCGCGCGCCGGTCGTGCCCTGCGCCTTCGGGGATGCACGCGTATCCGAGTTTGGCGGCGCGCTGCAGCAAGCGCTCAAGCGACGTCGCGAGCGGGTCCCACTGCAGCGAGGCGGACTCGGCCGTGAAACTGACGCTGGCGGCGAGCACGCCGGGCTGGCGTCGCAGCATGCTTTCCAATGCGTTCGCGCAACTGGTGCACCACATGCCGCGCACATCCAGCAGCGCACTATCTGGAAGGTTGGATTGCATTTTGCGTTTCGTCCCGCTCTACGGCTGCTTCGAGAGTTCGTCGCCGCCGGCCCACGGCGTCGTCCTCGTGCCCAGAGCGGTTCGCTCGCCCTTCACAAGGTCGGCTGTCAGTGCAGCCGACTTGTTGCCGAAGCTCGCGCGAACGTGCGTCGCCACCGCCGCGATTTCCGCGTCGGAAAGGGTCGTGCCAAAGGCGGGCATCGTGCCGTTGAAGCTTGCGCCGGCAACGTCGATCTTGCCGTTGATGCCCAGCAGCAGGATGCGCGCGACAGTCTTCGCGTCGCCGTTCACCCAGGCGGAGCCGGCCAGCGGCGGAAACACGCCGGGCAGGCCGGCACCGCTCGCCTGATGGCAGGACGCACAGCGGCTCGCGAAGATCTGCGCGCCGTCGGCCGCGGCGGGTGCTGCGGCGCTCGTCACGGCGTCGCGGCTGGCATCTTTGGCGCCGGCCGGCGCAAGGTCCGGATTGAGCAGGAAATAGCTGACGCCCCAGACTATTAGCGATGCGCCGACGAGCCCGAGAAGCCAGGGCACCGGATTCGCCTGTTCACTGGGTTCCGCACGCTCCCGTGTGTGGATCGTGTCGTGCTGCGTGTCGTGTTTCATTTCGTCACTCCGGATTCAGTGGCGGGAACGGGATACGTGTGGTTGAGTGCAGTCAGGTAAGCGACGAGATCGAGCGCCTCCTGCGTGGCGACGACCTGGCCGCCGGCCGGCGCGAAATGCGGCGGCAGCGTCACGACCTTGTCGCCCGGTTCAGGATGCGCGACCACCTTGAAGAGAAACGGGTACGACGGCATCACGCTTCCAGGCGTCACACTGCGTGGCTGGTACAGGTGAGCGAGATGCCAGTCGACGCTGGGTTGCCGTGCGCCGATGTTGAACAGATCCGGGCCGGTGCGCGACACGCCCAGCAGGTGCGGGTAGTCGTACGCATAGTCGGCCGACACCGAGGGCCGGCCCCAGCCGCGCAATGCGTCCGGACCCTGGGTCGCCGCTCGCGGCTGCTGCGAGTGGCAATACACGCAACCCATGTTGACGTATGTGGCGCGGCCGCGCAGTTGTGCGATGGTGTACGGCTTGAGCTGTTCGGGCGGCGATTCGTCCTGCAGCTCGCGATACGGCAATGCGACTAGCACGAGCGTGGCGATCGCCAGCATGATCAGCGCACCGATGACGATGGTGAGAACCCGGTTCATGGTCAGACTCCTGCGGACGGCGCGCTGCCGATAAGCGCCTGGCCGGAACGGACCGGCCCGGGGTCGAGCACCATCGCGAAGAAGTGCCATGCGAATATGAGGTGCCCTGCGGTCATCAACACGCCACCGAACGTTCTCGCTGTCAGGTAAGGCGTGAGCACGTTGACGGAATCCATGAAGGGCCGTGTGGCGTCAAGCATGGCGATGCCCTGCAGAACACCGCCGATGCTCAGAGACACGAAGTAGATCGCGAAGCCGGTCACAGTCAGCCAGAAATGCAGGGCAATCAACTTCGGATAGGGCCACTCCCGCTCCAGTACGCGTGGCATCACGAAATAGATCGAACCGAACATGATCATCGAGTAAAAGCCGTACAGGCCGAGGTGCGCATGCGCGACCTTGTATTGGGTGAAGTGCACGAGGCGATTGAAGAACGGCACGGCTTCGAGCGTGCCTTGCAGCGAAACGAGCGTGTACAGCGCGGCGCCCAGTACGACGAAGCGCAGCGTGGGCGAATAGCGCAGCGCCGCGAAGCGCCCGGCCACCGTCATGTGCTGATTGACGCCGACCGCGAGCACGGGGATCACCATCATCACGCTCTGCACGACCGAGACGCTTTGCAGCCAGGCTGGCACGGGGCCGCCGAGCAGATGGTGAATGCCGGCCTGGCTATAGAACATCGCCAGCGCCCAGAAGCCGACCAGCGAGAGGTTGTACGAATAGATAGGACGGCCGAGCACCTTCGCGATGAAGTAATAGGCTGACGCAAGACCTAACGGCGTAAGCCACAAGCCAAGCACGTTGTGTGCGAACCACCAGTTGACGATGGCCTGCTCCACGCCGAAATGCACGTACGGCACTTTCGCTACGACATACAGGATAGGAAACCAGAGCAGCGCCGCAGCGATGTACCAGACCGAAACGTACAGGTGGTCCACATTGCGGCGTGATAGCGTCAAAAATAGCGGCACGGCTGACAGTGCGCCGCCCAGCGCCAGGAGAATGCCGATCTGCCACGGAATCTCGAGCCACTGCAGGCCGTCTGTCCAGCCCGCGAGTATCGCCATGACACCGGCCGCGACGCCAGCGTTCCATAGACCAGCGCCCGCGACGGCGTAGCGCTCGCCGACAAGACGGGTCTTCAGCAACCGCGGCAGCATCCATAACGCGATGCCCAGGCCTGCCATCGATGCCCAGCCATAGATCACCATATTCAGGTGCGCGGTTCTGATGCGGCCGAACGTCAGCCAGGCCGATTGGACCAGAAAGTCCGGCGACGTCAGCTTTTGCGAGGCGACCAGGCCGGCGAGCGAGCCGAGTACCAGCCACAGGATCGACGACGTGAGAAACGCAAACGCGGCGGCACGGCTCGACCTGTCCTGCTCTTCACGGGCCTGCAAATCAGGCCCCGTGTGTGCGGCTCGTTGCGCGTCGCCGCGCGTCGCCGAAGCATTGGCATTGTCTTCGGCCCTTTGCAGTGCGCCGCGGTGCGTCGCCGAAATCCCGGGTTCTTCGACCACGCCGAGTTCACCCGCTTCGAATATCACCTGTGCCGCCTCTGGGCCGGCCCGCATCAAACCTCGTGTCTGTGCCCAGATGAACATGAAGAGCCCGAGCACGGAAATGAGAAACGACAACGCAAGCAATGCGCCGACTGTGAGCGTCATGGCTGAAAAACCCTCAATTGTTCGAAGGAAAATTGTTAGCGACGGCGGTCACGCTTGTGTGACCTCGGCGGAACTCAGGTGACTTGTTCCATCCGCAAAAATCGCGGTGTACACATTGTTGCCGGTCCCGGCACGTCGGTTGAAAAGCAGTATGGCGCTCGCGCTCGCATATGTAATATGCATTTTTTCGATGTAAGGCATGCTTTATTGATATGCCTGAGCCGAGCAGCGGCTGCGTGTTTCCACCGGGCATTTCGAATGCGCCGTGGACATGTGGAGTCGCGTTGCACGCCAAACAAGCCGCGGACGTCACCGTGATGTTTTCGAAGGCGCATCGGCGTTGGCATTGCATGACTGCGATGGGTGCGGGAGCAGACATTGACAGAACGGCGCGTCATATCCACTGGCGTCGGCATGCAATTGCACAATTTCCGTGCAAACGCGAAGATCCGTGAACGGCAGCACACCTAAGCTTTGCCATACGCGTTCCCGTCCTCTGGACGAACTATGCTCAAGGAGAGAAACGATGACGAAAGTGCTGTGCGTGCATTATCCCGATCCCGAGCGGCCTCGCTTCCCCGATCACGCGTTATCGGAGCACCCCTTATGAAGCCGATCGCCCTGAATTCCGTCCGAACTCTCTACTTCGCCGCTACCGCCGCGTTGGCTGCCGCAGCGATATGCGTCAACCAGGCGCCGGGCTTCATCAGGGCGGTGGCCACAGTGGGAACGGAAACGCAATTGCCGCTGGAACGCATCGCCAGCGATGGCGTATTCGTGCTGGACATCGCCCATGCGTCGGGTTCGCTGCGTCGACAGGCAGCGGCTGGCCGGCCGACTGCGACGCAGTTGGACACGTCGAAGGCCGAGCCGGCGCCGCCCAGCGCGCCGCACGGGCTTTCGCACGGCACGCCCGGATACCGACGAACCATCTCGGACTCAATGTACTGGACCTGAACCAGGCGCGATATGAGCACCATACGTCGGCCCTGCGATGCAGCCGCCAGCTAGTTGCAACGGTACGTCAGATGATCGGCATCGCGCACCTGCGCGCGATAGCGGGTCGGCGTCTCGCCGACGCGTTGCCTGAAAACAGTCGCGAAATGCGTGTGCGAACAAAAGCCGGTGGCAAGCGCAATATCCAGCACACCCTGCTTCGTGGTTGCGAGCAACACCTGCGCCGTTTCGATGCGTCTTTGCAACAGGTAATCGTGGGGGCTCATGCCGGTGGCCGCGCGGAACTGGGCGGCAAAGTGCATGCGGGTGAGTCCCGTGCTTTGCGCGATGTCCTGGAGCCGGATGGCCTCGGACAAATGCGCATCGATGTATTCGATGGCCCGTTTCAGGCGCCAGCGTGGCAATTCCGTAACCGCGCGCTGCGCCTTTCGCGTGGCATGGATCTCTCGCGACAGCAGACGCGTGACGATCGCGAGACCAATGCTATCCGTAAACAGATCGTTGACTGTCGGGCCTTCGACATGTGCACATACGAGCGCGTGAGCGAGCTGTGACACGGCGACGTCCGGTACGAGCGCAGCGTTTCCAAGCATCACCTCACCTCCCGGTGCCCGACCGCAGACATGCGCGTAGCACTCGCGCAGCAGTTCCTGTGGCGCGTACAGATGCAGCACGTCGCAAGGCGCTCTAAAGACCGCACTGACTTCCTGTCCAGGTTGCGTAATCTGAGTCACCCCGGGTGTCACCCGGCCGTCGCAGATTACACGGGTGCCATGACAGAACGTCAGATCGGTCGACTTCAGGCTCACCGCGATCGTGTGGCAAGTCCCTTCGCTCCGGTTGACCACCCGTTCTGCGCTGGGAGCAGCAAGCGTCCAGCGTGACAAGCCGAGTGTGCGCTCCGGTGACGACGAACACGCGGCTGTCGGCCGCGCATCACAACGCCAGGCCGTTTCCGCCACGATGGTCCGTGGGGTCCCGCTCGTCTCCCATGGCGCCGTCAATACGGCGCTACCGTCCGGCAATGCTTTCATGTTGACACTCCCTGGAGTGACGTTTGCCGACTCGCTCATCCGCCGGACCGGCGGGCCGAAACCGATTGCGTGCAATCGGATTGGACTCCCCACCAGCATCGGTGAAGAGTTGAAGCGCATTCTGCACGGCCCCGTCTTTCTCCAATCTGACCCCTCGATTACAGGTTTGTTATCTGTTCTGCCGTTCGCGTCTGCCGCTGCAAGCCGCGATCGCCCGAAACGCGCGCGGACTCGCCAACAGCGTGCGAATTCTGAACTCGCGGGCGATTGCTCAATCTTCGCGTGTCCGGAACAATCATGATTACTCCCAGTCGTCCCCGTCGGGATTGTGAGGAAAGAGACATGGCAACCCGTCTTCTAAAAGCACTTACTGCGCTGCTCGTGTCAGGCGCAGGCTTCTGCCCCGTCGTGGCGCACGCGTACGCGCTTGATGCGCAATTCGACTGCAGGGCGCGTCCGCACGCGTTCATTGGGCAGCTCATCAACAGCCAGTACATCGACCCGAATCCGATGCACGTCGAAGCGAATTCGGTCAACGCGTTTCGGCCAGCGCACGGCAGCGACATAACCGCCTTCGGCTTTCGTGTCTACGCCGTCATCGGGTACGAGCAGGACGACGGATTGTTCAAGAAGGGCCCAGGCCAGGCGCTCACGGGCCCGCTGTACGGCGCGGTTTTGTCCGCTCCCAGCGAGGCGGTCGAATCGCGCTTGCGCGAGGCAGGCAGCAACGCTACCGTGCGCACGGTGATTCCGTTGTTGCTGACCGCGGTGGTCTGCAGCGCAGCTTGACTTCAACGGCACCTTACTGGACACCAGCCGTCATCCGCGCCTACCGGGGTAGTAGGCCGGCCCGCATCAAACCTCGTGTCTGTGCCCAGATGAACATGAAGAGCCCGAGCACGGAAATGAGAAACGACAGCGCAAGCAATGTGCCGACTGTGAGCATCATGGCTGAAAAGCCCTCGATTGTTCGCAGGAAAAATTTTCACAGAATGATTTATTTTGCATGGACTCCTTATTAGCCGATATCACCCTGAGGGGGGATCGGCTCCCCCGTGTTCCCCCCGTGTTCCCCCCGCGTTTCCCCGATATATCACACTTGAAGCAAGGATCAGCTAATTGACAGAGCGAGCAGACGTCGGCCGATCTGATCGCCACGCGGCAAGGAATTCGACAACCGCGCGAGCGTCGAAGTGAAACGGCGCTGTTGCACATCCGCCTGTTCGGCGTCACCGCGGGCCTCGTGAATCGCTGCCGCCGTGCGGTGAAGCCGCCAGTCCGCCAGCGGGGTTTCGAATCCTGCCGCGGCCGCGAACGCGGAGTTGATATGGTCGAGTGCAATGACCGGATCGCCGCTCGCGAGCGCCTCGCGCGCAACGACTTCCCAGGCGAGAGCCCGCCACGTCCGGTCTTCGGTGGCGAGGGCGAGCTTCAAGAACGCCTCCCCGCGCGATCGGGCTGTGCGATGGTCGCCCGCCATCATCGCGGCCTCGGCGGTACCCCATTCGATTGCCAGTCGCCAGTACCAGTCGAACATGATGGGCATAGCGTCCATCTGCTGTCGCGCTTCGGCAAACAGCGACGCGGCGCGTACGCTATCCCCCAATCCTATGTATGCGAGGCCCGCGATTACGATACACGCACGGTGGTGCACGGGCAGCAGCGCGCCGGGGTCGGCTTCGACCGCCCGAACGGTCGAAGCCGGGACGAACCGTTCGTACATTTCAATGACTGACTCGTAGTCCATCGTGTGCACGAGCAGCCAAGCCCTATAGACCTCGAGTTTGCGGGCCGCAAAGTAGTCACCGTTCTCGCGGAAGAAAGCCATACCCTGGTCGAACGATTCCATCGACCGGCCTAGCTCGCCAAGGAAAAGCTGAGCCCACGGCGTACCCAGCCGGAGCATCCACGTCGCCCTCGCGAGGTCGAAGCCCGGATGTTCCACCGCGTGCTCAAAGAGGATCTGGTAATTCGCACGCAGAATCCCGAGCGCTTCGCGATACCGGGTGGAAATGAGGCACGGCATGCTGTAGTCCATATTCGCCCGGGCAATCAGCAAGGGATGCCCCGTCTCGCGCAACGCACGAATCGCAGTCTCGCACTCAGTCAGATCGGCATGCGACCAGCCGTTGGTCCAGATACGGCGTACGTAGGCACTCACGCGAACCAGCGCACTGACGCGCATGTCGGGATGCGATGCACTGAGCGTAAGCGTTTCGTCTAGCACATCAAGGCAACGTTGCCTGTCGCTCCAGCTAAAGACGTAGGCGAGGCCGAGCATGGCGCGCAATTGCGCATCGAGCCGGCCAATCGTACGTGCCTGCTCCTCGAGTTCGACCCAGGCCGCCTCGGCGCGCGGATCATGGGCCGCCGCGTAAAGCGACGCGCGTGCCTCGGCAAACTCAAAGCTTTTAAGCGGACGCAAATCAGCCGGCAACTTTGCAGTGAGCGAAGCGGCAAAGTCGAGAATCGACTGCGCCTCGCGATACGCAAAGCGAAGCTTTGCGGTTTGCAGCGCAATGCGTAGATAGTCGATCGCTTTGAGCCAGTCTCTCGCGTCGGCGAAATGTTGTGCGAGCTCATGTGCCACCTCCGCTCTCTGGTCACGAGCATAGATCGCCTCGAGCCGTTCCGCGATTTGCCGATGCAAACGGGAACGGCGAGTCAGCCCTTGACGCCCATAGAACGCGTGGCGAATGAGGGCATGGTCGAAACAGAACATAGCCGCCGCTCCCCCGTCGGGTAAGCGTTTCACTCCACAACGTTGAATAAAGCGTTGATTGCGTGCCAGCGCCTCGCACAGATCGTCGAACTGCTCCGTCGACAGACCCGCGGCCTCGGCCACGGTCGCGGATGAAAAGCACAGCCCTGCAACGCTAGCGGCTTCAAGCAGATTCCGTTCGTCGGCGCCCAAGCGCCGGATTCTGCCCTCGAGCGCCTGGGTTATCGTGTGTGGCGCTGCCGCGCCGATCGTCCCCAATGGTGCCAGGGGCCGCCAGCCCGTCGCCGTCTCGCGGAGCATGTTGCGCTCCACGAGATCTGCGAGGGTCGCCCGCATAAACAGCGGATTGCCGCCGCAACGTTGCACGATGAGATGAGACAGTTCTTCCTCGACAGGGTCGATATGATCGCGCTCTTTCAGCCACGAAACCACCGCGTCGCGAGGCAGCGGGCCAAGCGCCAGATCTCGGCATAGGCCCCTCAGCGAAAGCTCGTGGTGTAGTTGCTCGATGGGGTGTTCAGCCAGCGCCGCCTCGTCCGGCCGGTAAGTGGCGACAATCATCAGGCGCAGCGCTCCTGGCTCACGCGCAATCGCCGCCAGCAAATCGATGGTTGAGTAGTCGGCCCAATGAAGATCTTCGAATATCAGAAGTAGCGGTTGCGTCTGCGTCAGAAAGCTCAGCAAGCCGTTGATCTCCCGCAGCATGCGTTCGCGCGACGCGCCAAGGATCTGCCGATGCAGGGACTCGCGCACATGACTCGCCACCTGGCCCGGAAGCTGCAATGCCCACGTGGGCGCCAGCGTCACCAGCGCTTTCACGACTTCGCTGCCGCCGGTTCCCTGGCAAAGTTGCCCGAGAGCCTGCAGAACCGGATAAAACGGCTCCGTGCCACCATAGCCCTCGACACAACGCCCTTCAGCGACCCACGCATCGCGATGTTCGAACCTTTGGGCGGCAACGAACTGCTTGAGCAACGTTGTCTTGCCGATGCCTGGCTCACCGGCAACCACCACGACCTGGCCGTTTCCGGATCTGGCCCGGTCCATTGCGGCGCTCAGTTGCTGCAGTTCGCTCGTGCGCCCGACAAAGCGGCCGAAGCTCTCCTCGCTTACGACCGGCAGCGGCGTAGTTGTTGGGACCTCTACGGGCGCGACGAAACGATAGCCGCGACCGCGCAGCGTTTCGATGTAGCGAGGGCACTGCGCGCTATCGCCAAGCCGTGCCCGGATCGTCTGAATGTGGGCCTTCACGACTTCGGGCTGCACGTGCACATCAGGCCACACCGCTTCGAGCAGCGCGTCGTGGGTAATCAGCGCGCCGCGATTCTCGATCAAAAACCGCAAAACGCCGAAGGTCTTGCGCGTCAGATCGATCCGTTCGGGTGTCGCGTCGGAATCCAGCCGCCAAAGGCATTCGTTCGCCGTATCCAGACGAAAGCCTTCGAAACCGACCAAAGATAGCGTGCTCGACTGCGCCTTCATACCAACCTTGCTCCTCACACCTTGATTAGGCCCAAATTGCAACTGTCTGAACGCCGACACGTCGTCGATGGTCGCGGCGCATGCTACGCCCAGGGCGAGACGCACATTCTTGCCGTCAAAGTAAGGCGGTCAAAATCCAGACGGGTGAATTTTGGGTCTTGATTTGGTAGTGGAATGGTCCTGCCCGCATTACCGCCACACATGACGCGTTTGCAATCCCTTAACTCAATCGACGCCACTTCCAGATAGCCGGACGAGACCCAGACGGCTCGCCAGCGTCACCGCTTCGATCCGGTTCCCCACCGACAGCTTCGTATACAGATGCTTTGCGTGCGACTTCACCGTCTCGGGCGCGATGCGCAGCCGGATCGCGATCTGCTTGTTGGTCAGCCCGCGCCCCATCAGTCCGATGATTGCGCGTTCACGTTCGCTGAGGCCCATGGCGGCAACGGATCGTGCCGTGTCCCGCGCCGTATCACGCCCCGGTTGCACATCGGCGATGCCACGCCGGCGTCGCGACATCAATGCGCCTGCGTAGGGAAGCAGTTCGCGGACGTCGCCCGCGGGCGCGATCGAACCCCGCACGATCCCGTCGATCAGCTTCGCAACGCGCTCACTGCAGTCGACCAGCGTCTGATGCAGTCCTACCGAAGCCGCCTGCAGCAGCAGCGTGACGAGCACCTCGACCGCTTCATCGCGCAGACCTGCGACCAGCAACGCTTCGACCAGCAACAGCGCGATCGCCACCGCGCCGTATCGATCGCGTCTCAGAACGGTATCGCAATGGAGCTGCCGCAGCGCCGCGAGATCGACCGCGGCGGGTGCTTGGGCGGATGCTTCAGAATTCGCCTGGGCGGATGCTTCGGAATGCGCCTGCGCGGATGCTTCGGAATGCGCCTGCGCGGATGCTTCAGAATGCGCTTGCGCGAGCGCCAGCCGCGCCTGCGCGAGCACGTGGTAGCGCGCGATCTCGAAGCGCGCGCTGCTGCTCGCCGCGTCGCATTGCCCGTCCAGCACGGCGAGCCGTTGTGCGCAGAGCGCCGCCTGGTCGATGCGATCCGCAGCCACGTGCATCTCGACCTGCTGAGCGAGGCTGGCGGCGCGCAGCCGCGGCCAGTTGCGCTTCATCCCAAGCGCATCCGCCTCGGCCAGCAGCAAGAGCCCTTGTCCCGGTTGCCGCCTTTTCGCAGCAATTCGGGCGAGCAGTCCGTAACCGCGCAACGCGCCTTCGATCGTGCCACCCTGCCGGATTCCCGGCAGCCTTGCTGCGACCAGCGCCTCACTCTCGTCGACGCGGCCCTCCTCGTACAGCACCTGCGCCATCACGCAGGCGGGCAGCGCGTCGAGCGCCGCCGAGCCGGCGCGACAGCGACGCGCGACGTCAAGCGCGTCGTCGGCCAGCAAGCGCGCGCCATGGAAACGCATCTGAGCGAATTCGATCGCGGCGTCGAGCGCAAGGTCGAACATCGCGGTGATCGCGCGCAGCCGGCCCGGCCGCTCGCCCGGCTCGCTCAGCTCGCGGCGTTCCAGCGTGTAGGAACTCTCAGGATCGCCGAGGCGCCAATAAGCGCAGCGGCACACGGTCAGCGCGACGCGCGCGGTGGGCGTTGCAGAGCCGAGCCGCAGCGCGCAAAGCGCAGCGGCCAAGGCCGCCCCCGCGTCGTCCTGCAGCAGGAGCGCCGCGGCCCGCACGGCCGCGATCTCGCAGCGCAGCGCAAGCGCGACCGGTCCCGGCAACGGGCCGACCTGTCCTTCAATCCGCTGCGCGATCAGCAGCGCTTCGGCGGCCATGAGCCGGATCAGCATTTGCCACGCGCGCGCAAGATCCAGATGGATGCGCGCCACACTCACCGCCGGCCGTTCCCGGCCGACGCGCGCCGATGACTGACTTTCGTCGACGTACACCGGCACGGGCGGCACGACGTGAAGCCCCCGCATCGCGAGCGCTTCGGACTGCGCCCGCGGCGGCGCCGCACGGGGATGAGGATGCGCCGCTTCCTGATGAGTTTCGCAGACAAATGCCTCGTTCATTCCACGCTCCGTTGGACACCAGATCGTCGCAACCGCTTGACGACCGCAGTACCGTCCAGACTAGAGATGACCGTCCGGAAAAGCGTGATGATTCGGTTCTTTTTCGGTAAAGGATGCGTTGTCGCCCGGTATTGTCCGGTGTTGTTCGAGCAGCAACCGAAGCGAAAGCGATCGATACCGTGGTTTGTGATGCGGCTGGTGCTCAGCCGTCGAGCAGGCGCGGCGCGGCAGCGTTCGTCATCCGCCAGGTCGGCCTGCATGGCTGTATTCGATGTCTGCGTGATCATGTGCGCCTCCGTCGATGCGCCCGTACCGAAACCCGGACGGCTTCGTGGGGCAGATCTCGACGGTCCCCATCTTGCGCAGTCTGGCGGCAGCACGACATCCCCTCTTTGGGGGAGCGCGACGGGAGCGGCGTCGCCTGTTCGTGCGTTCATCTCAGGTTGTCGCGACGCGGCTTGATTGCGCCCGCCGCATGGCGCTTCGCAATCGACGAGCGCAGCGCGGAATAAGCCGGCGCGACCATCGGGTAAGCAGCGGGCAGGCCCCACTTCGCGCGGTATTCGTCGGGGGTCATCGCGAAGTGGCGCTGCAGGTAGCGCTTGAGCGACTTCAGCTTGCGTCCGTCTTCGAGACAGACGAGGTAATCGTCGTGCACCGATTCCTCGATCGGCACCGCAGCCCGCTGCTGCGCGGCCGGTGCCGATGCCGTACGCAATGCGGCCAGCGCAGCGTAGGTGCTCGCGATGAACGCCGGCAGATCGGCCGCCGGCAACGGATTGCACGACACGAAGCTCGCCACGATTTCGGCGGTGAGCTCGATCAGATCGATGTCCTCCGTCACGCCCCGCCTCGACCGATCAACGGTTCCCGGCGGAATAGCGGCATTTCCCGAAATGGAGTGCTGATTCCCGAAGCATCATTATTCTTCATGACTCGGCTCCCTTGCAGGCGCGTCATCGGTCACGTTAGGGTCGGAAGGCATGGCGCTCAATCCCCCGAACGGGGGTCGCCACGCTCGCACGGACAACCGGCAGCAGCAACGAACCCGGCGCTCGCCGTTTAGGGCCTGTTCACGCTAATAACAGGCTTGCGAACGTGCCCTAATGCACCTTCGTGCCGGCCGGGTCCCCCGGCAGGTCGTCGCTGCGATAGCCGCCACCGAGCGCCTTGGTCAGCACGATGCCCGCCTCGATCTCGTCGCCGGTAAGCTGCACGAGCCCGAGGCGCCCAACGATTACCGGTGCCTTCGCCTGCATCGCGGTCGTCCTGTCGCCGAGGCCGGTCTGGTAGCCCGCCTCGGCACTGTCGCTCGCAAAGCGCAACGCGTCGATCCGCTCACGCTGCAGATGCGCACGATGATCGAGGTCGTCGATCTCGCTGCCGCTCTGCGCGACGTCGCGCACCGCGTCGAGCACCGCCTGGTTGTACTGCTCGATCAGCGTGTTGCTGGCCGTGCGCGCGCCGTGCAGGTTCGCGTTCAGGCGGCCGCCGTCGAAGATCGGCAGCGTGAGGCCGGGAATCAGGTTGATCTGCTGGCTCGAATGCATGAACAGGTCGCGCATTCGCAGCGCGTTGAAACCGAAGAATGCGGTGATGTCGAAGCTCGGGTAGAACGCCGCTTTCGCTGCATCGATCTTATCGAACGACGCCTGCACCAGCCAGCGCATCGCCTGCAGATCCGGGCGCCGCGCAAGCAGCTCGTACGACAGCGTCGACGGCAGCGAAGCCGACGGCGCCGGCAACGGCACCGGCGCGATCGCCGGCAGATCGTCGGGACCGGCGCCCGCCAGCGCGCGCAGCGCCTCGCGCGCGTGGACGACCTGCTCCTCGCTCGACGCAATCTGCTGGTCGATCGCGAGCAACTGCGAGCGCGCCTCGGCGGTCTGGGTCAGCGCTTCGAGGCCGCGTTCGTGCCGCGCCGATCGCGTGTCGAGCTCGAACACGCGCACTTCGCGAAGCTCCCGCAACAGGTCGAGGCTCGCGTAGGTGATCTGGATGCTGTAGTAGAGCTGCGCAACGCCTGCCGACAGCTCGAGCTCGGCCTGCGCCGCCTCCGCGCGCCGCGCGTTCTGCTCGCCGATCGCCGCACGCACGAGGTCGCGCTGCTTGCCCCAGATGTCGATGTCGTAGTGAGCGTCGACGCCCACCAGCCCGGTCCAATACCACGGCCCGTAGGCTCCGATCGCCGGGTCGTGCGACGCATACGCGCTGAGGAAACCGTGCCCCGAGACCCGCTCGCGATCGGCATCCGCCAGCGCCGACATCTGCAGACCGGACCCCGCGCGAATCAGCTCGACCTGCGCGTTGGCCTGTGAGACGTGCTCGCGTGCAATGGCGAGCGTCGGCGCATGGGCGAGCGCCAGCTCGACGAGCGTATCGAGCTGCGGATCGCGATACTGCTCCCACCAGCGCGCCGACGGCCAGCCTTCGTTCGCGAGATGGATGTCGTCGGCGAGACGGATCTGCTGCGGCACTATCATCGCGGCGGGCGGACTGTCGTGGTGAATGAGCGCGCACGAGGCGAGCAACGGCAGCGCGAGCGACGCGAGCCAGTGGTTGGCGAGTCGTGCAGCCAGTCGTGCGGCCCGTCGTGCAGCCGGTCGTGCAGCCAATAGGCGCGGCAGGCGGTGGAGAATGCAGGCGAAGCGCGTCATCGCAGATCACCCCGCACTCGCGAATTCGCCGGACCCATGCTCTCCGGCCGACCAGCGCGGCAACCCGGCGAGCGCCGCATCGATCCGTTGCGCGTGCCGTTCCAGCGCTTCTTCGCCTGCGGCGCCCGCTGCCCCTGTCGGCGCGGCGCGCAGTCCACTCGGGTCGAGCGGCGCTGGAGTCGTCGCGGCCGGTGGCTCGGCCGCGAGTTGTGACGCGTATCGCTCCAGCGCATCCGCGACCTCCGACTGAAAACTCCCTGCGCGCTCCATCGACGCGCCTGCTGACGCACCGGTCATCGCCTCGTGGTGAAACGCTTCGATCGCGACGAGCATCGCCCGGCTCTGCGCGAGCACCGTCTGCGACAGGGGCGTAATGCGCGCCGTCTCGCCCTCGCGCCAGTCGGGTTCGAGCGCGACGCGTGCCAGCACCGTCTCGCAGTCCGCGAGCATGGCCCATGTTTCGACCACCGCCGCCGAATCCGTCGCGCGCGGACCGGTGAGCACCGCCCTCGCCTCGAGGCGCGCCAGCGCCGCGATCTTGCGCAGCACCGAGGCCAGTTGCGTGCGCAGCGCATCGGCTTCGCCTTCCGGCCACATCGACATCTGGATGAAGGTTGCCACGCCGACACCTAGCAGAATGCCGACGATCCGGTCGCGGATCTCGGTGAGATCGGACGGCGGCGAGAACGATTCGAGCAACGCCAGCGCAAACGTAAACATGATCTGGACGCCGGCATAGCTGATCCGCTCGGAACCCGCCGACACCCAGGCGCCGAGCGCGATCACGGGCAGGCTCATCAGCAGCAGCCCCGTCACGCTCTCCAGGTGCGGAATCACGAACGCGACCATGAGCAGCGCCAGCGCGCTGCCGACCAGTGCGCCGCTGATCCGCAGCAGGCCATGGCGGCTCGACGCGCCAAGGCTCGGCAGCGCGACGATGAGACACGTCAGCATGATCGTGTGGATGCCCGGCCAGTTCACCGCGTTGTAGAACACATAGCAGATCAGTACCGACAGCAGCGTACGCAGCGAGAAGCGCGCGTAGCGCGGATTCGCGAAGACGCCCGGTTCGAGCAGCGCAGAGCGCGCCGGTGGTTTCGTCGCTTTCGCCGGATCGGCCGCTGCAGCGCCGGTGGCCGCATCGTCCGACGGCGTCGGCGCGGTGCTCCGCGTTGCATCGGCCGGCGGCGCCGGTGCGGCGACCCGCGTTGCATCGGCGAACGCGTTGAGCGCACGCTGCATCGCGTCTATGGCCGCTATCGACGTCGATACCGGCGCGTGCGTAGGTGCGCTCCAGTGCAGCCATTGCGCGTCATCGCCGATCGTGTGATCGAGCGACACGAGTTCGTCCTGCACCGCGCGGATGGCATCGATCTGCCCAGCGCCGTGCGCGACGGCATGGTCGGGCAGCACCGCGGCAGCCTCGAAGATGCGTGATACCGCGGTCACGCAGGCCAGCCTCGCCGACGCGTCCTCCTTGCTGTAGCGGTGACGCATGGTCGAGAAGCGCAACAGCTTCTGCAACGACAGTGCGCCCTGCTCGAGATCGAGCGAGCCGATCCGCACGGCCGGCGCATGCGCGTCAATCACGGCGGCGAGCCGCGCATTGGCCGTCGCGAGCTGCCGTTGCATCGCGGCGCGCAACTGCCGCTCCGGCTCGGCTGGCAGAAACAGCGTATTGATGATCAGCGACGATGCAACGGCGTAGCTGACCGCCGACCACAGCCACAGACAGTTACGCACTAGCGCTTCCGCGTTATCGGTCAGATCGCCAAAGCTCTGCGCGTAAATCACGACCAGCGAGACGAGAAAGAAAACGAGCCCGAAATTCGTCACGGCCCGCATGAGGTAAGTGCTGCAAAAAAAGATTGCGCTCGCAACGATGATGCGCAGCAGCGGATAGTCGAACGTCAGCGCGTAGAGACCGATCGTGGAGGCGATCGCACACGTCGTGCCGATCACGAGATTCAATGCGACCACGCGGGTCAGCACGATGTTCGCCTGCGTGACGAAGAACACCACGATCAGCGACACCGCCAGCTCGGGTACCTGCAAGGTCATCGACAGGACGATCACGATCGCGCTGCCGAGCACGCAGCGCAACGTCACGTTGCCGCGCCCCGGAAACGCGGCGAGCTCGTCGCGCAGGAAGGCTGCGAGCTCCGCGAGCGGCCGCGGCCATGCGAGACTGCGCCCGACGCCATCAAGGCCGCTCATGACGGCGCTCCATCGGGCGTCGCGCGATTGTTGCGATCGTCGCGACGTTCGGGTTGCAGCACGGCGACAGCGGACGTGCCGATCCGGAACAGTTGCGGATCGGGATGATCGACCCGTATCTTCACCGGAAAGCGCTGCGCGACGTGCACCCAGTTGATGCTTTGCTGGATGTTCGGCAGACCGTTTGCGGTGCCGCCGCCGTCCTGCGGATCGACGCCGAAGCCGATCGAGTCGATCGAGCCGCTGAAACGGATGCGGGTATTGCTCATCAGGTACACGGTCGCACGGGTGCCGGGCCGGATGTTGGCGAGCTCGTTCTCGCGGAAATTGGCGACCACGTACCAGTGCCGCGTATCGATCAGTGTGAAGACGGGCTTTTGCGCGGACACGAATTGCCCGACGGACGTGCGCAGCTCGACGACGCGGCCATCGAACGGAGCGCGCACGGTCGCATATTCGAGGTTGAGCTGCGCCGTCGCAATTTCGGCGAGCAGCACCGAGCGCTGCGCGACGAGCGCGGCGACGCTGCTGACCGCCGCCTGCGCCTCGCGCGCCTGCGATTGCGCGGCCTCAAGCTCGGCCTGCGCCGCGCGTTGCGCGGTGCGCGCGCGCTCCAGTTCGTCGGCGGAGATGTAGCCCTTCGCAATCAGCGGCTCCATTCTTGCCAGCGTGTCCCCCGCCTGCTTCGCGGCGGTTTGCGCACGCACGACCGCCGACTTTGCAGCGTCGGCGCTGAATCCTTGCGCATTGACGGTGCGCTGCGTCAGCGGAATCTGCGCATCGAGTTGCGCGAGCGCCGCCTGCGCGCGCTGCAACGCGAACTGATACGGCCGCGGGTCGATCTCGAACAGCAGATCGCCCTGCTTCACCGCCTGGTTGTTGCGCACCGCGAGCGTCACGATCTTGCCGCTGACTTCGGGCGAGACGCCGATCGTGTCGGCGTACGCATAGGCGTCGTCGGTGCGCGGCGCGGTATCCACGCGCCAGATCACGGCGATTACCGCGATTCCCGCCAGCACGATCAGCAGCAAGGCGGGCCAGATTCGCGGACGCTGCGTTCCTGCGTCCGTGCTGTGGGCAGCGGTCATGGTCACACGGTCGGTTGAAGGTTGAAGGGGTTGAAGCGATTAAAGGTTGAAGCCTGCTACCCAGAGCGCGATCGAAAACAACACCGTCAGCGCCGGGTAGACGATCGCGGGCGGCGCGAGCCAGGCGCCGCGGCCGCTGCGCGAGAGCAGCACGTGCACGCATGCGGCCAGCAGCACGCCGCCCGTGATGCAGAACAGCCAGTCCGGAAAATACGCGCCCAGCACGCCGACCGACGGCGCGTCGCTACAGGCAGTCAGCGTCGCGCACGACAACACGAGCGTCCACGCATGGCGCCCAGGGCGCAAAACACTCGACATCGCCGTCTCTCCTTGATGGCAGGCGCTCTCAGCCCGCGTCGCGTTGCGTCAGGTCCTCGAGCAGCTGCAGGTCCGTGACTGTGTACGAGATGCCCATGCGGAATCCGGCGCCATTGCGCACCGGCGCGAGCGCCGACAGTTCCTCGCCCGCCGCCTCGGGAAACGTCACCGTGCCGTCGCCGACCCAGGCGTCGACCACCTTGAGGTCGTCGGTGATCGAGAGCACCAGTTCGTTGATCGCCGGCTGGTCGTGCTGGCCGGCCGACAGGCTCGGGAAATACCGCAGGTTCACGGTCGGTCGCGACAGCAGCGTCGACGGATCGGCGACGGGCTCACGCAGCGTCACGCGCGCCTCGACAAGCCGCTGACCGCTCGCCGACATGCTCGCGCCGAAGCGGCCGCCGGGCGCAACGGGCGCGGCGGCCTTGCTTGGCGCGACGTAGCTGCGCGTCTGGTATACGCTCGCGAGGCGCTTCGGGAAACCTTGAATCCAGCCGCGCGCGAGTGCCGCATCGTTGTCGACGAAGATGTACGGGCACCATGCGACGCGCCGGTCGCCGTATCTGGCGTCCACCAGCAGCAGGAACTCGCGGTACTGGTAGCGCGCGGGATCGAGATACTCGTCTTGCTCCCCGGTAAACTGCCAGTCGATGAAGAGCACGACCGCATGACCGTTGGTGTCCGGGTCCGGTGTGAGGCCCTGCGGCAGCGTCGCTGCGGTTGCGTCCGGCGAGGCCCAGAACTCGACGCCGATCACGTCGCCCGAGTAATGCCACGGCGGCGGCGGATTCAACGACGACTTGCCGAGCGGCGTCCGCGGTACTGTGTATCCTTTCAGCATCTCGTTCTCCCGGTGACGAGGCATGCAGGCACGTGTGCCGGCGGCCTCGGGTTGCTTGTCACCATGATGTCGCGGCTCGTCCGGGCGTGCTTTAGGTTTCGCACGATGAAGTATCAAAATCGTACGTACCGGCGCAGCGAGCAGACGCTGTGCGACCGGCGTCGCCCCAAATGTCGGCTCGCACTTGCTGAATCCGCCTGAAGTACTCTATGGATCAGGCAACCGCCTCATCCTGGGCTTCTTCCATGCACGCCAAAGAAACTGTGTCCACGCATCCGGGCATGCCCGCGTTCCAGACGAACGGCGACTGGCATTCCTTCGGTAACGCGGCGATTGCGTTGAACTGGACCGTCAGGCACCAGCATCTAGCCGAATTCGTCCTGACCGACCGCGTGCACATGCGTACGCTGCGGGTCACCGCGCCGTTTGCGCTATCGCTGGCCGACGGTCGCACACTGGGCATTGCCGACCTGAAGCTCCTTGCGCCGCTGCGCGAAGAAATGCTGACGGCAAATCCCAAGGCGTCTCGACTGGCCGAACGGATCGCGGGCAGACGCGTGCGTGCAATCCTCGATGACGAACAGGATCGGTTGCGGGTGGATTGGAGCGTGGAGCAACGCGAAAACTCGCAGTACTTGCGCTTGCAAGTGGCGATTACCGCGATCGGCAAGGACGAGCACATTGCCACCGTTTCGCTGTTGGAGACGCATGCGTCCGGTGCGCAAACCGGCGGCGAATTCAAGGGAACGCCTGTGGTCGCGGGCAACGTCTACCTCGGTTTCGAGCTTCCCTTGTCGGAAAGCCAGGTACGCGGCGACACCGTCAGGTTCATCCTGTCGCGGGCCTTGCCACTGGAAAAGGGCAAGACCAGTATCTTCTCGGCGGTGGCGGGTGTGGCTCGCGACGGCCAGCTACGCCGCGATTTCGCAGCCTATCTCGAACGCGAACGAGCGCATCCGTACCGCCCGTTCCTGCACTACAACTGCTGGTCCGACATCGGTTACCTCACGCCGTACACGCAGCAGCAAGCGCTCGAACGCATCGACGACATCGGCCGCGAATTGCACGACAAGCGCGGCGTACAACTCGACTCCTTTCTGTTCGATGACGGCTGGGACGACTACAGCGGCAGTTGGCATTTCGGCCAGGATTTTCCGCATGGATTCGTACCGCTGCGCGACGCCGCCGCCCGGTACGGCGCGGCGCCCGGCGTGTGGCTGTCACCGTGGGGCGGCTATGGCTCGACGCGGCAGGAACGCGCGACGCGAGGCCACACAACCGGATACGAGATCATCGATGGTTGCTTCGCGCTGTCCGGGCCGAAATACTATCGACGCTTCCATGAGGCCGTGATGGAACTGCTCACGCAGCACGGCATCAATCATTTCAAATTCGATGGCACCGGCAATGTCGACAAGGTGGTCCCGGGCAGCCGCTTCAGCAGCGACTGGGACGCGGCGATTCAGCTGATCGAGGACATCCGCGAGGCCAGACCCGATACCTTCATCAACCTCACCGTCGGCACGTATCCGTCGCCGTTCTGGCTACGCTACGCTGATTCGATCTGGCGCGGCGGCAAGGATGACGACCTGGCCGGCGTAGGCAGCAATCGCGAACGTTGGATTACCTACCGTGACGCACAGACTTACCGCAATGTCGTAGTCAGGAGTCCGCTGTTTCCGCTCAACTCGCTGATGCTCCACGGCATCATCTACGCGCAGTTCAACGATCGGTTGAACACCGCTCAAGGCCAGGATTTCGCTCACGAAGTGCGTTCGTACTTCGGCAGCGGCGCACAACTGCAGGAGCTGTACATCACGCCGTCGCTGCTCGGCGACGGCGACTGGGACGTTCTCGCCGAGTCTGCCAGATGGGCCCGGGCAAACGCCGAGGTGCTGCGCGACAGCCATTGGATTGGCGGTGCGCCGGATGCGCTCGAAGTGTACGGCTGGGCTGCATGGTCGCCAGTCAAGGCGATCATCACGCTGCGCAATCCCGACAGCCGGGTGAAGAACTTCGTGCTCGATTTGCGACGGCAACTGGAATTGCCGGCCAGCGCGGCCGGACAATTCCTGACGCGCAGCTTATGGCACGGCCATGCCTCGGATATTCCGCCGATGCTGGACGCGGACCAGCCGCAGACTATTTCACTCGTGCCTTTCGAAGTGCTCACTTTGGAGCTGGTACCGGCCGGTGGCGAAGGGTAATCGAAGCTGCCGCGGATTTCCCCGTGTTGGCTTCCGGTGCCTTCTTTACGATAGCGTGCGCGCGAGTTCTACCGGTTTCGCTTCCATCTGGTGCAGATCGAAAATGATGACCTCGTTGTCACCCAGCCTTAGCCAGGGAGCAGGACAATACAGGCGCTTTTGCGGACCGATATTCCAGTAGCGACCCAGATTGTGCCCGTTGACCCAGACCACACCTTTGGTCCAGTTACGCATGTCGAGATAGGTATCGCCGATCGTATCCAGCGGCAGAGACGCCTTGAAGAATAGTCCGGCCTTACGAGGGTTCGCGCAGACGGTGCGCAAGTTCTCGATAAACGCGGTATCCATCGGCAACAGAAAGACTTCCCAGCCGGTGAGCGTGTCGCTCGAGCCTCCGGCATCCTCCAGCGTGACCGGTTCGAGAATGCCTTTGCGGTCGATCATCGCGTGGCCATAGTTAACACGCCCCATGCCCTCGACGAGGATATCCAATGATACGTCGCTGTCCGGCAGGGACGACGGCGGCGAGAACGGCAATGCAAGCGGCGCGTGGTGCGTGACATTCAGCGGCTGCGCGCGGTGCTCTGGCATGAAAGCTCTCGACACGCCGCCTACGTATTGCTCGCCGACGAAAACGGTCGCGTAATCGTGAACATCCTTGATATCCAGCACACCACCGCGGTAGCCCTGCAGCTTCTTGCGATACAGCGCGAAACCAAACGCCTGGCCGTACGACTCGAACGGCTGTGGGTCGACAGTTTGCTCGGCCGGGAGCGCGGCAGGCAGGTTGTCCCAAATGGACGTGCAAAGTTCCGGCATCAAGGCTTGGCCGCCTTTGCGGCTGATCGTCGGAACGGGTTTCGGAAGTTCGGGCAGCGGAGCCGAGAGATAGCGGGCGATGACGCCGCGGTACTTCATGTACTTCGACGTCGCCACGCCTTGCTCGCTAATGGGTGCCGCGTAATCGTAGCTGGTAATGTCGGGTTGGTATTCGCCTGAATCGGCATCCACATTTGCGCCGGCATAGAAGCCGAAGCTGGTGCCGCCGTGAATGACATAGAGGTTGAACGACAGCTTCAGTTGCATGAGCGCGTCTAGCGTGCCGGAGATATCGGCGGCCGTCCCTTTGAAAGTCTCGTCGCCCCAATGGGTGAGCCACCCTGGATACACTTCACCGGCCATCGCCGGAACGGCCGGAAATTCCTGCCGGACGGCCGCGATTTGCTCTGCATCGCCATTGCTCAATGCAATCGCGCCGCCGGTGACGTTCGTGCGATTCTGTTCAAGCTGCTTGATGCCGTCTTCGGTATAGAACGGCCCCTGTACCCCCTCCCGAATCCAGAGCTGCCGTATCTCTTCGAGGTAAGCCGGGTTGCTGGCGTACGAGCCGAATTCATTCTCGATCTGAATCATCAGGATTGGTCCGCCGTTACTCACCAGCAGTGGTGCGATCCGCGGGCTCAGCTCCCTGATGTAGCGAGCGACCGCCGCCATGTAGCGAGGATCGTTAGCGGAGTCGGTCCTGAGCTGAATGTCCGGATAACTCAACAGGTACGACGGAATGCCGCCCAGATCCCATTCGCCGCAGATATAGGGACCCGGCCGCAGCAACACCCACATCCTCTCCTGCTGGCACAGTCGAACGAATGCTTCGATGTCGCGGTTCTCTGTGCGGAAATCGAAAACGCCCGGACTCGTTTCGTGGTAATTCCACATGACGTAGAGGGCGATGCAGTTCATCCCCATCGCCCTGGCCATCTGGATCCGATGCTGCCAGTATTCGGCGGGGATGCGGGCGGGATGCATCTCCCCGCTGCGGATCTGGAAAGGCTCGCCGTCGAGCAGGAAGCTTTCGCCGTCCTGGCTGAAAGAAAACGTATGTCCGAACTCTCTTGTGTCCATTGATTGCATTTCCCAGGATGCTATCGAGACGTAGCGTAGCGCAATGCGCGGACAACGACGGAGTTTAGCGCCGATAGCCTTTCGCGCCGCCAAACAATGTCGCGCGCTGCGACCAGTCGTGCGTCTTTTCCCACAGACGCAGTACGTCCATGGCCTCCTCGCGGAATTGCGCGTCCTGCTCCGCCGTGGCAGTCACGGCAGTCAGCTCAAGGCGGTGCCCGGACGGATCGAAGAAGTAGATCGAGTACAGGAAATCGTCATGGTTGGTCGGCCCTACAACCGGGATACCCCGTGCGATCAGCGATTCCCTGGCTCGGTCAACCGTTTCTTTGTCTGCCACGCGAAAAGCAAAATGCTGCACCCAGTTCGGTGTTCCCGGATCTCTGCCTGACGGCTCCCCCTCGTCGGCGGGCAACTCGAAGAATGCGATGCAGGCGCCGTCCTCCATTTCGAAGAAGATATGAACATGCGGGCTATAGACGCCCGTCGAGGGCACATGATCCTCACCCATCGCATGGATAAACTTCAGGCCAAGCACTTCCGTGTAGAAGTCGACTGTCGCACGTGCGTCCCGGCAACGAAACGCTGCGTGATGCAAACCCTTGCAAAGCATCGTGTGTTCTCCTTTGAGGTACGCGACCCGGCCGAACCTTACCGTGTCGCCGGCACGAACCGTTGGTCGATATAGCCAAAAATAGATTCGCCGTCGTGGCCCACATGCTCAATACGCACGCGCTCGCCGAAGCTGAAGAAAGGTGTCGATGCCTTGCCGTCGCGCAATGTCTCGAGCGCCCGGATCTCGCCAATGCATCCGCACCCGACCGACTCATCCTCGTTCGATACGGTGCCAAGTCCGACAATCGTGCCTGGCTCGAAAGCCCGCGTTTGAGCGACGTGGGCGATCAGATCGCCGTAGTGAAACGGCGTATCTATACCGGTGTCGATACTGCCAACCGCTTCGCCGCGTACTGAGCACTGCATCTTCCCTCCCACAAGCCCATCGCACCAAAGCTCGCCAAGTTCGTCGGGCGTCACGGCAATTGGGCCGAGACTCGATGCGGGCTTGCCCGTCAGAAAACCAAAAGTCCGCTTCAGCTCGCCAGGAATTAGCGCGCGCAACGACACGTCATTGAGCAGCATGAAGAGCCGAATATAGGAACACGCTTCCTGCGGACTTACACCCATGGGAACGTCCCCGGTCACTGCGGCGATCTCCGCTTCGAAATCGATACCTAACGCATCTGACGGCAGCGGAATGTCGTCGTTCCAGCCGAAAAAGCCATGCGAAATCCCCTGGTAGACCAGCGGCTTCTCCATCAGATCGTCCGGAAGCGCCTCGCCGCGGGCAGCGCGGTTGCGCTTGATGTGGCTAACATAGGCTGCGCCGTCAAGGTATTGATAGGTACGCGGCAGAGGCGGTCCAACTTCGCTCCACTCGATAGGAAAGGCGCCTTGCGCTTTCCCCGCGTTCAGAGCCGTATAGATCGCTTCGAGCTTAGGAGCTGCCGCTTCCCAGTCGTCGAGCGCCGCCTGCAAAGTACGTGCAACCGAACTCGCACGTACGAGATGCCGCAAGTCTCGACTGACCACCACCAACTCACCGTCCCGCCCAGAACGCAATGACGCCAGTTTCATATCTGTTCAAGCTCCCGATCCTAAGTTTCATCAACGCGATTTCGTGCGTTTGATCATAGGCGCTGCATCGGAGCCGTCACCGTCAATTTCCGCTTACCGAACACGAATCACATCTTGATGTGTGCGGCAGGCGTCTCACAGTCCACGACGCAATGGCTTGTGAAAGATCACTGCTCGACAGGTTGCGGCATCACGAGTTGTCCGAATTCGCCGTTCTGGAAAGCTCTGATCCGATCTTCAAGTTGCTCACGAGTGTTCATGACAAGTGGCCCGTGTTTGGCAATCGGTTCGTTCAACGCCGGACCGGAAAGAACGACAAAGTGGCAGCCTTCGTCAGAGAAGAACCGAATCGCTGCCGCGCTGTCGGCGGCGCCCTTATCCAAAGCCACACCCAATGCCTCTCCGGCCATTAGCTGTCGCACCTCGCCCCCAACCTCGATCCGTAACGCTCCCGAGACGGCGTAAATCATCCCGCTCCAGCCGCGCAATAGCTCGTGGCTGAATGCAGATGAACGTGAAAGGAAGGCGTCCAACAACGTGAATGGTTCAGGTAGTTGTGCTGAGTGGGCAGCGCTCACGCCATTGCTGCTGCCCGAAGCTACACGCACACGAACACCCGGAGCCTTGAACTCCGGGATCTCATGCGGCTCCACATGAACGGCATAGGGCGCGTTGAATTTCTTGCTGGCCGGCAGATTCACGAAGATCTGCAGCGCGTGAACGTGCTGCTCCTCGCCCTCAGGCTGTTCGGTGTGCACTGCCCCGCGGCCGGCGGCAAACCAATGCAACGCACCCGGATTGATGGGCCCCTGGTTCCCCAGCGAGTCGTAATTGACATGCGCCCCTATCGCGTCCTCGAACACGTAAGTCACCGCCGAAATTCCGGCATGCGGATGCGCCGCAAAGGTCGAACTGGTCATGTGAAAATGATCGAGCATGACAACGGGATCTATCAATCCGTCGAACGATCGCTCTTCGAAGTGCTTTGCCCAAAACGCTTCGCCAATGGTCAGATCGTGACCGGCGACGACATGCGACACGCGCACAAACTTGTCCATGGTGATACTCCGTCTTGCCATAGTTCAGCCCCGAGGCCATCCGGACACTCAGGCCCGGACGGCTTCGAGGTTGTTCGAACGAGGACGCTGTGCGCCCTCGCCGAATCGGGTTGTTACGTCACTTGCTTGCAGCGTTCTTGAACTGCCACACCAGGTTGGCAAATGGCATATCGAGATCGGCATACACTTGCTGCGCCTTCGGATCGTCGTTGCCATGCAGCATTTCCACACCAGCCGTGGCGTAGTCGGTCACCGGGATGCCGGCACCCGCCAGGCGCTGCAGCCCCACAGTGCGCTTCGCATCGCTAAACGTACCCGACGCGTCGAGCACCACACGGGGGTCGTAGCCTGCGGCCTTGAGCGTCAGCGCCGGGAAGGTGGCACAGACTTCCAGCGAAACGCCGGCGATCAGAATCTGTTTGCGGCCAGTCTTCTGGATGGCGGCCCGGACATTCGGATCATCCCAGGCGTTGATCGAGGTCCGGCTGATCACCGGCACGCCCGGAAGCGCGGCGGTCAGTTCAGGGATGGTGGGGCCCCACATGCCGTCGGGCATCGTAGCGGTGACAATGACCGGGATACCGAGCGTCTTCGCGGCTTTGGCCAAGGCCACCACGTTATGCTTGAGCTGACCGACATCGATGTCGCGCACGCCGGTGAACAGGCCAACCTGGTGGTCAACCAACACCAGCACCGTGTTGTCTCGCGACAGCAAGGAGTACGGAGCACCCGAAGGAGCAACCGCGTTGGTCGCAGGCGCCGCGCTAGCCGCCTGGACCGTAGCAGCGGATGTGGCGACGATAGCTAAAGGGAGAACCGCAGCTTTCAGGAGAGTAAGGATTTTCATGGTCTTTATTACCGTTGGCATTTGGATACGGCATCGGCGTATGGACGCCCCCGCCGGACTGTCCGGTGCACATCTGCGCCGGTTGAGATGAATCATATTTACTCAACGACAAACGATAAATATGGTATTTCTCAACCTATCGTTGCCCACCAGAAACGATAGATAAGCCAACCCAAGGACACCAGGACGTCGGATGAAGCCCGTATCTCTTGACCTGAACGACCTCTATTTTTTTGCTCAGGTGATCGAGCATCACGGTTTTACCGCCGCAGGAGAGGTGCTCGGCGTAAGCAAGTCCCATCTCTCCCGGCGGATCACCGATCTGGAAGCCACCCTCGGCGTTCGACTGCTTCAACGAACCTCACGCCGACTTAGCCTGACCGACGCCGGCCAGGAGCTTTACGCGCATTGTCGAGCCATGATTTCCGAAGCGCAGGCGGGTGAAGAAGCGGTTCGGCGTCGGACTGCCGAGCCCACGGGGCTAGTGCGGGCCAGCATGTCCGTCGCGATTACAGACATCGTGCTGTCCAAATTGCTGCCCCGTTTCATGTTGCGCTACCCCAAGGTCCGACTGGCAATCGAGGCAAGTAACCGGCAAGTTGACCTTGTCGAGGACCATGTCGATGTGGTGGTACGTGGTCTGGGTGTTGAAGTGGAGTCTGCCAGCCTGGTTCAGGCCCCGCTAGGCACGGTGCGCTGGGGATTGGTGGCCAGCCCCGTGTATCTGGCTGAAACCGGGATGATTGGTGAGCCGGACGCGCTACCCCACGGCGATCTGCTGATCTACGCGTCGATCAATGAGCCGGCGACCGTACTGCGCCTGACCGGCACAAATGGCGAGGTTGCCATGCGGACTATCCAACCCCGCCTGCAGAGCGACAATATTGCAGCGCTGAAGGAAGCCGCGTTGGCGGGAATGGGCATCGCGGGCCTGCCTCTCTATGCGTGCACGCGTGAGATCGAAATGGGGACTTTGTGCGTCGTACTGCCGGAGTGGCGCCCGAGAGAGGGGCGATTGGCGGTGCTGTTCCCAACGCGCCGCGGAATGATGCCTGCGGTACGCGCCCTGGTCGACTTCCTGAAGGACGAATTACCGCCCCTCCTGGGTTAATACCGGCGCGTCACTTCCCCTTGCGAGGCGCAGCGGTCGACGTTCTGACGATCAGTTTGGGTGGCAGCACGACTGTACGCACCGCCTGCTCGCGAACGTCAATCGCCTGCTGAAGAAGATCGGCCGCCTGGCGCCCCATCTCCTCATGGCTGATGCGGATGGTCGTCAAAGGCGGTTCGACCATGTCCACAAGCGGCATATCGTTGTGCCCGATCACGGACATGTAGCGAGGGCATTGCAGTCCACTTTCGCGCAACGCGTCGTACACGCCAAGCGCAAGCGAATCGTTGGCAGCGACGATCGCCGTCACTTCCGGGTGTGCACTCAGCAAGCGCCGCATGGCTTCCGCTCCGTGTTCCCGGCTATAGGCCTCGGCTACCTCGCATGGCGCACCCTTGCCGTCCAGGCCGTGTGATGCGAGTGCCTGCACGAAACCTTTACGCCTCAGGAAGCCCGTCGAATTGTCCGCGGGACCGGCAATATGGCCGATCTTCACATGCCCCAATTCCACCAGGTGGTCAACGGCCAATTGGGCGCCAAGCAGCTCATCGGAAACGACAGCCGACAATCTCGCGTCGTCTTCCGCCCGGTTCACCAGCACCGTAGGCACGCCTCTTTCGATGCAAAACGACGCCAGCGGATCGTGGCGTGTCACCGTGGCGAGGATAAGCCCGTCGACTCGCCGCGCGATGAGGCCGTGTGCAAATTCCAGCTGGGCCTCGCTGTCGGAGTCGACGTACCCGACGATCGCGAAGTACCCGTGCGCCGCAAGGCGCTCCGTCGCGCCCGCCAGGATCGGGGTAAATACGCTCGTTGCGATCTGTGGAACCAGAATGCCGACAAGTTTGGAACGCCCGGTTCGCAGACTCGCCGCCACGGGATCCAACCGGTACCCGAGCTTGCTGGCGGCCCTCATGACTCGCGCCACGGCCTCGGGCACGACAACAGAACGCGTCGCCGGATTCAATGCGCGCGATACCGTTGAAACGTGGACCCCGGCGAGTTCGGCGACCTGTTTCATGGTTACCGGCCGCCGATTGGCAGGTTGAGTTGTTTTCTCTTTCACGACAAGCCTGCTCTGGTTCAGTCTGGAATATGGCGGGGTCGGTCCGTGCACGTGGGTGGGCGTGCACTTCAATACAATCGATTGTATCAATCACGCCCGGAAAGGCAAAAAACCTGAGTGCCAAGGCACCCTATATCTCCAGCTTGCATTCTGCAATCGATTGCAGTACATTGCATTCAGAAGCCAACAGCGCTAGTTGCGCCGCGCGCCATTCGCCCGGACTCCCGGCGAACGCCACACCTGCCCAAGCCCAGGCGCAGAAAGGCACTTCGTACCAACGGCTCTGCTGCACCTACCTGCCGCAGTCCATAAGCCACTGCTGGTTTCGTTTTCTGCAATCGATTGTAAGGAGAAAGCCAAATGGCTGAAGCTTCGCTGGATAGATCAAACCTCAAACGCCCGTACTGGGGCGCCATCCTTGGCGGCAAGGTCGTCGAGGCTGGCAGTGAACAAGAGTTTTTCGTTGTCGAGGAAGCCGCGACCGCGAACCCGCTGGGACGCGTGGTGTCCGCAGACGAAACGCTCGTAGGCCGAGTGGTCGCCGATTCGCGGCAAGCGTACGAAAATGACTGGCGCCAACGTTCGCCTCGCGAGCGCGCCCAGTTGTTGCATCAGGTTGCGGCGAAGATTCGCGAGCACGCCGATGAACTCGCCGAACTCGAGGCACGCGAAGTCGGGAAACCGAAACGCGATGCGCTTCGCTTTGACGTGTCCTACTGTCATGCGTGCTTCGATTATTTCGCAGGTCTGGCCGATACGCTCCACGGTGAAATCCTTGACCAGGGTGCGATTGAGGCGCGCGTGCTGTTCGAGCCGTATGGCGTGGTCGCAGCCATCCTTCCGTTCAACTGGCCACCGATTCACTTTGCGAAAAAGTCCGCGCCGGCACTGGCCGCCGGAAATACCGTCATCGTGAAACCGGGTGAACAGGCTCCGCTGACCGTCATGCGGCTGGTCGAGCTGGCCAATCAGATTCTTCCCCCCGGCGTCCTGAACGTCGTTCCAGGCATCAAGGCCGGTCCCGCCCTGGCGTCGCACCCCAAGGTCGAACGCATCAGCTTTACCGGCGCAACCGCTACGGGCCGTCGCGTTCTGCAGAGTGCCGCGAAGAACATCACCTACGCGACCATGGAGCTTGGCGGCAAGAACGCCCTCCTCATTCTGGAAGACGCGGACATGGAGGTGGCATTCAACGTAGCCCTTGAAGGGATGTTCTATAACCAAGGGGAAGCATGCACGTCGACGGCGCGTATTCTCGTCCATGAATCCCGGTACGCCGAATTCGAAGACAAATTTGCGCGCGCAACGGAGAAGCTCGTTGTCGGCGACGGACTGGATCCGAAAACGGATATCGGTCCGATGGTAGACGGCAAGCAACGCGATCGCGTGATGGGGTACATCGACATCGCCACGCGTGAAGGCGCACGGCTCGTGACGCAAGGCAAGTTGCCGACCGACGCGCAATACGAACGTGGCTACTGGGTACCGCCTACCGTACTTGGAGATGTCGTGCCGACCATGACGGTTGCGCAGGAAGAGATCTTTGGGCCGGTCGCTTGCTTGATGCGCTTCAAAACCGAGGACGAAGCGGTCGAGATCGCAAATGGCACGGCCTATGGACTGACCGCGGCAATTGTCACGACAGACGAGAATCGCGCGTGGAAACTCGCGCCGCGCCTCGAAGCCGGGATGATCTTCGTCAATAACTACATGCGCAGGGCATTCCTCGGTTCGCCGTTCGGTGGAGTAAAAGGCAGCGGATTCGGCCGTGAAAACGCGACGGAAACCCTCAAGGAATTTGTGCGCTCGAAGAACGTCCGCTTCCCGTCCGGGAAGGCACCGATTCCAACGTGGCCGCCGAAAGACTAAGCAATGCTCTAGCGGGTTGCTGCTAGCAAGGCATGCAGGTGTCGTCCCAGGAGACAAGCACGGACGACACCGGTGTCCACTTCAAGGCACTAAGGAACAGACACTATGAAGAAGATTCTCATCAAGAACGGTTATGTCGCCACCGTCAACGGAGAGCGTGAGGTATTCGAGCGCGGCGCAGTCGCGGTCGAAGGCAAGCGCATCACCGGCGTCTACGCGTATGAAAATACGCCGATCGACGGCTTCGACGAAACCATCGACGCCACCGGATGCCTGGTCATTCCTGGTCTGATCAATCTGCATCAACATCCGTGGTACTCGATGTTCAAGGGTATCGCGGACGGGATGCTGCTCGAAGACTGGATCAACGATCTGGTCTTTCCTCTGGTTCGCAATCTGTCAAACGACGCGATGCGTCTGTCCGGATATCAATGCGGACTCGAGATGCTTGCAACCGGCACGACGACGTCATTCAACCACTCCGTGTCGGTAAGCGACGAAGCGATCGTGAAATCGAGCGTCGAGTCCCAGGCAGAAATAGGCATCCGCCAATTCTTCGGTAAAGAGCTGCGCTGCCGCAACAGCCGATTCCTCGACCACCCGCTCTCTTTGGACGAGTCGCTTGCGGCGGCTGAAGAGGATATCCGCCGCTGGGACGGGAAACAGGACGGCCTGATTCGCATGGGTATGGTTATCGAAGCCAACGCCCATTGGACTTCATCTGGCATGAGCACCGAAGAGCTCATCATCCGGGGTACGGAGCTGGCGCGAAAGCTGAATGTTCGCATCAGCAGTCACATCGCAGCGGGTACGTTCTCCACCGAAAAAGGCTTCCTGAAGCATCTGCGGGAGACCGGCCGCACGGATGTGCGGTATCTCATGCAACTCGGCGTGCTGGATGAACAGTGGATGCTGATTCACGGCATCCACTGCACCGAGCTGGATCTCGAGCAAATGGCCCACGTGGGTGCCGGCCTGGTGTACACACCAACCAGCGAAGCCATGCGCGGCGGCGGCATCGCCCCCGCGGCGAATGCATTGCGCGCGGGCGTTCCGACGGCACTCGGCACCGACGGTGCCATGGTCGACTACACAAACGACATGCTCGAGCAGGTCAAGGCATGTGTGCTCTTCCAACACCAACGTCATCTCGATCCGACACGCATGCCGTTCGAGCGAGCACTGGAAATGGCGACCATCAATGGTGCTCGTGTTCTCGGTGTCGCCGACGAGCTCGGTTCGCTCGAGGCGGGAAAGCTCGCCGATATCGCGGTCTTCGATATGCGAGGTCCCCACGTCGGTTCACTTCAGCGTCCATTGTCTGCATTCCTTGGCGCCGGCAAGGGAACGGATGCGAAATATGTCATGGTCAACGGCGAAATCGTGTTCCGTGAAGGGGATTTCACGAAGTTCAAGGACCGTAAGGAAGTCCTCAGCAGCGTCGAGCAGCTTGCCACTGAAATCATCACGAAGTCGGGCCTTGCATCCAGGCTCCACATGACGTGGAAAGAGAAGTGTCCTCCGATCGGCATTGCGCGCACCCCAGTCTAGCCTGGCGCCCTCACCTCACTAGGTTCGAACCATGAAATACGTGAATCTCATCATCGCTCTAGCGTTCCTCGCAGCGGGCATTGTCAACTTGACAGGCCCTCCTGCCATCCGCGCCGAGTTCGAAAAATGGGGTTACCCGGGCTGGTTCAGAGTGGCAATAGCAACCGTTGAACTCGGTGGGTCGATTTTGCTGTTTACGCCTGGAACGCAGTGGCTTGGGGCCTCGATACTTCTTGTGGTTACGCTGGGGATCCTTGTGTCATTCAGCAGATCGAAAGAATGGATGCGGATGCAATATCCGTTCGTATTGCTCTTTCTCCTGGTGGCGATTCTCCAGCAAGCCCATGTATCAGGCCGCGTATTTGCGGGGTAAAGCGCCAGAGGTTCTATGACGGATATCGCCTGCAACAGCAGGTCAAGCCCTCCAATGAGGGCTTGAATCCCTCAACGTGTGCTGAATCTGCCTCGCCATACCTTGCAACTGCTTCGCGAGCATCGCGATTCGTTGACGGTCCATCCGGGAGTCAATTGTCGCGACACTGACGGCCGCGATTGGACCGCCGAGTATGTCGCCGATATGTACGCCGATTGCCGACGTGCCAAGCGTGACGCCAT
Source organism: Paraburkholderia elongata (assembly GCF_013177735.1). Taxonomy (GTDB): domain Bacteria; phylum Pseudomonadota; class Gammaproteobacteria; order Burkholderiales; family Burkholderiaceae; genus Paraburkholderia; species Paraburkholderia elongata. The sequence goes on along the minus strand of NZ_WOEZ01000199.1, from coordinate 31,162 downwards.
TACGGACGTGGGCATAGCCGTTGCGGCGATATTCGTCGATCGATGCAGACAAGCTCGATCTCGTCAACATTCCCGGAGCGAATACGGCGGATGCAATGCTATCTATCGCCAGCTCGCGCTCGTCTTCAGGCAGCGCGGCAAGAATCGCAAGCCCGCCAGCGCCGAGGCCAAGAGGGCGGCGGCTACCCGCGTCGAGCGTCAGAACGCGTACCGGCGACGGCCCCTCGACTCTCTCGAGGCACACGGCTTCCATGCCGCTGCGCACGACCAGATACACGGTATCGCCAACATCCTCGGCGAACGCGCGCATCAACGCCCTTGCTGGCTGCCAAACGTCGAAGCGGGACGCCGCGGCGATGCCGAGTTCGTATGCCAACGGCCCAAGCGCATAACGTCTCGACCGATCCATTTGAAAGGCCAAACGTTCAGAGATCAGTTGCTGCAACAACCGATGAACCGTCGAATGAGACAAGTCCGTCATGCGAGCCAGATCCGTCAACGCAAGACCACGGCGCCCCGCTGTCGCGAGCAGACGCACAAGTTGCAGCGAGCGTTCTACCGACCTCGACGTGGATGCCATCTTTGTCCCTATTCAATTATTACGACGGGAGTCTAGTACTCGCGTGACTCATTTGATAGTAGCTCGCGCATAACGAAAACGTGGAATGCAACCAAACGCCAGAGAAAACAAGGATATGCCTGCACTGCATCGATGTTCATCAAATGGAAAATCGATCGGTACCGCCTGGTTGAATCAATCCAGCAAGTCGCCGATCCGTCCAATAGGCAGCGGGAGGACATTAAGAGCAATCGCGAGACATTCAGATAAGCGATGGACGTCCCCCACCCGTACGATGATCTTGACACGCCGCTTGTGGAACTCTCCAGCTGATTGCTGGAACAGGCTGTCGCACTTTGCTCCCACGCATTTAGATAAGGATTTCGAAATGTTTCAGTACTTTCCAGGCAACTACATGTGGTCTCTTTCCGTTATGCGCTGTCTTGCCAGTGGCGGTCATTTCGGAGAAATTCACTGGGCGCTTCAAGACCTGCAGGATGCAGCAAAGCTTGCGCCTCAAGGCGACACTGAAGCTTGGCACGCAGCCTGGAAGAAACTAGCCGTTCAGGTAGAAGGCATCGGCCGAACGGCACTCGAGGACGACAAGATGCAAACCGCGGCGTCCGCATTGATGCGAGCGGCGCACTACTGGCAATGGGCAGAAGCGTTCATCGAGCCGGGCGACGACCGCGCGGCGCAATCCTACGAGCGCCATCTCGCATGCTTCCGCCACGCCGGCGCCCTGCTTCCGAACGCGATCGAAGTCGTTGAGGTTCCGTTCGGAGAAACAGCGCTCACCGCCTACTTCGTGAAGGCCGAAGGTGTCTCCGGTCCCGCACCTGCAGTCATTCTGTCGGATGGCCTCGACGGGACCAAGGAAGAGATGGTCTTGATGGCGCAAGCGCTTGCTTCGCGCGGAATCTCGTGCCTCGCCGTGGACAATCCTGGCCAGGGTGCGACGCTGCGCTTGAAGGGGCTGAAAGCGCGCCACGACTCGGAGGTCGCTGCTGGCGCTGCGTATGACTACCTGAAGAGCCGCTCCGATCTCGTCGATCCGGATCGTGTCGGCCTGATCGCGGCCAGCATGGGCGGATATTACGCGCCGCGCGCCGTGGCCTTCGAAAAGCGCATCAAGGCATGCGTTGCATGGGGGGCGATCTATGACTATCACGCCGTTTGGGTGCGACGTCTGAACCTCAAACCGGGCACGAAGGCAACCGTCGATTACCGCGCAGCACTCGGTACGACCGGCAAGCATCTTCTGAACATCATCGGTGCAACTGACTTCGACGAAGCGCTGCGAAAGTTCGAATCGTTCACGCTCAAGGGCGTGGCGCAGAACATCACCTGCGATATCTTGCTGGTCCACGGTGAGGATGATAAGCAAACGCCTCTCTCCGACGCTCAAAAGCTGTATGACGAAATCGGCTCGACATCAAAAGAACTGCGAGTCTTCACGCGGGCTGAAGGCGGTGCTTCTCACGTTCAACTGGACCGACAGGAGCCGGCTGTCAGCCTGATCGCCGATTGGATGACAGACCATCTCTGATCAATTTCGCAGCTAAGCGGGACGTCACGTTCATCGTGTCGTCCTTTCCTTGCTGGAAGAATCGATCTGCCAGGCGACGGAACCGAATTGAGAGGCTCGCATTGGAATATCAACGAGAACAAACGGCTGCTTCGGCGGATGTCGACGCAATCAACGTCGTGAGGCTGATCGAGCAGGGGGAACTGACGCCCTTCCAGATCAAAGTGTTTCTTCTCTGCGCGCTGGTGGCCTTGATTGACGGTTTCGACAGCCAGTTGCTTGGACCGGCCGCGGTTGCTATCGCACATTCATTGAAACTTCCGGTGGCCGATCTCGGGCCGGTATTCAGTGCTTCACAAGTAGGCTTCTTTATCGGCGCGCTGACGCTCGGCCCGGCCGGCCGCCGACCGCTGGGGTCGGCGATGGATTCTGATCATTACCACAGCCATCTTCGCGACATTTACGCTGCTCACGGCGTATGCGCATTCATTCGCCCTCCTGTTGCTCTGCCGCCTGATCGTAGGTCTTGCTCTGGGCGGTGCATCACCGTCTTTCATCGGGCTCGCGGCGGAATATCTGCCTTTACGTCGACGCACTCAGTTCATCACGGCACTCTGGGCCGCCGTTCCTCTTGGCGGAATGCTCGGCTCGATGGCGAGTTCCATCCTCATTGAAAGGTCCGGCTGGCAGGCCGCGTTCTACGTGGGTGGAATCTTGCCATTGCTAGTTTCAATACTGCTCATTTTCCTTTTGCCTGAGTCGACCGTTTTTCTGGTGACGCGCGGCGGCTCAACGGAGAAGATCCGTTCGATCGTGAGGCGAATAGGGAGTCACGCTGCTTCGCAGGCAACCCGTTTCGTTGTCGGCGAGCAGGAAAGCAGAGGTGTATCGCTTAGACAGCTCTTCGCTCACGGCCAGACAACGCGCACGCTGTACTTGTGGATGCTCTGCTTCATGGCCTGGATGGCCTTGATCGTCGTGTCGTTCTGGACGCCGGCACTGATCCAGAATGTCGGCTTCACCGCCTCCGCGGCAGCCGTTACGCTGCTGTTCAATAACAGCGGAGCAGTCATCGGCACGATCCTGATCGGATCGTTGATGCAGCGTTTCGGCAATTTCCGGGTTCTGGTGCTCAGTTTCTTCGCATCCGCATGGGCCGTCGCAGCACTCGGCATGCTCACGTCCGCGCTTAGCTACGTGCTTGTCAGCTCCGCTCTAGCTGGATTTTTCCTCTCGGCGAGCTGTGCGGGACTTATCGCAATCGCAGCGAGCACATATCCACCATCAGCCCGCTCGACAGGTATCGGTTGGGCCATTGGCATAGGCCGCCTAGGCTCGATTGCCGGGCCGGTGCTCGCGGGGCATCTGCTCGCCCTGAACTGGAGCGTGCGTGACATTTACCTCGCCTTGAGCGTTCCGTGCGTGTGTGCTTCAGTCCTCGTTCTGCTCCTTGGCCACAATGCCAGCCGATCCGCGACTTTCGCTAGAACGCGCTCGGGATCTTCACCTAGATCATCAATCAATCGGACGCGTTGGTAACTTCCCAGACGATCAGGTCAATTGCGCATTTTTTGCCTGCGTACTTTCGGTTCGTGGCAAGCGAGCCGATAGTGATCGGTCTCGCGGGTCACTTCGTTTCGATATCAATAAAAAGTAGCGCACAACGGAGAACATGATGAGAAAGTATCTGCTTGCGTCGGCGATTCTGCTTCCAGTGATCAGCACGGCAAATGCGCAGTCGGCTGTGACCTTAGCGGGGATTGTTGACGGGGGTATCGGATTCCGGACAGGCGCCGACGCAAAAGGGAACACGCAATGGGGATTCCAGTCCGGAGCCGTACAGACCAGCCAGTTTGTCCTTAAAGGTACAGAAGATCTTGGCGGCGGCTATTCGACGTACTTCTATCTTGCCGCCGGCTTTCTGCTCGGGAACGGCGCGTCCACGAATGCGCGGCTCCCAACGACGTCAGGCAGCTTTCTTTTCGATCGCGGCGCCTGGGTGGGTTTCAAGTCCGTTCAGTTAGGATCGATTCAACTCGGACGAAACTTCACACCGTTCGCTGACTTTCTTTATCAAACGGACGCCAGCGGATACGCGAACTTCGCATCGCTTTCCAACACCATCTATCAAAATCTGAGCGGCATTACGGGGGCGCAATACACCTGGGGTAACAACGCGGTGAAGTATCTCTCTCCGGAGTTCGGCGGGCTCAGCGCCGAGTTGATGCAAAGCATCGGAGGTGTGGCCGGCGACTTTGCTGCTGGACGCATGCGATCCGCAGCCCTTTTCTATAAATACGGCCCCATCGCGATCAACGGTGCGTATCTGGATGCCAACAATCCGGGGGGAACGGCAGGCAGCAGTCTGGTCGCGCGATCCTACGCCGTGGGGGCTCTCTATTCCGGCACCAGCTTCAGAGCGAGCCTGAATGCAACGAACTTCCGAAATCCTCAGATCCGAACCAATCAGACCTTCTACTCCGCAGGCGCGAGTTATTACCTGACGCCGTTCTTTGACATCGTAGCGGACTACACCTTTCTCGCTGACAAGGTCGCGGCTCGTGATGGCATGTACATGAAGCTGGGTGCCCACTACCTGCTGTCGAAGGCAACCGATGTATACATGGAAGGCGGAATCGCGCGCAATCATTCCAGGGGAACGGTGGGCGTGGCCAGCGTGTTTCCGTCCAACCCCGGAATCAACCAAACCGGCCTCATGTTAGGTCTGCGTAAATACTTCTAATGTTCAATTCGGCCGGCATGAGTTGGAGACGTCAATGAATCTGAATATCAACGGCAAGGCGTATGACGTGGACGTGGAACCGGAAATGCCACTCCTGTGGGTGATCCGTGACGTGGTCGGATTGACCGGCACGAAATTCGGTTGCGGAATCGGCATGTGCGGGGCGTGTTCAGTTCATCTTGACGGCCAGGTCGTGCGCTCCTGCGTTATGCCGGCTTCCACTGCACAGGGCAAGAAACTGACAACCATCGAAGGGCTTACGGGCAAAGGCGTCGACCTCCAGAAGGCTTGGGTAGCACTGCAGGTTCCGCAATGCGGATACTGCCAAAGCGGCATGTTGATGGCTGCAAGCGCCCTCCTTACACGCACCCCCGTTCCTGACGACGCCGCGATCGACGAGGCAATGAGCAATATCTGCCGATGCGGTACGTACGCCAGGATCCGGCGTGCCATTCATGCGGTCTCAGGCGCTGGCACGTCCAAGCCGTCCTCCTCCGCCATTTCACGTCGGAAGGCGTAAGGAAACACCATGGCTATCGCCAAGAACACGCCACGACACTCCCGACGCATGTTTCTGAAGGTCGCTGCGGCTGTTGTCCCTGGCCTCGCCATCGGCTTTCACTTACCCGTAGCTTCCGCGGGGAGATCCATCATCTCGGGCACCTCGGCGGACCCGGCCGAAGTCAATGCATGGGTCCGTATCGGCGCCGATGGCCAGATCACTCTGGAAGTCGCCCGAGTCGAAATGGGCCAAGGCGTTGCAACGGCACTTCCCATGCTGATTGCGGAGGAGCTGGAATGCAATTGGCAGGACGTGCGAATGGTTTTCGCTCCACCGGCAGAGAACCTGGCCCGCAACAACGTATTCGTGACGATGATTACCGGCGACAGCCGGAGTGTGCGGGATTCGCAGCAATACTTGCGGCAAGCCGGCGCAAACGCATGTCAGATGCTCAAACAGGCCGCCGCGCAGCGCTGGAATGTCGACGTGACGGAATGCAGCGCAGGCCAAAGCAAAATCATCCACGCGAAGAGCGGCCGCCAATTCACCTATGGGGAATTGGCCAGCGAGGCCGGCGCGCTTCCCGTCCCCAAAGACGTGAAACTGAAAGATAGATCCGCGTGGACTACGCTTGGAAAACCGTATCAGCGTCTCGACCTGCCAGCCAAAGTAAACGGTACTGCCGAGTTCGGCATGGATGTGCACGTACCGGACATGCTCTATGCAGCCGTTGTTCAATGCCCGGTTTTTGGCGGAAAACCTCTCTCTGTTGACAGCAGCGCTGTCGACGGGAAGCGCGGCATTGTCAAAGTCACCGTGATCGACAATTTCATTGCCGTCGTCGGCAACAACTGGTGGCGGGCCCAGCAGGCCGCGAAGCTTCTGAACGTCACGTGGGACTTTGGCGAACACGATACATCGGACGACGCCAGCATTCGATCCTATCTCGCAGAAGGATTCGTGAGCGATCTGAAGCCGATACTGCAGCAGGGGGACGCCGGCGCCATATTGAGTGGTGCCCAAAGAACGCTGGAAAGCGAGTACTTTTCGCCGTTTCTCGCACATACGACGATGGAACCGCAGAACTGCACGGCTCGCATTGCCGATGGGAAAGTCGATCTCTGGGCGCCCAGTCAAGGTCCGGATATTTCGCTCGGCATTGCCGCAGACATTGCCGGCGTGCCGAAAGCGAACGTAACGGTTCATCGACTGTATTTGGGAGGAGGTTTCGGCAGACGCGGCATCAGCCAGGACTATGTACGCATGTCGATGCTGATCGCGAGAGAATTCCTGGGGCGCGCCGTCAAAATGGTCTGGAGTCGCGAGGAAGACGTGCAACACGACTTCTACCGCCCAGCCTCCATTGTTCGACAACGTGTCGCACTCGACGCGGACGGCAACGTTATCGCCTGGAAAGTCGACGTCGCGTCGCCTTCAGTGTTAGGTGTCCTGCGTCCCGGCGCACTGAAGAATGGCATCGACCTGATGCCGACCGACGGATTCCGCGACATGCCCTATGCGATTTCGAACCTGGACGTGAATTACGCCATGCGTAACACCGCCGTGCCGGTAGGCTTCTGGCGCGCGGTGTATCACTCGCAGAACCCGTTTGCCCGCGAATGCTTTATCGATGAGATTTGCGCCAATACGCAGCAGGATCCGGTCATCTACCGACGCCAGATGCTTGCACATCACTCGCAGCTTGTTCCTCTCCTTGATGCAGTAGCCAGGTCGTCGCGTTCGCACAATCGGCGCCCGAAGGGACATGGCGTCGGCATCGCGGTCAATGAGATGGATCAGACCTATGTCGCAGCGGCAGTGGAAGTCGAAGTCGCGTCCAATAAATTGGTCAAAGTCAAACGCGTGATTGTTGCTATCGACTGCGGCCACATAGTCAATCCCGACACGGTAGCCGCTCAGATCGAGTCATGCGTCGTGTATGGGTTGAGCGCCGCCTTCTTCGGCGAAGTCAATATCCGCAACGGCAAAGTCGTTCAAAGCAATTTCTCGGACACGCCCGTCATGATGATGCGCCATATGCCCATCGTCGAGCCTCTATTACTCCCCTCCGGAGGAAGTTGGGGCGGGGTCGGAGAACCGCCTTTGTCAGTGGTCATTCCCGCGCTCGCGAATGCCATCGCTGCGGCGACCGGAGAACGTGTCCACGCGCTGCCGTTGACGAAACACGGATTCACTTTCGACTGATGGAACACCGCCCTGTCTGGCCGGATTGCGGCTCTTTTTCCAGACGAAGCTCTGGGAAGCCGAGGCGATCCATGCATGTGGAGCAAGTTCAAAAAAACGGACTTAACGATAAAGACACACGATATCGACGACCTACGATGCCATATCGTCGCAACGCCTTCCGATTTCCGGAGATAACACAATGACCCACCCAACCCCCACCAGCCATCAAGACGTCTTGCTGCGCCCAACCATATCGTACGCGCAGGCAAGCAAAGTCATAGAAGCAACGATCGCGTTTGCACAGGAAAAGAACCTGCGCCTGAGCATTGTTGTGCTCGATACCGGTGGGCACGTGGTTTCCTCCGCGCGGATGGACGGCGCAGGATTCGTGACCATCGAGATCGCGCGTGGCAAAGCGTTTGCTGTCGTTGCCACTGGAGGTACGCCGGGCGATGTTCTCGCGAAGCGCTACGAAGAGAATCCGATGGTGTGGGGCAACGTCGCGTCGCTCGGTTACGGTGCGCCTCTACTCCCTGCGCGAGGCAGTTCGCCCATCTACCTGGGGAGCGCGCTGATCGGCGCCATCGGCGCGAGCGGCGCGCCGTCGGAACTCGATGAACTGGCCGTTCGCACCGGTATCGCCGCGATTGGTGCCCAGGATACACCGCAATGAACCACACAGAATCCGGAATAGACGGCAAGGTGCCGTCGGCAAGCCGCCGCAAAGCCATCAAGCTTGGAAGTTCACTGGGACTCCTGGGATTGGCGATGCCGTTCGCCGCCCCTTCCACGTCCCAGGCCAGCATCGCGACACCGGAAGGACATCAGCATGTCGTCGAGTCGAATGAAAAAACCGTTCGGGTAGGCGTCGTCGATCCGAAAGCAGAAGCAGTCCTGACGATCGAATCGGGAGATGTGGTCCGTTACGTCAATACATGGATCAACTGGGGTAACGAGGCAAAGTACGGCATGAGCTTCGCCGAGCGCGAGCCCATTCGTCGAAAGTATCCGCAAGGGCCGTACTCCCTGGTCGGGCCGGTCGCGATCAGAGGCGCGCAGCCAGGCGATCTGGTCGAATGCCGAATGATCAAGTTGCGGCCCATCAGTTGGGGGTGGAACTCCGCGCCACGCGGTGTCGGCGCGTTGCCGAGAGAATTCGACAAACCTTATCTCAAGTATTTCCGATTCGACGAGGAGCGCAAGTACGCCGACTTTGCCCCGGCATCCGCATTCCTCTAAAGCCGATTCAAGGGTTCATCGCAACCGCTCCGGCCTCGGATGAAACGCGTAGCGCGATTCTTGCCGGCCCCAATGGGGGAAATATTGCACTGAGCGAGCTGGTGGCAGGAACGTCGCTGTTTCTTCCCGTCTCACGCGACGGTGCGATGGTCTGGACCGGCAACTCCCACGCCGCACAAGGCGATGGCCAGGTCGATCAGACCACCATCGAAACGGCGATGGAGGATTTGCAGATTCAGTACATCCTGCACAAAAACGCATCGTTGCCCGCGCCAATGGCCGAGACATCTACCCACTGGATTGGCTTGGGATTCGGGGACTCGATAGAGAGCGCACTCACCTCCGGTTTGCGCGGTTTGATCAAATGGCTCGCTGCCAGCGCAGGCATCAGCGATCTGGATGCGTATGCCATGTGGAGCATGGCGGGAAGCTTCCGCATTACGCAGTACGCCGATCAGGTTGCAAGCGCGTACAGCGTCGTTCCATCAAAAGCGGTGCACGGCATGCTACCGAAAGCGGTATTCACCCAGGAGATGCGAGAGCGCATTGCCGCCAATACGCGTGCGGGCGTGCCAACGAGACAGACCTGATCCCAGCGAGCGCCGGTGGCTGCCGGCGTCGCTTTTCCACGCAGTTTGACTGCATCTTCAACACGTGCAAATAGAGGAACGCAAGATGTCCCAAGCAATCAGACGATCGTTGGTCCCGATCGTGTCCGCCGCCGCTGCCTTCGTCATGATGACATCGGCGCTACCGGTAAAAGCGAACGAGTTTCTGACCACTCCCGAGACCGACAAACGCGCCTATTCGCTGTCAGTGTCGACACGAGGCGGAAAAACCGTCTACCTCGCGGGGCAACTGAACATCGCCGACATCGGTAACAAACCGCTGCCCGGTGACTTCGATGGTCAGGCGCGAGCCGCGTTCCAACGTATCGAGAAGACCCTGGAAGCCGCCGGCGGCAAGCTAAGCGATATTGTCTCGATGACCGTCTTCATTACCGACGTCCGCAACGGCGGTCACTTTTCCGACATTCGAAAAGAGTTCTTTGCACCGGGCAAATACCCCGCAAGCGCGCTGATCGCAATTCGCAATCTCGGCGTGCCCGGTGCCTTGATTGAGATTCAGGCGATCGCTGTGGTGGGGGGCAATGACAACCGATCATTGTGAATTTTGCGGGCCCGGTCGGCGGAAATTCCTCACCGGACTCGTCGCAATCGCATCGGCAGGGGTGGTCGGGACCGCTTCCGCACAAAGCCAGACCAGCGATCCGACATCGGCAAGGCGCAACTGGATCGACGTGCACCATCACCTGGTGCCACCTGGATACCTGAATCAGGTTCCCGAAGATGACGCCGTGCCAGGTGCTTCGGCCACGCCCCGCCGTGCACTCGCAGGATGGACTGTTGAGCGGTCGATCGATCAGATGGACCAATCGGGCGTGAGCACGTCGATCCTGTCGATCAGCAACCCAGGCATCTGGTTTGGTGACACCGGGAAGGCGAGAAAGTTGGCGCGCGACTGCAACGAATACGCAGCCAAACTGGTGGCGGCCTATCCGAGACGATTCGGCATGTTCGCCGCACTTCCGCTTCCGGACGTGGAAGGCAGCTTGCGGGAAATTGAATACGCGTTGGACGTGCTGAAAGCCGACGGAATCGGGCTATACACCAGCTATGGCAACAAGTGGCTGGGGGACCCTGCATTTGACGAGATATTCGCAGAGTTGAATCGTCGAAAGGCGCTCGTCTACACGCACCCGACTACCGCCGACTGCTGCCGCAATCTCCAGGCGGCAGTGTCGCCCAATGTCGTCGAGTATCAGACCGACACGACCCGCGCCATCGCCGGCATTCTCGCGAGCGGCACGGCATCTCGCTTTCCTGACGTGCGCATCATCTTCTCCCACGCGGGAGGCACCATGCCGTTCCTGATCGAGCGATTCGCCGGATGGGCGAAGACCCCTCAAGTTGCCAAGCGCCTGCCGAAGGGTCTGAACCATGAACTCGAACGCTTCTACTACGACACCGCCCAAACTTCCAACAATGTGGCAATGGGTGCGTTGGCGAAGCTGGTGCCAAATTCCCAGATTCTCTTCGGCACCGACTACCCCTTCAGAACCGTCGTCGAGCACGTCAAGAATCTCACGGAATGCGGTGTGTTCAACGATGCTCAGTTGGCTGCGATCGGACGAGGCAACGCCCTCGCCCTCATGCCTCGATTCGGCGCGTAAGACAGCAGTGATCCAGATACCGTACTTTGGAGCAGCACGATGAAACGTATGATTGGCTCGAAAACGCTTATTGCCGCCATAGCGGCGTCCATTGGAGTCCTGGCTGCGCAAGCGGTTCAGGCAAAGGACTATGTCACGACCCCGGAGACCCAGGCACGCGCCTATTCGCTTGCCGTGACGGGCGACCATTCCGCGAAGACGGTGTACTTCGCTGGCCAAACAGGCCGCTTTGGCGCCGACGGCAAGCCGATTCTGGACTTTGACGGTCAGGCCCGGCGAGTATTTGCAGAGATTCGCGAAACGCTGAAGAAGTCGGGTGGTGATCTCAGCGATATCGCATCAATGACCGTATTCATCACCGATGTCCGCAATGGTGGCCACTTCGCCGACATCAGGAAGGAATTTTTTCCAGACGGAAAATTTCCAGGTAGTGCCCTGATTACCGTTGACGGATTGATGGGGCAGTCCCAGATCGAAATTCAGGGGATCGCAATCATCGACGGAAAATAAGTCGAGCTGAATGCGCGGTACGCGGCTTTCGAAAGCGCCACTGACTCCGCCTGGAGCGGTGGCGTCTTCCGGCACACCGATCAGACTGGAGAGGTTTCAGCCATGGGATCGGCCTCGACGTTCACGGCACGGCGGCGAAATTCGCTGGGCGGAAGCGCCATATGCTGCGTGAAGAAGCGCGTAAAGTGACTGTGCTGCTCGAATCCCAACTCCAGCGCAACGTCGATAAGCGGCCGGCTTGTGGTCGTGAGAAGCTCAATGGCCAACGTCATGCGCATCCAATCAATGTAACGCTGTGGCGGGATGCCAACACAGTTTCTGAACTGTTCAAAGAATCGGGACCGCGAAAGCCCCACATACTCAGCGACCGTAGCTACCGAGAGATTCTGCACGGCGTTCTTGTTGATGTAATCCAGCGCCTTCCGGATTCGAAAGTCGGCCGCCTTTCCTGTCCCCCTGAAACCCGACGTCAGCTCCGGGTCGGCGAAATCCCGTACCACAGCGTCTACCAGATCGGTCAACATGGTCTGAGAATCTCCGTGATTGCCTACGGGATTCGTCATGGACGCCGCCAACCGGTTCACGTGATGTCGAACGTCCGGAGTACAGACGACGCACGGCGATCGGAAGATACGTGTCGTGAGACTTTCCGGAAGCTTAAGAGACGCTCGCAGCCAGTCGACTTCTATGACGAGCGACAGCACCACTTCCGGAGTCGCCCCAATCTCCGGCTTCGAGTGGGACTCCCAAGGATTGATGAGAATCGCCCCGCCGTCTGAAAGGACGTAGGGTCGATCACAGACCTGGAAGTGACTGTCGCTGCCACCGAGCTTGAATAGAAACTGGTACTGCGCGTGTGCATGTGCGACCAGTGCGCGCCGGGTGTAATTCACGCTGGCGCGCCCAAACGCGCCCTGCAGGATCCACGCGGGCTTCCCGTGCCCGATAGGATCGTCCAAATGTTCCATGCCTCTCTCCTGTTGCCTCGCGACTTCAACGGATCCGATCGCAGGACTATCCGGTAAATTTCCGATCAATTTGAGCATCCGGTGCGCGATTGCTGCAATAACCTTCAGCAAGATAAACAGCATGGTCGGGCGCGTCAATGGGAAGTCATACTGAATTTTTTCGTCACTTCGTGACGGGTGCCAGTGCGCTGCTCTTCTTCGCCACCAACGCGCACGCCGAAGAATTGTGGGGCCGAGCGCCGGAGCTCGCTGTTCAGCGCTGCGCCGCGTGCCATACAGTCGACGGGAACAGCAATGTCGATACGATTCCTTCACTCGCAGGGCAACATCCGGACTACCTTACTCGCCAGCTTATGATGTTCAAAGGATCGGATGGTCACGGTCCATTACGCCATAATCCGCTGATGGAGCGCGCAGCGGCAGATCTTTCGGTCGATGATATTCACTCGCTTGCAACGTGGTATTCGAAGCAAGTTCCGCGTAACGAAACGAGCAAGGATTCAGTGACTGCCGCAACGCTGGCGCGTGGGTTTCGGGTATACACGAACGGGAGTCAGCAAGGGGCGCCGGCGTGCATCGCATGCCACGGCGCCAACGGTACTGGAATCCCCGGGGCATTCCCGCGTCTGGCCGGGCAGCATGCGGAGTATCTTCAGAAGCAGCTCCGCGCGTATAAGGAAGGTCGCCGCGGAGCGAAGGGGAAACCCATGACAACCATTGCCCCCCTGCTGTCACCCGAGGAAATCAGCGCGGTCGCCCTCTATATGTCCAGTTTGAAGGCACCATGAAAATCGGATCATCCGGTAAGTCGGGAAGCCGCGGAAACGTTGAAATGTGCTTGCAACCTTGCACCGATCATCACACCGCCACTTAACGACAACGAGGGCCTGGCCACCATGCCGCAATTCAAACGGAACGGCTTGCATCTTTCCTATACGGACACGGGTAACGTCGATAAACCTGCCGTCGTCTTCTCACACGGTTTTCTGATGGATGGGTCGATGTTCGACACCAACATCGCAGTATTGAAGGACCATTTCCGCTGCATCACGTGGGACCAACGGGGTTTCGGGAAGACCGGCCCGGTTCACCAATCGTTTGATTTCTGGGATTCGGCACTCGATCTCCTCGGGCTTCTCGATCATCTCGAGATCGCATCCGCAGCGTTGGTTGGCATGTCACAAGGCGGCTTTCTTTCAATGCGCGCGGCACTCCTCGAGCCGGCGCGTTTCCGGGCAATCTGTTTGATTTCGACGAGATCCGGCGTCGATGCACAACCCGTCATTGATTCGTTCAACCATCTGAAGAAGACGTGGTCGAACAACGGCGCCGGTCCTGTTGCCGAGAACCTTCGGACACTACTCATTGGTGAAGATTTCGACGCCGCCGGATGGGTCGACGCCTGGCACAAAATTCCGCGGGCAGGATTCGACCATCCTGTCGAAGCACTGACCGGCCGGGACGATATTACGGAGCGCCTTGCCGAGATTACTTGTCCTGCCATTGTCTTTCACGGAGAGTGCGATCCGGCCATCAACATCGAGCATGGCCGATCGCTGGCGAACGGACTACCGAATTTGAAGGAGTTCGTTACCGTGGAAAATGCGGGACATGCGCCCTGCCTCACTCATCCTCAATTCGTCAATCGTCCACTGCGAGATTTTCTGCTTCGGTATACCGGCTGATCGGAGTCAATGTGATGAAGAGAATCATCGTCAACGGAGCGCCACACGATACAACGTCGAGTCCTGAAACGCCGTTGCTCTACGTATTGCGCAATGAACTGAAGCTGAACGGGCCAAAGTTCGGATGTGGTTTGGCACAATGCGGTGCTTGCACCGTGCACCTGGGCGATGACGCGATTCGTTCCTGTGTCATTCCGATATCCGCCGTATCGCAACCGGTGACAACGGTGGAAGCCCTGGCGGCGCAGCGCCCGCAGAATCGCGTCATCGCTGCCTTTATCAAGCATCAGGCGGCCCAGTGCGGTTATTGCATCAATGGGATGGTGATGGCCTCCGCAGCGCTTCTTAAGCAAAGGCCGCATGCGACGCGAGATGAAATCGTCGCGGCGCTCGATGGCAATCTCTGCCGCTGTGGAACACATCTGCGAATTCTGGACGCGGTCGAAGAGGCGGCGGGAGGTAAGCCGGCATGACGAATCGTCGCCAGTTTCTTAGACTTGGAGGCGGCCTCGCCATTTCGTTCGCGCTGCCGGTGGTCTTGCTGGAGCGCTCAGCTCTCGTGCAAGGGGCTGAAGTCGGCGGCCGCGGCATCACCGATGCAATCGCCGCGGGAAAAACTCAGGACCCCACACATGTAGCCGCCTGGCTCGCGATAGGCAACAACGGAAACGTCACGCTTCACGCCGGCAAGGTTGAGCTGGGAACGGGTATGCAAACCGCATTGGCCCAGCTCGTAGCCGAAGAGCTCGACGTATCCATAGACAACATCGTTGTCACGATGGGCGATACGTCATTGGCGGTTGATCAAGGTCCGACCGTAGGTAGTCAGACAATGAAATCCAGCACACTACCGGTGCGCAAAGCTGCTGCGACTGCACGCGCGCTTCTCATCGCCCGGGCGTCGAACGTTTTCGGCATTCCTGCAGATCAGTTGTCGACTCGCGCCGGGCGCGTCTACGTGACCACCGATCCTAATCGATCCGCAGCCTATCGCGACCTGGTCCCCGCCGAATGGGCCACCTTGACGGTAGACGAAGCGGTACCACTCAAGCGGGTCCGTGAATTCTCAGTGATCGGCAAGCCGGTGCCTCGCGTGGATTTGCCTGGGAAGGTGAAAGGAAGTCATCCCTACCTGCAGAATCTTCGCTTGCCCGGGATGGTCCATGCGCGTGTCATTCACCCACCGATCACCGGATCAACGCTAGTTAAGGTGGACCGCAAAAGTGTGGCGGAATTACCGGGCTTTATCGATATCGTTGTCAAACGCGACTTCGTTGCAGTAGTTTGCCAGCAGGAATTTCAGGCGGTTGCCGCATCGCGTGCTTTGACCATTGAGTGGAAAACGCCGGCAAATGGCATTGATAGCTCGGCTGTCTATGACGCCATGCGCGCGGCCAATGGACATGTTGACGAGCTACGCAAGATTGGCGATGCTGACACTGCGTTCAGTCAAAGCAGGATGCGCTTGAGCGCGACGTACCGTACACCGTACCAGACCCACGGCTCGATCGGCCCGTCGTGTGGTGTCGCCGATGTCAAACACGACTCCACTGTCGTATGGTCTGCCACGCAGGGTTCATTTCCGCTGCGTGATGCCATTGCTGCCTTGATCGGCCTGCCGAAGGACAAAGTCCGCGTGATTTGGACCGAAGGTGCGGGCTGCTACGGTCAGAATGGGGCTGACGACGCGTCGGCCGAGGCGGCAGTCGTGTCTCAGGCGCTCGGACGCCCAGTGCGCGTTCAATGGATGCGCAATGACGAGCACGGCTGGGATCCGAAATGCCCCGCTACGGAGTCCAAAGTAGAGGGAAGTGTCGGTCCGGACGGAAAGATCCGGAGCTGGTCGTACATGGTATCGACACCGACCCACATCTCCCGTCCGATGGGTAGCGCAGGGAACCTGCTACCCGGGCGAATGATGGGCTTACCGCCCAAGCCGGTCCGAATCGGCGGCGATCATTGCGCGAGAACGCTTTACACCTTCCCGAACGAACGGGTCGTCGTGCGCTGGCTTCCGGATGGCGCCCTGCGGCCCTCAGCCATGCGTGGTTTGGGTGCCGTTCCCAACACGTTTGCCAATGAGTCGTTTCTCGACGAACTGGCAAATCTGGCGAATCGCGATCCGATCGATTTCCGAATTGCGCATCTGCGCGACGAGCGCGCTATCGCGGTGCTTGAGGAAGTCAGGCGACTCTCAAACTGGATATCTCGTCGGAAACAGGCAAATCGGACTGGAGCGCCGAGCCGGGAAGGCATCGGCGTCAGTGTCGCGCAACTCGAACCGGGAGGCGCCTATGTTGCAACGGTGTGCAGCGTAACGCTCGACATGAAAAGTGGCGAAACGCGGGTGACACGTGTATTCGTCGCGCATGACTGCGGCCTGATCGTCAATCCCGATGGTTTGCGCAATCAGATTCAGGGGTGCGTCGTGCAGACGCTCAGTCGTACGCTGAAGGAGGAAGTGCGCTTTAGCTCGAAAGAAATGCTCACCCTCGACTGGGCTAGCTACCCGATCCTGCGATTCAGCGAATGCCCGTCAGAAGTGACCATCTCGTTGATCGACCGCCCGGACAAGGCACCGGTCGGCGCAGGCGAGCCGACGGCGCTGACGATTGCCCCGGCTGTGGGAAATGCCATCTTTCACGCCACGGGCGTTCGCATTCGGAAAACGCCATTCACCGCAGAGCAATTCAAAGCGTCTCGGAACGTCTGACCCTGTAACCGGCAAAGCGGACCCAGAGCGGGGACGTCGAGATATTTCGACGCTGCGGCTCACATAGCGAACAATGTGAGCCACACTATCCAGGGATATCGATGCCCTGCCCCGACTTTCCCGGCCGCAGACCGTCTTATTGCGTTGAAAGAACCGTTGCTACGGGCATCGGATATCGACGACGATAGAATGCAAGTCCGTAGACGCTGACTGCGGCTACAACGATCGGAACAGACACCACGGCGAACATCACCGTGGGCGCCCATTGCGCGGCGAGCATAACACCACCGATCATCGAGCCAACAATCGAGCCCACTCGCCCCATCCCCAAAGTCCACGCCACGCCGGTGGCTCGTGTCGCTGTCGGATAGAAACTCGTGGACAGGATACTTGTTCCCGTCATCGCGCCGCCGGTGCCGACACCAGTCAAGAAGAGCGCGACCAGCGCAAGCGCCGGAATCTCCGTCAGATGACCGAACGACGCGAGGCAAATTGCTGCGCAAAGGAACGCGCCGGCCACCACGTACTGCGGATTCATCCGGTCCATCAAGAACCCGAGGAAGATCGCACCGAGACCGTTACCAGTCAAATAGAGTGCCGTCATGAGCGATGCACGGCCGAACGGCACGCCGCTCTCCTGGATCAATAGGGTCAACCAGTTGCCGAGAAAATAGACGGCCAGCAAAGCCATGAATCCCGTGACCCAGAGAAGCATGGTGCCACCGCGAAGCCCGGGACGCAGCAGATGGCTCAGCGGGAATCCCCGAGCGGGTTCTTCATCGAGCGTAAGGCGCGTATCGCCCAGCGGCGTTTGCGGTTCGATGCGCTGAATGATGGCATGCGCATCGGACTGGCGGCCACGTGCCACCAGATAACACGCCGACTCCGGTAACCAGACGATCAGAAATACGGACAACAGCAAAGGGAGTACGCCACCCAGAAGCAGCATCGATTGCCAACCGTAGTGGCTGATCATATGCGATGCGACGAGACCACCCAACACACCGCCTGCGGAGATGCCGCATCCAAGGGGTGCGATGAGCGTCGAGCGCATGCGGTCCGGACTATATTCAGCGGCCAGCGTATAGGCGTTCGGCATCGCTCCGCCCAATCCGAGGCCGGTCACGAAACGCAGCGCGATCAATGTCTCGAGCGATGTGGCCGTCGACGAAAGAATGCTGAACAGACCGAACAGGAGAACCGCGCAAATCAGCGTAGTCTTTCGTCCAAAGCGATCCGCAACCGGCCCGAAGACGAACGAACCGATGGCGAGGCCGAAGAATCCGGCGCCGAACACCGGCGCGAAGTGCACCGGGCTTGCCCCAAAATGTGATTTGAGTGCGGGGGCAATGAAGCCAACCACGACCGTGTCGTAGCCATCCAGGACAAGAATCAGAAAACAGAGAACGAGTGTTCTTATCTGAAATCCCGACATCTTCCGCCCGTTAATGAACGCTCGAACCGAGATGGATTGTGTTGCTAGCATCCTAATGCTCCTATTGCGTGTGAAACGCTTCGGGTAATCGACCAAAACGAGTAGATCAAAACGAGTGCGCGATGCCCACGCCGAATCCGGTGAGGGTCATACCGGTCACGGAACCCGGCAATGGGTTCGTCGAGTAGTTGTATGAAGTACCGGCTCGATTCATCAGTCGGCTAAACACCGCGTACAGGGTGGTGCGCTTGGAAAGCGCGTAGTCGTAACCCACCGATATCTGGCGAGCACCGGAATCCACACCGGGCCGTCCGATACCGCCAATGGGAACAGTCGCATTCCCTGTTGCCGCCTGCGCCTGGATGTATGAAACCTTGATCGATTGCACAGTCCATTGGTACACGGCAGCCAACTGCCATGCCCAACGGTTCGTGTAAGTGGACGGCGTCGGCTCGTAATGCAGACGTTCGGCAGCGCCGCGGACACTCAGACTGTTATACGTGTAGGCGATACCGAACCGGTGTCCACTATCCGTGGTGCCAGGCCCAAAATAGCTGTTGTGCTGTTCGTACGCGTAAGACAGATAGACAGAGCCGGTCTGGTATGCCAAAGACGTCGACAACAGCGACGGCGTTTGCGTCGCTGTTTTCTCATTGGGCAGCGAATACATCAATTGTCCCGTCAAGCCGTGCCAGTTCGGCGACGTATAAAGTACGCCGTTGGCCTGCCGGCGGTCGAACGACGAACTTCCCTGTGCGTTCCCACCGGGGAAGAAGCCATTGCCCATGATGCTGTTCGCACCGGCGATTGTGTTCATGAAGAATGGATCGATCGGAAGCCACGTCGAGGCACGGTAAGGTGTCAATTGAAATCCCATCGATACCTGACCATAGGGACCACCAAGACCGACATAGGTGTCGCGGTCATTCACGCCACCGGCCCCTCGATTGAGGAAGACATTCCCCTGAATCTGGAAGAACGCACGCCAACCTCCACCGAGATCCTCCGTTCCCTTCATGCCCAGGAACGACAGGTTGTTCGACTCCCGCCAGGTGGACGGAATACCCTTTCCGCCACTCCCTCGTACGTTCTCGATGTCGGTGTTCAGATAGCCGAACAGCGTCACGCTGTCAGCAGCCATGCATGAAGCGGAAGCGGAAAGTACGGCTGCGGCAAGGACCGTTTTACTGGCCGTACTCATTGCATCGTCTCCGGTGAAAAGAAGGACTGGTCTCGCTTGTTCTGTTCGGTGTACTTCATACGCAACGCCCCTGAGGTCAAAGATCTTGTTCGCCGGGTTTGGCTATTGACGCAACGCCGGCCCACATGCCAGCTCCGGCGACTGCTTGTGCCAAAAGTCTGCAAAAGCGAATTTATTGCAATCGATTGCAGAATACAAACTATGGTTTACCAGCAGAATTGCTCCGAGCGAACTCAAAATAATGCGACACATAGGGTCTATTTACGTCTGTAGAAAGGGAAAACCCTGGATCAAAAGCCTTTTGACAACTCTGGCTTCAATCACTATGCTGCAATCGTTTGCAGTCTCAAGTGGTAGTGAACGTGGAGTTCGGGATCGCAACCGCGGCTAAGCGACCCGCTTCAATCCCGCCTGCATCGCGCGCGCCTCCCGGTCACTCGCGCCTCCCGGTCACTCGCGACTGCCGTGTCTCCGCGACCATGAGGGGCGCTCACGACCTACATGCAGCACGTTCCGGTTTACTTCAAGTCAATGAAAGCGAGGTATGTATGACAAATGATGCGCAGAAGAAACACGTTCGAAGCTATATCAAACGCGATGGCGCGCAAGAGCGCGCGTACTCCCCGGCAGTCATTACGCAGGGGGGCAAGATCGTGTGGTTGGCGGGACAAACTGTGGTCGACGACGAACATGGCAACTCCCTGGCAGGGAATTTTTCGGGGCAAGCATGGGAGATCTTCTCCCGGATTGCCAAGACGCTCGATCAAGCCGGTGGAACGCTCGCGGATATCGTCACGATGACGGTTTCAATTACGGATTCGCGCTTTGGCGATCAATTCACCAAAATTCGCAAGGAGATTTTTGGGGACAACTTTCCCGCGAGCGCGTTGATTACGGTGGTGGGCTTGGCCAAACCGGAAATGCTGATCGAGGTGCAGGCTATTGCAGTAGTCGACTGAGTACCTGAACGGGCGGAGATGCAGGAGCATCTCCGCCCAATTGCTTCAGTCCGGCACCGTGGCCTAACGCGCCCAGCGAGTCGAATTTTGGGCCATTTGAAGATACTGACGATCCACACAGCCGTGGCGCGATTGGTTTGTCGATACAAGCGCGTGGGCATCGCGAATGCGCGAGACCTGCTCCAGAGCCGCGTCTGAAATGCTCATATCGCGAATGAGTCCGTGAGCCGGATCGATCAGATCCTCGAGTACTGCGCGGGCATCGTCGTCCGTCAGGTCAACGAACTCTTCTCGCAGTATTTCGACTGAAGCGTCGTTGTTACTAACTTCGAAGATCCAGTTCAATGCTTCCCGGTAGGCCAGAATGAATGCGATAAGTTGATCTTGATTTTTAGAGGCCCACGACTGCATGACCGCACCAACCGTACCCAGGTAGTCAGAAAACAGCGAACTGCCATGCACCAGCACGTTAAGCCCTTGGCGCTCTCCCAGGCGCTCAAAAGGAGAGCGTACCAGCGTCCCATCGTGCTTTCCGGCGACCAATGCGCGATAGCGATTACCGGTGCCTCCAGCTGCATCGAATGTCACGTCGGTCACCGCGATCTGGTTCGCCACAAGGATTTCCCTCAGCACGAACGCAAAGCCGGTTGTCAGTGCATCGACCGAAAGAGTTTTGCCTCGCAGCTGCGACACAGACGTGACCTCCGATTTCGCCATCAAAGACAGGAAACCATGATCGCCTCCCATGAATGCAACCAGATCAGGAGCACTTCCGTCCGCGGTCTCTCCCTGCCCGCCCCTGTATGCGAGTACGTTGTCCACACTTGTCAAGGCTACGTGCGCGGAGCCGGACGTCATGCGGTTGATCATGTCGACGGAACCCTTTACATACTCGAGACCGACGTCCAGTCCGTACTTTTCGAAGTACTGCCGTTTTTGACCAACCCATATCGGCAAGTTAAATGCGCCCTCGAAGCCGAGGACAGTAAAAGCATTCAGATTCCCTTCCACGTTCCACCCTGTTTGGCTGTTGCAATCGATTGCATGCTACTTGGAGGAACCACGCGTCGTCAAGGCGCCACAGCGGAAGCACCCTTAACTAGCTGGAGCGCGGCAACTGACACCGCGTTATCGTAACCATGACGAGAAAAAAGCGGACGACCCTCAGGGAATTAGCGGAATCCGTTGGCGTTCATATGTCCACGGTCTCGCGCGTGTTGAACCCTGAGACTCGCCATCTGATCAGCGAAGCTGTGGTCGAGCAGGTCCTCAGGACTGCAAGACAACTGAATGTCTCCCCAAACCGGAACGCCGCCACCCTTCACACCGGGCGCTCCCGCATCATTGGCGTCGTGCAGCCGGATATTGCCAACCAGGTATTTCCACCCATTCTGCGCGGCATTGAAGACGAACTCGCCAAAAAGGGGTTCGTTCCGTTGATCGCAAACGCCGAAGGTGGAAAGGAACGGCAACTGTTCGTTATCGATCAGATGGTCGAGCGTCAGGTTGACGGCTTGATCCTGGCGACTTCCGGCCGCAACGACCCCATCCTGGAGCATTGTCTTGAGATGGGAATACCGGTAGTAGTCGTCAATCGAAGTGAATACAGTGGCCGCGCTTCCTGTGTCATCAGTGACAACCAGTTGGCGATGCTGCAGGCGGTAACGCATTTGTCGGAGCTTGGTCATACCTGCATTGCTCACGTCGCCGGCCCAAGTGATCTGTCGACCGGCTACGAGCGCCACCGGAGTTTCCTTGAAGCAATCCGGGAGAACGGCCTAACGATAGCCGAATGTCCGGTGTTCGAATCCAAAGCGTTCTCCCGTGACGAAGGTCGTGCCGCATGCGACATGCTGCTTGAGCCCCATCCCGGTATCACTTCCATCGTCGCCGCCAACGACCTGCTTGCGCTCGGCTGCTACGACGCCATTCGCGCACGCGGTCTCCGGTGCCCTCAGGACATTTCAATCGTCGGCCACAACGATATCCCACTGATGGATTCCGTTGCCCCTCCGATGACTACCGTACGCATCCCTCTGTACGAAATGGGGGTTCGTGCCGCGATCTTGATGCTGGAAAATCTCGATGGCAGTACAACGGCATATGTCAACGTTGTACTGAGGCCTGAACTCGTCGTCCGCGAATCCACGATCGCCAGATAGCCACCGTCCGCGCGGCGTAGTGCCGCGCGTTCTTCCCGACCCTTTTTCCCGGCGGCACACCTACGTCGAGCCTAAGCACGCCGCAAATTCGTAGTTGATGCTGCAAACGATTGCCAATATAGCTCCAAATCACATCCAGCCGTCCACGCCTCGATCATATAACGCACGTAAAAGAAGAGTTTTTGACAGCCGGAATCTGTTGGACTATCATGCAATCGATTGCACAGGAGACGTGAGATGACGGAATCTGAACAACGCAACAGCATCGTTAGCGATGCCGCATCGGTGACGGGCATCGTACTTGCCGCCATGAGCAAGACCGAAAGCCCGCGCCTGAAGGAAATCCTGAACGCGCTCGTAGAACACGGCCACGCGTTCCTGAATCAGGTCAAGCTGAGCGACGAGGAGTTCGAGCAGGGCCTGGATTTTCTGAAAAACGTGGGCTTGACCTGCACGGACAGCCACAACGAAGTCGTGCTGTTGGCGGACGTGCTTGGCCTGTCCACTCTGGTCAAAGTGCTGAACAACTCAGCGCATGAGGAGCGAACGGGCGGCGCCTTGCTCGGGCCGTTCTTTCGTGGCGGCTCGCCGCACTATGAGCTCGGCGCGTCGATCGTTCAGGACAATGCGTCTGGAGCGCGCATTTTTGTCAGCGGGCAAGTCTTGAATACACGGCGAGAGCCGATCCGCAACGCGAAGATCGATGTGTGGCAGGCATCGCCGGTCGGCCTTTACGAGAATCAGGATCCGACCCAACCGGACATGAACCTGAGGGGCCATTTCTTTACCGACACGAACGGCCAGTTCCATTTCCAGAGCTTGAGGCCGGCCGGCTACCCGGTACCCACCCACGGACCAGTCGGCGAGCTGCTCCGCATACAGCATCGACACCCGTACCGGCCGGCTCACCTGCACTTCGTAGTTATCGCGGAAGGCCATTCGACACTCATCTCGCAGATCTTTGCCGACGACGCCGAGTACCTGGACTCCGACGTCGTCTTCGGCGTCACGCGCGATCTGGTTGGCAAATTCGAGCGCCATGAGGCGAGCACCGGCCCTCATCCCGAGCAGAAGGCGCCGTACTACACGCTCCATTGCAAATTCGTGCTCGCGGAAGGCGCTCCGACCTACCCCACGCCGCCAATCAAATAGGAGGAACTTCCCATGTCCCAAACGTTAGACGAGAAGGTAGCAGTCATCCTTGGCGGCACCGGCGGCATTGGCGCCGCGACGGCACACCGGCTTGCACTTTCGGGCGCTTGCGTTGTCGTAGTCGGTCGAGACGATCTCTCGCACGCGCGAACTGTGGCCGAAGGCTTGCCGGGGGAAGGACATTGCGCTGCACTTGCATCGATCACCGATAGCGCTACGCTCAACGATCTCGCCGGCACTGTGCGCCACCGCTATGGTCGTGCCGACATCCTGGTCAACGCCGCCGGCTTCACGCAACCGGTCAAACACGACAACCTCGACGCGTTGACTGATGATCTGATCGACGACATGTTCAAGGTGAACTGGCGAGGTCAGTTTGCCGCCCTCCGGGCGTTCCACACGCTGCTCGCTGAGTCGGGCGACGGGTTGGTCGTGAATGTGTCTTCGATCTCGGCCACGACCGGCGTTGGCAGCAACATCGCGTACTGCGCAGCGAAAGCCGGCCTCGACATCATGGCGGTATCTCTTGGCCGTGCGCTGGCACCACGGATCCGGGTTGTGAATGTATCTCCCGGCGTTGTCGATACGACATTCGTGCCAGGCCGCGGGGCAGATTTCAATGACAAGGTGGCGGCAACCACCCCGCTCGGTCGAATCGGAACCCCCGATGACATCGCAGCCGCGATCGAGGCGTGCGCCACTCACCTGAAATTCACGACTGGTGTGACGCTCGTCGTCGATGGCGGTCGCCGACTGAACTAGTTCAAACTCGTTCCGAGGTAACAAATGCATTCACGCAAGACCATCATCACCTGCGCGGTAACCGGGAATCTGACCAAACCCGAGCAACACCCTGGCCTGCCAGTTACCCCTGAGCAAATTGCCAACGCATCGCTCGATGCAGCACGCGCCGGCGCGGCAGTGGTACACATCCACGTGCGGGACCCCGAAACCGGTCGCCCCTCGATGGACATTGAGCTGTACCGCGAAGTCATTCAACGCATTCGCGCAAAAGACACTAACGTCATCATCAACCTGACGACGGGACCTGGTGGGCGCTTTATCCCGAGCGATGACGATCCCAAAGTTGCGGCCCTTGGAACGACGCTGATGCGCCCCGAAGATCGTGTCGAACATATCCTGGCGCTGCGCCCCGACATCTGCAGCCTCGATTTGAACACCATGAACTCTGGTGCGGATGTCGTCATCAATACGCCGAAGAACGTCACGCGCATGGCGGCAGTGATCCGGGAAGCCGGCGTCAAACCTGAACTCGAGATTTTTGATTCAGGCGACATGCATCTCGCACTGGACCTGATCAAATCAGGTGCTCTGGAAGGTCCCGGGTTGTGGACTTTCGTGATGGGCGTGAAGTATGGATTCTCCGCTTCACCCGAGTCCGTGATGTACGCCCGTAGCCTGCTGCCCGCAGGCGCACAATGGGCCGCGTTTGGCGTCGGCCGCTTCGAGTTTCCCATGGTTGCTCAGGCGTGGCTGGCAGGCGGTCATGTCCGCGTGGGCCTTGAAGACAACATCTACATTTCCCACGGCGTGCTGGCGGAAAGCAACGCCGCGCTCGTCAAACGGGCAAGCGACATTGTGCATTCCCTTGGCGGCGAGCTGGCGACCGCCCAGGAAGCACGCGAACAGTTGGGGCTGCGCCGGTGAATACAGCCCTGAGCTCCTTGCCTCTCGTTCCGTCAGTCGACCCCAGCGCTTTCGTGGCTCGGGGTACACAACTCATCGGGGACGTGACGATCGGCGAACAGTCGTCCATCTGGTTCAACTGTGTCTTGCGCGGTGACGTCCAGAAGATCTCAATTGGACGACGGACCAACATCCAGGATGGATCGATCGTTCACGGCACGACCAACGGGCTGCCGACAATTGTTGGCGATGACGTCACCGTCGGTCACGGCGCGATCCTGCACGCCTGCACACTCGAAGATGGCTCCTTTGTCGGCTTCGGGGCGCGCGTCCTGGACGGCGCCGTCGTCCAATCCGGGGGCATGCTTGCCGCCGGCGCCGTGCTGTCACCGCGCAAAATCGTCCGCACTGGAGAACTTTGGGCGGGAAGCCCTGCGCGCTTGCTGCGCCCCCTCACCGATGAGGAACGCACAAGTTTGGGCTTGGCCGCTTCGCGCTATGTCGCACTTATTGATCGCTATAAGACCAATCAATTCGTTACTTTGACATTTTAGGAATACCAAAGATGAAAGCAGTGCATGTTACGGCGCCCAGCGCCAACGTAGATTCACTCGACCTGAATATCGCTCCCCAGTCTGCACCGACCGCCGACGCCGGAGAATGCCTGGTACAAGTGGTGAGCGCGGGTGTCAACCCGAGCGACGTGAAGGCTGTGCTTGGCGGCATGCCGCATGCGGTGTGGCCCCGTACACCTGGCCGCGATTATGCAGGGATTGTTCTC
This sequence comes from Paraburkholderia elongata, assembly GCF_013177735.1. GTDB lineage: Bacteria > Pseudomonadota > Gammaproteobacteria > Burkholderiales > Burkholderiaceae > Paraburkholderia > Paraburkholderia elongata. Next base: position 4,958 of record NZ_WOEZ01000199.1, on the reverse strand, counting down.
GATGGCCCTTCTGATCTGATCGGCCAGGCGGTTTGGGGAAGCGGAGGAGAGCTCGGTATTCGGCGCAACGGTTCACATGGCCACTATCTGACCGTTCCCACTGCTGGTGTGCGCAAGAAGCCCGCCAATCTGTCGATGGAGGAAGCGGGTTCCATTGGCGTTCCGTTCATTACGGCATATGAAGGACTGCGACGTGCCGGGGGTGCGAAAAAGGGCGATGTCGTACTTGTGTTCGGCGCAAACGGCAAAGTGGGTCAAGCAGCCATTCAGCTTGCGACGAACGCTGGTGCAAAGGTATTTGGTGTCGAACGCACCGCTCAAAACTATCTCGGGCATGCGAATGGCGAAGTGATCATGATCGATGCATCATCGCAAAAGATTGCAGAGATCGTGCGTGAGAATACGGGCGGCCACGGCGCCGACATTGTCTACAACACGGTTGGCAGTCCGTATTTCGAACAGGCCAACGCAGCACTAGCAAAGCGCGGCACGCAAATCTTCATCTCCACGCTCGATCGTGCGGTCCCGTTCGACATCTTTGCTTTCTACCGTGGTCAGCACACGTACGTCGGAATCGACACGCTTGCACTGGACAGCATTGATGGCGCCCAAATCCTGGACCAGTTGCTCCCCCTGTTTGTCAGCGGAAAGCTGAAGCCGTTTCCAATCAACCAGGAGTCTGTATTCTCGATCGACGATGCCGTTCGTGCCTATCAGGCAGTGTTGCGCGGTAGCACCGACCGTGTCCTGCTCAAGCCATGAACGTCACCCGATTCGACTCGGCGCCCGAGTACTTCCCGGAGAACCATTTTTTGATGCGCTGCGTGAGGCTGCAAGGGCATGAGGCGGGAGAATCGGACGCGCTATGGCTTGGTGTTTCCACAATTCGGCCGGGTGGTTATACGTCGTTTTCCGCATCTGCAGTCGAGAAGCACTACGTCGTGTTGTCAGGGGAGCTGACCGTGGAAACGGATGCCGGTACGGAGGTATTGCGCGCCAACGATTCGTGCCGCCTCGCGCCAGGTGAAGCCCGGGCACTCAGGAATTTATCTTCTACCGCGGTCACTGTGCTGCTGGCCATGCCGCTCTCCTGATTGCTTGCCCTGCTTTAACCCTTGCCTCTACGGATTTGTGTTGAAGTTCACGAACGATGGAGCGGGTGCCTTCCGGACGGCAGCATGACTAGTGCGAGAACATCTCGCCCCCCGTGTGCAGTCGTCAAAGCTATGACTGTGGGGGGCGAGCCGCGAGCGGGGTTACGTCGTCGGTGCTGGTCTGCCGGATCACGCCTTCGATCGCGACGCCTTGAGTTCATGAAGTGCCAGTGCAGTTTTCATTTCCTTCTGGATCGCCTTCAAGCCGACCAGCGCCCTCTTTCATTCGTCTCACAGCTACGTCCATGTCCGGCTTGAACCGATGATGCATATCACTGACTGTATTGCGATCGTCGCCGAATGTGTCGCCCGTATCGGTCCTCTGGTATGCCGTTGCCCATTCGCGAAAGGCGATCGCGTCCTGCAGGTCATTCCGCAGTTCGAGATACGCGTTCATCACAATATTCGGGAATTGCTCTTCAATGCACCAAGCCGTGTGAGGATCGAATCCTGCAAAGTCATGCAGAAAGTCGTCGGCCTCACCACCTTCCCAGCACCCAACACCTCAAGTGCATATTTGAGCGCCGCTTCCCGCTGATCCTCCGGCTGCGTCAGCGTCGTCAGCTCGTTCAAGACACTCTTCTGGTTGATTGCGACGCCCGGCAGGGCGTTTTTCCTGCTTTCCCTTACTTGATCAGACGCATGCCGGTTGCTTTGGACGCTTTGATGTCAAACGTTGCCGTGTATTCGCACTGCGCCTCATGACACGCTCGCTCGATCAAACAGTCAGCGAAATCTGCGGACGAGCCCGCGTAGAGTCGCAGCGCCTTCCATACCGTCTCCGCCGCCTCCACAACCACTTCCTTAGTGCGAAGCAGCGTCTCGATCACCTGCGCGATCTCGGCGCGCTCGACGTCGTAGGCCCGGCCGAGCACCCAGACGACCTCGACGAGTGCCACCTGGGTGACGTAGCCGGGGCGCTCGGGCGTCAGGGACTCGATGAGTGCGCCCGCTTTTTTCGCCTGCACAGGATCGTCCTGCGCGAAATATCGCACTAACACATTCGTATCGAGACCGATCATCGGGCCGAGGCCCCCTGTTCGGCGATCGCCGCATTCATCTCCTCAATCGTCACCGGCTTGGTGGGCTTGCGGATGACGCCCTTAAGCGCGGTTACCGAGCGCGTAGCTGGCACCACCTCGTACCGATCGGTTTCCTCATTCAGGACGAATTCGATCCGGTCTCCCGTCGCCAGTCCGAGACGGGTCCGAACGTCCACGGGAATCGTGACCTGTCCCTTTGATGTTACGGTGGCAGAAGTCATTTTCACCTCCTGATTCTCATTTTCCTTACTTTAAGGTAAGGCAGCGTGAAGCGCAAGGTGTTCCGCGCCGACGAGACGTCCGCCGACAGCTATTACTCGATCCTCAAGGCCGACAGCTTGAATTAGGCTCATGAATCAGGCCGGCAGGGGATCCACGGCCAGTGATCGACTACCTCACCAGAAACCGCGACGCGCACCTTCCGACTCATCACGTAAGGGAACTCTTGCGGCTTAGGACCAGCTGCGTCGCCCCGCGCTCAAGCATCGACCATATTCGCCCACTCCTGAAGCATGTGCCGGCGCGCGGCATACTCAGCCTTGTCGTACACGGCGCGCGAAGATCGGCTGTCTCCATGTCTTACAGGGAAGTTGCGCCCTAAAATTCTGTCAGAGAGTGTTTAAGTGGCTGTAGTTGTTGCAACGAAATTTCAAGGGGTCAGTTCGAGTGATACCGCAATCTTCCGGCCCTGGCGCATGGTTCAACTGGGCGAAACCAAGCATATCGAAGAAACGATTTGCATCGACGATCTCGATCGGCATAATGCGTTCCGTGCTTCTCTGTGCTACAAGAATCGCCCCTCTGCAAAAGCGGGAAGATGATACAAATACACCGCTCGTAAAGCCTCCCAGTGTTAAGGCACCCAAGAAGGCTCTGAGTTGCTCCACTTCCACTGATCTTCTTTGTCTTTTTACTTGAACACCTATTCTTCCCCCGGTGCCATCTTCCAATACCACGTCAATTCCTCCGTCGTTTGAATAAGCAGTTGCAGCAGCCTTGTAACCGAAATCGCTGAAGACACTAGCGACAGTCAGCTCAAAGAGCCGCAGATGCACGACGGAACGAGTATGGTCGGCGCAAGACGCAAATGCAATTCGCTCGCGCACGCCACACGTGGCGCCTCGGACTGGTCGACTTCTCTTCATGACAGCGAGGCAAGCATGATCGACAACCTTCTGATGTGAGCCTTGAACGCGTCGCTCGCTTCTCGATCGGTTGTCGGATTCAGGTGCGAAGTCCCGGCGAGCTGGACTTGCTCATGAAAATCGTTGGCGACGTTGCGTCTTATGTCCGGTGGTAACGACCGTACGATGGAGACCAGTAAAGCCTCTTCGGCGTGAATCATGCCCAGAATCGAATGAGTATCCATGGAAGAAACTCCGTTGAAGGCGTCGTAAGTACACTCTAGTACACGCCGGTCAATCGTTTCAGGCTACTTGCAAGGTTTCATACTCGTGGCGTCGGACGGTAAGCGACTATCACCTGAACGACGTTTTGATTAGGTTACAGACACCGCCACGACGACCTCCGCAGTCAGGGCGGCGCCTGGCTCCCAATCCGACGCCATATACGTGATAGCAGGGAGTGTGACTGTTGCAGCTTCAGCGGATGGACGACGGATGACTTGCAAGCGCGGTCACCTTCATCGTCATATAGGGAAACAACGGCAGACCTGAGAGGATGGTGTGCAGTTCGTCGTGCGAGTCGACGTCGAAGACACTGTAGTTCGCGTATTCACCGACCACGCGGTGCAGCTGTTGCCACTTACCTTGCCGTTGAAGTTCTTGCGAGTATGCCTTCTCGCGAGCCTTGATTTCATCGGCCTGAGCAGATGGCATATCGTGTGGCAGGTGTACATCCATTCTTACGAGATAAAGCATGGTTCTCTTCCAAAAAAATACGACGCTCCTGCTAGTTCACTGGCAGGAAAAAATCGAAGTGGTTAGTTCTGCGTTGAGCGCCTGCGCTCAGATGTTTTTGTCGCGACGGTAGAAGGCGAGCTTGTCTTCATCAATATGGAGGCCCAGGCCCGGTCCCTCCGGCATATGAAGGTCGAAGTCCCGATATTGGGGACGCGCAGTGACGATGTCGTCTTTCAACAGGAGAGGTCCGAACAGCTCTGTACCCCAGGCAAGTTGCGGAAGAGCGCTAAATCCGTGCGCCGATGCAACCGACCCAATGCTGCCCTCAAGCATCGTGCCACCATACAGGGACACCCCGGCTGCATCCGCAATGGCGGCTGTACGCATCATTCCGTAGATTCCACCGGACTTCGCAATCTTCAATGCAAATACGTCCGCACATGCACCGCGTACGAGTTCAAGAGCATCCTCCGGGCCTGTTACTGCTTCGTCGGCCATGATGGGCACGATGAAACGCGATGCAAGTCTGGCGAGTGCTCCGCGTTGCTCTCGCGGAGTGGGTTGCTCGATGAGGTCAATGCCAGCAGCTTCGAGCGCTTCGATTCCCAGCGCTGCGTCAACTTCATTCCATGCCTGATTCACGTCTACCGTGACTTTGGCGCGGTCGCCAAGCGCGGCTTTGATTTGCGATACGTGCGCTACGTCGTCACGAACACTACGCCGTCCAATCTTCAGCTTGAATGTATTGTGGCGACGTTCGGCCAGCAGCGTTTCTGCCTCATCGATGTCTCGTTGTGTATCACCGCTCGCGAGTGTCCAAAGGACCGGAAGCGTCTTGCGGACAGCGCCGCCAAGAAGGGTCGAGACCGGGACGCCCAGGCGCTTGCCTTGCGCGTCCA
>NZ_WOEZ01000198.1 GCF_013177735.1 Paraburkholderia elongata | reverse complement strand
TCGTGGACGGCCAGGAAACGGAAATCAAGGGGTTGTGCGAATCCTGCTCGGGCGGTGGGTGACCTTTCGTACCCGCCTCGCAATGCAGTCACGAGCGAGAAAAAAACGCCACGCGTGTATTGTTTTTTAATGAAATGTTATAACATTGCGCGCTGCATTGCATTTAACAGTTTGCGCGCAAAAGTTACTTATCCCGATAGCGGTGGCGTTAGAAGCACCGCCGCAGTGCGGTATTGCTAGGGACAAGGACAACTGGGCGCGATGACGCAGGGGATACCGCGTAGTGCGATGCGACCTATTCAATAACGACAGTCAACTTAATGAAACATCGCACACTTTTCTCTCACGCCGCGCTGCTACTCTTCGCGCAAACAATAGCGGGCCAAGTCTGTGCGGCGCCGAGCGACGGCTCGATAGGCGGCCTCGTCACGGATAGTCTCGGCAAGCCCGTAGCGGACGCCAATGTGGTCCTTCAAACCGCCACCGGGGCGTCGGCAGGAACAACGAAAACCGATGCAAGCGGGCATTTCTCAGTGCAAGACGTCGCGCCGGGGACTTATGCGATCGTTGTCACTGCAACGGGTTTTGCGAGCGGGAGCACCGTCGCCACCGCCAGCCCCGAAACGGCAAGTTCCGTTACCGTCGCGCTCACGACAAGCGACGCGATTGACGTGCGGGTCAGTGCCCAGCGCCTGGACCAGGCACGCAACGGACTGTCGCCGGAAACCGGCAGCAGCGTGTACCGCATTACCGACGCGGACATCCGCAACATGCCGCAAGGCGAAGCGACGCCGCTCAACCAGGTCCTGCTGCAAGCGCCCGGCGTCGCGCAGGATTCATACGGCATGGTCCACGTGCGGGGCGAACACGCAAATCTGCAATACCGGATCAACGGCATCATGATTCCGGAACCGATCTCCGGCTTTGGCCAGTCGTTCGATACCCGCATCATCGACCAGGTGGACCTGCTCACCGGCGCGCTTCCCGCGCAATACGGGTTGCGCACTGCCGGCATCGTCGACATCAAGACCAAGTCGGGCGAAGCGGGCAACGGCGGATCGATAGACATGTACGGCGGCAGCCACGGCACCGCGCAGACCAGCGGCAACGTGTACGGCACCGAGGGCGCGCTGACTTACTTCTTCAGCGGGTCGGCCGGCGTCAACGATCTCGGCATCGAAGCGCCGACCTCGAACGGCTCGCCGCTGCACGACCACACCCGGCAAGGCAATGCATTCGGCTACATGTCGTACCTGATCAACCCGCTTACCCGGGTCAGCGTCGTCTTTGGCACCGCGAGCAACCAGTTTCAGATCCCGAATACACCGGGTCAGCCGACCAACTTCATGCTCAACGGCCAGACCAGTTTCAATTCGGCCGCGCTCAACGAAACCCAGAGTGAACTCAACAACTTCGCGACCGTCGCGTTGCAGGGGACGAACGGCGACAAGCTCGACTATCAGGTCGCGTACTTCACGCGCTATACGCGCACGCAGTTCAACCCCGATCCGATCGGGGATCTGCTCTTTAACGGCGTCGCTTCGCAAGACTTCCGTAGCAATTGGGCCAATGGACTGCAGGGCGATACCACCTACCGGCTGAACAGTTCGCACACGCTGCGCGCCGGCGTGTATTTCGAACAGGACCGCGCGGTCGCCAACGACAGCGTCTCGGTGTTCCCCACTGTCGATGGCGCACAGTCCTCCGACCAGCCCTTCACGATCAACAGCGCGAGCACGACGATCGGCCGGCTCTTCGGCGTCTATGTGCAAGACGAGTGGAAGGTGAACGACAAGCTCATCATCAATTACGGGCTGCGCTACGACAAAATGAACGAAGTCGTCGACGCCAGCCAGTTGAGCCCGCGCGTCGGCGTGGTGTACAAGGCAACGCCGAGCACCACGCTGCATGCAGGCTACGCGCGGTACTTCACGCCGCCCCCTCTCGAACTGATCGCGCCGACCACGGTGGCGCAGTTCAACAACACGACGAACCAGGCTGCGAGTCCGGAAAATATGCCGGTGCAACCCGAGCGAAGCCATTACTTCGATGTCGGCGTAACCCAGCGCGTCAGCTCCGCCGTCACGGTGGGCGTGGATGCTTACTACAAGAAGGCGACCGATCTGCTCGACGAAGGGCAGTTCGGCACGGCCCTGATCAACACGCCGTTCAACTACCGGACCGGCCACGATTACGGCGTCGAATTCACCGCCAACTATAAGGACGAGCATTTTTCCGCGTACGCGAACCTGGCGCTCAGCCGTGCAACTGGCGAAAACATCGTCTCGGGCCAGTTCAATTTCTCACCCGATGAACTTGCGTACATCGCCAGCCATCCCGTCAATCTCGACCACGACCAGTTGATCACCGGTTCGGCGGGCATCGCCTACACGTTTGCGCGCACGACCTACAGCGCGGATACCACCTTCGGCAGCGGTCTGCGCAGCGGCTTTGCGAACACGGACCATGTGCCGTTCTATGTGAATATCAACCTCGCGGTCATCCATCACTTCCAGGCGCCCCTTATCGGCAACTTCGATGGACGCCTGGTCGTGGTCAATCTGCTCAATCGCGCCTACGAATTGCGCGACGGTTCCGGCATTGGCGTTGGCGCCCCGCAGTTCGCACCGACACGCGCTTTCTACGCAGGCGTCACGAAATACTTTTAAGCCGCCCGCGCGGCGTACCGCCGCGTGAGCAGGAACCCACGACACCATGAACGATTTTTCCGAAATGTTTCTCGCCGTGCGCCTGGGCGGATGGGTCATCTACCCCTTGACCGTCCTCGCGGTGGCCGGCCTTGCGATCATCCTCGACAAGGCTTATTCGCTGCACCGCTTCGCGCGAATTCCGGCCCGCATTGACAAACTGATCGAGGCCCCCGTCGTCGATTTCGCGCAGATACGCGCACAGATTGCGGCGCTGCCCGAGCGCCATGCGCTGCTCAGCTTCGCCGCGCCGATTCTCGACGGGGGGAAGGCGCCGATCTGGTGGATCGAGTCACGTGCCGAGACCGCCGCGCAGCATATCGAGCGCGCGCTGAACCGGGGGCTGTGGCTGCTCGAAACCATCGTGACGGCCGCACCTCTGCTGGGACTGCTCGGCACGATCATCGGCATGATGCACTCGTTCCGGCTGATCGGTGGACAGGGCGTGGTGAACCCGACCGGTGTGACGGGCGGTGTCGCGCAAGCGCTGATCGCGACCGCGATCGGCCTGGTGATCGCCCTTGTCGCGCTCTTCGCGTTCAATTATTTTTCCCGGCGGGTCGGCGAGCTGCTCGATCACTTCGAGCGGGTCGGCACACGGCTGATCGGGCAGCTCCGACTTGATCACGAAGATCCGGAAGAAGCGGCGCAACGCCGGCTCGACCGGGAGCACGCGGAAGGGCCGGCGCAGTTGCGGCTCGCCCGTGAGCATGCGCAAGGACCGCGCACGTGAAACTGAAACGCTCAAGACAGGCTCGGCGCGGGAAGATCGAAATCATCCCAATGATCGACGTGATGTTCTTTTTGCTGGCGACGTTCATGCTCGCATCGCTTTCGATGCAGCGGCTTGATTCGATGAAGATCGAATTGCCGGGCGGCCAGGCGCAGCGGCTCAATCTGGACACGCCGCTAACCCTTACCGTCACGCGCGCCGATGCTATCTTCGTCAACCGCCAGCCAGTTCCGCTCGCGGCGCTAGCGGGCGAATTGCGGCCGTTGCTGAAGCCGGACGGTAACCTGGTGGTTGCCGCCGACGACGCCGCGTCGCACGGCGTGGTCGTCAAGGCGATGCTCGAAGCACGGAAAGCCGGCGTGCAGCACTTCCTGATCGCCGTTCACCATGAGTAATGTTGGCCTGAGTAATGTTGGCCGCCGCAGCAACACGGTCTTGCTGGACGAACCGAAAACACGCATCGCCGTTGCGACGGCCTTCGCGTTCGGGTCGTGGTGCGCAGCGCTCGTGCTCGTCGGCGGACTGCTCGTCACGCCTGAGATCACGCCGCCGTCACCTCCGAATCTCGACGCGCAACTCGTTGAAATTGAGCCCCCGCCGCCGGACACAAGCACGCCCGCGCAGGCCGCTCCGGCGCATCCGGCACCGCCGGCGAACATTAAGCGCGCAACGCCGGCGCCGGTGCATCACGCAACTCCTGTACACCAAGAACCGTCCCAGCAGGCGGCCACGCATGTGGCGCCGCCAACTTCACCCTCGGCCCCTGCGGCGCCTTTTGCGGCGCCATCCCCCCCGCCTTCTGCGCCGCAGGCATCGGCTATGCCATCGGAGAGTGTCGCCAATCGTTCACCGGCCGCGACCGACCTCGCCGCCAGCGGCAGCGGCCATACTGGCGCGCGCGTAATCACGCAGCCACTGCCGAAAATCCCGGACGACTTGCGGGAAGCCGCGTATCACGCCATTGCGCTAGCGCGCTTCACGATTCACCCGGACGGCTCCGTCGACGTCGATCTCCAGCAGCCGACGCAACAGCCACGTCTGAATCAGTTGCTGCTCTCGTCGCTGCACAACTGGCGTTTCTTCCCCGCCACCGAGAACGGCAAGCCAGTCGAGAGCCATCAAGACGTTCGTGTCCACCTCGTGGTGCAGTAGCGCACGTCTAGTGTGCGCAGTTCGGACCAGAACCTGCCCACATGACGCGCGCTACGTGCATGCAAGCCAATGCGCGCAATCCATCCCGTCCACGCGGCGAGGTTCATCGTCGGGGTCAGCCACCGCTACGGAAGTGACATCTCCCCGCTGGGCACGTGGGTCGCAAGCAGCGCACTGAGCAGCCTATGGCGACGTGAACGTGATGAAGAGGAATGCAAATCCGAGCGGATTCACCGAACGGATCGCCTCCGCGTCGGGCTCGGATGTGGAGCGCGTCGAAACACGCGCGCTCGCTGAGCGCGAGAAGCATCTTGCGCTCAAGTGTATGGATGTGCGTAGCGCGCCCCTCTCCTGGCTTTGAGGAACTCGCGACTAGACGCTCGGAAGACTGGCCGCCGGGCGAACATTCAGTGGCAGGGCTGAAAAGCATTGGCAGGACAGCGAACTCGGACAAGCCGCTCAGGTCGCCTCGGGAAACAGGAACAAGCGATGCTTGTCACGGTTGCCTTTAGTGACCTCCCCCGTGTCCGCCACCCCCGTGTCCGCTGCGTCCATGTCCGCTGCGTCCACCGCCATGCCAGTGCTCGTAACCGTGCCAATGGTGGTCACCGCCCCGTCCACCCCAAATATTGATCGTCCCATACGCCGGGACGTAGACGGGTCCAGACGGGTATCCATACGCAGAATCGTACGGCTGGGCATACCCACCATCTCCATAACCCGGTGCGACTGCGCAACTACTCACACTTGCTGCGATGCCAAGCATTGCAATAATCCTAAGCACGGTGTTCATCCTAATGGCGAGTTGAGGGAGCGCTTTCGAAGAGCGAGGACTTATCGCCCTCGATCGTTCCCAGGCCCATTATCGATATCTGCGTCTGATGTAGGCATGGCGCGAAAATGTCATTTTTGACATTTCAGGAAGCGCGCATCGGCCCACGCGCCCGATGTGAGCATGCCGCCGAGGGAACGTTTAGCGTCAGCGGGCCGACGGACAGCCTGCAGCAGCGATCCGGGGGGGCGTGTGACGAGCGAGCGGGGATGGCCGACGGCAATACCTCACCCGACGCGAAAGCGGGCAGACTTCCTCATGGTCTCTCCTCACCAGAGAGTTTGCAGAACCATCTATACGGAAGGAAAGCAAATGAGTGCAGCAATACGGTCGCGTGCGCCTTCCGGCGTGACGTGGGACGGCATCGATTGGGCCAAAGTCCAACGGCATGTAAGAAGGCTGCAGACGCGTATGGTGAAGGCGTCACAGGCTGGCCACCACAACAAGGCGAAAGCCCTGCAATGGCTGCTGACCCACTCGTTCAGCGGCCGTGCATTAGCCATGAAGCGGGTGACTGAAAACAAAGGCAGGAACACCCCCGGGGTGGACAAGGTAACGTGGAAAACACCGGCGGCAAAGACCAACGCGATTGCGTCGTTGAAGAGGCGGGGATACTCGCCTCTTCCGCTTCGGAGAGGATTGATTCCGAAGAAGAACGGCAAGACGAGGCCGCTCGGTATACCGACGGTGATTTCATAATGCACCTCTCACAGTTAAGTGTTGGAATGTTGCGGCTTCAGGTGCCCTGAAGTACGCACCCAGTCTCGAAGTTCTTGTTCCTTGGTGCTGTCCAGCGCAATCCACCACCCCCTCCGATCATCAAGCTTACGTGCTTCGACGATACGGCGCTCGATCCAGTAATAGACGACGTGCATGCTGACCCGCAAGCGCCCGGCGAGTTGCTGAACGGTGAGTTCGTCAGGGCGCATCAGGCAAGTCGCTGGAATGGCGTACTTGTAGCGGATCCATTTGATCATGGCGAGCGTAAAAGGCTTGCCATGGGGGCTGCGCAGGCCTTCCTGATTGAGGTGTGCGACGATTTGCAGATCGGACAGCCGCTGCGACAGTCTGCGGACCTGCTCGACGATTGCCGCCGGACAACGTATCGCTTCGGGGCGCGGCTTGGGCAGATTGACAGTGATGTCGTTGCAGACGCCGCCTTGCCAGCGCACATGCAGAACGAGCTGCCGTTGGTCGAGCAATTTCTCCACCGTGATGTCCTTGATGAGGAGTCGCAGCATACGTTTGCGCTCCTTCGCCTGGGTCGTTGGAGCGCGCCACAGGCGTGGCAGATCGCGGGCCAATGCGAGGACCTGGGCCTTCTGCTCAGCCGTGACGACGCGCGCTTTCTGGCTCTGGAATTGGGTGGCTTCCGTCCTGATCGATTCGAGACGAAGCAACGCGTCGTTCCAGCGTCGTTCGAGGGTGCCTGCGACCAACCGGTTGGCGGGGTCGCACTCCTGGTAGCGCCGTTCGGCGAGGGCAGTCTCATATTCTGCGCGCTCGATGCGCATGTGCCACTGACGCATGATGGCGAGGTCGCGGTGCTCAAGCTCCTGCAGGGCAGCGACGGCGAGTTCGAGTTCGGCCGGGCGCAGCGCCGTGAGCACCGCTTCGCCGATCACGTTGTCGAGCAGGTCGCTGCGCACATACACGCAATCCCTGGTCGCCAAACCTTGGTGGCGCTGCCTGCTGCACAGATAGATCGGGCGGATGCCGCCGTGACCCTGGTAGCGTACCGTGATTGCCCGGCCACAGCGTCCGCACACCAGCAGTCCCTGCAGTAACGCGAGCCCTTCGCGCGCCGGGCCACTCAGCAGGGTACCTTCACCGTTCGTCCGGTTGCGCGCCAGGCGGGCCTGATTCTGCTCAAACTCCTCCGGGGTAATGTACCCTTCGTGGTGCCCGGGCAGATGGACGCGCCAGTCGGTCTTCGGAACCGGCTGCACGCGCTTGAGCACCTCTCCCTGTGGTGTGATGCGCTGGCGGTACTGATAGCGCCCAAAGACATAGATGCCTGCATATGACGGATTCCTGATCAATCCGAGCACACGTCCGTGACTCAGTCGTCCCCAGATGAGTTTGCCCGCCCAGGCTCCTCCGTAGGCGCGCTTCGGAAAGCGTAGCCCGTCTTCGGCGAACCGCTTGACGACAGCGTACGCACTACCGGTTTCGCGGAACAGACGGAATACCAGTTGCACGGCGCCGCGCACTTCGTCATCAGGATCCAGGACGATGCGGTCTTCACCGTCATAGCACAGGCCGACTGGCAGCGGAAAGCGCAACTCTCCCTTCTGCGCCTTGTTGAGCTTGCCGCCCTGGAGGCGCCCGCGCAGAAAATGGAGTTCGGCCTGAGCCATCGTGCCTTTGAGACCGAGAAGCAGGCCGTCGTTGAAGTCGCCCGGGTCGTAGCAACCATCGGAGTCGATCACGAGGGTACGAGTGAGCGCACACAGTTCGAGCAGGCGATGCCAGTCCAGGTTCGAGCGTGCCAGGCGTGACACCTCCAGGGCAAATACTGCACCCACTTGCCCCATCGAGACATCCGCCACCAGCGTCTTGAAGTCCTCGCGGCCCGTCATCTGCGCGCCCGAGTGACCGAGGTCCCGGTCCAGCGTACGGATCGCCGTTTCGGTCCAGCCCAATGCAAGCGCCTTGTCCTTCAACGCGTACTGGCGCTCGGTGCTCTCCTGATGGTGCAGCACCTGGGCTTGCGTCGACTGGCGGATATAAATGTACGCCGGCTTGCCCAGATGTTGCGGGGTGATCTTGGGGTTCATCGACGGCCTCCTCACTCGGTTCCAGCGCGGACCCGGCGGTGAGCCAGGCCTCGAGCATGTTGGCGATGAGTACGCCGGCCAGGTGCGGATCGATGCAGTCGGTGAGCGATGGCGTCTGGCTCACCGACGTCCCTTAGATCGCCTCGCGGCGGCGCAGTAGTTCGCGGTTGATCTCGCAGATCTCCTCGATGATCTCGCGAACCCGGTGATAGTTCGCCAGGCGCTCGGTGACGTCGGCGTAATCGTCTTGCGGCACGTAGTCCATTTGTGGCCGGCGGCCGGGAAAGCTCACCGACAGGTAGTACTTGGGACCATGGCCGGGACCGTCGGCACATTTGCAGCCAGGTTTGCCGCAGCGCTTGTAGCGCTCGATGAGCGAGCCCCTGAGCAGCGTGTCCAGAGCCGGCATTTGCCGCAGCAACTGGGCGCGACGCCTGCGCAAGGTCGACGATGGTGTGTCTTGCATGATCAGACCACGTATCTAACTGGTCTGATACTAGGTCAAGAATATCCATTGATCAAGCTCCTTTGGTGGATGACTTCTTCGAGGCCGAAACGGCAAGCTGGTCGATCAGGTCGATCAGCTCTAGCAGCATGTCCAGATCGAAGCGGCACGCGGTGACGCCGGTCGCGTCGTCAACAGAGGGCATGCCCCAGTCGGTCCATTCGCGGGCAATGCTGAAGCTGCCGCGCTCTGCATGACCCAGAAGCAGCGTATCAACCCCGCCGACGCGTCGGGTCTTCAGTACTGGAAAACGTTGACCTTTTAACGGATGGAATGGATGGCAGATCTCAGCCCATCCCAAATACTCGTTGAGCGCTGGTGCAGTTCGCGCTAACCGTCCCTGTGATGAAGTGCCGCGCCATGCAGGCGCTACATCTGCTGGCGCTGGAACCGATCGCGGAGACCACCGCCGATCTGAACTCCTATGGATTCAGGCCGGAGCGCTCAACCGCCGACGCAGGGGCACAATGTTTCAATGTTCTTGCGCAAAAGACGAGTGCGGAATGGGTGCTAGAGGCCGACATCCAGGCCTGTTTCGACAGAATCAGTCACGACTGGATGCTCGCCCATATCCCCACGGATAAGGCGATCCTCAAGAAGTGGCTCAAGGCGGGATTCGTGTACCAGAACGAACTCTTTCCGACTGAGGCAGGTGCCCCGCAAGGGGGAATCATCAGCCCTGTCTTGGCTAATATGACGTTGGACGGTCTCGAAGCCAGGCTGGCGGAGAAGTTTCCGAAGGCAAGGCGGGCAGGCTTGAAAATGAACATGGTGCGTTACGCGGACGACTTCATTATTACAGGCAATTCGAAAGAATGGCTGGAACAGGAGGTCAAGCCCGTAGTGGTTGAATTTCTGGCGGAACGCGGGTTAGTCCTCTCGCCAGAGAAGACCAGAATAACGCCTATCAGGGAGGGGTTTGACTTCCTCGGATGGAACATTCGCAAGTACAACGGCAAGCTGCTGATGAAGCCGTCCAAAGCGAACGTCAAAGCGCATCTTGACAAAATCCGTGAAGTTATCAAGGCCAACAAGACGGCTAAACAGGCCAATCTGATAAGGCCGCTCAATCCGGTATTACGTGGATGGGCGAATTATCACAGCCATGTAGTCGCCAAGGAAACCTTCGTTCGGGTTGATACCGAAGTCTGGTCGATGCTATGGCGATGGGCGGTAAGAAGGCATCCGAACAAGGGAGCCCGCTGGCGCGTGCTGTGACCACCAGTATCAATGATGGGAATAGGTCGAGTGGGCGCCCACGATCGTCGTGGGTGCACTCGCCTGCGAAGACCCATTCGACACGCCACCCGCGTCGGTGTTGCCCGATGCCGTGACGCCCTGCGCGTTGAGGTGGGCCTCTGCCGTCTGGATATCAGCCGGATAATTCAGTTTGCTCGGCCGGTAGCCGGCCTGTTCCAACCTGATCAGGTCCGCCTGTACCCGTCCGCGTCACTGGCACACTCGCGTCCTGAGCGAAGGACATGGTTGGGAGTGCGAGCAGCCCAGTAACCAGGGCAGCATAAAAATGCGACTTCATCGTGAATTACCTCGTAAATATGGATTTGGTGGGCTTCGATCGGTGATCGAAACCACTGATCTCCTTCCTCGCCGCAACGGGAGTGAGCAACAGTTATTTTGCATAGCGAAGGTGGACGAGTCCTGACGCCCGCATTACATCCACGTCATGTTTGGATTTGGATGTTTGGATTTGGATGTTTGGATTTGGATGCCCGGAGTGAGCCGCCACTTGTTCCTTGCATCTATGAGACGCGAAGGTTCACCGAACACGACAGGGGGCAGGTCACACGTGTCGCAATAGGCCGACGGACCGTCGGCAGAAAAATGGCTATGTGACTGACCCCGAGGCCGGAAAGCCGCGAATTTATGCGTTTGGCTTTGCGTACAAGACGTGACCGGATAAGTGTCCCGATTCATGACTTTTTTGTCATCTCCCGTCCATTTTGACGCAAGGATGTCTTTCTATAATTATGCTTCTTTCGAAAGCACTGCCGGGGCGACGCCAATAGAGTTGCCAGTATTGGCATTTGATTGACTCTGCCTCAACGCGATACGCTGCGCAGACGCAATTAGCGTCATGTACTATCTGCATTGAATGCACGACTTGCTGTGCGAGAGGGTTTTCATCATGCGTATCCTGATCGTCGAGGACGAACCGAAGATGGCCTCGTACCTTCGCAAAGGCCTAATGGAGGCAAGCTTCATCGTCGATGTATCTAACGATGGCAACGACGGTTTGTTCCTCGCGCTCCATGAAGACTACGATCTCATCGTACTCGACGTCATGCTTCCGGGCCTCGACGGGTTTGAGGTGCTCAAGCGCTTGCGCGCGCAAAAACGCACACCTGTGCTCCTCCTGACCGCGCGCGATGCGGTCGAAGACAAGGTCGCCGGACTTGAATCGGGGGCGGACGACTATCTGGCGAAGCCGTTCGTCTACTCCGAATTTCTTGCGCGGATTCGCGCGGTGCTGCGCAGACCCACGCAATCGGTCGACACCGTGCTGCGTGTCGGCGATATGGAAATCGACCTCGTCAGGCGCCGTGTGCGTCGCGGCAACGTACGCATCGACCTGACTGCGCAGGAATTCACGCTTGTGAAACTGCTCGCC
>NZ_WOEZ01000020.1 GCF_013177735.1 Paraburkholderia elongata | reverse complement strand
TGCGCCGTGTAGGCCAAGGTCAGCGCGAGGCTTGAGCCGCCGGTATATTTCCGGGCCAGTGCAAGCCCCTCCTGGCTCCGCCTGCCCGATTGATCGGGGCATCCCTGATGCCACAAGGTCCAGGCGAGGAAGTTCAGGGCGCGCACGCCCGGATCGATCACGTGGTCGTAGACCTGCTCCTCACGCATTTCCTGAAGATAGAAAACCAGCGCTTGTTCCTGGTGGACACGGGCAGCTTGAAGATCGCCCTGGAAGAAGAGGCTCGTCGAGAGCGCAAGATGCGCCTCCACGAGCCAGGCCGGTTTCCCGATCTGCCGTGCCATGCGCAGCAGCCGTTCTGCCAGCTCGCTCGCGGTGCGGTACTCCGCGCGCAGTTGGTAATAAGTCCTCAGTCCCAGTTGCACCGGGAAGATCTTCGATGTCTCGCCAATCCGTTCGCACAACGCCAGAGCGCGCGTATACGCCGCCACGACCTCCGGCGCGCCATAGCCGCGGACGGTCGCCAAGGCGGGCCCCAGCGAGAGCAGCAGCGTCAGTTCCTGCTGGGCGCGCTCGGGCGTGTCAGGCAAATGCTCGAGCAATTCCAGCGCCGCGCCGAGATGGCGCATCGCGTCCAGATGGGCGGAATGCTGGAGCGCCTGTTGCCCGGTGCGGTGCAGGTATTCCACGGCCTTCGGGACATTGCCGCTCAGCGTGTAGTGATGCGCCAATTCGCTCCAGTAATCCGCGATACGGGTCGAGAACAGCGCCTCGATGGCCTGCGCCGCACGCTCATGCAGGGCGCTACGGCGCTCCGTCAGCAGCGAGCGGCCCGCGACTTCCTGGGTCAGCCCGTGCTTGAACGAATACTCGACCTCCGGAAACGCAGGACGCTCGTAAATGAATTCCGCGGCCTCCAGGCGGGCCAGCAGATTGCGCAGTGCGTCATCGGTGGGGGCGCCCGGCCCATCGCAGATGCGCTGGATCAGACTGAACGAAAACTCCTTGCCGATGACGGCAAGTGCCTGCAGCAAGTCTTTCTCCGCGACGGGGAGCCGGTCGATCCGAGCGGCGAGCACACCTTGCACGGTGGTCGGAATATGCAGCGCCGCCGGGGTATGCTCGATCCGGAAACGGCCGGGTTCGCCGAGCAGCGATTTTTCTTCGACCAGCGTCTGTACCACTTCCTCCATGAAGAAGGGGTTGCCCTCCGTCTTCTCCAGGATGAGCTGTTTGAGCGGCACGAGGGTGGGATCGTCCCCAAGCAGCGCCGAGAGCAATCCCTGGGCTTCTGCCGGACCAAGCGGTTCGAGTCGCAGCTGGCTGCAATGCCCCGCGCGTTCCCAGACAGGCTGATACTCTGGCCGGTAGTTCACAAGGAGCAGGATCCGTGACTTCGCCACGCGGCCGATGAGGCTCAACAGGAATGCTTCGGTCTCGCGGTCCAGCCATTGCAGATCCTCGAACAACAACTCGATCGGCTGGTCGCGGCTCTCCCGCGTTAGAAGCTGGATGATCGCGTCAATGGTCCGATCACGCCGGATCTGCGGATCCATTTCCGCGAGCGCCGCTCCGCGCTCGCCGATGCCAAGCAGATAGAGAAGGTAAGGCACCAGATCCTCGAAGCTTCGCTCGAGGGTCAGCGCCTTGCCCATGACCTTTTCCCGACACTGCCGCTCGTCGTCCTGAACAGTGATCTGAAAATAGTTCTTCAATAGCTCGATGAGCGGCAAATAAGCGAAGGCCTTGCCGTGCGAAACCGAAAATGTCTCCAGCAATGCACAGCTGCCCCGGGAGCGCTCCTTGAACTCATGGAACAGCCGCGACTTCCCGACCCCGGCCTCGCCGGCCACCGCGACGACCTGTCCGCGTCCCTCTTTTACCTGCTCCAGCGCTGCATGCAAATGGTCCAGTTCGATCTGCCGGCCCACGAACCTGGCCAGGCCGCGATGTGCCGACAGTTGCAGGCGCGTGCGCAACGCGCCGGGACCCAACACCTCATGCACGACGAGTGGTTCGGGGACCCCTTTGACCTGCGTGGGCCCCAGCGCCTTGAATTCAAAATAGCCCGCGGCGAGTTTGTGCGTGGACTCGCTCACCAGAATCGACGAGGGGGCGGCGATCCCTTCCATCCGGGACGCAATGTGGATCGTGTGTCCGACCGGATCGTAATCGGTGTGCAGGTCGTCCGTGCGGATCGAACGCACGACAACCTCACCGGTGTGGATGCCGACGCGAATTTGCAGCGGAATGCCTTTCTCCAGACGAATCCTGTCCCCGTGCCGGCGCATCGCATGCTGCATCCGCAGCGCTGCATACAGCGCGCGCTGCGGATGGTCCTCATGGGCGATGGGCGCGCCGAACAGCGCCAGGATGCCGTCGCCAAGAGATTTGGCGACATAGCCCTCGTAGTAGTGGACAGCTTCCATCATCAGCGCGACGACTGGCTCGATCAGGCGCTGGGCCTCTTCCGGGTCCAGGCCGTGAACCAGCGCCGTGGACCCCGCCATGTCGGCAAACAGCGCCGTGACGGTCTTGCGCTCGCCGGCGATCTCGCCCCGGGCTTCCATGGCCGCCTGCTCGGCGCGGATGCGCTCGGCAAGGTGGTGCGGCGTGTAATGGATGGGCGCGGGGGACGGCCCTGAAACAGACTGGGGCCGCAGGGACAGCGCTGCGGGCCCGTCGGTCAGCGGCGCGCCGCACTCGCTGCAGAATTTGGCGGAAGGCCCCGCCTCGTGTCCGCAGCGCGGACATGTGCGCGCCAGCATGGCGCCGCATGCTTCACAGAAGCCGGCCCCAGCGGGATTCCCGAATCCGCAGTTTGCGCAGCGCATACGATTTCTTTCCTTGTCCGGTGCCTGCTTCTAAACATTAGGCGCAGGAACCGGTTGCAACAAGAGGCGGCCCAGTCCGGTCGGTGGAACTCAAGAACTCGCCGTCCGAAAGCGGCCCCTCGCTACCGTGTGCATATGCGATGCAATCGATGGCGTTGTCAATCGCGAGGGATTGTCATAGGATTTTTGGCAACTAGCCTGGCGGCCATTTGCGGCCGAACTCTACCGCTTGAAGCACTTCCTCGCACGAGGTCTTAGGATGACGGAGAAAAAATTCCCCGGCGTTTGGGGCGGTATCTTATGCCGCAAGCGGTACATCGACGAGAAGTTAATCGAGTCTATCGGCCAGATCGAGGCATTGGTCAATCTGGGCGCAGGCTTCGATACTCGCGCTTACCGGCTGGCCCCGATCGCCCGCATTCCGGTATGGGAAGTGGATCAGCCTCAAAACATCGAGGCCAAGCGGCGCCGGCTGCGCAAGCTGTTCGGAGAGATCCCAGAGAACGTGACGCTCGTACCGATCGACTTCGACCAGCAGACGCCGGCAATCGTGCTACCCACATGCGGTTATTCGATCGGCAAAAGGACGTTCTTCATCTGGGAAGGTGTCACGCAATCGGAGGGGATAGCGGGCTCGCCCGAAGTGACCACGCGCAGGGTCCTCGACGGAGGCGGGCGATTAGGGCCGGTGCGCAGTTCTCGATTTTTTCAATGCCGCCTGTCCGTCAGCATGTGGCCCGCGCGTCATTGTGATGGCGGCCCGATGTAATTACCCGCCTCAACCTGTAACGGAGGCTCATATGCAATACCTGTTGATGATCTATTCGCAAGAAAACGGCTGGAACCAGATGACCGACAGCGAGCGGCAGCAAGGCGTCGCCGCGTATCAGGCGTACACCGAATCGTTGAAAAAAGCGGAGGCGCTGGTGGGCGCCAACCGGCTGCAGAACACGAACACGGCCACCACGGTGCGGCTCGTTGACGGCAAGCCGCAGGTGCTTGACGGACCGTATTCCGATTCGAAGGAGCAGCTCGCCGGCTACTACCTGATCGACGTGCCCAACCTGGACGCGGCGATCGCGTGGGCATCGCGTTGTCCCGGCGCGGGGCACGGCATCATGGAAGTGCGCCCGGTCTGGACTGCCCCCTACGATGCGCCATCTGCTGCATGAGTCCGTCCGGCTGCGGCCGTGACACTGACGGCGCCGCGCGGGCGATCGCCGAGGCGGTCGCCCGCCGCAGTTACGGCAAGCTCGTCGCGCTGCTGGCGATGCGTACGCGCGACGTCGCCGCAGCCGAGGACGCGCTGGCCGACGCGTTTGCGGCCGCGCTGGCCGAGTGGCCGGAGCGCGGCTGCCCCGCGAATCCCGAAGCGTGGCTGATGACGGTCGCGCGCCGCCGGGCGATCGACGGCGCGCGCCATCGCCGCGTCGGTGACGAAGTGACAAACCAGCTCACGATTCTCGCCGACGAGATCGACGAGCGTGAAGCAGGTGCGTTGCCCGACCGGCGGCTTGCGCTGCTGTTCGCGTGCACACACCCTGCGCTCGAGGCCGCGATTCGCACGCCGCTAATGCTGCAGGTGGTGCTGGGGCTCGAAGCGAAGACGATTGCATCCGCGTTCCTCATGTCGCCCGCCGCAATGAGCAAGCGCCTCGTGCGGGCGAAGAACAAGATCCGCGAAGCGGGCATTCCGTTCAGCGTGCCCGAGCGCGAGGAGTTGCCCGGCCGGCTCGCTGCGGTGCTGGAAGCGGTCTATGCGGCGTATGCGGAAGGGTGGACCGACCCGGTCGGCGGCGATACCGGGAGCCGCGATCTCACCGGTGAGGCGCTGTTTCTTGCGCAACTGCTCGTCGAACTGCTGCCCGAGGAGCCAGAGACGATTGGTCTGCTTGCGTTGATGCTGTATGCGCAGGCGCGTTGCGACGCGCGACGCGATGCGGCCGGCGACTATGTGCCGCTGTCGGCTCAGGATCCGGCGACATGGAACGCGCCGATGATCGCCGCAGCCGACGCACTGCTGCGGCGCGCGAGTGCTTGCAACGCAATCGGACGCTTTCAGCTCGAGGCCGCGCTGCAATCGGCGCACGTGCACCGTTGCCGCACGCATCGCCCGAACTGGATGAGATCGTGCAACTCTATGATGCGCTGCTCGCGATTGCAGCGTCGCCGGTGGTCGCGGTGAACCGCGCGCTCGCGCTGGCCGAACGGGACGGCCCGCAGGCGGCGCTCGACGCGCTCGAGCCGTATGCGGACGATCCGCGGCTGGCCGACTACCAGCCGTACTGGGCCGCGCGTGCCGATCTGCTCGCGCGTGCCGGCGCGACGGCCGAAGCGCTCGGCGCGTACGATCTCGCGATCGGACTCGAGCGCGATCCGGCCGTGCGCCGGTTCCTGCAGCGCAAGCGCTTCCAACTGTCATCGGCGAGAAGTTAGATGTCGATACGTGAAGGGCGGTGAATCATGCCGCTTATCGTCTGGTGAATGGCGATGCCCCGAAGCAGCCGGCGAATCGCCTAAACCACAGAATCAACGGACACTGCCGTCCCCGCGACGCTGCACCGCCATGGCGCATATCTTCTTCGCTGCTTCGATTCAGCGACATATCGCAACGCCCGAGCGCGAGATCGCCGCGCTGGTAGGCGCCCCCGTCGGCATGGGAACCTTCGTTGCGCTCATCCTCGTCTTCCGTCTCTCGCTACTCGACTTCTGGCCGGCCTTGCGCACCTCGAGCATCTTTCGGGCATTGGGACGCCCCGACCTTGCTAAGGCCGAATTCGATTCCGCGCGGGAGAAAGCAGAGCAGAACGCAAAGATCCGCCCGTCCGCCATTGGCCTGGTGTATTACAGCGATGCGCCTGTAGGGACCGGCGTCCAGAAGGATCAATAATGCGACTCACCGAGATGCGGCCAGACAACTCTTAAACCTGTTTGAGGAATGTTGTACTAGACCAAACGTCAACGTCAGCACGCCGCAGTCCATCCTGGCTCCAAAAATATGATTCTTCGTGGGTCTACAACTAGTGCCACTGTTTCCTTATCGTGAGAGCCCTCTCGATTTGCCAAACGGAGTTCCGTCATGACCACAGCAGAAGCCACGCCGCCCTCGCAGCGCACCCGCGTACGCCGCCTCGCGCAACTCGGCCACTTCGACCGCGCTACGCTTTACGCTATCGTCGACGCAGCCTATGTGTGCCACGTCGCCTTTGCTGATGACCATGGGGTGCACTGCATGCCCACGGCGTGCTGGCGCGAAGGCGACCATCTGTACATCCATGGCTCCAACGGTAGCCGTATGCTGAAACTGGCGGCCAGCGGCGCGCAGGTCTGCGTGACGATCACACATCTGGACGGCCTGGTGCTGGCGCGCTCGGCATTCAACCATTCGATGAACTACCGATCGGCCGTCATCTACGGCATGTTCGAGGTGGTGAGGGACGCGGACAAGGCAGCAGCGCTCGACACCTTCATGGAGCGCATCGCACCCAAGCGTTCGCGCGAGGTCCGTCCCGGCGATCCAAACGAACTGGCCGCAACCACCGTGTTACGTATCTCGTTCGACGAGGCCGCGTCCAAGATCAGCACCGGCGGCCCGAAGGACGACGAGGCTGACATGGCCCTGCCGGTATGGGCCGGCGTGTTGCCCCTGGCGCTGCAACCCCAGATGCCGGTGGTCGATGCCGCACCCACCGGTACGCCCGATTATGTGCAGCAGTGGCAAGACGCAGCGAGCGCACGCACGCTGGTAGAAGTGACATCGTGACCGGCGCTGCCCATCTGCCGGGTCTGGAGCGACCGGTGGAAATCACGGGCCTGGTCGCGGAATTCGTCAACCGCTGCTCTGGCCGCGGGCAGCTAACGTGATATCCAGTGTGCCCGTCCCTCACGGCTATCGGTGCAGGCGTAAATTGGCGATATTAAGATAAGCTTGTGCAGTTAAAAGCGCATTCTCATCGTCCTACTTTGCCGCGGGATCACGATATGCTTGCGAATGGCATCGCTTATAGCCGATTCGATGTTTCCGGGCTGCCGCCGCAACAGCAATTGCTGGCTTACTGGGAGCACCTTGGCCAAATTATCGAAGTCGTGCCGTCGCGTGAGCAGGTTCGACAGCCCTTTATCTGCATCAACGACCGTTACGACATCGGCGAGTTCCGTATCAGCGACACCTATACCGATCATGTCAAGATCGAACGCACCGTTGCCCGTATTTCGCGTGATTCCGCGCGCGGCATCGGTTTTACCATCTTCCTGGACGGTGAAGCTCATTCGATAACGACGCTCGCCAAGAAGCGTGAGTACCCCTTGTGTGGGGGCAGCGTACTTGCCAACGACCTTGAACAACCGGTCCGCCTGCGGCGGCAGGCGTGCCGGTACATCACGCTCGTTGTGCCCTCCAACTTGCTGCGGCACGTATTCTCTGACCCGGGAGCAATACACGGACGCGTGCTCGACCCGAGCAGGCCTGCCACGCGGCTTATCGTCGAGCGCGCTACGACGCTAGTCGAGAACTTCCGGTACATGCCGTTCGAGGATGGACATCGCAAGCTCGCCGGCCTCATTGAGCTGATCGCAGCCGCATTCGGGGAAGAGGCTGGTTTGAGTGGCAGCAAGCGAGCCGTCGGCCGCGCGCTCATGTTCGAATATACGCGACGCTACGTTCGCGCAAACCTGCAGGATTGCGAACTATCTCCCGATAACGTAATTGAATCGCTGGGGCTCCCACGCAGCACGATTTATCGGCTATTCGAACATGAAGGCGGGCTTGGTGCCTATATCCGTCATCTTCGCTTGCGCGCCGCCGCAGACGAGCTCGTTCTATTTCCAAGCGTTCCGATCAAGGACGTTGGCTATTCAGTCGGCTTCAAAAGTGCATCTGACTTTACGCGTGCCTTTCGGCGCGCCTACGAGATGACACCTCAAGAAATGCGCCTGAACGACTACCGGTATCTTCATGCCGAACAGCGGTAGCCAGCCGTATCGGCGCCTATCACTGCCTGCGCAGGCACCGTATTCGATTCGAAGCGTGAATATCGGCAAAGGCCGAATAGCCTTTATCGGGAGGCGGTGTCGCGTAGCTCTTCCCCTCGCTGCAGCGACGCAATGGGTGGACATGACACGTTACCCTTGCGCGAATGACACGCGCACACGAGCTGGGTGAGCACTGCTTCCATACGCCCGAGATCGGCGAGCTTCTCCTGAACGTCGCGGAGCTTGTGCTCGGCGAGGCTGCTCGCCTCATCGCAATGCGTCCCGTCCTCCAGTTTCAGCAGGTCCGCGATTTCATCGAGACTGAAGCCTAGGCGCTGGGCCGATTTGACGAACCGCACCCGCGTGACGTCAGCTGCGCCGTAGCGACGGATGCTGCCGTGCGGCCTCTCCGGCTCGAGCAGCAGGCCCTTGCGCTGATAGAACCGGATCGTCTCCACATTAACGCCGGCCGCCTTTGCGAACGCGCCGATGGTCAGGCTTTCGTTACCGTTTTCCATACCGCTTGACTCCGTACATAGGTACGGAAGTAACGTTACGCTACTAGGCGGAGATCGTGTTCTGGATCGTCGTCGCGCTTGTCCTGATCGCGCTCGGTTTTCCCTACGTGCTGCCCCTGTTCTATTGAACCTGGAGGTCGTCATGAAAAAGCTGCTTGCTGCACTCGTCGTTGCCGTCGTCGCTGTTCCGGTCTGGGCCGCGACGCAGACTGTCACGCTGGCCGTGCCGGGCATGACCTGCGCGGCCTGCCCGATCACGGTCAAGCACGCGCTTTCCAAAGTAGCGGGCGTCGAAAAAGCCGATGTCCGTTTCGAGCAGAGGGAAGCCACCGTGACGTTCGACGATGGCAAGACCAACGTCCAGGCGCTGATCAAGGCCACCGCTGACGCGGGCTATCCATCGTCGGTCAAACCCTGAAACTGCGGAGGTACTGCAATGTCGTTCGTCACGCGCGCGGCCGATAAGGCCGGTTTGCTCGCCTGCGCGGGGGCTGGTGGGACGCGTAGCGGCGATGCCGGCACGCTGCGGGTCGCCGTCATCGGTAGTGGCGGCGCTGCCATGGCGGCTGCGCGGAAGGCCGCCGAAAACGGCGCGCAGGTGACACTGATCGAGCGCGGCACTATCGGCGGCACCTGCGTGAACGTCGGGTGCGTGCCCTCCAAGATCATGATCCGTGCAGCCCATATCGCGCATCTGCGGCAGACGAGTCCCTTCGACGCGGGCATCACTGCGACGGCACCGGCCATTGACCGGCCGCGCCTGCTCGCTCAGCAGCAGGCGCGCGTGGACGAGCTGCGCCACGCCAAATACGAAAACATTCTCGACACGAGCCCGAACATCAACGTCCTGTACGGCGAGGCGCGGGTCGACCAGCTGCTGGTGACAACGGGCCGCTCTCCCAACACCGGCGGTCTGGACCTGGCTAGTGCGGGCGTGCAATTCGACGAGCGCGGCGCCATCGTGATCGACACGGGGATGCGCACGAATGCACCGGATATCTATGCGGCCGGCGACTGTACCAACCAGCCGCAGTTCGTCTACGTTGCGGCCGCTGCCGGAACGCGCGCGGCGATCAACATGACCGGCGGCGATGCGCGGCTCAATCTAGATACGATGCCGGCGGTCGTCTTCACCGAGCCACAGATTGCGACGGTCGGCTACAGCGAGGCGCAGGCGCACCAGGCGGGCATCGAGACCGACAGTCGCACGCTGACGCTCGATAACGACCCGCGCGCCTTGGTGCACTTCGACACGCGCGGCTTCATCAAGCTGGTGGCCGAGGCAGGCAGCGGCCGGCTCATCGGCGTGCAGGTGGTGGCGCCCGAGGCAGGCGAAATCATCCAGACGGCCGCGATCGCGATCCGCGCAAAGATGACCGTGCAGGAACTCGCCAACCAGTTGTTCCCGTACCTGACGATGGTCGAAGGGCTCAAGCTCGCCGCACAGACCTTCTCGAAGGACGTGACGCAGCTCTCGTGCTGCGCCGGATAACCCGCCACGGGGGACAACGATGAACCTTGCCCGCTACACGGCCGAACTTGTCGAGCGCCTGACGATGGGCAACCGGTCGGAAGGCTTCGCAGAACTCTTTGTCGTGTTGTTACGTGAACTCAGCAAGGGGGCGCCGGTTTCTCCCGCCGTGCTGGCTCTGGCCCTGGACCGGCCCGTCGTGCGAGTGACCTCGGCACTCGAACAGGCGGTCAGCACCGAGTGGGACGACGATGGCAACGTCTTCGGCTACGGTTTGACGTTGCGTGAGACCCCACACGCTTTCGAAGTCGGCGGCCGTCGCCTGTATACATGGTGCGCCTTCGACACATTGTTCTTCCCGGCGCTGATTAACCGGACGGCCCACGTGGCCTCGCGTTGTGCGGCCACCGGCGTGCCGGTCTCGCTCACGGCCACGCCCACCGTGATACAGGATGCTGCGCCGACGGGCGCGGCCGTGTCACTGATCCTGCCGCAGGACACGCCTGACATCCGCGCTGCGTTCTGTTGCCATGTACATTTCTTTGCCTCTGCCGCCACGGGTCAGAGGTGGGCCGCGAAGCGCCACGGGATCGAGATCGTGAGCGTCCAGGATGCCTTCGCCGTGGGTCGCGAGCGGGCCGAACGACTGTTGCAGGCCACCTGTTTGCGAAACTCGGGGAGCGCAGACCATGCGTAATTCCGCCATGCCGCGAGCACCTTTCTCAAGGGACACGAGTGTCCCCTGCACGTCGAGCAGCTGCCATTCAAGCGGTTCCAACGAACGTCTCAAAGTGGCCGGGTGCCGCCTCATGCATCGGACATACGAAGCCTGCACGTCACATGGCCGCGATCGGGACGACGTATTGTCGATGACTTGTTCACCTCGTAACCGTCTGCCCCGATGGCCATGCCGCGTAGGGGGTGTCATTCCGGTGGCTGGTAGTCGGGATGACCCTCCGTGCGCTCGCCGCGCACGCTGGCCCAGAACAAGGTAGCGGGCCTGCTACAAACGTTGGCGGTTTCCGCAAAGTCATGAGCGACGCTCAGAAGAATGCTAAGCAGTTTGCCTGCCAACTCACGCAGACGCGAACAATGTAGCTGCCCAATCCGCAAACACCCTAACCTTGGTGCTATATCTTCGGCTAGGCGGATACGCGATATATACCTCGAGCGGGTCCGGTCGCCATTGCGCGAGAATGGGAACAAGTTTTTTTTGCTCAATGGACGGACGAACCATGAAGTCCATTGTGTGGACGATCCCGAGACCAGCCAGTGCGGCTGCATGGTGTGCATTGCTCTCGCTGACAAGAATGTCATTGCGTACACGACCAAGCGTTATCGTCTCTTCGCCTCGGCGAAACGTAAGGGGCTGCGTCATACCCGTACTTGCAGAGAAATATCCAACGACAGGCATGTCTTTATCCACGATTTCCTGCGGATGTTTCGGTCTGCCGTACTTCGCAAGATAAGCGGGACTTGCACATGTGGTCCATGCAGCCGTTCCGATCAGATGCGTGATAACGTCCGGATCATTTGAGGTACTTCGAATTGCACAGTCTATGTTTTCTGCGACAAGATCCACAGTGCGGTCAGTGACGCTAAGGTGAATCCGCATCGTGGGATAGCGCGCAAGAAAGGCCGGCAAGCTAGGAATGAGGATGCAGCTTGCGGTCGATCCTCCGACGTCGACTCTCAGCTCCCCGCGTGGGCTCGCTTGCTCTCGACCGAGCGTGGCCTCAAGATCATCGAGTTCACTGAGCAGTTGCCGAGCGCGTTCATAGTAAGCAGCGCCATTGGTCGTCACACTGACCCGCCGCGTATTGCGCTCAAGCAGTTTTACGCCAAGATGCGCTTCCAGCGATTTGACCCATTTGCTCGCCGTGGCGTTGGGCATATTCAGAGAAAGGGCAGCCCGCCCGAAGCCTCCTGTCTCAACAACGCGGACAAAAACACGAATTGCCTGCAAATGGTCCATTGATCCACCTCCAATTATCCACGTATGTGAATAGAGTAACCACAATACGTACATTTATCTACACGTATGCCTAATATAAGCTGGGGTCATTCGTCCACGCAGGCAACCTAGGAACCCTGAAATGACAACCTCACGCTACGACAACATTCATTCGACCAAGCATGCGGGAAAGGTCGCGCTCGTGACCGGCGGTAGCACCGGAATTGGCTTAGCCACCGCCAAGCGCCTTGCGCTAGAAGGCGCCACGGTGTTCATCACCGGGCGACGCCAGGCGGAACTGGATGCCGCAGTATCGGAAATCGGCCATGGCGCACGAGCGATTCGCGGCGACATCTCTTCTGCGGCCGACCTTGAACCCATCGTGGAGACCGTCTCGGCGGCTCACCAAAAAATCGACATCCTCTATGCCAACGCAGGCGGCGGCGAATTCGTGCCCCTCGGCGAGATCACCGAAGCGCAATTCGACAAATATGTCGGCATCAACATGAAAGGCACATTGTTCACCGTGCAAAGTGCACTGCCATTCATGCCTGCGGGCAGTGCGATCGTCATCACGGGATCGATTGCATCGATAAAGGGCATACCTGCATTCGGTGTCTATGCCGCCACCAAGGCAGCCTTGCGGGCCTTCACGCGCACCTGGGCATCCGATCTCAAAGGCCGTGACATCCGCGTCAATGTGGTCGCCCCCGGGGTCATTATCACGCCTGCCTACAAGACCGAACTCAAGATGAGTGATGAGCAGATTGACGCGTATTGCAAGGACGTCTCCGGGACGACTCCGCTTGGCAGGGTTGGCACTGCCGACGAGATCGCCAAGGCGGTCTCCTTCCTCGCCTCCGACGACGCCAGTTTCGTAACGGGTACCGAGCTGTTCGTCGATGGCGGACTCGCGCAAGTCTGATATTTCGGCGCCGCGCTCACCCGAATGTGGGTGCGGCATCAGGAGGACAAATACCATGGGTTCGCAAGAAAGCCATCGCCTCGCACAGCAGTTTCTTGAAAAACTGCGCTCGAGTGCGGGGCCTGATGAGATTGCTTCGTTGTGCACACCCGATATCGACTGGAATATTCCGGGCGACTCAGGCGCGCTGCCCTGGATCGGACACAAGACGGGGCGTGAGGCAATCTCGGATTTTATTCGCGATACGAAAATTATGGTCGAAAGCATCAGCTTCGACATCAAGGAGGTTCTCGCAAGCGACGATCGCGCCGTCATTCTTGGCCACGTGCAATCGCGGATCAGCACCACTGGAAAACTGATCGATAGCGCATTTGCAATCGTCCTGACGTTCACCGACGCGAAGATCGCAAGCTTCCTGCTGCTGGAAGACAGCTTCGCCGTATCGATGGCCTCCCGACACTAACGGGGCCACCAACTGTCAGCGCACAGGGTCTTGTGCTAGCGGACTATCGCTCAACCTGATCCCCGACTACTCAAAGGAATCCACGATGCATTTCTCGGTGAATGAGCTTCTGAAGCGAAACCGGCTCGCTATCTTTGGCGAGCGAGATTCCGCTGCACGCATGAAGGAACTGGAAACCATCTGGCTGCCGGAGGGCTGCTTCGTCGATCCCGATGGCCGACCGCAAGGTTGCCGCGTTGCAGGCAAGATTTCCCGGCTTCGACTTTATCGAGCGTGGGCCAGTTGAGGCCATGCATGGAATCGGGCGTTTCGCATGGGGATATGGGCCTGAAGACAATCGAACGGCTGTGACGGGTGTCGACATTGCGGTTACGCGAGACGGAAGACTTCTCGAGCTGTACGCGTTCATAGACTGACGACCTGTGACAATCGTGCAGACGCAATTCAACCTTCGCGGTTCTTACACTTGCGATCCTATACGGATCCATTGTTTGGCGATCGGTCCTTCAAATGGAGAGTCTAGATGGATTCGCAAACGTTAGAGGCCTACGAGAAGCAGGCCGGATCCTATGTCCGTAAGCGTATCAACACGTGACGAAAGATCACGTGCGTTGTGTCATCGCCGTTCCTTTAGAAAAATTCGTTTGACAAGATAGAACGGGAAAGCTCAAGAGCTTCTTGAAAGTCAACAAATCGTTTGAATGTGCCGGACGCAGTTAATTAGGAATGCTACACCATTAAAAAAATTATGAAAGGAGAGGGAGGATGAGGCGAACCAGCTACATGAAGATTGGTCTGCACGGTGCGGCCGCTCCCGCGTTGTTCGTAGGGATGATGGGCTGCGCGTACGCGCAGAGCAATGTGGTGCTGTATGGAATAGTTGATGATGCGCTGTCTTATTCAAGCAGGACCTTGAATTCGTCGACAGGTCGGGACGCAGGTCATCAAATCGCTATGATTGATGGCCAGGCTTTTGGGTCGCGCTTTGGTATGACGGGTGTTGAGGATTTTGGGGGAGGGCTTAAGGCATCTTTCAAACTCGAGAGTGGCATTAACATCGCAAATGGAAGTATCGGCAACTCGAATGGGAACCTGTTTGGCCGGCAGGCATGGCTCCAGCTAGGGGGTAACTTCGGCTCTGTCACGGCAGGCTTGCAATTCTGTCCGTTCGTATTGGCGCTAATCGAGTCGGATGCGCGAGGCGCGTCGGATTTTGGATCCCTGGCACCGATTTACGTTGATAGTGTCCTCACGACTGGGCTGTTTAACTCCAATGCGATTACCTACTCAAGTCCGACTTTTGCCGGACTGCAGGGAAGTGTCATGATCGCCCTCGGTGGAGAGGCAGGCAACTTCCAGGCCGCAAGGCAGTACTCGGGAAGCTTGACCTATGATCGGAACGGAGTCTTCGCTAACGTGGCCTTCTATAGCGGGAACGCAGGAGACGCGTCGACTTCCGCTCCAGCATCCTCGACGGTAGCTTTCATGGGACGCACCATTGGGGTTGGGTATACATTCAGCAATTTGACATTCAGGGCGGTGTTCGTCAATTTTAAGATCGCGGGATCCTTCGATAGCCGTGTATATGGAGGCGGGGTAAGTTATGCCGCGACACCTGCGCTTACCCTCGACGCCGGTGCGTGGCTTACTCGGGACGGGAACGACACGAGCAATCATTCGATCCTGGTCGCTACCGGTGTGCGGTATTTGCTCTCGAAGCGGACGATGCTGTACACGCAGTTCGGCTACGTGAGCAATAGCGGAAAGATGGACACTGGCCTTTCCAACGACGGACCATTGTATTTGCCATCCGGAGAAATTTTCGGAGCAAATGTCGGGATAACACATTCGTTCTAGCTGTTGATGGGGCGATCCGACGGCGAAGCTGCGCAGGGTTGTGTGCAGGGCTTTCGCGGCTATTCATTAGTGCGGAGACGATCTTAGTCAAGGTCCGGTACGCAGAGGTTGACACTCAAGGAGGCAAATATGTCTGATGCCACATTGCGAGAGGGCTCGGCTCATATCGAACGAGCTGCCGGAGCGGGATCGGTATACGGGGTCCCCGAACTGCCAGATGGTTTTGCCAAGACGTTCGAGAGCTGCTACATCGACGTCGACGGCCTGCGTCTGCATGCCGTGATCGGTGGCGAGGGGCCTCCACTGCTGCTGGTGTGCGGTTGGCCCCAGACCTGGTATGCGTGGCGCTACGTTATGCCGCGCCTCGCACAGCAGTTCTCCGTTATCGCTGTCGAGCCGCGTGGCGTTGGGCTCTCCGAAAAAGCCGCCGTCGGGTACGATTCCGACACGCTTGCAAACGACCTGCTTGGGCTGATGACGGCTCTCGGACACGAACGCTTCGCGCTAATGGGGTTCAACATCGGCAACTGGACCGGTTATGCGATGGCGGCTGCGAGACCGGATCGGATTGAGCGTTGGGTGATTGTGGAAAGCATTTTTCCGGGTGTGACGCCGTCGCCGCCGGTGTTCGACGTCCGGCAACTGAGTGATAACCTCTGGCACGTCGGATTCAACCGCGCCTTCGGCATCAATGAGCGTATGGTGCAAGGGCGCGAGAAAATTTACTTCGGTCACCAGTTTGCGAGCAAGGCAGGCTCGCCCAACGCCATTCCGGACTATGCGGTCGAGATCTATGTCGACGCCGTAAAAAACAGCGAAGCCTTGCGCGCGAGCTTCGAGTATTACCGTGCCATCGACGTCAATATGGAGCGGAACAAGGAGCGTGTGAAGACGCGTCTGCCGATGCCGATTCTCGCAGTGGGTGCGTCGCGTGCTTTGGGTGAGTATGTCGAAGGCACGGCAAGACTCATCGCCGACAACGTGGCCGGCTTGGTGATCGCAGACTGTGGCCATTTTATTCCCGAAGAGGCACCCGGTGCGTTCCTCGAAGCGATCGAGCCATTCCTGTGGCCTCTCGATCCGCACCGACTCTCGGGCTCCCCTGCAATTCCGCAGGACGACGGCAGCTAAGAGGCCAGGTCAAAAAGGTTGTACCGAATGCCTAAATATATTCCAGCAGACAAGAGCGTAGCAAATATTAAGGAATACGTAACGGATATCGGCCCGACGATCAAAGCGAATGCGAAGACGACGGAAGCCCACCGGGGGAAGGGTTTTCTTGATCTATCGCGCCTATCAAGTTTGCCAGTATTGGCTATATTGTGCAAACGTAAAACATATTGTTGACGAACGGAACGGAGACATTTGATGAAACAGCTAACAGGAAAGGTCGCGCTAGTAACCGGAGGTGCACGCGGAATTGGCGCTGGCATCGCTCAACGTCTTGCCAGGGAAGGCGCGCGCGTCACGGTCACATATCCGGGTGCGTTCGACGGGCCCGATAACGTGCTCCGTGCGATTACCGACGAGGGGGGCAAGGCGTGGGCAATCGAAGCTGACAGCGCAGTGCCTGAAGCAGTAACCGCTGCAGTCGATCAGGTGGCGCGGGACAGGGGAGGCATGGATATTCTCGTGAACAACGCCGGCATCATTGTTGTTTCGCACATCGACGAGTTCTCGACGGAAGATTTCGAGCGCATGCTGGCAATCAACGTCCGAGGTGTGTTTATGGCCTCGCAAGCTGCGGCACGACATATGAAGGAAGGTGGACGCATCATCACAATCGGAAGTTGCAACGGCGACAGAATGCCGTTTGAAGGGGGAAGTGTGTACGCGTTGACGAAGGCGGCTGTAGCCGGATTCACCCGCGGACTAGCGCGCGATCTTGGTGCGAGGGGTATAACAGTCAATAACGTTCAACCCGGCCCTACAAATACGGATCTGAATCCGTCCGACGGCCCCTACGCGCCGACCTTCAAGCAGATGCTTGCACTACCCAGGTTTGCTCACGTGGACGAAATTGCGGGAATGGTTGCCTATCTCGCGAGTCCTGAGGCCGCGTTTGTTACAGGTGCCAGTCTGACGATTGACGGAGGTTTTAACGCATAGGAAGGCGGATCGCCTTAGGTCGGACGTTCCCGTCGCGGCAGGACCGTCACTGTGGCGACCAGTCGTGGCGACGGGAACATATTTCGGTGAGTTATGTGATTCAAGGAGATGGAAATGAAAGACGGTTTCGCCGCTGTGGTCCACCTGAAGATCAAGCCTGAGAAACTCGACAGGATCAAGGCTTTGGTCGCGGACGTTGGCGATGCAATGAGCGCGGAGAAGGAGTTCGTTCACGCATGGGTGCATCATTCGAAGGACGATCCGACGTCGCTAGTGATCTATGAAGCCTGGTCTTGCGACATAGACTATTTCATGAAGAACCTGTTTACCAAGTCCTATCGGAAGACGTACGAAGCGGAAATTTCGCGCGCTCTGCGGGAGGAGCGGAACATCGAAGTTCTCGACTACGTACAGAGTTATCCGGGGCGGCGGGAGAGTTAAAAGAGCGGGCCCCCGGCTGCGCGCACGAGTGCAGTCGGCGTGCACCCCAAGAGTATTCGGCGTCGTTTGGGCAACTGTTGGAGGGGCTCAACGAGTGACAATAAGATGTGCCGAAAGGCGGGGCCCGTGGTCTGCGAGTATCTGGGTCGTGGGCCTCGCAATGAGGTGCCCCGGCAAAGAGAGCCTGTTTTCTATGTGAAGAGGCCTGGCGATATAAACATTGTTGGAGACGCGCCATGATCAAGCTGACTGTATTGCTGCCGAGGAACGCATCGATAACTCGGGAGGACACAGACGGTGATGACGGAATGTCTGCCTTATGGAAAGCTTCGCATAAAGCCGAGCAGCCGACAAACGCTTTCGAGAGCTCTCGCACCTGCATTTTCCGCCAAACGCCCACTCAACGTGATAAGGAGCGGGCTATCCGAACAAGCAGAAGCTGATCCTCTCCGGATTTCACGAGGCTTCGCTTGCCCTTCGCAAAGCCTACAACTACGCGTTCCCGGACAAGAAGCACGTGCACATTCATTCGAGCTACGACGCCAAGCTGGCAGAACGTGTCGCTGGCTCTCACGCGTAGAGCGAAGAGCGACGTTGCCTGGGCGGAATGCGCCCCGCTCTTCGTGTATAAAGGAGGAAGCCTGTACTACGGGAGCCCGCCGTGCCCGAAACCCCGCCGTCAACCACGAACTCAACCGCTGAAGGTCCGAACCCGTCCTTGCCGCGAATCATCAAGCCGTGGGCCATCGGCGGCGCAATCGTGCTGTTGCTCGGCATTTTGCTGCTGATCTTCAACCCGTTCCACAAGAGCCCGGATGAACGGGCGCTGAGCGAACTGGGATTCATCAAAGGCACCTGCTACGCCAGCGACGCGTCGACAGCCACGCCCGACTCGGAATGCCTGGCGTTGCGGGCGAAACCGACAATGACGGCATCTCAGGTCGCGGCCGCTTTGCCACATCTAAAGAATTCCGACCGCAAGATCGAACTGAATCTGGGAGGCACCCAGATCGATAACCTCGATTCGCTGAAGGGACTGGACGATCTGGAATCGCTTGACCTGACGGACACGCCCGTCTGGAACATCGACGCCCTGAAGGAAATGCACTCGCTGAAAAGGCTCGTGCTCCATCGCACCGAAGTCGAAAACATCGCCGCGCTAAAAGGGCTGACCGGTCTGCAATCGCTGAACCTCTGGGATACCCGCGTCTCGAATCTCGACGCGCTCAAGAACCTGCGCGATCTGCGAGAACTCGACCTGCGGGATACACAGGTTCGCGATCTCAATCCGCTCGAAGATTTGCCGCATCTGGAAACGCTCAAACTCGGGGGCGCGAGGAACGTCCGGAACGTCGACGCGCTCAGCCAGCTCGCCTCCTTGCAGACGCTCGACCTCAACGAAACCCAGGTCGACAGCATCAGTGAGTTGAAAAAGCTCCGCGGTCTGCAAGCGCTCTATCTAGCGAACACGCCGCTGCGAGACATCGACGCACTAAAAGGAATGTCCTCGCTCAGGACGCTCGTGCTGGACGGTTCGAAGGTCGATGATATCGACGCGGCTCAGGGCATGCTCCAGCTGGACACGCTGGTGCTCGCTCGCACGCAAGTGACGAACATCGATGCATTGAAGGGGCTCACCCGTCTGCAAAGGCTCAATCTCGCCGACACCCGGGTCGAGAACGTCGAGGCGCTGACAGACCTGAAAAGCCTGCGAATGCTCAATCTCTTTCGCACCAGGGTTCGAAACATCGATCCACTGCGAGGTTTGACCGGTTTGCAGGAACTCTACCTTGCGAACACCCCTGTCGAAGACGTCGACGCGCTGAAGGGGCTCACTGGCCTGCGAGAGCTCGTTCTGTATGGCACCCAGGCCAGGAACGTCGACGATCTCAAAGCGGCGCTTCCAAAAACGCGAATCGTGTGGTGATCATTCGACATTTTTTCAACAGGTGCGCCAGGTCAAACAGCAGCGTCCCAGATTTTGATAGTCCTTATCCGACGGCACGCGACAACTGACGTGCGCTTGCAGCGAGATTGAATCTCAAGCTCACGGCAGCGCAGTAGCTTCTGGGGAAACCGGTTTTGCGTGCGCGAGGCTGACCCGTTTCATACGGGTTCGCGGGTAGCGTATTGCGCGGCGATCGGCAACTGGGAGAGGTCCGATTTACGTACAGCGCCGAAGCCATGCCAGATCGTCTGGGTATTTAATGAGGCCCTGTGTTACGGGACGCACCTCTATTAACAGATCCAGCTGTTCGGTCATTTGAATGACCGTGTTAGAACAGAAAAGCCGATCACACCAGCAGGGTGACGCCTGCCCAGGCGATCAGCACGACGCCCAGCACGCGGCCGACACGCTCACCGCCGGGCAGGATTTTTTCCACGAAAACGATTAGCGACAGCGCGGCGATCCAGACGAGATTCATGATGCCGCCGACGAACAACAACGCCATCAGAAGCCAACAGCAGCCCACGCAGTAAATGCCATGACGCATCCCGAGCAGGAAGCTGCCTGCGACGCCAGGACGCCAGTGCGCGGTGAGAAAATTCACTGGTGAACGGCACTGCGTCAGGCAGGCGCGCTTGAGCGGCGAGAACTGGTAGACGCCCGCCGCGGCCAGAACGATCGCGGAAAGGGGCGCGCTCTTCGACCACAACATCATTTCCGAAATGAGGCCGGTCGGTTGCAGCACCTTCTGCAGCGATGCCGCGCAGATCGAGAATGCCAGCCATGTGGTCAGGTAACCGGCCAGGAGAAACAACGACGGGATGGCCGACCTGGCCTCGATCGCGGCGTGGTGCCGCAATACGCGTCGATACAACAGGACGAGCGGCGCTGCGCTGGGCGTCATCATCGCGATCATCATCACCCACCACATGAGGATCACGGTGGGCAGCGACGGATCCATTCCCCCTCCGCCGTCTGCCAGTCGATGCGGGAACAGCGCGACGGCCGTCATCTCGAGCGCGGACATGCCGATTCCGGCGCCCGTCCACAAGTAGGCCCACGACAACGCGACGACAGCGACAATGCCGAGCGCGGCGATGACGCGCTCACGTCCGAGGATATTTTCGACGCTGCTCATGCGGCAGCGCGATGCCGGATCAGTCCTTTGTTATTCATGTGCAGTCGCGCGAACTGCGCGTAAGTCCCCTTGAGATCCAGTGCGATGTTTCCGTGCGAGCGGCTGGTGCCGGAGCCGATCTCGGCAAGCTCGTATTCGAAGCCGTGCGGCAAGTCGATTCGAACGCGATGCTCGTCACCCGACACCGGATTGCGGATCGGTTCGCCGACGACGTCGAATACGCCCTCGACATGAATCCGGCCGCGTCTGGTATCGACATCGACATCGAAGTCGATCTTCGTAAAGATCGGATCGAATGCCTGCTCGAGCGTCGATGCGAATACGGAGAACATCGTGGCGAACGGCTCGGTGTCCTGCCCCGTCATGATTTTCAGAATGGCTTCGCGTTGCTCCGGGCTGGCCCGTTCGTCGACGATCGGCTGGCACTTGCCCTTGCCTTCGTGGATCGGTCCCGGCCACCGAAACACGACCGCGATGTTGAGGTCGTCGAGTCGCACGTCGCCGTAGTAACCGTTGCTGATCGAGATGGCGCCCATCGCTTCGCAGAAGCCGTTGTTCGGCAGTGCGTTGAATTGGCACGGGCAACCGTATGAGCAATTGCAGTTGATCAGTTCGGTGCCTTGGATTTCCCAGGGAGTCATGGTTGTTCTCCTTGTGCTCCGCGACGAGTAGCGTGCTTCGAATCTAGTGTATGGCAGGGGGGAGGGAAGTCAAAGTTTGGGTTGACTGGGCGCACGCGATTGTGATGGGCGTTACATATGATGTTTTGACGGAGGAGCCTGCGGTCAGAACGGCCGCTACCTGATCGCAAACCTGCCATCGACCTTGAGAATGTCATCAGGCATCCTACAAACCGATATGACTTTCCGTCTCCAGCCCGAAGCAGCCCCAAGGCGAGCAACTACGGACATTGTGCACACCGGGGGTAATGCCGCCTATCCTTGGAGATAAGCGAACCGCAGGGTCCCGTTCATGATCAATTTGCACGAACTCCGGTATGTTCGGCTCGGTACCCGCGACATTGACGCCGCGACGAAGTATGCCGTCGATATCCTTGGATTACAGCTGGTGCGCCGCGAGGGCGGGTGGGTCTACTTGCGCTCCGATGAGCGCGATCACACGCTGGTCTACTTCGAGGGCGATCCAAACGACCATACCATCGCATTCGATGTCGTCGCGAACGAGGCGCTCGAGCATGCAGGTGCGGTGTTGGAGCAGAACAGTTTCCGCATACACGCCGGCAGTCGCGACGAGTGCGACCAACGTCGGGTACGTGCCTTCATCGGTTTCAGGGACCCGTCTGGCAACCAGGTCGAATTGGTGTTCGGCGCCCTGCATAGCGGCCGCCGTTATTTTCCGTCACGCGACGCCGGAATCACCGGCTTCAGCCATGTGGGGCTGCGCACCAGCGATCCCCGACGCGACGAGATGTTCTGGACGACACTGTGCAATGCGCGCGTTAGCGACTGGATCGGGCCTGCACCGCTACTGAGGATCGACGAGGTGCATCACAGGATCGCCCTCTTTCCATCCTCGTTCGCCGGCATTCAACATATCAATCACCAGGTTGAAAGCATCGACGACCTCATGCGCGCCTGGTACACCCTGCGTGAACAGGGCATACCCATTCGGTTCGGACCCGGGCGGCATCCGACTTCGGGCGCCGTCTTTCTTTACTTCGAGGGGCCTGACGGAATGACTTATGAATATTCGACAGGCGTTCGCCTGATCAGGCCGGACGAGGAGGCGACCTGGTGCCCCCGCCAGTTCCCGTTCGATTCCACCGGTTTTTGCATGTGGGGCGCCAAACCCGACATTCCGGAGTTTCGAACCTGACGCGTGACCAGATTCATTGTTGATCGCGCTAGAACATCAAGGCCGCCGAAGACGGCGTGCTGAGAACGCGCGGGCGCAGGCTTCCTGCCGGCACCCAACTCGAACAGATAGCCTGGATTCCGCGACTGCAGGGAGAACGCCATGGCGACGATCAGAACGGTTGATGTTCAGGACTTCATCAACTCGCACAAGCTGTCAACGTATCAGCTTCTGATCGTTGCGCTGTGTTTCCTGACAGTCGCGTTCGATGGTTTCGATACGGCAAGCGCCGGATTTATCGCGCCTGCCATCAGGAAGCAATGGGCATTGAGCGCGCTTCAGTTGGCGCCTATGTTCGGCGGCGGCCTGTTTGGTCTGATGATAGGCGCGCTCCTGTTCGGTCCGCTTGCCGACAGGTTTGGGCGCAAGCCCATACTCTGCCTTTCAGTGGCGTTTTTCGGCGCCATGTGCCTGTGGTCCGCCTACGCGACTTCTGTGCGCGAACTCATACTATTGCGATTCCTGACCGGCCTGGGTCTTGGCGGAGCCATGCCTACGGCCATTACGATGACATCCGAATTCGGTCCCGAGAAACAGCGCTCGCTATTGGTGACGAGCATGTTCTGCGGCTTCACGTTAGGCGGGGCATTAGGGGGCGTGGTCGCCTCGCAGATCATTCCCTTGCATGGCTGGCAGGGCGTGCTGCTATTCGGCGGAGCAATGCCGTTGATGCTGGTGCCGGTTCTGGTATGGCTGCTGCCCGAGTCTGTCCGGTACCTGGCGCTGTCCGGCCAGATGCAGAAGCAACTGGCTCGCACGCTCCGGCGCATCGCGCCGCAGGAGCCGCTCGACCACGCGACGTTCACTGTTCCCGAGAACAAGGTCAAGGGCTCTCCGGTCCGCAACCTTTTCGGCAAGGGCGTGATCGTCGGCACCATCTGCCTCTGGCTCACCTTCTTCATGAGTCTGCTGGTGTATTACCTGCTCACCAGCTGGCTGCCGACGGTCATTAACAACACAGGGGTTCCTCTGAGTATGACTGCACTGATCGCCGCGGCGCTGCCCTTGGGCAGCACGGTCGGCGCCGTGCTGATCGGCCGCCTGATGGACAAGCACAGTCCCTGTCTGGTTCTCGCAAGTTCCTACCTTATTGCCGCGGTGTTCATCCTGCTCATCGGCGTCGCTTCGTCGTTGCCGATGCTGGTGATCGCAGTCTTTGGGGCTGGTCTTGGGACCGGCGGCTCGCAGACCGGCGTCAATGCACTGGCGGCGGCCTACTATCCAACCTCTAGCCGCGTCTCGGGCGTGAGTTGGGCGCTAGGCATTGGCCGGGTGGGTTCGATCGTGGGCTCGATGGTCGGCGGAGTGCTGCTAGCCATGCATCTGGGCCTGCCCATCATGTTCATGCTTGTAGCGGTTCCCGCTATCGTCGCTGCACTCAGCATGTTTGGCATGGGACGCTATGAGGCCGCGCTCAAGGCGTCTGAAGTTGCTCGAACGCTTCCTGGTTCCGTCAAGCTTTAGGAGACCGTCGCGCCGAATAGATACATGGCACTTTCGTCGAAGGTAATCTCTCCGGCTTTTCATTCAGCGTCACGTACGTCGATCGTGGTGACACGCTGCCCGCCTTCAAGGCAAGGAGTCCAGTGGGCTCGGCACGCCTCCACCGCCAACCTTCAGCACGTGCGTGTAGATCATCGTGGTGGTCACGTCTGCGTGCCCGAGCAATTCCTGCACCGTGCGGATGTCATACCCCGATTGCCACCGGTAGCTACTTGTGGCTACGTGTGGCAACATCGCGGTGATCTCTAAATCACGTTAGGCCTCGCGCAGGCCCACACACTTCAGGAGAACTCATGTTCGACCACGTCAAATTCGGAGTCAGCGACTATGCAGCGAGCAAAGCGTTCTTCCTCAAGGCACTCGAACCGCTCGGCGTAGCTGTTGTCTCGGAGGGGCCGCCGACATACGGTGTCGAGCTTAGCCCACAGGGTAAGGCTTCACTGTGCCTGTACCAAACCGAGGAGAAGCCGGCGCATCTTCACCTGGCGTTCACGGCCGAGAATCGCCAGCAAGTCGAAGCTTTCTATCGCGCGGCTCTGGAGGCGGGTGGCAAAGACAATGGTGCGCCTGGTCCACGCCCGCACTACCACGCGAACTACTATGCAGCTTTTGTCATTGGTCCGGACGGGCACAACATCGAAGTGGTTTGCCACCAACCCGAGGCCTAACCCTTCCATCGAGCGGACTCGCGAGGCTAGGCCGCCTCTCATGTCAAACGTTGAGCGTCCGTTATTCGGCTGTCTGCTGGGCGTTTCGAGCGCCCGCTATGGGTCGCGCGCTGCCGATCGCCGACAGGCAGTGACCGGCCAGTTGGAGACGTTCGACGGCAACGCTTGAATCGCTGACAATCGCGACCTCACCTCAAGAGGAACCCGGGCGGAATCGCAGATCATCGAACCAGGCAACGGCCTGGAAGAATAAAAATAGCGCGTGAAGATGCAAGGCGCATAGCGAGCTAGCTATTTTTTTCGACAGTGTTGTTGGCCGTACAATCTGGCGAAAATTTAAGAGTCCCGGAGGAAGCAATGCTCGCCGAAGTATTCAAGCGCCCCTTATCGCTTTTGATTCCCAATGCATTGATCGTCTTCGCCATTCAGTATCATGAAACAGGCAGGATGACTGCCTTCGGAATAGCGGCGTACCTCATTACATTCTTGGTTACGGGCATGGTCATTGAGGGGCTGAATGTGTGGTGGAGACGGCGCTTCGGGACGGGCAAGGGCTCGGGCATTGCGCAGGCCGGGCTCTGGTCCGCTGCGGCAGTCTGCTTGTATTTATTCTTTCGCCACTTCGACCGCGGCTGATTAGAGGCTGCCTCGTCCAAAGGTGAACGGCGTGCCAGCAAGACCGCGCCGCATCTCCGCTGGAATTACAAATTAGCTCTGTATGAGTGAGAGGGGGGGCACCTCAGAAGCGGTCATTGCCGTCGTTTGATTCCGAACGCCGGTTCAGAGTCGCGTCCTGCCGATCGCGGCTTGGGGTGCCGTTGGGTCGCGTATATCAATCGCATCAGGCGGCACTCG
Source organism: Paraburkholderia elongata (assembly GCF_013177735.1). Lineage (GTDB taxonomy): Bacteria > Pseudomonadota > Gammaproteobacteria > Burkholderiales > Burkholderiaceae > Paraburkholderia > Paraburkholderia elongata. The sequence goes on along the minus strand of NZ_WOEZ01000020.1, from coordinate 39,362 downwards.
GCCATGGCTGCACGCTCACTCGGGAATGAAGCCGGTTTTGCCCTCGAACATTACCGACCCGGCGATGTCCTTTTGTGCCTGTAGTGCGGCCAGACTCCCCGAGTAGCCGGCTTCCAGCACCGCATAGGCATCCCCGCCGAGGACGGTGCGCAGCGGCGGCTCCGGCATCTGGCTGACCGTGTAGATCGCGTCGGCCATTTTCACGGGATCGCCCGACGCATTGGCGTCGCCGTTCTCCTCGATCCAGCGACGCAGCTTGCCGACCGCGCTGTCCTTGTATTCATCGAGTTCTGTGGTCCAGCGGATATTGGCCACGAAACCCGTCTTGATCGAGCCCGGTTCGATGATGATGGTCTTAATGCCGAACTCGGCAACCTCCTGGCTCACCGCTTCGGCAAAGCCTTCAAGTCCGAACTTCGCGGCGTGGTACAGCGAGCCTCCCGGGAAGGCGGCACGTCCGCCGACGCTACTGACATGGATGAAGGTGCCGCGTTTCTTTGCGCGCAGCGCACCGAGGAAGGCGCGCGTGACGTGGATTGGCGCCAGCAGATTCAGCGCGATCTGCTGTTCGATATCGGCCTCGCTCATTTCCTCCATCGCGCCAATAACGGCTCCCCCCGCGTTGTTGACGACGACGTCGACATCTGGATGGCGCGCCGCGGCGGCCTGAACCTGTTCGCGGTCGGTCAAGTCGACCGACTCCACTTTGAGCTGATCCGGATAGGCCTGCCTCAGCGACTGCATTGCCTCGATACGACGCACCGCTGCAACCACAGGATGCCCCTGGGCCAGCACCTTTTCCGTGACGGCGAGCCCCAGACCGCCGGACGCACCGGTAATGAACCACTTCTGACTGGACATGATGCCGTTCTCCTTAATGAACGTTTCGGATCGGCGAGACCGGTCACTCAAGAATGGCCCGCGGTTCAAGAAATGCCTCGATACCGAAGGCGCCATATTCGCGACCCACGCCTGAGTGCTTGAATCCGCCCCAGGGCGCCTGCGGATCGTCCCGCATGCCGTTGATCACGACGCGCCCGGCACGGATCTGCGACGCCACGCGGCGTGCGCGCTCTACGTCGGACCCGCTCACGAAGGCATGGAGGCCATACTTCGAATCGTTGGCGATCCGGATCGCCTCATCTTCCGTTTCATAGTCGATTAGACAGAGCACCGGACCAAAAATCTCCTCCTGCGCGATGGTCATATCGTTCCTTACGTCCACGAACACCGTTGGCCTGACGAAGTTGCCCCCCTCCAGACCGGGCGGATGGCCATCCCCGCCCACGAGGACTTCCGCGCCTTCCGCGATGCCCTTCCGAATGTATGACTGCACGCGCTCGCACTGCTTCTCCGTCACCATGGGGCCGATAGCAATCCCGGGATCGGCCGGGTCGCCGACCGTGAAGGCGGGCATGGCGGCCACGATCGAGCGCTTGACCGCATCGAGACGGCTCTTCGGCACGAGGAGCCGCGTTCCTGCCGCGCAGGCCTGTCCGCTGTTCAGAAATGCAATGCCGAGGGCCATCGGAATCGCCTGGGCGAGGTCGACGTCGTCGAGCAGGATGTTGGGTGACTTGCCCCCCAGCTCGAGCGTGACGCGCTTCATCGTCGCCGCACCGTCGCGCATGATCTGTTCGCCAACGGCGCCCGATCCGGTGAACGAGATCTTCGCGACGTCGGGATTCCGCACGAGCTCGGCGCCGACCACGTTGCCGCGGCCCGTCACGACGTTGTAAATGCCCTGGGGCAATCCTGCCTCGTGCAGACATTCAAGCAATACCTGGGTCTGCAGCGCGCTCAGCTCGCTAGGCTTCACGACCACCGTGCAACCGGCGGCGATCGCGGAGGCAAGCTTGAGGCAGATGAACAGCGCATTCGCATTCCAGGCCGTAATCAGACCGGCCACGCCGACGGGCTCAAAAGTTACCGTTGTCTTATCCCAGCGCCGGACGAGCTGCATCTCATGAAGCGCCTTTTCGGCGTGGAGGAACGATTCGACTCCCGACTGCACGATGAGCCTGGAGAACTGGCACACGCCGCCGTACTCCTCGACCATCGCCGCCGTCAGATCGTCGGTGCGCGCCGCGACCACTTCGTGCACCCGGCGCAGGATGTCCGCGCGCTCTTTCTTCGTCGTCCGGGCGTAAGCGGGGAAGGCACGCTTCGCGGCGGCGATCGCGCGCCGCGCATCCTCCTCGTCGCCCAGAAGCACGCTGCCGATTACCTTTTTGTTGGTCGGATTGATGCTCTCGATGACCTCGCGGCCATGGGATTCGACGAACGCACCGTCGATGTAATGCTGCGTGATGGCTTTCATCGCGTCTCCTCGGGGCCATGCGGTCAGAACGAAGCGTGACGATCATGAGTCATCTCTTGCGATCGTCGGCGCCGCCCCTGCTGCGGTTCTTCAGCAGGGGGCATGGCCATATCCGACGCAATTGCCGAGCCAACGGTAAGGTATTGAATCTAAAGCGTGTTTCGGTGCGGTGCAGTGGCGATATCTCGTCAATGGCGAACTTCGGTACAACAGCTGGCCGACCAAGCTTTCGCCGGTCAGTGCCGAAAGCGGCTCTTGTCGATCCTCAGCGCGCGGATTTTCGATTCGAGCGTCGAGCGCGGAATGCCGAGCCGCGTCGCCGCCCCTGTGGGTCCGAAGACCCGCCCGCCGCAGGCGCGCAGCGCCTCCTCGATGATCGTCTTCTCATGAGCAGCGAGCGTCGATGGCAGGACAACCCGGCTATTGAGTGGCGGGCTCGCCGACAGCCAGCTCTCGTCGATCATGAATTCATCGGAATCGCAGACGATCACCGACCGCTCGATCACGTTCTGCAGTTCGCGCACATTCCCCGGCCACGGATAGGCCTTCAGGCGATCGAGTGTCCACTTGTTGACGTGCCGGAACGACTTGCCCATCTTCCGCGCGTAGCGATCGATGAAGTACGCCACGAGCGGCGGAATGTCGTCTCCGCGTTCCCGCAGCGGGGGCATCTCGACGGGGAAAACGTTGAGACGATAGAAGAGATCCTGGCGGAAAGTTCCGGCAGCGACTGCTTCCTCCAGATCGCGATTCGTGGCGGCAATGACGCGAACGTCGACGCGGATTGCCTCCCGCCCCCCGACGCGCTCGAACTCCCGTTCCTGCAGCATCCTCAGCAGCGCGGCCTGCATGCCAGGCAACAGCTCTGCGACCTCATCGAGAAATATCGTTCCGCCGTCGGCGAGCTCGAAGCGGCCCAGGCGCCGTTGTGTGGCGCCCGTGAAGGCTCCCTTCTCATGCCCGAACAGTTCCGAGGCAATCAGTTCGCGCGGGATGGCGGCACAATTCACGGCAACAAATGCCCTTGAGGAGCGACTTGATCGTCGGTGAATCGCACGGGCAATAAGCTCCTTTCCGGTCCCGGTCTCGCCGGTGATCAGAACGGTCGAGTCGCTGGCTGCAACCTTGGACACGCGTGACAGCACGCCGGTCAGCGCGAGCGACTTCCCCACGATCTCTTCGAACATTGAGGCCTTGTCGATCTCCTGACGAAGCGCGACGTTTTCTTGTTGCAGCCTCTCCTCGTCCCGCTTGCGGTCGTCAATATCGGTACATGCAATATACCAACGGATGATTTGTCCCTTGTCATCGCGTAGCGGGTTGTAACGGGCCAGAAGCCAGCGATAGATTCCCTCGCTATTGCGTATCCGAACTTCCAGCTCGTAAGCAGAGCCGCCCGACAACGCACGCTCTGCAAGCGCAGCGTGTCGGGCGAGATCGTCCGGTTGAACTTCGAAGCTGGTGTCGCGCTGCCTCCACTCCTCGAGACTTGCGCCGAGATAAGCAAGCGCCGTGCGGTTTGCATAAAGGCGCTCGCGTCGGGGCCCCAATACCGCTATGAGTTGCGGCGTGAGATCCAATATCTGCTGAAGTTCCTCCTCGCGCTCGCGCAGCGCCTGAGTCAATCGCTCCTGCTCCGTTACATCCATCCCTATCCCGACGAAGCGCCGGAAACTCCCTCCTTCGCTCACGGGCGTGCCGACGCAACGGATATGACGAGTCGTTCCGTTGGGCTGCACGATCCGTTTCGTAAAGTCGAAGGCCTCATGGTCCGCGAGCATCTTTTGAATTGCTTGCGACATAAAGTCCCGATCTTCCGGGTGCACGAGCGCAATGTATTCTGGAATGGTCGGCGCTTTGTCGCCCGGCTCGAGGCCGTGGATCTGAAACAGCCCGCCGGACCAGTATTCGAAGCGGCCGGCGTTGAATGCCCAGCTACCCGAACGCCCGAGCCGCTCGCCTTCCGCGAGATAAAACTCGGCTTGCTTGCGTTCTTCAACATCGAAATTGATGCCGATCCAACCCTGGAGCGTTCCATCCTTAGCCAGAAGAGGTTCGGCGCGACAGTGGAACCAGCGGTATCCGCCTTCTGCGTTACGTACTCGAAAAGTCACCTCACCGGCAGAGCCCAATCCGACGCACTTTGACCAGACATTGCGTGCCTCGTCGTGATCGTCTGGATGCAGCCACGCGATGTGGGAGTCCCACGCCGCGCCAGTTTCGATGCCGAACCGAAGGGGATCGTCACTCGCAAGGCCTAGGTAATCCGCGCATCGTTCGTTCAGGAACGTGAAGGCGCCGGACTGGTTCGCGTACCAGGAGTGCGCCGCAATCAGATTCAGTGTGGCAAGCAGCGGTTCTTTGGTGAAAGCATCCATGAGACACCTGTCGGCGTGAGAGCGACGGGACTGCGCGCTGGTTTCAGCATATCGCCATTGGCGATATCTCGCCAATCACGCGGATCTCATGGTCCAGTTGAAAAATCGCTCAACTCGCGCCGCGCACCGCCGTTAACTCAGACGACATCCCAGACCAATTCGACGCGTCACGTCGCACGCTTCGCGACGCACGGGCTCAAATCGTCAGGATTCGGACTCCAAGTTTGCCAGGGTTGGCAACACCGCACTATGGACGCCTGTACTGCACGGCGTGCGATCGAGAAACATCCCTCATGGTTTTCAAAGGACTCTGTACCGCGTTCGTCGCGGTAATGCTGAGCGCAGCGGCTGCGTCCGTTTGCGAAGCTCAATACTCTACCGGTTGGGTGGCCAACACACATGGCACGGCCGCGACTCGGGTGGGCAATGTGGCCCGCTCGATGTGGGTGGCATCAGATGGGGTGATCTATACCGCGTCAATGTGGGACGAAGGCGAAGGCGGCATCGCGATCTATCAGAACGGACAGAACATCGGCTCAATCGGGGCGCACGGCGAGTTTCAGGGTGGCGCGATCACCGGCAACTCGACCTCGCTATTCGCTGCGCTGCAGTTCAACGCCATGTATGGAAGCGGCAAGGTTGGCCGATACGACCGGACAAGCCGCACGCGCGACCTGCTTATCACGGTAAGCGCGACGACTACCGAACGCCTCGCGGATGTCGTCACCGGACTCGCGACGTCCGGCTCGCTGCTCTACGCGAGCGATTTCCCAGGCAACCGCGTGCGCGTGTTCACGACGTCCGGTGTCTGGCTGCGCGATATCAGCGTGGCAGGGCCGGGCGCGCTCGCGGTGGACGCGGGCGGCAACATCTGGGTCGCGCAACACAGCACGGGCGCTGTGATCCAGTTCAGCCCGACCGGCGAACGGCGAAACACCATCCAGTTGCCGGCCAAAGCGCAATCATCTTCGCTGTATTTTGACTCGTCCAGCGGGCAGTTATGGATCGGCGACGAGGGGCCGGACATGAACATCAAGATCTATGACGTGTCCGGCGCACCTTATGCTGTGGGTACGTTTGGTGTTCAAGGCGGCTTCCTCAATACGGTCACTGGCATCAAAGGGCAGGTGGGCGACAGGCGCTTTACGCGCGTCACCGGCATCGGCAGGGATTCCGCGCGCAACCTCTATGTCCTGAACAACCCGTGGGGCGGGTCATGGGACCTCGGCCGCAACGGCGGCACCGACATCCACGCGTACGACGGAACCGGGGTTCTGCGCTGGCAGCTCCAGTCGGTGAACTTTGAGGGCAACGCGGCACCGGACCCAGCCACCGACGGGGCGATCTTCTACGGCGGAACGAACATCTATTCGGGTACCGCGGGAGGCACCTTCGTTGCCAACACAATCGATCCGATCACCTATCCGTCCGATCCGCGGATCAATCTCGCCGACCACGAACGCGGCGAACAATTCGCTCAGGTCGCCAGCGTGGGCGGCCACCGGATACTCGTCGCTGCGAGCCAGAACCCCGATACCTTCTACTTTTTCCACTTCAACCCGGCGAGCGGGTACATTGCGATTCCGGATAGCACGTTGCCGGGAACGTCCTTCGGTACGACGGCGAGAGTCCGCAATGGTTTCTGCCTGGATAGCAAGGGCGATATCTGGGCGGGTCTCGACAAAACCAACGTCATTTCTCACTATCCGCTGACCGGTTTCGATGCGAGCGGCAAACCGGTCTGGGGTGCCGCGATCACGACGCCGATCCCGCGCACAATCTCGCAACTGACGCGGATCGTCTACCTGCCTGACAGCGACACGATGATTCTCACGCAAGGGGCAACCGGCAGCACGGACTGGACGGCGGTCGGATCGCGCGTCGAGGTCTATCACGGCTGGCTGGCCGGCAACAGGAGCACGCCGAACCCAGTGATCAATCTCACTGGCGCGAATCCCAAATCCATTGCGGCCGCCGGCAATTATCTGTTTGTGGGCTACGTACATACCGTGCCGAATATTGATGCCTTCAACCTCACGACGGGACAGCTCGACATCACGCTCGTCAATAGCAACCCAAACAAAGTCGACGTCGGCAACGACGTGGACTCGATGTATGGACTTCGGGCGTATCGGCGTTCGACCGGCGAATATGAGGTGACGAAGGACAACTACAACGGCTCGAGCATTGTGGTGTATCGCTGGACGCCGCCAGCATTGACCAGGACCGGGGTGAGTGCGACGAAGACGATGGTGGTGTCGCCATTCAGCGTGAATTGACGATGCGCCTGAGTCGCCGCGATTGGGGCGGCGGCTCAAGGCATCGGTCCATGACTGGGGAGAGTTCGTTGAGGGTTGTTGGATGCCTGCCGTGACCGCCATGACTGTGAGCATGCGGCGACGCGTGCCGGCAGGCGTCCAACAACCCTCAACGGTCTACGACGTTGGCGCTGTTAGCGCGCTTGAAGTGGCTCACGCAGGCACCGTCCGAGTACGGCAAGCTGACAAACTTGTCCGACCTCGTGCCGCGGCCGGTCCACATACTGCGGACTGCCTGTCACCACATGGCAGCAGGCTTGATCGTCAGTATCATTCTTTCCTCGTCTTCGGTTGTTCGGGTTGCGGGTCACGTCCGCGTTGCGTCGGTGCCCTCGTACACGCATCCGGGGGCGTCACATAGGTCACGTCGTCGCAGCAGCACGCATAGACCGGAAACCCGTAGGCATTCGTGCGGATGATTTTCGTTGGCCCGTGCAGCGGGCACACTGCGTTCATGTCGCCTCCTTAAACTCATGATCGACCGGCTCGACCTCGTAGACGCGGCTCGTCAGTTCGGGACGGCCAAGCACCGGTTCGACTCGTCGATCGCGTCGGGCGAGGTAACCCTTGCCGGTCCGGCGCTCGAGGAGGGCGCCGGAAAACGATCCACAGCAATATTCTACGACTCTCTCCACGTCGTGAAGGCACGATGGATGTATGGCGCGAATGGCGTCCGTTCACGTAGACCGCAATAAATCATTCTCCGGCGAGGGCCGGTCGGCCGACTTCGACGGGAGTCGGGCTGGGACAACCATTTCAGCTCGACAGACTACGCGGCCGTGGGTGCACGCGAGCGCGAAGTGGCGGGGTCTCAGCGCGGCCCAGAGGAGACATTGGCATCCAAGCCCTGAGCGTCCGCTTTGGTTCCGCCAATGTCCCACGTCAACTTCCAATTGATACCTCCGCTCGGCCGAGCATAAGGCTTGGTCACCTGTGCGTGATGTCGCATTTCATTCACTGAAGAGACAGCTCGCGACGTACGTAAGCCTAAATGTGTTCGAGCGCACAGAAAGCGCGCTCCGGCCCGTAAGATCCTGCCGATACCGAGCCGCGTAGCCCAGTCCAGCGTAGTGCACCGACCCATGCTTATATTATTCGGCAGGCTTCTCAATGTATGGGATCGCTCGTTCGCCTGGATACGGGGGAGCCGTCCACCCGCAATGGACTCGGTCAATACTGAGACAGATCATGCAGGGGCGCCTGATCGTGAGGAACGGCATACCGTTATCCTCGTCCACGGAACCTTCGCAGCGCCGAAAGAAGGTGTAGTTCAGTGGTACCAAAGGGGAAGCGAGTTTTGCAAAGCCCTCGATAGATCGCTGGAAACGCTGCACTCCAACCCTCGTTGCTGGAGTCACCTGCCAGATGATGGCGCGGTTTTCCACTGGGATGGTCGAAACGACTGGTTGTCTAGGCTTTTTGCAGCCAAGGCGCTCGCGCGAGAAGTTCGCGACCTCAAAGACGCTGGGTGGCACTGCCACATCGTTGCCCACAGCCACGGCGGAAATGTGGCGCTCGAAGCCTTTCGTCTTTTTGGCTTGGACGAGACGTGTAGGTCAATTACTCTCTTGGGTTGCCCCGTAATTAGTTACAAAACCGGTCGCGTGGGTCGATTTCTGTGTCTTGCGACACTTCTGTTCATTGGAGTCGCGCTTGCACACGATTCCGAGACCTTAAATGCATTTTTGCGTGTTCCGGGTCGCCACGTTTTTATTGTGGGGACTATGATTGCTTTAGCCGCTTTAGCATTTTGTTTGAACGTTTTTTTTGAATTAATTATGGTCTTCATTGGCGCTATGACTGCTAGCTGGAAGAGCGTCCCTGGGCCTGAAGGTGAGTATTACCCAATATATCCAAAAATCTTTCATTTCTATAGCGAATTCGACGAAGCACAGTCATTTCTTAAGGCAGTAAACACAATGCAGAATCCACTTGCAAAGGACAAAGATGGACTTCGCCCTTCGATCCTCAACGCCTTGCAAGTGGCTTTTAATATCGACCAGGCCGTATATACCCGCAGCCTGAGTCATCCAATTTACCTATTGGTATGGCTCTCGTACGCGATCGGATTCCTTACTGTGCTGCGACTGCTGCCCCATAGGGAGTGGTGGCTCGATAACGCGGCGTTAGTATTCATCCCCGCCGCATACATTCTAGCTGTTTCCTTTGTCCGCGTTCAGTTTGTTGTCGAATGCCTGGAGCTTCCGTGGCGGCTGCTTCTCGTGCTGCTTCGAGCTTGCCGAAGCATTGTCGTCCGAGTTGTGACTCCTCTGCTACTCGCTCAAGCTTGGAAAACGCTTAGGGCTGTGTCTCTTGGCTTACTTGGCAACCCAGGCCACATGAAAAATGTCACGATTGGAGAAGAATATCTGCATCACTGGGTCGAACACAAAGTCCTGAGCGGACGAGAGATGAATCTCTGTCCAATTCCGATTCCCTCAAGTTTTATTCGAACGATTCTGGCGGATCAGAAGCTACAGGCAGCACAGATTGCAACTGGATTGCTGGAAGCCTACAGGGACGGATTGGGTACTTGTGCTTCATCCTCCTCAATCAACGACCTGTTAGCCGCGCTAGAATTTGAATTGGTTCATTCTGTCTATTATAAAGAACCGAAGATTATCGACGCCATCGCCCTTGTCGTTGCCGCCGGACCATATATGGCCAACCTAGGTGAAGCGGAGCAGAAGTCCTTGCGTGAAAGCGTCGGGCCAAATGCGTTTCTCAACTACCGTCATGCCATAAATGAAATTGTAAAGAAGCATTGCAAATGGGATTAGAGACCGACGTACGCTAGCCGCATCGAACTTGTCAGGCACCAGCGGTCGCTCGCTTGTGGCTCGTTCAACGACCTCGGCCGATCCCTGACCGGGAGTGACCGACCAGCAGGAGACATCCACTGTAACCGCCCGAATGACCGATTTTCGGCACACATCAGACCTCCGTCGACCCCGGGTATTCGTGCCGGCGCAAGCGAGCGGGCATACGTCCTCGATGCACCAACAGGAAAATCGCATCACGCTGCGCCTGGATCAGCATGTCTGATCAGGGTAAGGAGGAACGTGCGCCGCAACTCGAAGCCAAGACGTTCATATAGCCCGATCGCGGATTGATTGTCACTGAATACGTGCAGGAATGGAGTCTCCCCACGACGCTCGATTTCCCTGCACAAGAGATTCACAAGCCGGCCAGCAAGGCCCCCGCCTCGCCAGTCGTCATCCACGCAAACCGCGCTTATCTCAACGTATCCGTCGAGGCGCATTCGTTCTCCTGCCATCGCAATGAGGCGCCCCCGGTCGCGAATTCCGATGTAGTTGCCCATCTCGTGGGTTCGCTTGCCGAAAGGACCGGGTTTGGTCTTCTGTACCAGATCGCGCATGTCTTTCGCGTCGGCGTTACTCAGGGCGATCACTTCCTGATCGTCGACGCCTCTGGCTTCGTGGCGAGTGGCTACCATCTGATGGACCACTCCCATACGTTCTGCTCGCAAAGTGTCGATTGGAACGACAGGATCGAAGGACAGCAACGCTACCTGCTCATGAGGCAGCAGGAGCTGGTGGAGCGCCTGGTAGGCCGCAGGGGTTTCGTACGCCACAGCGGCAAACGGAGCCACGTCGGGGTGGTAGCGACGGGCAAGCAGATCGCCTTGGCGCAGATGCGCCTGCCTGGTTGTCAGGGCCGTCCAGATCGGGTGATCGAGGCTAGATTGTGTTGAATGGTTCATACCGGTTCCTTTTGACCGCTCTTCTTCCTGCTGCACCATCAAACGGCGTTCATCAGGATGTCGTCCGGGCAACGCGGACAGGTTGCGTTCGGATTGAGGACCACTGTAGACAGGAACGTGCATGCGTACTATTGTCGTAAATGACATTTTTGAAGTCATTTACGACATGAAGTTGACGATTCTCGCTCTCGACGGGGTGTTCGACACGGGGTTTTCCGCGGTGCTTGACGCTTTCACCACCGCGAACGATCTGGCCGCGATCCAGCAGCCCGGCGTCGGCCCGCACTTTGAAATCGACGTGATCGGTATGCGGCGCGACGTGCGGACTGCTTTGGGCATGCGCGTGCCGGTCAAACCAGTGAGCGCAATGGACCGGCCGGACTGGCTGGTCGTGCCGGCACTCGCCACAAAAATGCCGGAGCAACTGGTGCCGGCGCTCGCGCGGCGCGACGTGGTCGATGCAATGGCATTGCTCCGTCAAAGTCACGCGGATGGGGTGAAAATCGCGACCGCTTGCATTGGCACTTTCGTGCTGGCGGAGTCGGGTCTGCTGAACGGCCAGGAAGCCACCACAACGTGGTGGCTCGCGCCTCTTTTTCGTCAGCGTTACCCGGAGGTTCGGCTGGACAGCGCTCGCATGGTGGTGCCGTCGGGCGACTTCACCACCGCGGGCGCAGCGATGGGGCACCTCGATCTCGCTCTTTGGCTGCTGAATCAGGCGAGTCCCGATCTGGCATCGGTTGTAGCCCGCTATCTGCTGGTGGACGCACGACCTTCGCAAGCGCCCTACATGATCCCGGATCATCTCGCGCGCGCGGATCCGCTCGTCGAGCGCTTCGAGCGCTGGGCGAGAGGTCGGCTCGCCGAGGGCTTTTCGCTTGACGCAGCAGCGGACGCCCTGGCAACCAGTACGCGAACACTGCAGCGCCGCATCGAGGCTGTGCTTGGAAAATCTCCGCTGTCTTACTTCCAGGACCTTCGCGTCGAGCGAGCTGTTCATCTCCTTCGCACGAGCCGCCTCGACATTGAGGCGATTGCCACGGCGGTCGGTTATGTCGACGGCGCGACGTTGCGCACGCTGTTGCGCAGGCGCCTTGGGCGCGGGGTGCGCGAGCTACGTGGCCCCAGGGCAGACGACATTTGAAAGCCTGCTTTCCGGCAGATATGTGACCTTCAGCCGGTAATGCTGAAGGACTGCAGCGGGTTGCGTGCTGCCGATCGCAGCCACGCCTTTAGATTACGACAGGAGACAAATCATGGCGAAATACCGCAATAAGTTGCCACAACTCGGCGACGGTCTTTATATCACCGACGGTGGGATCGAAACTACCCTGATCTTCCATGAAGGATTGGAACTCCCGGACTTCGCTGCCTTCCACCTGCTGAAGATGCCGGAAGGCGAAGCGGCCCTCCGCAAGTACTTTCGCACCTATGCGGAGATCGCGAAGCGGTTTGGCACCGGACTTATTCTCGAAAGCGCGACCTGGCGGGCCAACGCGGACTGGGGAACCCGGCTCGGGTACATGCCCGAGGAGCTGGCCGATGCAAACCGTAGAGCGATCAACCTGCTCGCAGAGATCCGGGACGGATACGAAACCGATCAAACGCCGGTGGTCATCAGCGGGTGTCTCGGCCCTCGCGGGGACGGTTATATCCCCGCGAGGGCCATGTCGGAGCAGGAAGCAGAGACCTATCATCAGGCTCAAGTCGAAACCCTCGCTGGTTCCGCTGCGGATATGGTGTGTGCCATGACCATGAACTACGTGGCGGAAGCCCGTGGGATTGTGCGAGCGGCCCAGCAAGTGGACATGCCCGTCGCCATTTCCTTTACCGTCGAGACCGACGGCAATCTCCCGACCGGCCAGAGTCTGAAGACAGCGATCGAGCAAGTTGACGAGGCGACGTCAGGCTATCCCTGCTACTACATGATCAACTGTGCCCATCCCACGCATTTCGGCCACGTGTTGGCTGAGGGCGGGTCGTGGTTAGATCGGATTCGGGGCTTCAGAGCGAACGCTTCGCACAAGAGTCACGCGGAGTTGAGCGAATCCCCGGAGCTTGATAGTGGGAACCCGGTCGAACTTGGTACGCAGTACGCCCGTCTCAAGGAACGGCTTGCGCACCTGAATGTGATGGGAGGCTGCTGTGGCACGGACCACCGTCATGTGGAACAAATCGCTGAAGCTTGCTCGCCGCTTTTTCGTACTACGACCTAACAACCGGTTGCAGCGGACGGCGTTCGGCCGCCGCTGACCGGCGGCGTTGAACGTCTGGTATTTAGCAGCGTGAACTATTTGAAGGCAGATCCTTCGCCTTCTTCCGACGCCTCAATAGCTCTTCCTAGCTTGACCAGGTAGCGCTTTGCTGTTTGGAAGTCTCCACGCCATAACCACTTCAAGCAGTTGAAGAGTTCCCATGCCAGGAATCGGTCACCATATCGAAAGACAGTCATATCGCGCCCGGTCGGCGCGAGCCTCGATGATGTCCTCGACTCAAGGCAACGATCCCGATTGACTATCTCGACAAAGGGCTGCTCCAGGGTGAGCTCGGTGCTGGGCGATATGACGTGAAATTCGATAGAGGTTAAGTCGTCGAAGACGAGCTTTTGGAACGGGCTGTCCGGATCATGCGCGCCATCAAACGTGACGAATACTTTCGATGGGGCGATCTGTTGCCGTATCGTTTGGAACAGTGAGCGCCCGGTTCCTTCCGAGCTAAAGGCAATCAGGTCAATGTCAGAGAGGCGATCGGCGGTCCCCTTTGCAAATGAACCGACGACCACTGCACCGGTGCAATCTGAAGAGTCTCGGACCGCGGCGGCGATTCGCATAAGAAGCGCGATCTGGAATGCTGTGGAGGGGTTGTCCCTCCACCTTTTGAGAAAGTCTTCAAAGCGCATTGGGCGGTCCCGCATGGTTTGTGGGAGGTCTACAGAATGAGACAATAATACGATCGGATGGCTGTTACTTGGTCGTATAACCGCCGTTGACCAGAATGGTCTGCCCCGTAATCCACCACCCGTCGCTGACCAGATGGCGGATGAAGGGCACCACATCCCCTGGGTCGGTCAAACCAGTCGTGGAGAACGGTGAAAGTGCGGCGGCGGTCTTGTGGTAAGCCACCGCGTCCGCGCCTTCGGCGGGATAGAAGAACGGCGTGTCCATGGGCCCGGGGCCGACGGCCGTCACGGAGATGCCGCGCGCGCCGAATTCCTTGGCCGCAGCACGTGTGAAATGCTCGACCGGCGCTTTGGTGCCTGCATAGGCAGCGTAAAACGGTGTGAACGCGCCAAGCAGCGACGTGACGAGCGTGACGATCTTGCCATTGTCATTGACGTGCTTGCCTGCTTCTTTGAGGAAGAAGAACGCAGACTTGGAATTCACCGCCGTCATTTCATCGTATTCGGCCTCGGTGATGTCGACGAACGGCTTCTTCAACACCTTGCCTACCGTATTGATTGCAATGTCGGGGCGGCCGATGGCGGCGACGACATCCGAAAACAGCTTCTCGACCGCACCGGCCGAGGTCAGATCGGCCTGGAAAGCAACCGCCTTGGCGCCTGCCAACTCGATCGCGGCAAGTGTCTCGTCCGCTGCGGCTTTCGAACCCGCGCTGTTGTAGTGGATCGCCACCGCCTTGGCGCCCTGTGCGGCGAGATCCCGTGCAATCAGTCCACCGAGATTTTTCGCCCCGCCCGCAATGACAACGGTTTTGCCTTTGATGCTGTGGTTTGCCATGGTTCATCCCCAGTGCCGAAGCCGCCCTATGCAGCCTCTCATCCTGTTGGATGATATATTCCAGGAAAATCATTTAAATCTACTGTTTCTGACATCACTGGTCAGAAAAGTCGAACAGTGGAAAGGCGTGCCTGGACATGACGATGAGCGAGATCGGCGGCGCGCGCGCATTCCGGACCGATGGACTGCATCCCGCGCAGAAAGCTCGATACGACGTCGAGCTGCGCGCTCGCGAAGGTCGGAGCGAACGTGGATCGTATTGACCTGTTTCGCGTCTTCGCGCGCGTTGTCGAATGCGCGAATTTCACGCGCGCGGCGGACACGCTCGGCTTGCCCCGCTCGTCGGTATCCGCAGCTATCCAGGAGCTGGAAGGACGGATCGGCGCCCGGTTGCTGCATCGGACAACGCGGAAGGTGTCGCCGACGCAGGACGGCGCCGCGCTCTATGAGCGCTGCCTGCGCCTGATCGCCGATGTCGAGGAGACCGAGAACCTGTTCCGGCAGACATCGGTTGGACCGAGCGGCGTGCTGCGCATCGACGTGCCAGGCCGTATTGGCCGGCTGATCATTGCACCCGCACTGCCGGAATTCCTCGTCTCCTATCCGAAAATCGACATCACGCTCAGCCTGACCGATCGCACGATCGACCTTGTCGAAGAACGCGTCGACTGCGTGCTGCGCGTAGGTAAGCCGCACGATTCCGGCATGATCGCGCGTCCCATTGGCGATCTGCCACTGATCAATGTTGCGAGCCCCCTCTATTTGTCCCATCACGGTACGCCTTGCGCGCCCGGCGACATGACAACCCACCAGGTCATTCAGTATGCGTCGCCATCGAGCGGGCGCATCACGCCCTGGGAATGGCTCGACGGCGAGACGGTAAGGACGTTGACAACGCAGGGCCGCGTGACCGTCAACAGCGCGGAGGCGTATATCGCATGCTGCCTTGCAGGACTCGGCTTGATCCAGATTCCTGCCTATGACGTGCAGCAGCATCTGCGTGCGGGCGAGCTGATCGAGGTGATGCCCGAATATCGGGCTGCGGCGATGCCGATGAACTTGCTCTATCCGCATCGGCAACATCTGTCGCGCAGGGTTCAGGTGTTCGCCGACTGGCTCGATGCGCTGTTGAAAGGGCAACTCGTTTGCGATTCGGGTGGAAGAAAATGAAGCCGGCCGATCGGGGTGTGAAACACCAATCATGCATGCTCGAAAGCGGTCCTCCGTTCACAAAATCCGCGATGCGGTACGGAAGCGGCTCCGGCCGACTGGCACCGTAAGTTGCGACAGCATTGTGGGGCGATGAGCCAGAATCATCCGGTGCGATCGAGCAACACCGCTTCGCGACTCCGCAACGTCTGCTGGAGGGCCGCCAACCCATCTTCGACTTCGTCAAGATGTTCCAGCATCCATACACCACTTCGCGCATCGAGCATCGCGCGGAGCAGCGAACACTGCCCCACGAGCCGCTCGTCGCAACCGATCAATACCTTGAGGGTTTCAGCCTCCTGACGGTAGCGCTGCGTCATGCGATCATTCTCTGGGACCGGCTGCGATTGCAGCCGACCGCTGACGACGCCGATGCTTCCCGCCAGCCGCTCCAGCTTTTGGGCGGCGGCCATGTTCGACGGGTTCGGGAACGGCTTGTCCCTAGACGGCGTGCCAATAAACTCGTGTCGATAGTCGGCTTCAGCACGTTCGACACTGGCGCGCGCCATCCCCAGGAGCCAGCCTGCCTTGCTACGCACGAGTTGATCGTCAGCGCGGAGCTGATTTTCGGTCCGGTAGAAGTTGTAGCCCCAGCCGTGAAACAGGTTGATCGCTGCCTGTCGGAGCACGCCTTCGTCGTAGAAACTGGAGTCCATGGCTAGCTGTTCCCGGAAAGCCCTGCTTCGTGTCCGACTGGATAAATTCCGGTGGCAGGAGCGCCGATCTGGAAGGGCAAGCCCGCTGCCGCATTCGGCGCGGACACAAGGCCCTTTTCGGCCATGCGCAGCGCAAGATAGTAACGAACAGCCTCGATCGGCGAGAGGCCAATGGCTTGCAGCGAGATGAGTTCGCGCATCCGCTCGTCCTTGGGCACGATCAGGACTTTGAGGTCATTCAGCATGATGCCAAAGGTTCTCAGGAAGTCGGAGAGATGCGTCTTGACCGACTCGCGGATCTCGTTGATGTGCTCGTTGATATTTTCCATCTTCGTAACCTGGACGATCTGGTTGATCGCCTGCTCGATCGCGGGGCCGGCATAATCCGCTACCTCTTGCGTATCGATGAAGTTGCCGTTAAACGGGAGGTGGGTAATGAGATCGAGCGCCGCTTCCTTGGTATCGATGTGAATATAGTAGTCAACCTGATACGCCATCTCAGCCATCTCGGCACTGGTCGCGACGCCCTGGCTGCGAATCAGCAGCTTGGAACGGTTGATATAGATGACTTCGAAAACCCAGGGCGAGGAACCGCCGAAGAATCCTTGCGCGATGGAGCCCAGAAGTGGCTTGTCAGGCGTAGTGAGCGCGTACTGACCAGTCTCGTAAACGTTGAGCACAGCGCCCCGTGATTTCAGCACGCAGAAGTGGTTGCTTTCGACGGTTAGCAGCGAGCCAGAAACAATGCTTTCATCCACAATCTTGACCGCCACGCCCTTGGTGCCGAGCATATCGGTACCGTCGCGCTGAAGTGATGTGATGACCTGCCGTGCTATTGCCATGTCTTGCTCCTCGTCTTGATCTCAATCATTGAACTGCAGGAGTGGTTGCGACTGTTCGAACAATGGACTGGCCCGTCGGGAACGGCCGGCTCATGTCCGTCTGCGTTCCTGACTTTTGATGGTATGAAGGATATCGGAAACGACGCGTGCTGATTGCAAAAATCGTTAAGTGACTGATCGCCAGGCCGCATACGAGCGGAAAACCGATCCAGCGGCGGGTTCTGCGTGTGCAGTGGTCTATCGGATGGCCGCTGCACAGGCGAAAAAGAAGGAGTGTAATCGTCGCGCGTCGGCCGAGAGCGGCAAAGTCCGGACACAATCCTGTTGTAGACTTCGAACGCGTCGAGCGCACGGAGGACAAATGTCGAAACGCGTGTTGTTTGCGGTCTTGCTGTTGACGCTTAGCGTGATCGGGCATTGTGCGGCAGCGCAGCCCATGATTGAACTCAGGATAGGCGGTAAGACCCAGTCGTTTAGCCAAGGGGCGTTGCTGGCGCGTCCGGATGCTGCCGAGATTCACGTTCCGCGAGATGTCGCCTACGGTACGTCGACGACCTATCGCGCAGTGCCGCTGGCCGACCTGCTCGACGGTGCGGCGTTACCTGCGGACAGCGTGCTCGAGGCACGTGCGACCGACGGTTTCGCCGCGCAACTGCCGATGGACCTCGTGCGCAACCGCGATCCCGCGACGGCCGTCGCATGGCTCGCGGTCGAGGACCCGGCGCAGCCGTGGCCGAAGCTGCCGGGCAAGCCGGTCAGCGCGGGACCGTTCTACCTGGTCTGGGTCGGCAGGGAAGCGGCATCCGTGCGCAGCGAGCAGTGGCCTTACCAGATCGCGCAACTTTCTACGCAACCATCTCCATCCGCGCGTTGGCCGGTGCTCGGCGTCGATCCGGCGCTGCCGGCAACCGATCCGGTCCGCGCGGGTCAAAGCCTGTTCATCACTCAGTGTCTCGCCTGTCATCGGCTCAACCACGCGGGCAGTGCGGACACCGGCCCCGATCTCAACGTGCCGATGAATCCAGTCGAGTACTTCCAGCCCGCAGCATTGCACCGCTACATTCGCAATCCGGCATCGGTTCGAGACTGGCCCGGCCGGACCATGCCCGCTTTTCCGAAGGACCAACTGAGCGATCGCGAGATCGATCTGATCGTCGCTTATCTTGCGTACATGGCGCAGCGGAAGGTTGGACGGTAAGGCATGCGAAGTAAGGTTTGCACGATGCGGAATAGTCTTTCTCCGGCCTGTGTAAAGCGGAATTTGCTTCGTCAGGCGGTTGCTGTGGCGGACCGAGATCGAGTTTTATCAGTCTATTCCGACCGATTGCAAGACAGCGGCGATTACGGATGTACAAACCACGCCACCGCCTGCAAGAATGCGAGGGCTACCAGCGCGCCACGATCCGATCCACGCACGGCGCCCCGCAACCTGAGCCAAAGTAGGAGGACGTCCATGGGCAGGCTTGCCAGATCCCCAGCAGGCAACCAGAGAGCGCGACAGTGGCTGATGGCCGCGATGCTGGCGGTGTTCTGCTGCCTGTGCCAGAGCGCCTTCGCGCAAGCGGCCGACAATGCGGCGAGCCTGCGCGACAAATACCAGAGTCTGACGCAGCAGCTCGCGCACAATCAGTTCCAGCGACTGCTATACCTCGAGTCGCAGGAGTTGCCCTCGGCACTCAAGGGCGATATTTACGGCGTGGTCAACTATCCGTTCGCAACCGTCAACGGCACGCTCAACGACCCGACTCAGGGCCCGGCCAACTGGTGCGACGTGCTGATCCTCCACCTGAACACCAAGTACTGCCATGCATCGACGAGCGCAAGTGGTATGGTCCTCGCGGTGAACATCGGCAAGAAAACCGAGGAATCGCTTTCCTCGTCCTACCGCGTGCAATTCAACTATCGCCTGGCAGCGAGCAGCCCGGATTATCTTCGGGTGGAGCTCTCCGCCGCCACGGGTCCGCTGAGCACGAAAGACTACCGTATCGTGCTGGAGGCGATACCCGTGGCCGATAGCCGCACCTTTATCCATCTGACCTACGCCTACGGTTACGGCACGGCGGGACGGCTTGCGATGAAAACCTATCTGGCGACGATCGGCAGCGACAAGGTTGGCTTTTCCTCCACGTCCGATCCGTCGACGGGCGAGACGCAATACATCGGCGGCGTGCGCGGTCTGGTGGAACGCAATACCATGCGTTATTACCTCGCCATCGATGCCTATCTGGGTGCGCTTTCCAGCCCGCCCAACGCCCGCCTCGACAAACGCCTAACTGACTGGTTCGATGCGACCGAGCAGTATCAGCGGCAATTGCACGAGGTCAGCCGCGCCGACTACATGCAAATGAAGCACGACGAGTATCAACGTCAGCAGACCGCCCAGTAGGCCGCGCAGCAGGCGGGCGTCACTGGGTACGATCGGCCGACCTACAGCGTGGTTGACATTGCAAGCAGATTCAACCGCCCTTCCCACCGCGCCCGGGGAGCACTTGATGCCGGGCCTTTCCCGGATGGCTGCGACCTCTCGCTTGCAACGGCTCGCACCCCGGTTATCCTGATTTCGTCGACTGAGCTCGCTTCTATCGGTCTGTGGGCGTCGCGCTACTAGAGCTTGAAAATTTTTAAGGCAATGGCAAGGAAGCACCCGCCCAAAAGGCGTCAAGGTACCGCTCCTGTACATCAAATCCTAATCCTGATGATCCGCATTATCCGGGGGGCTATATCGAGCGCTTATCGCCGACGCTTCGGTACAGGGGTGAACCGAAAGCACAGAAAGCAAAAGGATTAGGTATGCTGAGTACGCCGATCACTTTTCATAAGGTTTAGCGGTGAAACTACCCCTGAGATTTCGCCTTCCAACGTGTCGTGTATGAAGTCGACCCAAAGGAAGGAAAGAAGAAGTGTCCACGGTACCGAAACAGTTTCGCCGCAGGCTCGCACCTGGCGAGTTGCACCACTTCGACCATGGTAGTCAAGGTGCGAGTCATGGGCTCCAGCGCAAGCTCACAATCTATGGCATACGCCGCTCGATGAGCAGTAGGGGAAATTGCTAGGGTAATTCGCCGACTGAACCCTTCCTTAACAGCCTGAAGAGCGAGCGGGAGCATGGCACGAGGTATCGCCTGCATCGGGACGCTGCTGCGGATTTTTTTGAATCCATCGAGGCGTTTTATAGCGGCAATAGTTGTCATTCGTCGCTCGGCTTCGTATCGCTGACTCTGTTCCTGCGGGACCGGCTCAACGCTCAGCAAGCGAAGGAGACGGCTGGCTAACTTGGGGCTTTGGGAAGGCGAAAATACAGATGAAACCTCACTCTTTCCATGTTAGCTGCAGAGCGCCCCCTGTGCCTGCGTATGCAGGATTAGGCACAACTCTCGGGGAATCGATGTAACCGATGTGTCGGCAATCGTGGCATCGTTCTCATGCAGTTTGCACAGGTTTCACTGCATCCCGCTGCCGCGTTTTCCGAGCGCGTCAGTTCCATTTTCCACACCACTGCTCACACGAATAGTTAATGAAGCGAACTTTCACTTCGCCAGCTTCGCCCGAACCGTCAGCCGGGCACCCACCGCTGACCGCTATTAGGTCGCTGTCGCCCATTACTTTTGAGCGACGGGGACAGTACGCTTGATGCATGACGAGCGTACGTACCCCACCTTCGCTGAAATGGCTCATCACTCGCGGAGCAAAAAACTGTAGGAGAGGGATTCAAATGAGTAATTCAAACAATCTGCTTGTATTGGGCGCGACGGGGCAAGTAGGAACGCTCGTCGCTAAGAATTTAAGAAGTAGCGGTGCGCAATTTTCGGCGGGGACGCGAAGAAAAGCACATCTGGACGCGCTCGCAGACCAATTTGGCGCATCCCGCTATATCGATCTCGATGATCCACGAACTTTCGATGAGGCATTGAAAGATGTCACAGGGATTTTTCTTATAAATGGATATACGGTCGACATGCTTGTGCAGAGCAAAACATTGATTGATGCGGCCAGGCGAAACGGAGTGAGTCATATTGTGCATCTGGGCGTATTTACACGAGAGCACGACGCATACGCGACGGTTTTTGCCTGGCATCAGTTGATCGAAGCGTATCTTCGCGATAGTGGCGTTGCGTGGACGAATTTGCATCCCAATATGTTTATGCAGAATTTGCTAGCGGGGTGGCGGGTCGAAGGTGGTCGGTGCCGCGTATACACTTCCAAACCCATTGGGTTTACAGCCTTGGAAGATGTTGCGGAAGCGGCGGCAGCCATTCTTATGGAGGGTCCGGAAAAACACCATGAAAAGGACTACTGGTTTTCAGCAGATGTACTTGATCCGCAGCAGGTGGCTGGAACGCTAACCGCGGCTACTGGTTATCAGTTCACAGCAGAGGTTCGTAATCACGAGCTTTTTCTGAAGGAAATGGTGATACCAGCGGCTTCAACGTACGAATCGGCCTATGCAAAGGGAGGGTTCGAATTTTTCCGGGACGTTGAGAACGGAAGAATGGCCTACATCGGAAGCGTTGCAGACGATACGAAAAGAATTCTAGGTCGCGCACCGTTGATGCTGCTGGATTGGGCAAAGCTTCACGCCGATGAGTTGTTGGAAATTGTGGGTAGTTAATTTTGTAATTTCCATTTCGATTTGAGTTCGGCTGTGCGTCGTGTAAAGAGCGGTCCACTTGATGGGCTAAAGCGCGTTGAACTTTTCTCCGTTTTCAAGTGGAAGGAGATGCTTGTGCCTTACTCCGAGCGTTATTGCGCGCTGTTGCGCGCGGGATTTTCTTTGCTTGCCACCGCAGCGTTGACCGCTGGTCTCCCGGCGTGCAGCAAGGGCAGTGCGCAGTCGGCGGCGCCGCCCCCGGCCGAGGTTAGCGCGGCTCAGGTCGTGGTCAAGCCCGTGCGCCAGTGGGACGAGTTCACCGGCCGCATCGCCGCCATCGACGCGGTCGAGGTGCGCGCGCGGGTCAGCGGCTACATCGACCGTATCGCATTCAAGGAAGGCGATGAGATCAAGTCCGGCGATCTGCTGTTCGTGATCGACCCACGCCCGTACAAGGCCGCCTATGACAGCGCGGCGGCGCAGCTCGAACGTGCGCGCGCGGCGGCTCAATTGGCGCGTGCGCAGGATCAGCGCGCGCAGACGCTGATCGCGGCCAACGCGATTTCGCGCGAGGACGTCGACACGCGCCACGCCGGTCTCGCTCAGGCCGACGCCGACGTGCGCGCGGCCGAGGCGGCGCTGGCCACGACGAAGCTCAATCTTGGCTTTACCGAGGTGCGCTCGCCGATCGCCGGGCGCGTCAGTCGCGCCATGCTGACCGACGGCAATCTGGCCCAGGCTGACCAGAGCGTGCTGACCAGCGTCGTCTCGCAGAATCCGGTCTATGTGTACTTCCAACCGGACGAGCAGACCTACCTGCGCTACGCGGCACTCGCGCGTAAAGGCCAGCGACCAGACTTGGCTAATCCGGTGCGCATCGGCCTCGCCAACGAAACGGGCTTTCCGTATTCCGGCACGGTCAACTTCGTCAACAACCAGGTCGACTCGGCCACCGGCACGATCAATCTGCGCGCGGTGGTGCCGAATCCAGACCGCGCGTTGACCCCGGGTCTGTACGCGCGTGTGCAGCTCGAGGGCAGCGCCGAGTTCAGGGCGATGCTGATCGACGACAAGGCGATCATGACCGACCAGGACCGTAAGTATGTCTATGTGGTGGGCCCGAAGCACGAGGCTCTGCGCAAGGACGTCACGCTTGGCGGGTTCGCCGATGGTCTACGTATCGTGCAGTCCGGGCTCGCGCCGGATGATAGGGTCATTGTCGCCGGCCTGCAGAAGATTTTCTTTCCGGGCGCACCAGTGAACGCCAGCACGGTGGTCATGGGCGCGCCGGCGGTAGCTCCAGCTTCGATCGCAGCGAAGTAAGGAAAGCGCGACATGAATATCTCCAAATTCTTTATCGACCGCCCAATCTTCGCGGCGGTGCTTTCGATCGTAATCTTCGTCGGCGGCTTGATCGCGATCCCACTGCTGCCGATCAGCGAGTACCCCGAGGTAGTGCCGCCGACCGTGGTTGTGACCGCAACCTATCCCGGCGCCAATCCCAAGGTGATTGCCGAAACTGTTTCGGTGCCGCTGGAGGAGCAGATCAACGGTGCCGACCACATGATGTACATGAAATCGGTGGCCGGTTCAGACGGTGTTTTGCAGATGACGGTCACGTTTGAGCCAGGTACCGATCCCAGTCAGGCCCAGGTCGACGTCCAGAACCGCGTGGCCCAGGCGCTGTCGCGTCTTCCTTCGGAAGTGGTCGCGCTCGGCGTGACCACGCAGAAGCAGTCGCCGACCTTCGCCGTCATGGTCACGCCGTACTCTCCGGACGGCCGCTACGATGCGCTTTACCTGCGCAACTACGCCAACATCAAGATCAAGGACGAACTCGCGCGCCTGCCCGGCGTCGGCCAGATACGCATGTTCGGCGGCGGGGACTACGCGATGCGCGTCTGGATCGATCCGAGCAAGGTCGCCTCCCGAGGCATGACCGCGGGCGACGTGGTCCGCGCGATACAGGATCAGAACATCCAGGTGTCGGCGGGTCAGCTTGGCGCTGAACCCATTAAAGGCGGTAGTGATTTTATGATCGCCATCAATGCGCAGGGCCGTTTGCAATCGCCCGAGGAGTTCGGCAACGTTGTGCTTAAGACAGGCGCCAACGGCGAGGTCGTCCGCCTCGCCGACGTAGCGCGCATCGAACTTGGCTCTAGCGACTACACCCTGCGTGGCGCGGTTGATGGCAGGTATACCACGGCCATCGGCGTGTTTCAGGCGCCGGGAGCCAACATGTTGACCGTACGCGATGCAGTGATCGCGAAGATGGACGAGTTGTCCAAGCAGTTCCCGCCCGGCATGACCTACCATTCGTACTACGACAGCACCATTTTCGTGCGCGATTCGATCAAAGCCGTGGCGCACACGCTGGGCGAGGCGATTCTATTAGTCGTGCTGGTGGTAATTCTGTTCCTCCAGACCTGGCGCGCCTCGATCATTCCGCTGATCGCGGTGCCGGTGTCGGTAGTCGGCACCTTCGCTGTGCTGTATGTGCTCGGTTTCTCGATCAACACACTTACCTTGTTCGGCCTCGTGCTGGCGATCGGTATCGTCGTCGACGACGCGATCGTCGTGGTCGAGAACGTCGAACGAAATATCGAGGAAGGGCGCACGCCGCTGGAAGCGGCGCATCAAGCTATGAGGGAGGTTTCCGGACCAATCGTGGCCATTGCGCTGGTGCTTTGCGCGGTGTTCGTGCCGATGGCCTTCCTGACCGGCGTCACTGGTACCTTCTACAAGCAGTTCGCGGTGACCATCGCGATCTCGACAGTGATCTCGGCGATTAACTCGTTGACCTTGTCGCCGGCGCTTGCGGCCAAGCTCCTACACGCGCACGACTCGCCCAAGGACGCGGTTTCTCGCGGAATTGAGCGCGCGTTCGGCTGGGTGTTTGGCCCGTTCAACCGCTTCTTCAAGGTGAGTTCGGACAAGTACCAGGGTTCGGTATCGCGCATCCTCAAGCGCCGTGGCGCGGCGTTCGCGGTCTACGCGGTGCTACTCGTGGGCACGGGCCTTATGTTCAACAACGTACCGCGCGGCTTTATCCCGACCCAGGACAAGCTCTACCTGATCGCTGGCGTGAAACTGCCGGATGGCGCTTCGATCAGTCGCTCCGACGCGGTCGTGAAGCGAATGGACAAAATGGCCCTGGAGACAGAAGGCGTTGACCACACGGTTTCGTTCGCTGGCCTCAACCCAACCCAGTTCACCAACACGCCCAACTACGCCATAGCGTTCGTGATTCTGAAGAAGTTCGACGAGCGTCACGTTAGCGCCAAGCAGATCGCTGATGCGATCCAGGCCAAGCTCAGCACGATCAAGGAAGGCATGGCGTTTGTCATGATGCCGCCGCCGATCCTAGGGCTCGGCAACGGCGCCGGCTATTCGCTGTTCGTCGAAGATCGTGCTGGAAGAGGTTACGGCGAGTTGCAGCAAGGCGTGGGCGCGCTGCAAGGCGCGCTCATGAAGCAGCCGGGTATGGGCCTCCCGTTTTCGGGCTACCAGTCCAACGTGCCGCAGCTCGACGTGAATGTGGACCGCCTCAAGGCCAAGACACAAGGCGTGGCGCTAAGCGACCTGTTCGAGACCTTGCAGGTCTATCTCGGTTCCAGCTATGTCAACGATTTCAATCTGTTTGGCCGCACCTGGCGTGTGTATGCGCAGGCCGGGGGCGACTACCGTAAAAAGGTCGAAGACATTGGCAACCTGAAAACACGCAACGCTCAGGGCGAGATGGTGCCGATCGGCTCGATGGTGAACATCAAGCAGAGCTACGGACCCGATCCGGTGATCCGCTACAACGGTCATCCGGCCGCTGATTTCGTCGGCGAGGCTAACCCGGCTCTGCTCTCATCCGCACAGGCGATGGACAAGATCACCGAGATTGCCGGAAAGGTGTTACCGAACGGCATGAGCTTCGAATGGACCGACCTGAGTTTCCAGGAAGCCACTCAGGGCAAGGCCTCGTTACTCGTGTTTCCGGTCGCGATCCTGCTGGCTTTCCTCGTACTCGCCGCGCTGTACGAGAGTTGGGTGCTGCCGCTCGCGGTGATCCTGATCGTGCCGATGTGCATGCTCTCGGCGCTGGCCGGTGTCAAGCTATTCGGCGGCGACAACAACACCTTCGTGCAGGTCGGCCTGGTGGTGCTGATGGGCCTGGCGTGCAAGAACGCGATCCTGATCGTGGAATTCGCGCGAGAGCTGGAATTCCAGGGCAAGGGCATCGTCGAAGCCGCGCTCGAAGCCTGCCGCCTGCGCCTTCGCCCGATCGTGATGACCTCGGTGGCCTTCATCGCCGGCACCGTTCCGCTGGTGCTCTCGCATGGCGCGGGCGCCGAGGTGCGCTCGGCCACCGGCGTCACCGTGTTCGCCGGGATGATCGGCGTGACCCTGTTCGGCCTGTTCCTCACGCCGGTGTTCTACGTCGGCCTGCGCAAGCTGTCCGGCCGCAAGCTGGTCCAGCATGGTGAGGGCAGCATGGCGCATGGTTGAAGCCCGGCAAGCACGGCGTCGCTACCGCGTCGGTCTGGATGGGCATTGACGACACCGGGCGCAACGCAGTCTCGATGCGCATCCGGAAAAAGCCGAGCAGATCGCGCAGTTCCGCGCGGCCGATAAACGATTTCCCTGGAGAAGCAAACGCCATGCGCAGGTTAACTCCGTCCCTGCTGATCGCCGCCAGCCTGACCTTGGCCGGCTGCGCGGTCGGCCCCGATTACCATCGCTCCGACCTGCCTGTGCCCGCGCGGTTCGCGCGCAAGGAAGCCGTGTCCGCGTCGAGCGCCGCCGGCATCGCTGCGCCGGTCCCCGCCGACATGCAGTTCTGGCAGGCGTTCGGCGATCCGCAGTTGACTCAACTCGTCGAACAGGCGCTGGCCGCGAACCACGATCTGCGCAGTGCGCTGGCGAACTACGATCGCGCCGACGCGCTGTTGCGCGAGGCCAGGTTCGACTACGTGCCGACCATTACCGCCAGCGCGCAGGGCGGGCATCAGAAGCTGAGCGAGTTGCAGGCCGTGCCCGGTACGCCGCGCTCGTTCCGCAGCTACGAGATCGAGGCCAACGCGAGCTGGGAGCTCGATCTGTGGGGCCGCGTGCGTCGCGAAGTGGAGTCGGCGCGCGCCGACACCGCGGCCAGCCGCGCCGATCTCGCCGCCTTGCAGGTGTCGATCGCCGGCGAGACCGCGAGCACCTACGTGCAACTGCGCGGCCTGCAGGAGCGCTTGCGCGTGGCGCGCGAGAACGCCAACAACCAGCGCGAAACATTGAACCTCGTCGAAGCGCGATACAAAGCCGGCAGCGACACCGACTACGAGCTTGCGCTCGCGCGATCCCAGTTCGAGACCACCTCCTCGCGCGCGCCCGCGCTCGAGGCACAGGTGGCGGTGGCCGAGCATCGCCTCGCCGTGCTGACCGGCCGCCCGCCCGAGGCGCTGATCGCCGAACTCGATGCGCCCAGGCCGCTGCCGGCCCTGCCCGCGGACATCGATCCCGGCACGCCGGCCGACCTGATCCGTCGCCGTCCCGACATCGCCGCGGCGGAAGAACGATTGCACTCGGCGACAGCGCAGATCGGGGTCGCCACGGCCGACCTGTTCCCGAGGTTTTCCTTAAGCGGGCTGATCGGCACGCAGGCGTTCACACCCGGCGCGCTGTTTCACGGCGGTACCGGCATGAATTCGGCCTTCCTCGGCGTCGACTGGTCCTTTCTCGACATCGGCCGCGTGCGCGCGCGCATCGCCGCGAGCCGCGCCGATGCGGCCGGCCTGCTCGCGCAGTACCAGCAGACCGTGCTGCTCGCGCTGGAGGACACCGAGAACGCGCTGATCCGTGACGCGCGCACACGCAGCGAGGACGCGCAGCTCGAGCGCGCCGCGCGAGACAGCGCGGAGGCGGCGCGGCTGGCCCGCGTGCGCTACCAGGCCGGGATCATAGGCCTGTTCGAAACTCTCGACACCGAACGCCAAATGCTCTCCGCCCAGGATGCCGCGGCCGATAGCCGCACGCGCAGCGTCACGGCCGCGGTCGCGCTCTATCAGGCGCTGGCCGGCGGCTGGCCGCAGAAACTGCCGGAAGCGGAAAAGCTGTCCTCGACCGAGGACGTGGGCATGCCGGTCGCCGAGACGATGCGCTGATCGCAGCGCGCAAGCCGCTCCTCGAGGATGCGTCGGTCGGTGAAGGTCTGCCTCGATGCGCTAGCCAGCAAGGAGGTCACGTGAGGCTCTTCTACACAACACACGATTTCGTTTACAAGGGTCGGCACTACCCAGGCGTTCCGTGTCTGTGCGACGAGCAGATGGAACTCGTCAAGCCGGCCAGCGACTGCCTCTTTTGGGTGGTTCTCGAGAACGCAAGAACACGAAGCCCATCATCGTGGAAGAGCTCTGCTGAGGCAATTTACGATGCGCAGGCCTGTCTGAAGCATCAGCTTAGAAGAGGTCCCGCAATTTACCAGAGGCCTCGTCGAGGAGGCGCCTGCTGCCATCACAGATCGCCTGTGGCGAGAACAACACGGGCGTCGGCCGATGCACCTCACCATTGAACGGACGGTATGCGCCAAAAGACGGCCCGAGCGGGAATGATGGGGTATCCGTATTTGCTGGTTGAGGCCCGGCGTTTTATGGTGCACCGCAAAGCCGGGCGCGCTAACCGTGCATCGCTCGGTGGACGCACAGTCGACTGGCTACGGCGTACGAGCTAATCGGGCAAAGCGATGACAATCTTTCCCACATGTTCACTCGAGCCAAGCGCTTCCATCGCCGCTCTGCTGTCCGCGAATGCAAACTCTTGACTGATAACGGGTTTCACCCGGGCGTTAGCGACGGCGCGAAGCAATTCCTCCAGCAGCGCTCGATCACCCACACGAACCGGTCTGAGCGTGGCTCCGCTTGCTGTGATCTGCGCCGCCTCGAGAGCGGGACCGGCAGTCGAAAGTTGCCCTACCAGTACGACTCCCCCGCCGCGACGAACGGCCGTCAGCGAATGATATAGCGCGCCTGCGCCGACCACATCGACCACCCGGTCGACGCCCAACCCGTCCGTCAATTCTTGCTTGACGTGACGTCCCCACGCTTCAATGTCCGAGTAATTGACGATTCGATCTGCGCCCAGCTGCCTGAGTCGTGCGCCTTTATGTTCGCTCGACGTGGTGCTAATGACCGTAGCGCCGAGGACCTTGGCCAGTTGAATGGCAAATACTGAGACACCTCCGCTGCCGAGCGTCAGCACCGTATCGCCTGCTCTAATCGGGGAAGGCCCCGAGAGCGCGTTCCATGCGGTCACCGCCGCACACGGCAGCGTACATCCCTCCTGGTACGACAGCCCGGATGGCAGCGGCACGATGGCCTCCTGAGACACCGCCTTGTATTCCATCAGCCACCCGTCGGCCCCGTTGCCATACGTGTCGTTGCTGACGGTGGCTGGCGGACGACCGCCGAACCAGCGAGGATGATACGTGCTGATCACCCGATCCCCGGCTCGGAAGGCGCTGACACCTTCGCCGACGGCAATCACATCTCCCGCCGCGTCGCTACACGGCACGCGACCTTCGGCAACTGGTCCCGGATATCCGCCCTCGGCGATCAGAAGATCGCGTCGGTTAAGCGAGACCGCGCGGATCTTGACGAGTACCTCGCCACGCTGCGGAACTGGTTGGTGCTCGTCATGTAGCGTCAAATCGTGCAGACCGGCGAGCTTGTCGAAACGGAATGCTTTCATCGTGAATCTCCTTGCTCGGACGCGCGGTCAGTGAGCGTCGGTAGCGGTATGTGAAGCGGATCTGTTGAGTGAACCAGGGGCTGACGGCCGAGCGGCGATGCGAAAAATGAGTATGCGAGCGACGTGGTCCATGTTGCGGTTGTGCCAGCTATGGCGGACACCTCTGAGTACAGCCGATTCCATTATTAATGTGCTGCCGACGCGGCGCCGGAACCCCCTCCCGTGACAGGACGTGTTACCCATACGAGCGGAATGATGAGGATGAAAATGAACGTCGAAATGTAAAAGAAATCGTCAAGCCCCATGACGGCGGCCTGATTGGTCACGGCTACGTCAAACAGCGCCAGTGCAGAATCTAAATTGATGTGCAGCCTCTGCTGCATGGACTCAATGGCATTGTTGAATACAGGGTTGGCGACGCTTGCCTGTTCGGTAAGGCGGCTGTGATGGAGGATCGTCCGGTTGTTCCACACAGTACCGGAAATCGAAGTCCCGACGGCACCACAGAAAATGCGAATGAAATTCGACAAGCCTGCTGCGGCAGGAATACGTTCGGGAGGAAGGCCGGACAGGATGATGGAAACGAGCGGGACGAACCACAGCACGGTCGGAATACCCTGCAGGAGGGTCGGCAACACGAGGTGTAGCGTGTCCACGTTGCTCACGTACTGCGTCCACATCAAAAAGACACCCGCAAATCCGATGAAGGCGCGGTGGCCACCGTGCGCGGGTCGATCCATGCCACTAGCAGAAGCAGTCCCACCCCGTCCATAGGAAGTATTTTCGTCGGCGTTTCCCGGCGCCGATAGATGATCCACGTCACAGCCGAGGCAGCGATCCCCACCGGGATATTGACGTAGAAGATCCATGACCAGCTGTAGTTGTCCGTGATCCATCCTCCCAGGATAGGTCCGGCGATCGGCCCCACCGTTGCAGTCATCGCCCACAGGGCCAGTGCCAGGCCAGCCTTGGCCTTGGGATATGAGCTCAGCAAAACGGATTGGGACAGTGGAATCAATGGGCCAGCGACCACGCCCTGCAGGACTCTCGCCCCGAGCAGGAACGGCAGGCTGGGGGCGATCCCGCAAAGCCACGAGGCCAGTACAAACATCAGGATGGATCCGACGAGAAGGCGGACCTGCCCGAAGCGCTGCGTGAACCAGCCGGTCAGCGGCATCGAGACTGCATTGGCTGCGGCGAAGATCGTAATGACCCACGTGCCTTCATCGACGGATACCCCAAGGTTGCCGGAGATCGTCGGTATCGCGACGTTGGCGATCGATACATCGAGCGCGGACATGAACGTGGCCAGTGCAACAACGATGGTTGCGATCACCAGCTTGCTTCCTGTCAGCGGTGGAAACCCGGTTGTCGGCCCGGGCGAAGCAGATTCTTGCGTCATCGACTATAACGTGCGTAAGGCGTGACGTGGAAAATGAAACTGAAGCGCTCGGAAAGCGCGGCAGCGGGATGCAGCGAAACCTGTGAGAATCGACCGCGTGAAAACGATGCCACGGATACCGATGCATCGGTTACATCAATCCCCCGAGAGTTGTGCCTGATCCTGCAAACAGACACCCAAATGGTTCTATCTGCCGTTACCATGGGGTGGAACAACTTCCGGATCGGCATTGTTGCCCACCATGAGTATCCAAACCCTCAGGGAAATTGCCCGGCTGGTCGCCCGTCATGCGAAGGACGAAGGTCGGAACGCCACGCCTGTCGACAGCCTGGTGATAGCGCGGTACACATCCTGTTCACCCGCGATCCATTGCCCGCAATCGCCGATGTTCGGGATGGTGGTACAGGGCAGAATGAGCATCGAACTTGGTGGGACGATCCAGAATTTCGGGTGGGGTGACTATCTGTTTGTGTCGTTCGATGTTCCGGTGGCATTCCGGGTTATAGAGGCTAGCGAGGAACAGCCCTGTCTTGGACTAGGTATGTCGATTTCCCCGGAGCGTCTACATGAAGTGCTCGCCAGGGTGGACATTCCCCCAGATCCCACGGCAACCGAAGGAGCATGCAGTGTCATTGTCGCAAGCGCGAGCTTCGACTTGCTGGATGCGACGCTTCGCCTGTTACGCCTGCTGGATACCCCTGGCGACATCCGGCCGATGGCGCCCCTTATCGAGCAGGAGATCATTTACCGGCTTTTATCCGGGCCGCATGGCGGACGCCTGCTGCAACTGGCCGTGGCCGGCAGTCCAGCCAACGGGATAGCCAAGGCGATCGCCTGGTTGCGCAGGCATTACGTGCAACCACTGCGCATCCCGGAACTTGCCGACCAGGTCGGGATGAGCGAGTCCTCATTGCACCACCACTTCAAGGCAATCACCGGCCTCACGCCGATGCAGTACCAGAAGCAACTCCGACTGCACGAAGCACGTCGGCTAATAGAGATCGAGCGTCGGAACATCGGTAGCGCCGGCTATGCGGTGGGCTATCAAAGCCGCTCGCAGTTCGGTCGTGAATATAGCCGGCTATACGGGGTATCGCCGCAGCAGCACATGACCAGCAGCAGTTCGACACAACGGAGGAGTTGTGCCCTCGTTGATCCCGAAAACTTCCGGGCAGCCCGGCAGGCTCCAGCATGGCTCTCTGGTAGCCTGGAGCGAGAAAGCCACGATCTGAACGTCGCCGTGGGGCCTCAGCCCGAGACAGCGTCGCACTGCGAATCCGCGACAAGTTGCATCGTAAGATGTTCTAGCGCCGCTACCGTACGGCCATCTCGCAGTTCGCCGGCTTCGTCGAACGCTTGACATGCGTGCCGTACCAGGACTGTGGAAAGGAACGCCACCTTCAGGTCTATCTCGATCGATACACGCATTTTAAGTGCGGCGACGTCGACGCCAAACCCGTCAGCCGAAACGGCGGCCAATGCGTATACCGGTCGGAGTCGCTCTGGCGACTGTCGTCGTTCGGCCTCTATCGCGCCGAGCCACGCGATGGCGTTGACCAGTAACTTCGGCAAGTAGCCGTGGCGAGCTGTCGTCACCAATAGGACACCGTTTTGTCTGAGCGCCAGTTTATGCAGAGATCGGGCCTCCAGGGGGACGTCGTCAGGGACGTCGATACGGTCAGGATAGAGCGGCAATGGGTATTCAGTCAGGTTCAATACCGTTAGCACGGCATTCTCTGCTGCTAGTCGCTTAGTGGCAAGTGCGGTCAGGCGACCGTCGCACGATTCCCTGGTCGCCGATGTCGAGGCTATCAGGATTTTTGGTCGATACTTCGATGCACTGCCGAAAATACTTGTCGTCATCTCTCGCTCCCGTTCACGTTGAGGTCGCGATCAGTACGCTTAACCGAAGCGTCGCACAGCCCATTGGACTTTGCGCTGTGGTGGCTTGCTCTCTTCGACCGAACCTCGTTGCCGGCGATCGCACATTCAACGGTTTTGTGAGAAGCAACCGTTTACGAAAGATGGCACAGTGCTCGCGTATCGGTTACCGCAATCGCGCGAGAGTTGTGCCTGATCCTGCAAAAGAAACATCAGCGGATCGATCTGCGGCTACGATGGAAGGACTGGGACAACATCCGGCTCGGTCCCGTTGCTCAGGCAGCACCAGAGAGCTAACGATGTCACCCCGCAGAGCTCCAAACGATCGCTACCTGCGACGAACGTTATCCCCGCGCCTTCGGCCACCCCCCGGGCCGAAGTGCCTTGGCGCCACCACTGCAGGTGGTGGCGCACTTTTTCACGTGCGGCGGCGTTCGATAAGCGTTGGAGACCCGCGGCAAATGGCGCGTAGTCGACGCGCCGTTCGGGAGAGCGTCATGGTGCGAGCTGAATGGAGAATCGCGCTAGCAGCGCTTGCGACTTTCGCTGCGCTGGCGGGCGTGGCGATCTGCATCCAAGGGCTGTTGTTCGACCTGACGCGGGTCATCTGGTTGGGCATTGGGATCATCGCCGCAGCGGTCGTTGCGCTCGTCGTGATGCTGAACCTGTGGCCGAATGACGATTGGCATGACGATTGGTAGTTCGAAGTGCGTGATGGCGGACATCGATCCGGGCATCGACGGTCGCAGGCCCAACTCGCAGGCGGTGCAATACACGTCTCCTACTATGTCTTCATGCTGCATGAAGAAGCTCACACGCATTGCATGTACGCCGGAAAAGAAAAGGTGTCTGTTGACCTCGAAAAGGACGAAGGCGAGCGCGTCGATTGCTATGGGACACAAACGCTTGACCAATTGACTTCGCAGTCCTCGTCACACAGCGCGACAAGCGTTATCCCGAGCAAACCAATTACGACAATGATTGCCGTCACAACCGCAAGTCTCAGAAGCGTTCGGATCGCAGCATCGATTCGTCCTCCTCCACTTTGCTGCGAGCCCCTTGCACGAGCTTTTCTCATCCAATCCACCGTTCGTCTATTCAAAGGGGCGACCAGCCGGGCAATTTCCCTGAAGATAGGGGTACTCATGGTGGTCAACGAAGCCGATTTGGGAGTTGTGCCAGTCCTCACAATGGTAGCTGCAGATGGATCGGCATGTGCATCCGTTTGCAGGATCAGGCACAACTTTCGGCGAATTGATGTAACCGATGCGTCGCCATCCGTGGCATCGTCTTCTTACGGCCTGATTAGGCTGTAGCGGGTATCTGGGCTTGATCGAAGAGGGTGTTCGAGGTCGCGGTGGACTATCGTCAAGGCAACCCGAAGCACTGTGGACGAGAAGAGCGCGCTGCGGGTCGGCACACCGGAGTTAGCTTTGTTGAGGTGAAGTATGATGCTGGCCGACGATTTGGGAGACAGCGAGTGGGAACTGGTCGAAGCGTTGTTCCGTGCGAAGCCCGCGCGGAGCGAGCGGCGCGGCCGGCCGCGCGCGGAAACGCGTGCAGTTCTCAATGCGGTGCTATGGGTGCTCTCGACCGGCGAAGGCTGGTCCAGGCTGCCGGGCCGCTACCCGTCGCCGCCTACATGCAGGCGCCGCTTTGACGAGTGGCAGGCGGATGGCACGCTCGCCGAAATAATCAGGCGTCTCAACTCGAGCGGCCGCGAAATTTCGCCGCGCGGCAGCATCGGCGCCACCGCCGCCAAACCGCCGGCACAGCCTGGCAGCGATCGCCTGCGCGGCGCCTTCTGGACCAACCCGGCGTCCTGGCGGGCGCCGGTCAGGATGGCGTAACGCACGACGAACTCTCCGATGAGGATGGCTTCATCCGACACGAAGACAGTCTGCGAAGGGCGGTCAGGACGGAAACGGGATGACGATGAACCGGAGCGGCGTTTTCATGCGAAACACAACGGTTTTGCCTCCTGGCCAGAAAGCGTAGAAATTAGCCTGATATGCCTGTCGACCTTGAACAGCTAAGAAAGCTGGCGGAAGCCATGAAGGGTGAGGCGGCTGATACCCTTCGGCAAGCGGCCAGCGAGATTGGACTCCTTCGCAGGCACCTATTTGAGGCGCATGCCAGTAATGCGGACAGCGAACGGCTCGACTGGCTAAGTGAGCAGGCTCATGAAGAGTATTGTGATCCGGTGCGTCGCACCTACTTTGCGCTGCCCCGCATCGTGACGAAGAAAAATGATGTAAGCGCTACGACATTGAGAGAGGCTATCGACCTCGTTCGCATGCCTCACCATCACGACGTGTAGGAAGATCTTCAACCCGCTGCATCTGTGCGGGCTACAATCGGCTCACCGACCGGACCGCCCTTGGTTCCTTCCGAATTCCACGCCGCGGGCTCATCCGACGGGAACGTCGTGCTGACTGTGCTTTTCCTCGAGCGCGTTTTCGAGCTTTGACTTGACGGGCGGCTCGACGTCGTCTGTCATGAGTGGTTCATGAGCCGCTACACCCGTGCTTACCGAGAGGCTGGGATGTCGGATATCGAAAGCTTCGTTTGTTGCGCACCGCATTTAGTGCACGGAATGGCAAGAGGTGGCTGCGACCGCCCGGTCTGACGAGCGCGTGTCTGACGATAGCTGACGCACGATATCCGCGCGTTCGGAACAAAAAAATGCCGACCGCTGTGCGATCGGCAAAAGGCTCCAGCTTGTTAGGAGGGCCGTGCTCGAACCTGAAAGAGTTCCCGCGGACATGTTGGGATCGGTGAGAGCTACCTCCGTTCATGCATGAGTGCTGCCATTCATGTGCTGCTGTGGCGATACCCCGTATAGCCGGCTGTATTCGCGACTGAACTGCGAGCGGCTCTGATAACCGACTGCATAGCCGGCGCTGCCGATGTTCCGACGCTCGATCTGTATTAGCCGACGTGCCTCGTAAAGTCGGAGTTGCTTCTGGTACTGCATCGGCGTAAGGCGGGTGATTGCCTTGAAATGATGATGCAATGAGGACTCGCTCATCCCGACATGGTCGGCAAGGTCCGTGATCCGCAGCGGTTGCTCGTAGTGCTTGCGCAGCCAGGCGATCGCCTTGGCTACGCCGTTGGCTGGACTGTCAGCGACGGCCAGTTGCAGCAGGCGTCCGCCATGCGGCCCGGATAAAAGCCGGTAAATGATCTCCTGCTCGATAAGGGGCGCCATCGGCCGGATGTCGCCAGGAGCATCCAGCAGGCGTAACAGGCGAAGCGTCGCATCCAGCAAGTCGAGGCTCGCACGGGCGACAATGACACTGCATGCACCTTCGGTTGCC
This sequence comes from Paraburkholderia elongata, assembly GCF_013177735.1. GTDB lineage: Bacteria > Pseudomonadota > Gammaproteobacteria > Burkholderiales > Burkholderiaceae > Paraburkholderia > Paraburkholderia elongata. Next base: position 3,265 of record NZ_WOEZ01000020.1, on the reverse strand, counting down.
GTGGGGGGGGGCGGCAAGTCCACCCGCGCGAGCACTTCGTGTAGACGCTCCGGGGAAATCGCCATACCTAGTCCAAGACACGGCTGTTCTGCGCTAGCCTCTATAACCTGAAATGCCACGGGAACATCGAACGACACAAACAGGTAGTCGCCGACACCGTAATGTTGAACCTGTCCACCGAGTTCGATGCTCATTCTGCCCTGTACCACCATCGCGAACGTCGGGGATTGCGCACAATGGATCAACAACGAACGGGAAGTATGCCGCCCTACTAACAGGCTATCGACAGCCGTGACGTTGGCACCTTCGTCTTTTGCATGACGGGCGACCAGCTGGGAAATTTCCTTGAAGGCATGGAATCTCATGGTGGGCAACGAAACCGATCCGGGATGTGTACCAGTCCTCCCATGGTAGCCCCAGATAGATTCGCCTGTGTGTCCGTTTGCAGGATTAGGCACAACTCTCGGGGGATTGATGCAACCGATGCGTCGGTATCCGTGGCATCGTTCGCATGCCGCCGATTCTCAAAGGTTTCACTGCATGTCACTGCCGGGCTTCCCGAGTGCGCTTCGCTTTGATGTCAAGGACATAGCCCGCTTGCCCGACCACGATGGCGGGGTGCCCGTACGCGGAGAAGCACCTTGAAACCCTGAGCGAGCTCGTTCGCGGCGAGGACGTGCAAGTGCGGCATTGACAGTCGCGGCGGCCCGCTTGACAGCGGAAGTCGTCACAAGGGCCGACGCCCGCCCGGAATGCGTAGGCAGACCTATTGTCCGTGAGTGATCGTACCGTGCGACTGCTCGACGTTTGATACCGGCCGTTGAACCTCTGACGGCTCGACCGGCAGAAACGGGTCGAAAGTACACATTCGCTGAAGTTGGAATCGGACGTTCGGTGCCGCGGCATGGCGAACGTCCGGTCGGCGGCAGTTAGCGCACAGGCCATCGCCGTGCGGCGAGCCTGCTTGCAGAGGCATCGCAGAGAGGGAGAGGACCTGTCGCCACCGCAAACGCCCCACAGCGCAAAAGCCCCGCATCGGAAAGTGCTGCGGCGTCTAAAGCCGACGCTGCGCAGCAACCGGTTGTCGCGCAAAACTAGGCGATCGAGAAAGGGCGGCGAGTGGTAGGGCGGTACGCCCGAATCGTTGGGACGCCAGCAACGACTCGCCGCTCAGGCCTCTCGTGAGGCCGCCAGGGCATTCCGTGAGCAAGCGCGGCGGCAGGGCGGCGCGTCAGCCCCAACACGGAGACCATTGCGCCGACGATCGGGCCGGCGGCCGGGCGAGCCGGCCACCCCTCCAATCAAGCCTTCAACGGCAGCCAGATCTCGAGCCCACCCATGCCGCTGACCGGATCGAACTTCTCGTCATAGCGCTCGAAGTTCGGCGCATCGGCGGGAATATGTCCCGATGCCGGCAGCCACTGATTCCAGATCGTGTTCCAGGTGCGCCGCACGGTCGAGATATGCTCGCGGTGGCTGAACACCGCGTAGCGCTGCGGGGAAATGCGCAAGCGGCTGAGTTCGGTAGGCAATGCCGAGAAGTCGCTGACTTCGACGCCGCACATATAGTCCATATTGCCGGCGTCGTCGGCGTTGTAGCTGACGCCATACGCCACGTTGCCGACCTGGCCCGGCACTTTGCCGAAGTAGTCGCCAAAGCGCTGCCACTGCGAAGGAATCGCGGCGCAGGTTGCGCTTGTGCAGCGCTCGCTTAGGCCCGCGACGAGAAACGGTTTGCCGTCTTCGAAACGCGGCGGTTCGAGATGCGTGAGAAGGGTTTCGTCCATTTTGATCGGCTCCACGATGGCAATGTTGTCGAGGTGACCACGCGCGCGCAGCGCTTCGGGTGTGAGTCCGAATTGCTCGCGAAACGCGCGCGTGAATGCTTCGTGAGAACCGTAACCGGCGTCGATGGCGACCGCCAGGATGTCGGGGGCGCCGTCGGCGAGGCGCCGTGCCGCTTCGCTCAAGCGGCGCGCGCGAACATAGCGCATCACCGAAAGCCCAGTGGCCGCTTCGAAAGCACGCGCCAGGTGAAAGCGCGACACACATCCGCAGTTGGCGATGTCGTCGAGCGTCAGCTCGCGGGCAAAATGGCTTTCGATAAACCAGAGTGCTTTTCCGACGGGGTTCATATCGGCTCTCATGTATGCATGAAGCCAGCATAGCCAGGCGCGATCCGGCGCATTTGATCGCGCTTGCGGTTTTGCAGTTGGGCTTGATTGACCGCGATCGGCCTGGTTTCAGGTGGGAGCCGGTCAGTAGTTTTCTGTTGCCGCATTACCTGCGCCATGCGGCTGCGCTGCCGTGGATTCGCCGTGACCGTGCGCATCCGCGTGAGCGCCGCCTGGCTGCCCCGGACGCAACAACAAACCGCCCAGCACACCCGCCGCCGCCGCGAAGATCGCACCGAACAGAAACGCCACGTGATAGCCGCTATTGAGCGCCGCCGTGGCGCTTTCAGAAGCTTGCATCGCGTCGCTGCGCGCGGCAGCGAGACTTGCGAGCACCGCGAGACCGAGTGCGCCACCCATCATGAACGACGTATTGACGATACCGGACGCGAGGCCCGAATCGCTCGGATCGACGTCGCTCATGGCAGCCAGCAGCACGGGATTGAACGCGATGCCCGCGCCGAAACCAAGCAGCATCATGCCGGGCAGCACGTCGAGCACGAAGCTGCCGTTGACCGGAGCGCGTGCGAACAGCGCGAGGCCACACGCCGCGACGAGCAGCCCGACGGCAAGCGGAATGCGCAGACCGAAGCGCATCACCACGCGCGCCGACAGGCCCAACGAAAAGAACGCCATGATCAGGTTGGCCGGCAAAAACGCGAGCCCGACCTGCAAGGGCCGGTATCCGAGCACCCGCTGCAGATACAACGCGGAGATAAAGAACCACGCGAACATCGCCGCCGCCCACAGTACGCCGACCACGTTGGCGGTCGCGACATTGCGCAAACGGAACAGACCGAGCGGCATCAACGGATGCTGCACGCGCGCTTCGATAACGAGAAACACGGCCAACAGAGCGAGCGCGGCGAACAGCAGGCCCAAGGTTTGCGCCGAGGTCCAGCCGGCTTCATTGCCGTTCACGACTGCGTACACGGCGAGCATCAGCGAAGCCGTCACCGTCACTGCGCCGGCCACGTCGAGCCGTTCGCCATGAGCATGGCCGCGTGCCGACGGCAGGAGCGCGACGCACAGCGCGTAGACGGCGATGCCAATCGGCAGGTTGACGAGAAAGATCCAGTGCCAGCTCAGCA
>NZ_WOEZ01000002.1 GCF_013177735.1 Paraburkholderia elongata | reverse complement strand
CAGAGTCGGACACAGAAGATAGCCCTCGGTCGGATGCAGATTTCCGCTCGAAGGGTTGCAGCGCAGTGCCCACCGCTGGGTGCCGTAGGATTTCCACGCCGACAGGCCGAGCGAAAGTTCGAACAGGGTTGCCAGACTGGAAAGATCGAATCTGCGCGCGGGCGGTAAAGCGCCGCAGCGCAGTTGGTTGTAGGGTGTAGTCAGGCTATCCGCGGCTAACGGCAGACCAATGCGCGGTGCGCCGTGAAACACCCGGAACGGATCCGGTTGGGTTGCCCAGTCGAGTTCCCCGGGGCCAGGAGCGTAGCCGCTGACGCGATGCTTGCTGCGCTCGTGATATTCAAGCAGCGCATGCTTTAACCGGTCCATGTTCCCCTCAGACCCGGGATATCCGCACATGTGGCTGTACAAAACCGGTTGGCTGGACGTTGGGGCGCGGTCGTCATCAAGTCGTGGAACCGAACGCGCTTCGGCAAACTGCTATTGCGTTCGGCGCCTCCTGTGCGATGCGCGGCAATCGCGTTGTCTTCACGAAAGCCGGGGGATGTTTCCAGCGCTTAGGTCACCCTTCAGGTGTCTTCGAAGGTATTCGGGACCGCCGACTTCAAAAACTCGTGGCCATCCCAGGTTAGCCGCCAGTCGCTACCCATCGAGCGGACGAGATTTGCGTCGGCCAGCAGGTTCAACTGATACCACACACCCCGGTTCGAAACATCGAATGCATCCTTGAGCGCGCTTTCAATGTCAAATTCGCTGAGGTGCGGGGATTTGTTTTCCTCGAGAGTCTTCAATATTGCGAGTGCCAGATTCATATCGCGTTTCACGATCTCCTCCTGTCGCAGATAGGACATACATCGGCTCCCGCCACGGTCCGAACGCGTAGGGTGAATTTCAACACCAGTCGCGAGCGCTGCCTGGGATTCAACGCTTCGGTCCCCTCATACCCTCGGTTTCCATCGCAGCATTCCGCTCTTCGCAGGCTTCAATGGGTTCCATGGTTTCGTCGACGGAAGCTGTCGCGCGTTCTGTGGCCGCCTTCGTTTCGTCGACGGTGGAACCGAGTCCTCCGTCGTCGTCGCCCGGGGGCTCCAGCATGTCTCGAAGCATGGCCTCCAACTCCGGCGTGTCCCACGGCGCGCCGTGCTGCTCTTTCTTCTTTATGTAGTGCCTGACTTCTGCGTCCTGCTCCGGCGTCAGGGGAAGACCGCGAAATGTGCTTTGGGGGGTAGTGTCGGTCATGGTATTGCTCCGGAATTTATCCCATTTTGAGTGTAGCCCTGTTGTGGCCAACGAGCCTCAACTATCGGTCTGCACATGGACTGATCCGTCCATTCGCATCGGCTCGTCCAGCGAGCGAACGTTGCTATTGGCACAGATACGAGCCCGGGCGCCTTGCGCAATTGCTGCTGATAGCGGCACTGTGCAAACAATCCACGGGCGGGACAACGTCACGCGATGACATGGTTCAGCGCAGGGGCCTTACGCAGAAGGGACATACCTCGAGCGTGGCTTTGCGTCTTTTTGCGGCACCTGCAGGCGGTTCCGACCGCTCATGGCGATGCGCGCACCGATGCAAATTGCGGCGGGTCATGAAGGATGGCAGGAACTATGACAAAACTGTCCGGACAGTTTTCCATCGGGCGCGTGTACAAAAGCTGTACGCTGGTGATTCCCGACTGCGACCGGATCGGCCCCAGATGAACGAATGGCATTCGACTTTCACAACCTCAGCCGCAGCTATGATGCACTCGGGCAGTACGTAACGTTCTGGCGTTTTCTGGGGTTATGACAACGTCGTGAAGGGGACCACGAATATCGCTGTCGGACAGACGGGAGGGCGGAAGATGCGACTGATCGAAGCGGATGAACGTCAGGCTTTCCTGGCGACCTTGCAGCGCAAGGGACTGGCAGAAGGTGAATTCGAACTGCTGGAAACGGATACGACTGACCCCAAGGGCGACGAGAACGTCGGCCTGCAGGGATATGTCACCGTAACCAGACTATCAACACAAATTGCGAGGGAATACCCCATAGGCTTCGAAACCGGTTGGGTGCAGCATTTCAGACAGGATCTCGAAGCTGGCGTCTTCGATAAGCCGGAATGAGATCCCGCTGTTGCGGCGAACTCTCCGAGCAGCCGGCCGTAGTTCGCACCGGTGACGGTTCCCACCGCCTTGATGCGGTGCTCGGTCATCGCCGCATTGATCGAGGAACCGCCGCCAGCATGCACACTGATCGCAATGTGGATGGCGAAGGATTGCGGAACGTGGTCCACATGCTCTCAACTGCGGCCTGCTGCATGTACTGCCCAAGCGGATTGATTGCCTGCGCAGTAGCGAATGGCACTTGATCGCGGACAAACGCGTTGAGACTGCGCTCGAACTGGTCGACGTTCGTCTTTACCGAGATCGTGATCATGTCTCACTCTCCTCGTTTGTCCGCTTTGCTACCATGACGATTCCGTAGTCAGCCAAATGGAGGCGGCGAATGGCAAATTTGTTCAATCGCGGAGACGCAGCAAGGATCGCAGCGGAATTGATACAAGCGGCGGTGCACAGCGGATCGATTCGTCTGATGGGGAGTTCGGCGGATGCAACCGTCGCACAAGCACATGCAATCAATGATGCTAAGTATCTTTCGATACTAATCAATCAGCTAGCCGATGAGCTGACCTATGTGGAATAGGCATTGAAAAAGCCCCGCGCAATTTCTTGGCGGGGCACGTGGTAATCGGCTGGCCATCAGAACCCCTTTCGCAAACGGGCTAAAAATTATTCCCCGCCAAACCATTTGGCCCTTATGTATTATTTATGCGTCCTGCGAGGAAAGGTAACGTTTTTCCCTTGACGAAAATGGAACATTAAAATGCCATCGCCGATTCCGCGAACATCAATGAGAGGAGTTGCGATGGTTCTATATCACCACGGCGCAGCAATTCAGCCCTGTGTCACGAAGCATGGCAAAACCTTTGTAGCGCGTGCATCGATCTTGGCGGAAGACGGTGAAGCTACTTCACTCGGGAATCTCGGAGAGTTCGCGAGTCAGGAATGCGCTTTCGCGTTTGCCGTGCGCAGCGCGACTGCATTCGTGGATGGTGAACCCCTGCCGCGCTCACCTTTTGAACTAACTTAGGCCGCGTAGCAACCGCGTAACGTGGCGGCAAGATCACACCCCTCGCCGATGGCGCAGTGAATGCGAAAGTCGAACTCACCACCCTCGGCGGCGACAAGATCGTCGCCATCGTCACCGGGGGCAGTTGCTCTCGATAGCATGTGGATGCCAGCCGGCCGGGCTTAACTTCACTGTCGGGAATCTCTCCTCCATCGGAAAATGGGAGACGTCAATGAATGAAGAAATCTTCAACCTCAGCATACGCAAGTTCTTAAAAATGGTTGGCGTCAATTCGCAGCGCGAGATCGAGCACGCGGTAGCCAAGGCCCTTGCTGACGGCACCATCGCAGGCACAGAATCGTTTCCCGCAAAAGTGACGCTGGAAGCTGCAGGGTTCAAGCTGAAAGTGGAGTTTGATGGCGAAATCACGCTCCAGTAAGTGCGAGATGACGTTTTCTGCACGGCAGCCGCGACGACTATCGGCAACGGTTCGCGACGGTTTTTTCGACCAATGTGCCTTCGGCGACGTCAACCACGGCGGATCGCTGTCGCCAAAGGCAGGCACCGGGCAGTTCCAGACGTTCATCCGCGAAATCAGCAAGACGTTCGCGTGACCGTTTGAACCTGAAAAATGGCACTCGCTTCCAATGGAGGGATTTCATATTTCAATGGGAAGGTGCGAACAGGAAGCCGATCGCCTCCTGCCACCAGGCATCGTCGACGTGCCCAATCCAGTCGTTATGTTCAGCCGCCTTCACGACCATCAATTGTTTCGGATTGGCCAGCGCGTGGTAGAGCGCGTCGCCGAAGCGCGCGGGGACGATGCTGTCGCTTTGCGCAACTACGACGAAAACAGGGCGGTCGAACGACGCCAGGTGTGTCACGCTGTCGTAGAGGCGATGCGCAAGCGCTATGGTCTGTTAAGTTGGACACCTGTCCGCACTTCTGGGGGCGCGGTTAATAGCTCGCGCCTCTTTCCCCACCTACGACATCACCGCCACTGAAAACACACAACAGCTCCGCCCCCGCAACCTACCCCTTAAACTCCACCGAAACAAAAACCTTCTTACACGGCTCTACAACTTCCCACGTCCCCTTAAACCCCGCAGGAATCAAAAACCGATCGCCAGCCCGCACAGTCTTACTTGTCCCATCCGCATCCCGAATCACCGACACGCCCTCAAGAATCTCGCAATACTCACTCTCGGTGAAGTTCACCGTCCACTGACCGCAAGCTCCCTCCCAAACCCCAGCCGCAAGCTGCCCACACGGACTAGCAAAATGCGTGTGAACAACCTGCGAAGGATTGCCGGAAAGCACCGCTTCCGCCTTCGGCATGTACTCAACACTTTCCTTAGCAGGCTGCGCAAAATCTACGATATTCAAAATGCTCATAATGTCTCGAATGCAAACAGAGTTAAAGATCAAAGCTTCAAAAAGTGCGTAGCGCACACACCCACTGCATGCGCTACGCTCAAAAGGAGTCACCTAACATCACGAAAGGTCACCAAAGCACACCAAAGCACACCACAACAACCAACCCTCAACTCCCTGACTTCAACTGCGCCCACAGCCGGTTCTCAAGTCGCATGATTGGCGCGGGCTGCGGCCGCATCAAAGTCATCTTGTTCAGCACAGCCTCTGGCGGATACACATTTGCATCCTGCTCGATCACCGGCGTCACAAACTGCCTCGCAGCCCGATTCGCAGTCGGATAGAAAACTTCGTTAGTAATCGCCGCGCTCACCTTCGGATCTTCGATGTAGTTCATCCACTTCATCGCCGCTTCCGGATGCGGGGCATCTTTCGGAATCACCATCACGTCCATCCAGACCAGGCCCGCGTCCTTGATGTTCGAGAACCGCACCTCATACGAACGCTTCGCTTCTGACGACCGTCGCCGCGCAATCCCCACATCGCCCGAATAACCTAACGCCACACAGATATCGTTGTTCGCCAGATCGTTGATGTAGCCGGACGAATTGAACTGCGTGATATACGGCTGCACTTTCTTCAGTACTTCGTACGCGGCCTGGTAGTCGCCGGGATTGGTGCTGTTCGGGTCCTTATGCATGTACTGAAGCACGGCCGGGAAAACATCCGCAGCCGCGTCGAGGAAAGACACGCCGCAGCTTTTTAGCTTCGAAAGATTCGCCGGGTCGAACAACAGCGACCAGTTATCAACCGGCGCATCGGCGCCGAGTGCTTTTTTCACGGCCTGAACGTTATAGCCGATACCATCGGTGCCCCAAGCCCAGGGCACGCCATATTGATTGCCGGGGTCCGCATCGGCAATCAGCTTCATCAATCCCGGATCGAGGTTCGCGAGATTCGGCATCTTCGATTTGTCGATCTTCTGATACACGCCGGCTTCGATCTGGCGCGCCATATAACTCGATGTGGGCACAACGATGTCATACCCGGAGCTGCCTGCAAGCAGTTTCGCCTGCAGTGTGTCGTCGCTATCGTAACTGTCGTATTTCACCGTGATGCCGGATTGCTTTTCGAAGCCTGCAATTGTGTCCTTGGCGATGTAATCCGACCAGTTGTAGACGTTGATCGTCGTGTCCGCTGCGCGTGCAGCGTTCATTGGGGATAAAGCGGTCAGCGAGCACAGCATCGTGCCGGTGAGCGAGACAAGCTTGGCATGACGGATCTTCATTCAACTATCTCCTTGGTTTCGATCTTTAGTTTTCGCCGCAGCGCAGGTGCAGATGCACGAGCGTGACGACCCGCACGTCCGTATGTCCGGCACGAATGCGGACGAGTAAGGGACGCGACGCCGCCTGCCGCAGCGCAAGCGCACAGCAGAGCTAATAGGGACGTAGATAGGCGAGCGCTATAAGCCGGCCAACGCTAGCAAGACAACTTGCAAAGCACGGACAGACAAACGCACTGCAGACGTTCGACCGCTAAATAAGCGGCCCAAACGCATGCAACACTGGCTCGCGAAAAGAGAAGGGGACTAAGGCAGAAGCGACGCGATTTCGTCAGTTCGCACCCCAATGGCGGCAGGGGCTGCAATGACGTTGTGTCGGCGGACAGAGCGCCGCGACAACACGGTATCGATGGACAGGGGGCGGGATGGCGAAGCGCAGTTGCTCCCCTGATGAGCGTTCGAACAGCCGGACAGGAAAGTTCTTTCCCGACCAGGCTGATATCTCACCAATGGACCACGGACTTTCACGATGGAACCCGAAGCGACGTTGAGTAGAAGTCCTCGCTGATGCAGATCGACCGTGCTGCGAGAACCACCAAACTGCCGCCCTAGGATATATGAGACATTATTTTCGTCAAAGGATTTTCTGACACTGTGCTGTCATCGTTATGCACAGTGGAACGCGTTCATGCGAGCGCATGCTTCAACAAGCATAGCTCGCATCGAACTACGCAACGACAGACAACGTTGGCGTTTTACTGACCGCCCATCGGCTCGGGCTGAACCGCGGGCGCAGCGGGTGCGATCGTGCCGGTTTGCGACGATCCGTTTGCCGAAGAACCATAGCCAGTGGTGTCATGCTGTGCGGCTACGCGCGCTTCGGCTGTCTGAATGTCAGCGGGGTAGGTGGAGTCAGTTGCCACAGCGGGGTTGTAGCCGGCCTGTTCAATCTGAATCAGTTGCGCCTTGACCTCCGCACGGGTCAGCGGTTGCTCCGACTGTGCGAACGAAGCCACCGGGGCTGCGAGAACAACGACCAGTGCGACTGCTTTGATCAACGATTTCATGATGCTTCCCTCCGGGAATTGTCTTAACCGGCGCCGCAACATGGGTTCGGCGACCTATGGAGGGATTCTAGGAAGTGGGTGATCTAGGGCAAACCCCTAAACCGGTAATTCAGTCTTGCAGCAAATGATAAGTCGGCAATATGTAATGCTCTTCGTAAGCCATGAAAAATTGCTTCAGACTCCAGAACGTACGCCGACTCGATACGCCGTCACCTGCCGGTATGCGCGGCTAGGCCGCACGATAACCTGCTCCTGCTCAGCCATATTGACTTCGTTCGGGAAGCAGCCCGCTTCCAGACACAGCCCGGCGTGCGGCTGGTATGCGATGCCGCCGCGCCCCGTGTCGCCATTCAGCGAATTGCCGGTGTAGAACTGCAAGCCGCGCTGATCAGTCGACACGGTCAGTTCGCGTCCGCTGCCGGGATCATATGCGCATGCAACCTGGCGTACCTGCGGCTCGCGCCCGGCGATGGTGGCATCAGGCGCGTCACGCAGCACATAGCAGTGATCGAAGCCGCCGGCCCTCGCAAGCTGCGCATGCGGCCAATCGAGCCGTGCGCCGATCGGCGCGCTCTGCCGGAAGTCGAATGCATTGCCGGCTACTTCGGCAAGCTCGCAAGGAATCATTGCTGCATCGACTTCGAAAAACCGGTCGGCATCGATCGATAACACATGGCCGCGAATGTCGGCACCTCGCCGACCCGTCAGGTTGAAGTAGGGATGGCTCGTCAGATTGAGTGGCGTCGCTGCGTCCGTCATGGCTTCATAGGCGATCGTCAAGGTGCCGTCGTCGTCGAGCGTGTAACGCACTTGCACTGTGACATTGCCCGGAAAGCCGGCGTCGCCTTCGGGCGATTCCAGGCGCATGACCAGCGCGCCGCTATCCTCGCTCACGTCCCACAGTGTGCGATGAAAACCCTGCGTGCCGCCATGCAGCAGATTCGCGCCTTCGTTGCGATCGAGCGTGTACTCGATACCGTCGAGCGTGAAGCGCGCACCGGCAATGCGGTTCGCCCACCGGCCGATCAGTCCGCCCATGTAGGTGGTGGCCGCAACGTATTCAGCGGGCGTGTCGTGGCCGAGCAGAATGTCGCCGAGCCGACCCGCGCGGTCCGGCGCATGCCACGAGACCAGCGTCGCGCCTAGGTCGCTAATGGCGACTTTCATGCCGTGTGCATTGCGCAGCGTGAAGAGCCGCACACGATCGCCGCCGGGCAGCGTGCCCCATGGCTCAGAAGAAAGAGGTGCAATGCTGATCATGTCGTCGGTGGAGATAAAAGATGAAAGGCATGCTCAGCCAGGCGTTGCTGTCGAATTCGCACGTTCCTGGTATTCGCGCGGCGTACAGCCGAGTTCACGGCGAAACACCGCGTACATGTATTGCAACGACGTGAAGCCGCAACGGATCGCCACCTCCGCGCTCGACGCATCGCGCTTGGCAAGCAGCGCTTTGGCGACGTCGAGCTTGTAGCGCAGGATTTCCTGATGCACGGTGCACTGCCGTTCGCGCCGGAAGTACTCTTCGAGCGACGATCTCGACACGCCCACGTAATCGGCAACCTGTTCGGTGCGAATGCCCTGGCAGGCGTACTGCCGGATGAAATGCCGCGCGCGCATCACATACGGACTCGCGAGCGGTTGGTGTTTAGTCGATTCGAGCACATTGATGCCGACCGGTGGCACGAGAATGCGGCGCCCTGGGAAACGCGCACCGTGCAGCATCTGATGGAGCAAGTGAGCAGCTGTGCGGCCCATTTCTTCGGTGCCTTGAATCACGGAGGAAAGCGGAATGCGGGTCAAGGTACGCGTCAGCGGATCGTTGTCGATGCCGATGATCGCTACTTCTTCGGGAACGGGAATACCCGCGATCAAACAGGCCTGCAGCAGATGCCGCGCGCGAGCGTCGGTGACGGCGATGATGCCGACCGGCTTCGGCAGTTGGCTCAGCCAGGCGGTGAGCTGCTCGATGGCCTGATTCCACGATGGCGCGCTGGTCGACAGGCCGCGATAAATCTCGGTGCCGATCTGCTCGGCACTGTGGCCGTCCGCGCTGCGCAGGTGAGCGAATGCCAACTCACGTTGCTGCGCCCAGCGATTCTCCTGCGCTTGCGGAAGGCTATACAACGCGAAGTGTTCGAGACCCGCGCCGATCAAATGCGTATACGCGAGCGAAACGAGCTTGGCGTTATCGGTTGCGATATAGGGTAAGTCCGGGGGGTAGTGCGCCGGATCTTCAAACGATGAACCGACCGCGACCACCGGCAACGGACAATCGCGCAGCGCTTCGCCCACAGCGGGATCGTCGAAATCCGCGATGATGCCGTCGCCGTCGAAGCGCTCGATACCCGTCAGCCGGCAGCGGAAATCTTCTTCAAGGAAGAGATCCCACGCCACGCGCGTCGACAGCAGGTAATTGCCGATACCGGTGATGATCTCGCGGTCGTAGACCTTGTTCGCGTTGAACAGCAGCGCGATCCGGTGGGTCGTCTGTGGTGTTTGCGGACGGGTCATGGCAGTGGGTGGCGTGCGGACCGGCAGGACTCGCAGCGCCTTCGTCTCCTGTCGGCCAGAGTTGGCGCTTTAGCTGTCGATCAGAGTTCGCGCTTCAGCGCGCTACTCTGATCCCATGCAAAGCACTTACTCTGGTCCCATGCAAGATGGTTGCGGTTGGGTGCGCTCAGAAGGTGGCACCGTTTTTAAGCGTCTGGTTATTCTAGGCCGCGAAGATCGCGCTGGTGTGAAACAAACGCGTGGGCAGTAAGAAACGTTAAGCACGCTGCGCAATTTCGCAATTGCCGATGCATCTTGCAAGCGGCAGCATGGCGTCACCTTGTCAACCGGCGCGGCGATGTCGCACGGGTTGCAGTGCAGCATAAAACCGGAGACGCTGATGTCCTACTTTGAACACATTCCCGAGATCCGCTACGAAGGCCCGCAATCGGATAACCCGCTTGCGTATCGTCATTACGACAAGAGCAAACTCGTGCTCGGCAAGACACTCGAGGAACATCTGCGTATCGCCGTGTGCTACTGGCATACGTTCGTGTGGCCGGGCGTCGACATCTTCGGGCAGGGGACGTTTCGGCGTCCCTGGCAGCAAGCCGGCGACGCGATGGAGCGAGCGCAGCAAAAAGCCGATTCGGCATTCGAGTTTTTCTCGAAGCTCGGCACGCCGTATTACACATTTCACGATACCGACGTCGCGCCGGAAGGCGACAGCCTGAAGGCTTATAGCGAGAACTTCACGCGTATCGCCGACTATCTCGCCCGCAAGCAGCAGGACACGGGCATCAAACTGCTGTGGGGCACGGCTAATCTTTTCTCGCATCCGCGTTACGCAGCGGGCGCTGCGACCAGTCCAGATCCTGAGATTTTCGCGTTTGCAGCAACGCAGGTTCGCCACGCACTCGATGCGACGCAACGGCTCGGCGGCGAAAACTATGTGTTGTGGGGCGGCCGCGAGGGCTACGATACGCTGCTCAATACCGACCTCGCGCGCGAACGCGATCAGCTTGCCCGTTTCCTGCACATGGTGGTCGAACACAAGCACAAGATCGGCTTCAAAGGCGCATTGTTGATCGAGCCGAAGCCGCAGGAGCCGACCAAGCATCAATACGACTACGACGTGGCGGCCGTCCACGGCTTCCTGCTGCAATACGGGCTGGAGAAAGAGATTCGCGTGAACATCGAGGCCAATCACGCGACGCTTGCTGGCCATTCGTTTCATCACGAGATCGCCACGGCTTATGCGCTGGGTATTTTCGGCAGCGTCGACGCGAATCGCGGAGATCAGCAAAACGGCTGGGATACGGACCAGTTTCCAAACAGCGTCGAAGAACTAACGCTGTCCTTCTACGAAATTCTCAAGCACGGCGGCTTCACCACCGGCGGCATGAACTTCGACGCAAAAGTACGGCGGCAGAGCGTCGACGCGGAAGATCTGTTTTTCGGCCATATCGGTGCCATCGATAACCTGGCGCTCGCCGTCGAACGTGCAGCGACGCTGATCGAAAACGACCGGCTCGAACAGTTCAAGCGTCAACGGTATGCGGGCTGGGAGTCGGAATTCGGTCGCAAGATTCTCAAGGGCGACTATTCGCTCTCGACGCTGGCCACGGATGCCTTGGCGCGTGGCCTGAATCCGCAGCACGCGAGCGGTCGGCAGGAGCAGTTGGAAAACGTTGTGAATCAGGCGATTTACAGCAGGCGCTAAAAGGCAGTCACGAAGTAACGCCCGAAAAAGGGCATGCAGTAAGACATAAAAAATCGCGCGGCCACGTTGACCGCGCGAATGAAAGAAGCTTTGGGTTGTCGCTTGTCCGGTTCTGTAGCTCGCAGCACAGACCGTCCAATCCGGTATTCCGGCTATCAGAACAAGGAGTGAGACATGAAATTCGCAACGCGTCGTACCGTACTGAGTTCGCTCGTGTGTGGAGCGATGCTCGCCAGCCTGTCGCTTGTGGCGCCGCTCGCGCATGCAAGCAAGGATCATCCAGAAATCGGTTTCTGTATCGACGATCTGCGTGTCGAGCGCTGGTCGCGCGATCGTGACTATTTCGTTGCAGCAGCAGAAAAACTTGGCGCCAAAGTATCGGTGCAATCCGCCGATGCGAGCGAAGAGCGACAGATTTCGCAAATCGAAAACCTGATCTCGCGCGGCGTAGACATGATCGTGATCGTGCCGTTCAATTCGAAGACGCTCGGCAATGTGGTCGCCGAAGCCAAGAAAGCGGGCATCAAGGTCGTTTCGTATGACCGCCTGATTCTCGACGCCGATGTGGACGCCTATATCTCGTTCGACAACGAGAAGGTCGGGGAACTGCAAGCGCAAGGTGTCTACAACGCGCAACCGAAGGGCAACTACTTCATGCTCGGCGGCGCGCCGACCGACAACAACGCAAAGATGCTGCGTGAAGGCCAGCTAAAAGTGTTGAAGCCCGCGATAGACAAGGGCGATATCAAGATCGTCGGTCAGCAGTGGGTGCCGGAGTGGAGCGCGTCGACGGCGCTGCGCATCGTTGAAGATGCACTCACAGCGAACAACAACAAGATCGATGCAATCGTCGCGTCGAACGACGGCACCGCGGGCGGCGCGATTCAGGCGCTTGCTGCACAGCACATGGCGGGCAAAGTGCCGGTGTCGGGTCAGGATGCCGATCTTGCGGCAGTGAAGCGCGTGATCGCCGGCACGCAGACCATGACCGTGTACAAACCGCTGAAACTGATTGCAGGCGAAGCGGCGAAACTTTCTGTCGCGCTTGCGAAGGGCGAGAAGCCAGCCTTCAATTCTCAGTACGACAACGGCAAGAAGAAGGTCGACACGGTGCTCCTGCAACCCACGTTGCTCACCAAGAGCAATGTTGATGTGGTCGTCAAGGACGGCTTCTACACCCAGGCCCAGCTCGCGAGCCAATGAGCGTAACGTGTGCGCGGTTCAAGCCGGTGTGCCGGGTATGCGTCAGGCACATCGGCGCCACCGCGCGCCTTGCAGCGAGGCATAGCGAATGACGCAACCATTACTGACGATGCGCGGCATCGTCAAAGCGTTTTCCGGCGTGAAGGCGCTCGACGGCATCGACCTGACGGTGGCGCCAGGCGAGTGCGTGGGCTTGTGCGGCGAAAACGGCGCGGGCAAATCGACGCTGATGAAAGTGCTGTCCGGCGTCTATCCCCACGGCACCTGGGATGGCGAAATAATCTGGGAAGGCGAACCGTTAAAGGCCGCGAGCATAAGGGACACGGAACGCGCGGGCATCATCATCATCCACCAGGAGTTGATGCTGGTGCCGGAGCTCTCGGTCGCGGAGAATATCTTTCTCGGCAATGAAATCACGCTGCCCGGCGGCCGGATGAACTACGCCGCCATGTACCAGCGCGCCGATGAACTGCTGCGCGAGCTCGGCATAGGCGGAATCAACTCCGCGCAGCCGGTGATGAACTACGGCGGCGGCCACCAGCAGCTGATCGAGATCGCGAAGGCGCTGAACAAGCGCGCGAAGCTGTTGATCCTCGATGAACCGTCGTCGTCGCTGACCGCTACGGAGATACACATCCTGCTGGATATCGTGCGCGATCTGAAGCGGCGCGGCGTCGCCTGCGTGTATATCTCGCATAAGCTCGACGAAGTCGCGGCCGTGTGCGACACGATCAGCGTGATTCGCGACGGCCGTCACGTCGCGACCGAACCGATGCGTGCGCTAACCACCGACCGCATCATCTCGCTGATGGTGGGCCGCGAGATCAAGAACCTGTTTCCGCGTGAACCCCATCCAATCGGCGACGTGATCTTCGAAGCGCGCCACGTGACCTGTTTCGATGTGACCAATCCGCGCCGCAAGCGCGTGAACGATGTGTCGTTTGCGTTGCGACGCGGTGAGATTCTCGGGGTTGCCGGTTTGGTCGGCGCAGGGCGTACGGAGCTGATGCAGGCGATCTTCGGCGCGTATCCCGGTCTGAGCGAGGCGACTGTGATGATGGATGGCAAGCCATTGAAGATCCGCGCGCCTGTCGATGCGATTCGCGCCGGCATCGGTATGGTGCCGGAAGATCGCAAGCGCCACGGCATCGTGCCGGGTCTGAGTGTCGGGCACAACATCACGCTCTCGGTGTTGCAACGCTTCGCGAAGGGTGGCCGTATCGATTCCGCCGCCGAACTCGATACGATTCACACGGAAATGAAGCGACTTTCAGTACGAGCGGCGCATCCGATGTTGTCGATCGCGAGCTTGTCGGGTGGTAATCAGCAGAAGGCCGTGCTGACCCGCATGCTGCTGACCGACCCGAAAGTGCTGATCCTCGACGAACCGACGCGAGGTGTCGACGTCGGTGCGAAATACGAAATCTATAAACTGATTTTTCAGCTGGCACAGCGCGGCATGTCGATCGTGATGGTGTCGTCCGAATTGCCCGAAGTGCTCGGCATCAGCGATCGCGTGCTGGTGATCGGCGAAGGCGAATTGCGCGGCGACTTCGTCAACGACGGCCTCACGCAAGAGGACATTCTCAGCGCCGCGATCCGTCCCGTACGGCGATCCCTTATCCCAACAGCGCCAACCGCGCCAACCGCAGCGAGTGCCGCATGACTCCCGACGTCACTTCCCAACCCGCAGAAGGCGCCGTGCCGCGAGGCGCATTCGGTGGCCCGCAGCGCATTCAGCAACTGTTCGCGCGCTACAAGATTCTCGCGTTGCTGATCGCCGTGGCCGTAATCTGGATTTTCTTTTCCTTTCTTACGCACGGCGCGTTTGTGACGCCGCGCAATCTGTCGAATCTGCTGCGGCAGATGTCGATTACCGGCATGCTCGCGTGCGGCATGGTGTTCGTGATTATCGCGGGCGAGATCGATCTGTCGGTCGGGTCGTTGCTTGGTCTGCTCGGCGGTGTGGCGGCGATTCTCGACGTGAACCGGCACTGGCCGATCGGTGTCGACGTGCCTGTGGTGATGCTGCTCGGCGTGCTCGTCGGCATGTTCAACGGATGGTGGTCGACGTACCGGCGTGTGCCGTCGTTCATTGTCGGGCTGGGTGGCATGCTCGCGTATCGCGGCATTCTGCTTGGCGTTACAGGCGGTTCAACGATCGCGCCGGTCTCCGATGGTTTTGTATTTGTCGGCCAAGGGTATCTGCCGCGCCTCGCGGGCGATACGCTTGCCGTTGTGCTGTTTGTGGTGCTGGCCTTTCTGACGGTGCGGCAACGAAGCAACCGCGAGCGTTATAAGTTGCGGGTGGTGCCGATCTGGCAGGACGTCGTGAAGGTGGTCGGTGCGGGCGTGATTCTGGCCGCGTTTGTCGCCACGCTCGATCGTTATGGCGGGATTCCCGTGCCGGTTCTGCTGCTGCTCGCGTTGCTGGGTATTTTCACGTGGATCGCGACGCAGACCGTGTTCGGGCGGCGTATCTATGCAGTGGGGTCCAACCTGGAAGCGACGCGGCTCTCCGGCGTGAATACCAACCGCGTAAAGCTGGCCATATTCGCGCTGATGGGACTGATGTGCGCGTTCGCCGGGATCGTCAATACGGCGCGGCTCGCGGCCGGCTCGCCGTCGGCGGGCTCGATGGGCGAACTCGACGCGATCGCCGCGTGCTTTATCGGCGGGACGTCGATGCGCGGCGGCTCCGGAACGGTCTACGGTGCTTTGATCGGCGCACTGGTGATGCGAGTTTGGATAACGGCATGTCGATGCTCGACGTCGACGCGTACTGGCAGATGATCGTGAAGGGCAGCATTCTTGTGCTGGCTGTGTGGATCGATGTGGTGTCAGGGTCGAACCGGCGGTGAGTCAGCAGGCGGTGCGTCATGCACATGCTGACGCACCGCCGGCTGAGCGATCGGACCCGCGTGAAATCCGCCAATGACCTGTTGTCAGTTCACGCCGAGCAACGACTTCGGCTCCATGAAGGCTTCCAGCCCGAACGTGCCATATTCCCGCCCGATACCCGATTGCTTGAAGCCGCCAAATGGTGCGGCCGGTTCGTGTGCAAACGTGTTGATCAGTACGCGTCCTGCGTCGATGCGAGTGGCGACTGCGCGAGCCCGTGCCACATCGGCCGAGAGTACGTAGGCCTGCAGCCCGTAGTTTGTGTCATTGGCGATCGCGATCGCTTCCTCGGTATCGCGATACGCAATGATCGACAGCACCGGCCCAAAAATTTCCTCGCGGGCAATCGTCATGTCGTTGCTGACGCCGCTAAATACGGTAGGCCGCACGAACCAGCCGTGCTCCAACGCTTCCGGTCGGCCCTCGCCACCGGCAATCAATCGCGCACCTTCGTCGATGCCGATGCGGATATAGCGTTGCACGCGCTCCCACTGCTTACGGCTGACCATCGGGCCGATCTGCGTAGCCGGATCGCGCGGATCGCCGGTTTGCGTGCGAGCGACTTCAAAGCGCACGCGCTCCTCAAACTCCGCCGCGCGGCTTTGCGGCACAAGAATCCGCGTACCGGCGATACACGCCTGACCGCTGTTCATGAACCCTGCCTGGAGCGCTAACGGCACCGCTTCCGCGAAATCGGCGTCATCGAGTATGACCATCGGCGATTTGCCGCCCAACTCTAACGTGACGCGTTTCAAGGTCTCGGCGCCGGTGCGCAGGATCGTCTTGCCGACCGCCGTCGATCCAGTGAAGGAAATCTTCGCCACGTCCGGATGCGCGCTTATTTCCGCACCCACCGTGTCGCCCCGGCCCGTGACGATATTGAACACGCCCGCGGGCAAGCCGGCTTCGTGCAGCGCCTCGGTAATGATGCGTGTCTGAATCGCGCTCATCTCGCTCGGTTTGACGACGGCTGTGCAGCCCGCTGCAATCGCCGCTGCCAGCTTCCCGCAGATAAAGCCGCCATTGCTATTCCACGGTGTAATCAGTCCTGCGACGCCGAGCGGCTGCATGACGACGTCGGCCGTGCCGGCGCGGCGCGTGAAATCATAGGTCCGCAAGACCTTGATGACTTCCGCCAGCACGTCGGCTGCGTATTTCGCCATCCAGCGCGCGCGTGAGACCGGCGCACCGTATTCCTCGACGATCGCTTCCAGGAGGTCGTCTTCTCTCGCTTGAACCGCGGCGTGCATGCGTTCGAGCAGCGCGATCCGCTCTTCCTTGCTGGTGCGGGAAAATTCCGGGAAGGCGCGTTTGGCGGCTGCGATCGCGCGGCGAGCGTCTTCCGCGTCGGCCAGACGCACCTTGCCGATCACCGTTTCCTTAGCCGGGTTGAACAGGTTGAACCACTCTTCGCCGTGGGGCGTGACGAACGCGCCGTCGATATAGATCTTGTCAATGTGCTGCATGAAAGCTCCTACCCAGGAAGTCGTGTTGCCTCAAAGATAGGCTCAATGGATTAAGCCGACTAGCCATATAATCAAGGATGATTCATTGAGCAGGATGGGATAATGAAGACGCCGGGTTTGAGCGAACTGGAAGGCGTGCTCGCGGTGGCGCGCCATCGCAGCTTCCGCGCAGCGGCGACGGAGCTTGGCGTGTCGACATCGGCGCTCAGTCATGCGATTGCAGCGTTGGAGGCGCGCATTGGCGTGCGGCTTTTTAATCGAACGACACGCAGTGTGTCGTTGTCCGAAGCGGGCGCGCAATTCGTCGACAGTGTGGCGCCAGCGTTGTCGACCATCCGCGTGGCCATCGAGCAGGCCGGCAGCTATCGCGACACACCTGCGGGCACGCTGCGCATCAACACATCGGCGGGCGCGGCGCGGCAAGTGATGCCTTTGCTGCTGGAATACCTGCGGCGCTATCCGGAGATGAAGCTGGATCTCGTCACCGAGGGGCGCATGATCGACATCGTGGTTGAGGGCTTTGACGCCGGCATTCGGTTGGCTGAGACTGTGCCGCAGGATATGATCGCCGTGCCGTTCAACCGGCCGCAGCGTTTTGCAGTCGTTGGGAGTCCGGCTTATTTCGCCGAATATTCGAAACCACGCAGACCGGATGATCTGCGTGCACACCGCTGTATCCGGCTGCGCATGCCGAGCGGGCGTATTTATCACTGGGAGTTCGAGCGCCGCGGCCAGGCGATCAGCGTGGATGTGCAGGGCATGCTGACGCTGGATGACCCGTTGCTGGTGATGGAGGCGGCTCGCGAGGGCTTCGGACTGGCGTATATGACCGAATGGAACGTGGGGGCGGATCTGGAAGCGGGCACGCTGCAGCGTGTGCTGGAGGATTGGACGCCGGCGTTCGACGGGCTGTGTCTTTACTATCCCGGGCGACGTCATGTGCCGGCGGGGCTGCGGGCGTTGATCGAGATGATTCGGGAGGGCGGGTGATTTGGGGGTGCGTTTAGCTGTACTCGATTGGCATGAGGTAATCAGCGACTTGCGCAGTTAGCAAAAATCCGCCACCTTCTAGCATTTTTCTGCGTTCAAGCCAGTTGCACTGCAGCGTGCCGTCACGCGACGAATAACATTTAATGAACTGACATACGGCACGCGCTCGCCCTTTCCGCTATGGGCATCCGCCAGCGCCGCACGGATCGGCTGGAATCCCTGGCTTTCAGTCGCCCACCCACTCTTCCGTCTTATTACTGTTCCGACGAAACAAACCCCCGCGCCAGCCCGCGCTTTCACAGCTTCCCCGCCACCGTGCAAGCTGATCGATTCATACGATGTTAAAACGCAGAACCTTCCTGCTAGGCGGCGCCGGCGCGCTCGGTGCGCTGCTGGTCGGCTGGTCGGTGCTGCCGCCGGGGCAGCGCCTGACCTCCTCCACACCGCTGCCGGCGGAAGGCAACCAGGCCGCACTCAACGGCTGGGTCAAAATCGCCGCGGACAACAGCGTCACGATCATGATGTGCAAAGCGGAAATGGGGCAGGGTATCCATACCGGCCTCGCGATGCTGCTGGCCGAGGAGCTGGACGCCGACTGGTCGCAGGTTCGTGTCGAAAACTCGCCGATCGACAAGATCTACAACAGCGTGCAGAGCATCATCGACGATCTGCCGTTCCGTCCGGACGACGACAGCACGGTCAAGCGCGCCATGGTCTGGATGACCCGCAAGCTGGTGCGCGACGCCGGCACGATGATGACGGGCGGTTCCTCGAGCATGAACGATCTATGGACACCGATGCGTGAAGCAGGCGCCTCGGCGCGCGCGATGCTGATCGGTGCGGCGGCCGCGCAATGGAATGTGCCACCCGGCGAATGCCGTACGGAAAGCGGCTACGTACTGCACGCGTCAGGCCACAAAGCGAGCTTCGGCGAACTGTCCGCGATGGCCGCACAGCAACCGCTGCCACGTAAGGTCGCGCTGAAAGATCCTGCGGACTTCAAACTGATCGGCAAACCGATGCGACGCATTGAAGCCGCATCGAAAATCAACGGCACGGCGCGCTTCGGCATTGACGCGCTTCCCGATGGTCTCATCTACGCAAGCGTGGTGATGTGCCCCACACTGGGCGGCATGGTGGCACATTTCGACGCTTCACCTGCGAAGAACATGCCAGGTTTCATCAAGGCCTTCGCGTTGGCGCCATATGCCGGCGGTAGCGGCGGCGTCGCGGTCATCGCGGACAACGCATTTCGCGCGATGAACGCGGTCAGCGCGGTCAACGTGGTGTGGCATGCCGGTCCCGCAGCCAATCTGTCGAGCGCGTCCGTGGACACCCAGCTCGCGCAAGCGCTGGACGACAGCGACGGCCATGCCTACTACCATCGCGGCGACGTCGACGCCGCATTGAGCCGCGCGGCGCGAACCGTCACCGCCGAGTACCACGCACCGTATCTCGCGCATGGCGCGGTCGAGCCCGTCAATTGCACTGTGCAGGTCGCCGACGGCGCAGCCACCGTTTGGGTCTCGACGCAAATGCCCGCCCTCGCGCGGCAGCACGTCGCGAAGGTGCTGGGCCTCGACGCCGACAAGGTGGATGTGCAAACGCAACTGCTCGGCGGTGCTTTCGGGCGCCGTCTCGAACTCGATTTCATCGCGCAAGCCGCGGCGATTGCGCGCGAGGGCGGTGGTCGTCCGGTGCAAACAATCTGGTCGCGCGCGGAGGATTTCACCCACGATTTCTATCGTCCGGCTTGCGTGTCGCGCTTGAAGGCCGGCTTCGACAAAGACGGCAAGCTGGTCGCGTGGCATGCCACTTCAGCGAGTCAGGCGATCGTGCCGGAATCGCTCGCGCGTTACTACGGCGTGCCGCGCGTTCCGCTCGACAAAACCACTTGCGAGGGCGCGTTCGATCAGCCCTACGAATGGCCCACCGCGCGCGTGGCGCACAAGATCGTCGAATTGCCGGTACCGGTTGGATTTTGGCGATCGGTCGGCCATTCGCATCAGGCGTTTTTCACCGAGGGTTTTACCGACGAACTTGCCGTAGCTGCCGGTCAGGACCCGATTGCGTTTCGCGCGTCGCTGCTCGCGCAGCATCCGCGCCATCTGGCGGTGTTAAAGCGCGTTGCAGCCTTATCGGACTGGGGACATCCACTGACGCATGCCGCCGACGGCACCAGGCGGGCACGTGGCGTCGCGCTGCATGAAGCGTTCGGCAGTGTCGTCGCACAGGTGGCAGAGGTATCGGTCGGCCCCAACAAGCAGATTCGCGTGCATCGGGTGGTCTGCGTGATCGACTGCGGACTGCCGGTGAATCCAAACCTGATTCGTCAGCAGATGGAGAGCGGCATTGTGTTCGGCCTGTCGACTGCGTTGCAGGACGAAATCATCATCGACGGCGGGCAGGTGAAGCAGAAGAACTTCGTCGATTTCCCGGTCGTGCGGATGAACGATTGTCCGGTGATCGAAACCGACATCATGCCGAGCCAGATGCATCCGCAGGGCGTCGGCGAACTGGGCGTGCCGCCGATCGCGCCGGCGGTGGCCAACGCGGTATTCGCGCTGACCGGCCAGCGCTTGCGCGCGTTGCCGCTGAGGCTCGCGTGAAACGCACCGGATTGAGGGAGACAAGCATGGGATCGCTGAACATCAACGGCCGGGCGGTGGCCGTGCAAGCCGAACCGGATATGCCGCTTTTGTGGGTGCTGCGCTGCGACCTCGGCATGACCGGCACCAAGTTCGGCTGCGGCGTGGGCATTTGCGGCGCGTGCACGATCCATCTGGACGGCAAGGCGAGCCTTGCCTGCCAGACGCCCATGTCGAGCTTGCACTCGCAGAAGATCACGACCATCGAAGGCGTGCAAGGCGCCGAAGCGCAGGCGCTAAAAGCGGCGTGGATCGATCTCGACGTGGTGCAGTGCGGCTATTGCCAAAGCGCGCAGTTAATGGCCGCCTGCGCGTTACTCAAGCAGAAGCCTAATCCCACCGATGCGGACATCGACGCGGCGATGTCCAACATCGTGTGCCGTTGCGGCACGTATCCGAGGGTGCGGGCCGCGATTCACCAGGCGGCTGGGAAGCGGCGGCCCGCTTAGGGCCGCCAGAGCCGCATGCGCGAGCATGCGTACGCGTAGACCCGCGCGAGCCACTCAAGCTCAATTCGCCAACATCTCGACGACCGCAACCACTACCGTGAAAACGCCAATGCAGCCGCCCAACGTGGCTGCGCCTTGCATGAAGTTCGACATACGTGCCCCGTAACGTGTGTAGTTGAAGGCTCGTATTTAATCGCAATTGAAAGGTAAAAGAAAGCTTTCCAAAAATAAACTTTGGGACCGGCTATCGCGGTGCTGCTGGGCTAGCCTGGCTCTTGGAAGCGTTGATGGCGGCGTCAATCAGGGCGCTTTTGTGGCCGCCGTGGGGACGGGCTTGACCGGCGCCGCAGCAGCGGGAGTTGCAGCGTTAGACACCGCCGCCCCAACCGCCGTCTGCGCATCGGTCTCCCACCCACCGCCGAGCGCGAGGAACAGGTTGACCTGATCGATCGCCACCTGACCTTCCGCGGCTGCCACCTGAGACTTCGTCGACGTCAGCGTGCGCGTCGCATCCAGATCAGAAATAAACGACTCGCGTCCGGCGCGATACAAGCGATGCGTTTCATCCGCCGACTCGGTGGCCGACTTCAGCGCGGCACGCAAAGCGTCGGCGCGGGCGTAGTCGGACGCATAAGTCGCGAGGCTGGTTTCAGTTTCGCGCAACGCGGTCAGCACCACGCCGTCGAACTTCGCCAATGCGACGTAGCTCGACGCTTCCGCTTCGCGCACACGGCCTCGTGCGCCATTCGTTGGGAAGGTCCAGCTGATCAGCGGACCGAAGGCCCAGCGCGCCGTCGGTGACGTGCCGAGGTCTTCCAGAATCCCCGTCAAACCTGTCGATGCCCCGATACTCACAGTCGGATACAACGCGCCCGTTGCGACGCCGATGCGTGCCGTCGACGCCGCCAGCTGACGTTCGGCCTCGCGCACGTCCGGGCGGCGTTTGAGCAGCGCGGCGCCGTCGCCGACCGGAATCGGCTGACGGATCTGCGGCAGCTTGCTGCAGGCCAGTACCGCCGGCGGCAAATCGGACGGCGCGCGTGCGAGCAGCGCCGCGAGCCGGTATTGCGCAATCTGGCGACGCGCCGTGTAACGCGGAATATCCGCCGCCAAGGTATCGACCTGGGTCTGGCCGCGCGTCACCTCGGTCTGATTGCCGCGGCCCGCGTCGCGCAGCCGGCGCGACACGTCCACGCGCTCCTTCTGCAATGCCAGCGACTGCTGCGCGATCCTGAGCTCCTCGGCGGCCGAGCATTGCTCGACGTAAGAGCGCACCACATCCGCAACCACTGTGATCCGCGCGAGATCGCCGGCCGCCTGCACGGATTCCGTGTCCGCCGACGCCGCTTCGACGCCACGCCGCAGCTTGCCGAACAGATCGATTTCGTACGAGATGCTGATACCGATGTCGCCTTCATTGACGACCGGCAGCTTCTGGGTAAGCAGATACTGCTCGGCTGATTCCTGCGCGCGTTCGAGCAGCACTGAACTCTTGCCGGAGAAACCGCCCTGCGCCTGCGCGACGCCCAACGCTTCACGCGAACGCGCGAGGTTCGCCGCTGCGACGCGCAAGTCGGTATTCGATTGGAGCGCTTCGTCGACGAGGCTGTTCAGCACCGGATCGTCGTAGAGCTTCCACCAGACCGCAGGCACGTTCTGCCGCGTGGTCAGCTTGGCATCGGCGCCTTCGATCGGCGCATTGGCGAGCGGGGCGTTGACTAGCGCCTGCTTCGGCAACGAGTAATTGGGGCCGACGTTCATGCAGCCGTTGAGCGCGACGGCTAACGGCAAAAGCGGCAGCAGCGACAATAAGGGCAGGGCACGCGACATCTTCATTGCGACGCGCCCGAAATGACGGCAGCAGATGTCGGCTGCGTAGTGGAAGCAGCGGGGGCAGCGGACGCAGCCGAAGACATAGCCGGAGCCGCCGATGCATCCACCGTACCCGAAGCGCCCGCAGCCGGATGCTTCTTGCCGTTCGGCGACAGATCGCGCACTGACACCGTCGCCGTGCGTCCGGCGATCATGCGGAAATCGGCGGGGACTTCGTCGAGTGCAACGCGCACTGGAATTCGTTGCGCGAGGCGCACCCAACTGAACGCCGGGTTCACATTCGGCAGCAGATTAGACCCTTGTGTGCGGTCGCGATCTTCAATCCCCGCGACGATGCTTTGCACGTGACCGCGCAGCACCTTGGGCTCGCCCATCACCTGGATATCGACCTGCTGGCCGATGTCGATGCCACGCATCTTGGTTTCTTCGAAATAACCGTCGACGCGGAACGAATGCATATCCACCACTGCCAGCACGGCCCGGCCCGCGGAGACGAACTCGCCGGTACGCGGCGCGCGGTCGTTCAGATAACCGTCGACCGGACTCACGATCGTGGTGCGTTGCAGATTGAGCTTGGCCGTATCGATCGCGACATTCGCATCGGCGAGCGCGGCTTCCGCCGTTTCGACATGCGAGCGGCTTTCTTCGGAGACTTCCGCCGCGACGAGGTTGCCGAGCTGGCGGTTACGCGCGTCTTCGCGGCGCGCCTGATCGAGGGTGGCGCGGCGTTGCTGCGCAGTGGCCTGCGCCTGGCGCAGTGCGAGCGCATAGCGGGCCTGATCGATCACGAACAGCACCTGGCCTTGCTTGACCTGCTGGTTGTCGTTCACCTCGACCGATGAAATCAGCCCCGAGATATCCGGCGCGACCTGGATCACGTCGGCGCGCACGTGACCGTCGCGAGTCCACGGTGCGAACATGTAATAGGCGACCAGTTTCCACAGCACGAAGGCTGCAACCACGACAACGATCAGGGTCAGCAGAATTTGACCGACGGAGAACCAGGTTTTTTTCACGTTATTAGTCTGTGCGAAACGACGACGACAAGGCCCAGCACCAGCACATAGATGCCGAGATCGAAGATGGAGCGGTGCCAGACGAAGCGGTAAAAGCCGACGCGTTCGAACACCGTGCGGATGGCCAGGTTGATCAGATAGGCGATCAACATCAGCACGAGCACGGCTGGCACGAACACGCCGAAGATATCGATTTCACCGATCATCGCGGGAACGGGCAAAGGGGTGGATAGGGTTGCAGGACGGGCGCATCAGGCTGCAGCCTCCGGTTCGGGCGGCGTGGGTGTGATTAGCGTGGCCGGAAACAGCGAAAGACGCAAGCCGACCAGCGCGTGCAACGCGTCGCGCAAATGGCGCGCCGAGGTTTGCGAAGTCGCGCTCGGCGCGCCGGCATTGGCGAGCCCTTGTGCCGTGACGCGCGCCACGGCTGCGTCGATCGACGACATCAGACTCTCGGGCACCGGTTGGCGCGCGCGCTGGTCGATGCACGTTTCGAAGTATTGGCGCACGTCTTCGAGGACATGATCGATCGCGGACGGCGCTTCGCCACCGAGCTTGTGTGTCAGGCGGCGCAGATCGAGCGCGTTGAAGGCGATGCGCAGATCGCGGAAGCTTTCGATCGACGGATGGCGATGGTCGTCTGTAGCGGCAAGGCGCGGAATCAACTGCATCAGGCGGTCGAGCATGCGTGCGGCGAGATTGCGCGGGTCTTCGATTGTTCGTGTGGATGCAGTCAGCACCACGTCGGCCCAGCTCGAGCGCAACAGCCGCGAGGCCGCGAGTTCAGCGCCGAACGGCCGCGTCGCGCGGGTCCACAGATAGGCGTACAGCAAGCCTGCGAGGCCCGCGAGATTGCTGTTCAGGAAGATCAGGAAGTCGGCCGAGTAGGCGTCCTGAATGCTGATGAAGGTGGCGGTATTGACGGCCACGAGCACTGTCACCATGTTGAACTGCGGACGCGGGATCAGCGTGCCGACGAGAATGAACGGTGCGGCGAACAGGATGACCAGCATCGGGAAATCGTGCACTTGGGGCAGCACGGCGAACAGATAGATGCCGGCTGCCACCACGCTGATCGCCGTGGCGACGAAGAACTTGAACACCATGGGCGCGGGTTCGTCGAGCGCAGCGAAGAAGCAGCAGGCGACCGCCGCCAGCGTCACTGCGTTGGCGCCGTCCGCCCAGCCTGAGCTGATCCACAGACTGCACGCAATGACGACCGCGGCGCCGGCGGAAACCGTCGAAAACAGCATGATGCCGCGGTCGAAGAACTGCTCGGTGCCGCCCAGCCGCCAATGGCGAAAACGTGGCCGCCACGAGCCTTCCTCGCGCGTGATGATGATGCGCAGCGAGCGGCAGTCCTGCCACAGGTCGATCACCTGTTTCGTGCGCCAGAGCGCGTTCGAAAGCAGCGCGCCGTCCCAGGTCGCCATCGCGGCCGGCGGCGGCTGCATCGCGGCGATGCGCTCGCGCAACGCGTTGGCTGCTGGGTCGGGGTGATAGCCTCCGCTGATTGCGGGAAGCGGCGCATTGAACCACTTGATGACGTCGTTGAGCAACGCTTCGAGACCCTCTGGCCATGTCTGCCGGCCGCTGTTGTAGAGGGCGATCAGCGGATCGGCCAGCGCCGACATTATCGGCAGCAGCAACTGCATGCGCCCGCGCATCTCGTGAGCACGTGCCAGGATGTCTGGCCGGGTGTGGTCGTAGGCAAGCTGGCTCAGCAGCAGTTCCAGCCCGTTGATCGTGGCCGCGATCCGCTGGCGAGCCCCTGAGATCTCCGAGCCCGCAATGCGCCCGGACAGCGTCTCGGTTGCATAGAACGCGGCGTCGCGAAACCACGCATCGGTCCGCTCGATGATGGTAGGTGCGAGCCGGCTAGGAAACAGCGAACTGCCGACGATGCTCGCGCACACGATGCCGAGCGTGATCTCTTCGGTGCGGCTGATCGCCAGATCGAACACGCCGCCTGGATTCGTCACCGAAGGCAGGGCGATGATCGGCATGGTGTAGGCCGCCAGCATGAACACGTAGCTGCGCGCGGTGCGGTCAGCTACCGCCAGATACAGCAGCGTGCCGATCCACAACGCGACGACCACGCTGAACAGATACGGCGATTCGACGAACGGCGGCACTAACAGTACCGCGGCCGACGCGCCGAGCGCGGTGCCGAGCGCACGATAAAGCGCCTTGGAGCGGGTCGCGCCGACAAACGGATTCGACACGATGTAGACGGTGGCCATCGCCCAGTACGGTCGCGGCAACTCGAGCGAGAGACCGATGTAGAGCGCGATCATCGCCGCGGCAAACGTCTTGACAGAGAACAGCCAGTCGCGGATGGAGGGATAGACCATAAACCGTTACTCGGGATCGCCGGCGTTGCGCGGCGCCGCTGCGTCGGCCGTGAAGGCGGCCAGCACCCGCAAGGTTGCTTCGAGATCGCTGCGCGAGATGCCTTTCAAAGCTTGTGCCCGCAACGTATTGAGCTCTTCTTCCATTTTCGCGGTGACTGCGCGGCCTTCATCGGTGAGTACCACGGTCTTGGCGCGCCGGTCTTCCGGATCTTCGTCGCGGCGCATCAGGCCGGCCGCGCACAGTTGATCGAGCAGCCGCACGAGCGAGGGCCCTTCAATACCGATGTGATCGGCCAGCGTGACCTGCCGCACCGCTTCACCGAGCCGGCTGGCGGTCAGTAGCGGCGTGGCGCACGCTTCGGAAACGTTAAAGGCCGCGAGCACGCCATGGCTCGTGCGCCGCCATTTTCTGGCAGCGACGACCAGGGTGCTGCTGACGGTGCGGCGCAAGACATCGAGATTCGACATGGCCGATATTGTATGGCCTAAATATTCGTTAGCAAACTATTGAATTGGGGTTTTTGTGGAGACGTGCTCTGCGACAGGCTGCCGCCGCAATGTGACAACATCGGTGTTGAACGCGGCGTGACGCTTGGCGTTCGCCACCGGTTCTGAGTTTTTGAGCTTTTCAACGACGGGTTTGACGATGCGCCGCGTTCAAGACAGTGCGCAGTGCACTTTGATCGGAAGCAAGCTGCATGTCATTCAATCTTTCACGACGTCTGGCGATGGGGGGCGCGGCAGCCGGCGCCGCCATGCTCGCCTTGCTTGCGCAACCGGCATTCGCGGTGCATCCCTACGAGTCCCATTTGAAACCGGTGGCCGTGATCTCGGATGCACGGTTCGCGATCGACACGCCTGAGGGCCAAGCTGAATTTCCGCTATATCTGTCGAAGGATTGGAACGTCGCGCAACCGCAAGTGACGCGTGCGGTGATCGTGATTCACGGCAAATTGCGCAACGCGGACGTGTACTTCCGCACCGCACAGAATGCACGCGACGCCGCTCACGTGGATGCGGACAGCACGCTGCTGATCGCGCCGCAATTCCTCGCCACGCTCGACACGCGCGTGCACGACGAGCCGGCCGATCTGTTGCGCTGGACGGGCGACGCGTGGATGGGCGGCGAGGCGGCGCGGGCACCGCTGCCCATCAGTTCATACGAGGTGCTGGACACGATCGTTACGCGCCTCGCGGATCGCAAGCTGTTTCCGAATCTGCGGCACGTTGTGTTCGCAGGGCATTCGGGTGGTGGACAGGTCGTGCAGCGTTACGCTGTGGCGGCGCGCAACATCGACGTGCTGACCAATGAAGGTATTGATGTGCGCTACTTGGTGGCGAGCCCGTCGACGTATGCGTATTTCGATGCACAACGGCCGAATGCGCAAGGTGTAGCAGCGCCGTTCGATGCCGCGCAATGCGCCGGCTTCAATCAATGGAAATACGGCATGGACAATCGGCCGCCATACCTTGACGACCGCTCGCCCGCGCAACTCGAAGCGACTTATGCGTCGCGCCGGATCGACTATCTGGTCGGCGGCGCGGACGACGATCCGCAGCAAAGCGCGCTCGATAAAACCTGTGCCGCCGAAGCGCAAGGTCCGCAGCGCGTCGCGCGTGCAGAAGCGTATTACCGGTACATCCAGGCGCGTCATACGGAAGGCCTGAAACAGAGTTTTCATATCGTGCCGGGTGTGGGCCACGATGGCGCGCGCATGCTGACGTCGGTCTGCGCACTGTCGGCGATGTTCGACACCCAAGGATGCGAGCAATGAGCGGGGCGAGCTTGAATCAGTGTGATGGTGCGGCGCAATGCGCTCTCGCTGCTGACCATCTCGATGCAGGGTCCGGTCCGCGCGTGGCAGGCATCGCGGCCGCTGTTACTGTGACGCCGGCCACCATGTCCAGCCACGTCGCGAACGTCGCAACTCGACTATGGCGAGCGGCGCGATCTCGATGCGCGAAAACACGTCCGGCGACGCCCCGAGCGCGTGAACAATGGCGGCCCGGATTACCGGCGCGTGTGTGACGGCGACGACATGTTGCATATTGCGCGGCGCGCTGCTTGTTCCTGCGCTTAACGCACGGTTTTTTGCCTCGTTTGTTCCATCGCTTGACACACTGTCCCTTGCGCGGGTCGCTCCCTTGCTCAACGTATCGTCTAGCGCATCGAGCCATTGACCTGCCCGCTTCACGAGTTGACTGAAGGACTCGCCGCCGTGCGCGGCAGCGTCGGGATCGTGCGTCCATGCGGCGAGGTCTTGCGGCGCTTCGACGGCGAGATCCGCGAGACGGAGGCCATGCCATCGACCGTAGTCCATATCCGCCAGTCCCTCGTGGACTGTTGCAGCGAGGCCCAAGGCCGACGCCGTATCACGCGCGCAAACGGCAGGGCTAACGAAAACCGCCATGTCGTCCGGAATCGACAGACGCGCACGCGCGGCGTCTGCTTCGGCGAGGCCGCGTGCGTCGAGCGGATCGTTGGCGGGGAAGCGGGCCGCGCGCATCGCCGCGGTCGATGCGTGGCTGATCAGTAACAGCCGTGTGTCCATTCAGTTCATTTCCATAGAGGCCAGACTAAAGCGGGACGCATGCTTTGCGTTGCCGGGAGGCAAAGTTTAGCGCGTAGAATAGCGGCACTGCGAAGCACGGAAGCCGGTGAGAGCCCGGCGCGGTCGCGCCACTGTAATCGGCATTCACGAGCCGAAAGCCAGACCTGAGCTTCGCATCATCCCTCTTCAATCGACTATCGGGGCGCGTTACCCCCAGGAGATGTCCATTATGTCCAACGCTGCTTTCGATTCCGCGACGCAGCCCGTTGCCCAACCCACGCCGATTCCACTGCGTGAACTGCTGCCTTGGGTCGTGTTCGGCGGCTTGTTGCTGTTGCTCGCGCTGTATTTCGTTGGTGCGGAACAGGGTGCCACCTCGCTGGTGCCTGGCATGTATGTGCATGAATTCGTGCACGACGGCCGCCATCTGCTCGGCTTTCCCTGCCACTAACGGAGTCGAACATGGTTGGTAAATTGTTGGTACGCGGGATGCTTGCTGGCATCGCCGCGGGATTGCTCACGTTCGGCTTCGCCAGATTGGTGGGCGAACCGCAGGTCGATCAGGCGATTTCCTTCGAGGAAAAGGCCGAGGCCGCCAAAGGCGACGCGCCTGAACCCGAACTGGTGAGCCGCGGCACGCAAGCGGGTCTGGGATTGTTGACGGGCGTGGTGACGTATGGCGCAGCGTTCGGTGGGCTGTTCTCGCTGGTGTTCGCGTATGCGTACGGCCGCGTCGGCGCATTGAGTGCGCGCGCGTTGTCCGCATGGCTGGCGCTTGGCGCGTTTATTGCGCTGGTGATCGTTCCGAACATCAAATATCCGGCGAATCCACCCTCGGTGGGCGATCCTGACACGATCGGGATGCGGACCGGCTTGTTCTTCCTGATGATCGCGATCTCGCTGGCCGCGATGGTGTTCTCGCTGAAGGTGCGACGCCGCGCGGCGCTGAAGCTGGGCGCGTGGAATGGCTCGATCGTCGCCGGTGTGGTGTTTGTCGTGATCATTGCTGCCGTGCAGTTGTCGATGCCGACGATCAACGAAGTGCCGGCAGCCTTCCCGGCGGTGCTGTTGTGGAAGTTCCGCGTCGCGGCGATCGGGATGCAGGTGATTATGTGGACGACCATTGGGCTGCTGTTCGGCGCCATGGTTGAGCGGAGCAAACTGCTGGCTCCCGCGAACCGCAGCGTGGCGAAGTCTGCTTACCTTTGATGCGAGAGGCGTGACCGCGTCTGCGGTCACGCCGACGTGCAGTGCGAGAGAAGCCAGATACATCAAGTACTTGGCGCGCTTGCCAGAATGTTATCCACAGGCTTGCGAACATTTTCTGTGGACAAGTTCCCCGGCAGCATAACGATATGCGAATCGCTTGGTTGCCCGAAGCCGGGGCAGATCCGACACTCACTCCAATCTCAAGCAAACCGAGTCTGGAGCCATGTCGATCACATCAAGCCTACGCCCATCCTGGGCCACTCACTTCACGGCACTTCTGCTGCTCGCCGCATCGGCAATAACGACGACAACAACGGCCATAGCGGCGCCACCTTCGGGCGATCCGGTCCTGATAGGCGTCAGCGGCCCGTTGACCGGCCAGAATGCCCAGTACGGCGCGCAATGGAAGGCTGGCTTCGATCTCGCGTTGGATGAGATCAACAGCCACGACGGCATCAACGGCCGCCCGCTGAACTACGTCTTCGAGGACAGTCAGAGCGACCCGCGCCAATCCATCACGATTGCGCAGAAATTCGTCAACGACCCGCGCATCCTGATCGAACTCGGCGGTGCGGCAGTCAACGGCGTGGCGACGAACACCAGCTTTTTCCCCCGGCGAGTCCGGACCTGAGGTGCAAAGCTTCGTCAAACGCTTCGAAGCGAAATACCACCGCGAGCCGGACGCGTTCAACGCCTATGCGTACGACGCCGTCATCATCGCCGCCTACGCGCTGCGCGCCGGTGACCCCGACCGCAAAGCGGTGCGCGATGCGCTGCCGAAGCTGCATAACATTCCGAGTGTGGTGTTCGGCAAGGCTAATTTTGATCCGGCGACGCGTCGTGTGATCGGTGTGAAAAACATCAACGTGGTGGTGAAGAACGACAAGTGGGCGTGGCTTGAGAGCAAAGCGACGGTTGCGCAGAAATAGGCATCCTACCGTCCGTCGAACGATCCGTTCATTCACGACATTTTCTCCATGGGCCTTTTACTTGATCACATCGTGATTCGCGTCCACGACCTAACGCAGACCATTGAAGATTTCACTGCGCTCGGTTTCACCGTGCAACAAGGCGGCATTCATGCCGATGGCGTGACGCACAACGCGCTGATCGGTTTCGCCGACGGAAGTTACATCGAGCTAATTGCTTTCTTGCAGGCGGCGCCGCAGCGTCGTTGGTGGGACGTGGGGCAGCGTCACGGCGATGGCTTTGTCGATTACGCGTTGTTGCCGTCGAGCGTGGGCGCCGTGATCGACGCTGCGCATGGACGCGGATTGAAATACGACGGTCCGCAGGCGGGTGGGCGTGTGCGTCCGGACGGCGCGCGGCTCGAGTGGCAGACCGGCCGGCCGCAGACCAGTGACTTGCCATTCCTGTGCGGGGATATCACGCCGCGTGATCTGTGTGTGGCTGAAGGCGCGGTGCGTGAGCATGCGAACGGCGTGCGAGGGGTAGCGAGTTTGACGGTTGCTGTGGAGGATCTGACGGCGAGTGTGCAGCGGTATCGGGCGTTGCTCGGTGTGAGTGAGCGGGAGACGCGGGCAGTGGCGTTGCCGGGGCTGGGGGCCGTGTCGGCGATGGTGTCGATCGGCGATGCGTCCGTCGTGTTGTTGAGCCCCGTGCATGCCGATGCCGCGAGCGTCACCACCGAAGGCGCGGCGTTGCGCCAGCAACTCGCCACGCGTGGGGACGCGGTGTTTGATGTGGTGCTGCGCGCCGACGGTCACGCGGAGTCGCGGGTACTTGATCGTGATCGCACGCATGACGCGTGGTTTGAGATCGCTGCGGGGTGAGGGGAGTCGTCTTTCGGCGCGCAGCGTGCAGCGCTTAGGAAGTTAAGTGGATCAAGCAGTTGGCGTTGTTGTGGGGATGTTATCCACAGCCTTGCGAACAGATTCTGTTGATAACTTGCGAGGTTCCGTAAGGTCCTTTGTGGACCGGGGTTTGCGGACGCGTGGGGCATCAGGAATGAAGTCAGGCAGGCCGTTTTTTCGCATTCCCTCCACGTTTCCCCATCCGCTGCGTTGCACTGGAAATAGGCAGGAAACAGTCGGAAAGTGGGCGTAAAACAAACCATGTGATGTATGTCTTATGCAACACACAATCTGTCTGACAGACTTCTATCCGTTCATTCGTAAATTATCTGGAAACCTTATTTGTCAACTAGAGCGTACCTGCGGATAGCGGCATATTCTTGAGTGCCTTCCACGGCGACGCCGCAAAAGTATGCGATTCAGTTATCTCTTTAACAGTTTGCAATACTAAATGAATTGCGTTGAAAAAAAATGACATCATTCTGAGACTGTCCTATTTGATTCGGTCCCAAAGTCCACTAGAGTTTTTGCCGGGGTATCCCGTGAATCTCTAACAGGAGGGGGTGTGAGTCAAAAAACGGGTTCTGCGCACCGACACTACCGTCTCGACATGCCACAGGCCAGCAGTGCCGAGTTGGCCGATATCTTTGCCTTTGAGGGAGAGCGGACCATCGGGGAGCCCACCCGGTATCAGATCCGGTTCACGCATCCGCGGCCGGACCTCTCACGCAGCGACTACCTGAACAAGCCAGCGGCGTTCGTGATCCAGCCGCCATTCAACCCGCTCATGACGCTCAAGCCGGAACCCGAACGGCGTGTGCAGGGGGTGATCACGGGCTTCAGCCAGCGGAGCAGCAGCCGGGACGAAACCACCTATGAGGTGTTGCTGGAGTCGCGCCTGGCCCTGCTGCGCAACACGCCCAGGTGCCGGTTCTTTCTTGAAAAGAGTTTTCCGGAGATCATCGAGCAGATCCTGCGCGAACACGGCTTCGACAGGATCCACGGAAGCTTCGAGTTCAACCTGTACCGTCAATATGGTCGGCGCGCATTCGTGATGCAGTGGCAGGAAGACGACCTGACCTTCATCACGCGGCTATGCCGCCGCTCTGGTATCTGGTTTGTCTGCGAGCAGGGCAAGCACTGCGAAAACGTGCGGTTTGGTGACGACTTCACGCACTACCGCCGCGACCCGGACCTGACCGTGCCGTATCGCCAGTACAGCGGCCTGGAAAGCTCAGGGGCGGAATCGGTCGATTCGCTTGAAATGGACGCGACGACCTTGCCGACGAGCTACAAGGTGCGCACGTTCAGCACTGAGCGTCCGGTATCCGAACCGATCGAAGCGGCCAGCCGGATCACTGAGGACCGTACCACCTATGGCGAGGCTTATACGTGGGGCACGCCGGACCTGAGCGAGGATGAGGCGAAGGCAGAAGCGCTGCTGCGGCGCGAGGCGGTCGTAGCAGCGCAGGCGGTGTATCGCGGCGCCGGCAACATGCTGGACCTCGCGGCCAGTTGCATCCTCAAGTTCTCGAACCGGAAACTGCCCGACGCCGAGTACGGGCTGGTTGCTGTACGGGTTAAATGCAGCGCATCGCGCAAGCAGCCTTACCGTGTCGAGTTCACCGCGATTCCGTCCGACCGGCTGTACCGGCTGCCTCTGCTGGAACATACGTGGCCCAGGATCGAGGGGGTCATTACGGGCACCATTGCCTCGCCGGGCGGGTACAAGGACCCGTATCTGGACGCGCAGGGCTCCTATATCGTGCACATCCACGCGGATCAGGACAAGCGCAAACCTGGACTGGAAAGCTGCCCGATGCGACTGGCGAAGCCGTTCGCGGGCGCGGGACAGACCGGTTTCCATTTCGGTCTGGTCGAAGGGACGATCGTGACCGTGGGTTTCCTGTGGGGCTGCCCGGACCTTCCCTTCATCAGTCAGGTACTGCACACGGCGCAGGATACCGACCCGATCAATTCAACCTACCCGTGGGGCACGCGCAACACGCTGCGCACGCGCTCGAACAACACGTTCCAGTTAGAGGACCGCGCAGGCCGCGAGCACATCAAGGTTGCGACGGAACAGGGAAAGTCACAACTGAACCTTGGGCATTCGGTTGATCGCGACCAGAACGAGCGCGGTAACGGTGCCGAGCTTCGCACCGACGGAACATCGGTTATGCGCGGTGGCGCGGGCGCGATGATGACGGCTTATAACCGTCCGGGTGGTGGCGGGCATCAGATCGACATGCAGGAAACGGCTGCGCAGCTCAAGGAAATGCTGGCGCTTGCTGAATCGCTGGCGCAATCCGCCGAAGCGTCGAAGGCGTCGCCAGCGGACACCAGCGCACAGAGAGCGATTAACGACTCTCTGAACGAACTCAGCCAGCCCGGTGCGCTTGTCACTGCACCCGGCCCGGTTGGCATCGTGTCAGGTGATGGCGTACAGCTCGCCGCCGATGGCTCTATCATCGCGACGGCGAAGAAGGGTGTCCACGTCAGCACACTGAAGCAGCTTACCGCTGCGGCACGGGGCGTCATTTCGCTTTTCACGCAGGCGGGCATGAAGCTCGTCGCTTCGGCTGGCGCGGTCGTCATGCAGGCCCAGCGCGGCCCCATGCAGCTCGCCGCCCAGGAGGACATGACCATCGAGACCGTTGACGGCGTGGTGCATGTGAAGTCCCCGAAGGAAATCGTACTGAATGTAGGTGGCTCGTATTTCCGCATGACGCCTGACAAGATCGAAGCGGGCACACGCGGCGGCATCCTGTTCAGAACAAGCAGCCTGAAGATGGCGGGTCCTGCACAGATGGACCTGGGCGGTACGGCTTTCGCACCGAAGTTCGTGCCGTTCACGACGGACTGCGAGGTATGGCGCACCAATCCGAAGTTCATGGAGCTGACCGCGCCTGCCCCGGCGCCAGACACGCCGCAGTTGGAGGACGTGGCCAGTACAGGAGCCTTGGCTCCATCGGCGCTTCAGTCGGACTCGGCGCAGCCGGAAAGAATGGGCAATACAGGCCCAGTTGCACCGTCTCCGTTGGGTGACTTCTTCTCACGACGAGGCCCATTAAAAATAAACGATCCAGACAACAGCCCAAAAGGGAACGTGGGGAGAAACCCCATTGAATATCCGGATCCGGTCATACTGAAGCAACCTGCGTCATGCAACTGGAAACTGGACGACTTTAATAAAAAAGCCATTCTGAATCGGGAGACGCCGACATATCACAAATATGTTTTGGATAGATCGGCGCCGATTGCCGATGCTAATGGAGGGGCAGTGGAATGTGCGGGAAATGGTACTACGGAATGTCAGTTCATTTACGATTCGAATAACAAAACATTGACCGCGAAGGTAATGATCGCTTTAGTGCCGAGATTGCTTGTGAAGAGGGATCCGGCAACGCAACAGCCTTTGCGTGAC
The DNA here is from genome assembly GCF_013177735.1 of Paraburkholderia elongata. GTDB lineage: Bacteria > Pseudomonadota > Gammaproteobacteria > Burkholderiales > Burkholderiaceae > Paraburkholderia > Paraburkholderia elongata. Next base: position 27,962 of record NZ_WOEZ01000002.1, on the reverse strand, counting down.
GCGCAAAACAATTATGTTGAAGTGAAATACCACAGCAGTCAAAATGGCGCCAACTCCGGAAAAACATTTGCTCAACAGGGGTTGATGTTAATTGATCGGAGTGTAAATGAAGTTGATTCTTCGACATATAAGAATCAGATTGAAAGTACCCTAAATCAGGGGGGCTATAAATTGATACTTGATGGATGCCAAAAAGGGGCTTCCTGCGGTTGTCGTGTCTCGGTCAAATTCTGCGCCGATGTTCACGTGGTTAGTCCGGCAGACGCCGCGACTCTCAAGGCAAATGTGACTATCGACATATTTCGTGAAACTAAACGAGCGGATTCTATGCATTGGCCAGAAACGGATACCGAAATTGATTTATCTGGAATGCCCGGCGACGTAACTTGGCAGGTGAAGGCGCACGAAACTGGGCATTTGTTCGCTTTTCCTGATGAATATTGGAGTGACGGAGGATTCGTCCATAAACAATACGTGAGGAGTGACGAGACACTTAATTTTGATTTAGGTGACGAAAATGCAACTAAAAATGTTACGTGGCAAATTGAATCGCAGCCAAATCTCATGGGATACGGATGCAATCATGCTGCGGCAGCCGTGCAACCTTACTATCTCGAATACATCCGGCAATGGTTCCGTGACTATACCAATAAAGAATGGAGAATCAAGAATGGAGAATCGGAGTTGCCAGCAGCACGTGATTTAGTGCAGCGACGGGCACGATGGACGATAAGAACCAGAGCACGCTACCTATTCTGGACGATGTTGGTGCCGCTGTTAAATTTGATTTTGGGGGGTACACAAGTCATGGCTAATACTGTAGAGACTTCAACTGCTCGCGCAGGTCAATTCGCGTTGTCTTGGGGGGGCGGATTACAAAATGGACCAAGGGAAATAAGTTTTGATGGTGAACGCAGGTTCTATTTCGCAACGGGTGATACCGAAGGTAGTGAGACACAGGCTGGGGTGGGCGCATTTGAGCTTGACTTGCAGAATGCCGACCTAGCGGAAGTGAAAGCTGCCGGGGAGATTTTGTGTGAAAAGGATATTCAAAAAGGCGGCCCTGAATTGTCTGATTCATCAGCTACTTTTTCAGTGGCTTGTCTTGACGCTGGGGAACTCGTTATCAAGACAGGTTCTCTACATTTGATCCCACAAAACCTGCAGGAAAAATTATATCCGATTACATCTAAATTTTCCGACAAGGCTTATGCAGAAGGGAAAAAATTAGTCAAACTTGATTTCTCTACTTACAGAATAGAAGTAAAAAATGGTGTTTATGTTGTGTCGGTAAAGTTTATCAATTCCGGAAATGGGCGCGTAAGTTTCACAACGCCGGATCAATGGACTGGAACAGCTGTCGGCGGACGATTGGGAGTGGGCGGTATCGCCAAGGTAAGCAGCAATAACGTGCTGGATAAATCGTCAAGGGCTTGGCAATTTGCGTTGGGCCGACAAAAACTTGTCAATCTGGACGATTTTCCGGATGGTATAGTTAATTTGAATCCGGGTGAAGTAAAGATCTTGCAATTTCAGACATCCCCGAACGATAAAGGCTCAAAGGGTGAGTATGAATTTTCGGGTATTGCGTTTATGAATATTAAATGTGAAGGCGAAAGATGGGTGGCTTCGACACGCGTAATTTTCAATCCACTCAAAACGCGTGTGACCATCGACCACGACTACCCTTCTACGCCGCAGGAGCGCGAGCAATGGGAGGCGAAGCACCGCGCCGACATGTCGTTCCAGACAGTAAAGCCTGGTGAGACATTTGCCGAGGACGGTCTGTATCGGGCCGTGCGCCAGATTTCCGGCGCAAGTTACCGCAGCCTGCAGGTCAAACCATTCAAGGCCGGGGACATTGCCACCACCGAAAACGTGAGGATGCCGATGGAATCCGCGAACGGTGTCGAGATCAATGGTCCGGTGCAGTGGGTATGGGAAGCCAGTGCCCCAACACGCACCAAACCATTTTCGTCCGATTACATCGAAGGCACCGAGCATGTCTGCAAGCCTGGCGCCCCCTGTCCGCGCAACGGGCGCTGGATCGAGCGAACCGTGCCCGATTCTTGGGCCGGAAACTACACGTACCGTCTTTCCAGCCTCATCACGCGACGCGCGGGACAGCAGATGCCGCAGGTTCAGGGCGACGCGGGCAAGACCGAATGGGAATGGGTGGGAGCCTGATATGGGAGAGCGTGCCCACATTCTCCAGTATGACCGGACCAGCGCGGGCGGCACCGTGCTCGATGGTCTTGATGACGTGTGCTGGAACGACCGCAAGCTAAGTTACCTCGGTGCGAGGGTCCAGTGTCCCGCGTGTAATTCCATTGGCCGGATCGGGCCGGATGGTACCCGCCCCGACAATGATCTGGTTGGCAGGCAGCCCGCCCTGGAGGGGGACTTCTGCCTGTGTGCCTGCAGTCCGAAGCCAACCCTGATTGCGTCACAGAAAGACTGGACGCTCGACACCTGAATTACAGACAGGGGGATCGATGACATTCCGTTGGGATCAACCCATGCCGCCTGAGATGGAGACGCCTGAGCCACCATCGGTATGGGTTTTCGTATTGCTGTACCTCGTGACTGAAGGCTCCGCCATGTTTTTGACGCTGAGCAGTTGGCCCAAGGGCGAGCCTGTTGCGTCACAGAAGTTCATGCTGGATGCAGTCGTTGCCCCCCTCCTTGTCTGGCTGGGAATCAGCATTGCTCTGTATCAAGCGATGTATGGGCTATTGATCTACCGCGTTCCGTCGTTCTGAACTACGAGCAGGACAGTCAACGGCTGAATGTGCAGCTAGTTGACCCGGCTAAGGCGGCCCCGATCTTGGCAGGAATATTCACAGTGCCGATCCTATTCGACGAATTCGATTTCAAGCTTGACGGCGAATTCGCGCGTCGGTTTGGAGGTGGAGTGCTCAATCTGATTGCATTGGGTCAGCCGGACATCAAGCAATACATGACCTTCACACCACACCCAATCGACAGGCCGTCGGGACAGTAATTGGCCGTGCCATGCAGGCTGACAAGTGCAGCTTGCAGGAACGTATTCGTATCAATGGCTTGGCGCTGTTGTGGGGGTGTTATCCACAGCCTTGCGAACATTTTCTGTGGACAAGTTCACAACAGCAGCAATCCCCCCAACGCCGTAGGCAAACAGAACCAAAACCCCATCGCCGCCTACGCGCGTCTACCTCTAAGCGCCCAATTGAACACGCTCGGCGTTTTGGCAACCGGCTGCGTCAACCGATCAAACAACTGTGCGACGGCGCCATCTAGCTGAACGAGTGCCGGTGCCTTTGCCGGATCGATATCAACGGCAGCAGTCACCGACACACGCTCATCCAACTCGCCGCGCGCAGAATCCGCTACGCCACCGTTGAACCGCACGATCAACGAATCGAGCCGCGCCACAATCGATTCCACATGCGCAGCGCCGACATCTGCCGCATTGAGCGCCACATCTTCCGACGACGCGCCGCGCCGCGAAGGATCACTCAACACTCGCGCCCAGTGCAAACAACACAGTAGCGAACCGGTGGCGAGTTCGACGCCGGGATTCCACACCACCACTCGCTGCGTCTGCAGCGGTTTTAACGCGATCCGCAGATCATGCCAGGCGCGATCGAGCTTGCGCATGGCCGGCGCCGTCTCAGACGCTAGAGCAGTGGAGCCTGTGAGCCGCACCACCTCGCGCAGTGCACCAAGCACAGCCCCAAGCCTCGCCTCGACATGCCGAGTCGCCGCCAGCGGCATCATCAAAATCGCGACCGCAAACGACACGAGGCAACCGACCAGCACTTCTTCGATTCGCAACTCAACCAGCGGTCCCATCGCAAAGCCCAACTCGCCATACACGAGCCCGACGAGCACGGTAATAAAAAACACCCCCGGCGCATACGCACTCAGGATGTAGTAAGCCCAACCGAACACGCACAGCACCATCGCAGCCACGAGCAGCACGGGCGAGTCGTGCAGCGGCGCGACCAGTAACACGCTGACTAACGCGCCCGCCAGCGTCCCGGCGAGGCGCTGCGCGCCGCGATAAACCGTGTCAGCGCGTGAACGCGTACCGAGAAACACCACGAACGTCGTGATGACCGCCCAGAACCAGCGCTCAGGAGACAGCGAGTGGCCGATCAGCATCGCGAGAAAAGCTGCGGTCGTTGCGCGCGTGGCGGGCAGCCAGCAGAGCTTTGCACGCAAATCGGCAAACCGTTGGGCGACGGACTGAGAACCTGCACCGCGAGCCGACAAAATCGAAGCGTGGCGCCGCGCATTGCCCCGATGCGCGATCTCCTTCAGCCGCACGATCGCGTGACGCAGCACGTCCGCACTCGCCTGCGCGCTGCCATGTGCAGGCGCCGAAGCAAACGCATGCTGCCCAGCTGCGACTTCCACTTCCACGATCCGCTCGCGAATCGTCTCGGTATCGAGCGAATTCAGCAACGCCAGTTGTTCTTCAAGCGAGAGCGCGGCTTCGTTCAGTGCCGACAGATGCGCCGCGCTCGACGCAGTGAGTACACGCGATGCGCGCAATGTCACCGTATGAATGGCAAGCCGGAAGCTGGCAGCCGCCCGCATCGGCACGATCACACGACCGACCAGCGCGACCATCATTGGGCCGAATGCGGACAGCAAGAGCGATTGCACAAGGTGCAAGGACGAGGGATGCAGGTACAGCCCAAGGTAGAAACACACCACGCCCAGCATCGCGCAACCCAGCGCACGCGGACCGCACGCCTGGACCAGCATGCCGGCGAACATCACGACCAGGAAGCCCGCATCGCCAGCGAGCGGATAACGGCTCAGTACGCCCGCTGCGGCAAAGCACACGCAGGCGCAGAGATAAAGACAGAACAGTGTGCCGAGCCATGCCGACCGCCGCGCATCGCGCACGAACAAAGGCGCCACCATCGCAAAGAGGATGCCGGGCGCGGCGAGGATAATCGATTGGTGACGAAAGACGGTCCACGCGATGCTGGCAATACCGGTTAGCAGGCAGGCAAGCGCGACGCGCAGCGCGGTATGGAGACGCACGAGTCCCGGGTCCGCAACCAGCAGGCGGTCGGCGACGCGCGAAAACGCGGCAGCAATCATGATCGATGATGTCCAGGCTAAATGGCCGCCACCGGCTTTTGGCCGATTGCGACAGGGCGGGCATGCGAGCCCGCCACCTTCGTATCGTCGAATGAGGCTGCCGTGCCGGGATCACCGGCTGGAAGCCCCGTCCGACGACGGGCGATAACACTCGAACAGGCACGCCGAATGCGCTGCAAAGGGTGGCACAGCGCGTCCGATGGGTTCGGGTTTTCCCGGATGATACCGGGTCAAAATTACGGTTGTCGAATTTTTGTGGCGGCGCAGCAGGGCTGCACCGGTAAGGATGAAGGCCGCGCGGAACCGATGTGTGCCCTAGCGGCGCGCCCCCCGAGACCGGTGCGCGCCGTGTTGAACTCAATCAAGTCGCGTCGTGGAAAATCACCCCGAGCGTATGCCGGTGACCCGACCGCAGGCGGCTCACGCCGTGCCGCAGATTCACGCGGTACACGCCGCGCGTGCCCTGAACCGGACGATGATGAACCGCAAACACCACCGCGTCGCCCTTGCCGAGCGGCACGACTTCCGTGCGCGACTGCATCCGCGGACGCTGCTCCGTCATCACGAACTCCCCACCCGTGAAATCTTCGCCGGGCGCGGACAGCAGAATCGCGACCTGAAGCGGGAACACATGCTCGCCGTATAGGTCCTGATGCAGGCAGTTGTAGTCGTCCGTGGCGTATTGAAGTATCAGGGGCGTCGGACGCAACTGACCGGCGGCGTGACAACGCTCGATGAATTCGTCGTGCGCGGCTGGATAGCGCACGTCGATATTCATCACCTCGTTCCAGCGATTTGCGACCGGCGCGAGGCGTGGATAGAGTGCAGCGCGCAACTCCGCCACCCGATGCGGCAGCGGATATGCAAAGTACTTGTATTCACCACGGCCGAAACCATGCCGCACCATCACGACACGACTGCGATACTGGTCGTCGCGCGGATAGAGTGCGGTCAACGCGTCGCATTCCTGCGCACTGAGCAGATTGCGCAGCATCGCACAGCCGTAGCCATTCAGCTCTTCTTCGACATCGAACCAGTCGATCGCGTCGACTCGCTGCGTAAGCGAGCCGGTGACAGTACCGGAGCCTGGCGCCAGTGCTGCCGCGTGTTTCAGTTTGGGCTCGAACCCCAGCTCCAGTTCCATTGCCAGTCCCAACTCCGGCGACTGCGACTGCGACTGCGACTGCGACTGCGACTGCGACTGCGGGTCCTTCGCGACCGTATTCATGAGCATTCTCCGTAAGGCGATTCATCGAGCGATGACTGAGTGTAAGGACGCGCGTAAGGCCACGCACTCCGACTCTTGCTCTCCAATTCCCGTATCGTTAAGGCCGCGCCGCTCGAACCCGCGACTCAGGCGTCGGGGGCGTCTTAAGCAAAGGCGAAGGCCCGATTCGAAAATGCTAACTTCGCGAAACCTGCCGCAAGGTTCATAGTAAGACCCTCTTTAGCCTCATCAGCGCATTCGGAGACTTTTCCCATGTCTGCTTCCCCAGAGAAACTCGACGACTGGCTTTACAAGGAAGCCGTGACCGAGGATGACATCACTGCTTTTCCGCTGACGGCAATGGCCGCGACCCTAGACCGGGAAGAAAGCGGCGATACGGTGCCACCGCTCTGGCATTGGCTGTACTTTCTGCCGATCGCGCCGCAGTCCGAGACCGGTCCGGATGGTCATCCGAAGCGCGGCGGCTTTCTGCCGCCGGTACCGCTACCGCGCCGCATGTGGGCCGGTGGCCGCCTGACGTTCCACGCGCCGCTCAAAGTCGGCGAGCATGCGAAACGCACGTCAACCATCGCCAATATCGAAGACAAGACCGGCCGTTCGGGCCGTCTCGTGTTCGTGACCGTGCAGCACACGATTGAAGCCGGTGGTGAACTGAAGCTCGAAGAAGAGCACGACATCGTCTATCGCGATGCGCCGCAAGAGGGCGCCCGGCCGCCGCAAGCGGCGCTTGCGCCGGAGGGCGAAACGTGGCGCCGGACCGTCGATGCGGACGCTGTGATGTTGTTCCGCTATTCCGCGTTGACCTTTAATGGCCATCGCATCCATTACGACTACCCGTATGTGACGGAGGTGGAGGGCTACCCGGGACTGATCGTGCACGGGCCGCTGATCGCAACCTTGCTGGTCGATCTGGTGCGCCGCGAACAACCGGACGCGACGCTGCAAAGCTTCGCGTTCAAGGCGCTGCGGCCCACTTTCGCGGGCCAGCCGTTCACGGTATGCGGCAGACCTTCTTCCGACGGCAAGACCATCGACCTGTGGGCCAAAGACCACGAAGGCTATCTGACCATGCGCGCTATGGCAGCGCTCGAGTAAGAAACCAAAGCCAAAGCCAACGGGGGCTGCTTGAGCGCGCTATTGCCGCTGTTGAGACGAGCAACGAACAACGGGCAACGGCGACGGTTGATGGGCAACTGGTGGATACGCCGGTAATTTTGAGTGCGTCAAGGATATTTCCAATAAGAAACGAGCCGCCACCTGCCGATGCACAGCCAACCTACCGCTGGTCACCCGCGAACCAGCCAGCACAGGCCGGCCCCGTACCCTTCAATCAACCCCAGCAAGCCCGCTAGCATGCCCAGGCACACCGCTCCGGGCAAATACCCTTGCCGCCACAAAATCCCGCGTGTATAGTTTCCGAACTTACTCTTGTTTCGCATCGGAAATTAAAGGGATTCTCATGAACGCTTCCACCATCCTCGCCGACCTCGGCATCGCCCACGCGGCGCAAGCCGGCGACATCGCGGTTCATTCGCCGATTACCGGCGAACTCATCGGCCGTGTGGCCAGCAACACAGTGGCGGAAGTCGACGCGGCCCTCGCCAATGCAAAAGAGGCGTACACGGCCTGGCGCAACGTCCCGGCGCCGCGCCGCGGCGAGCTGGTGCGTCTGCTGGGCAACCGTCTGCGTGAAAAGAAGCAGGCGCTCGGCAGCATCATCACGCTCGAAACCGGCAAGATCCTGCAGGAAGGGTTGGGCGAAGTGCAGGAAATGATCGACATCTGCGACTTCGCGGTCGGTCTGTCGCGTCAGTTGTACGGTCTGACGATCGCCTCGGAACGCCCGGGCCATCGTATGGCTGAAACTTGGCATCCCATGGGTACGTGCGTCGTTATCTCGGCGTTCAACTTCCCGGCAGCAGTGTGGTCGTGGAATGCGGCGCTGGCGCTGGTGTGCGGCAACGCGGTGATCTGGAAGCCGTCGGAAAAGACGCCGTTGACCGCGCTTGCCGTCAACCAGATCCTCAGCGAGGCACTGAAGGAGTTCGGCGACGCGCCGGCCGGCCTGACCGCGCTGATCAACGGTGGCCGCGATGTTGGCGCGAAGCTGGTGGCCGATCCGCGTGCGTCGATCGTCAGCGCGACGGGCAGCACGGAAATGGGCCGCACGGTCGGCGTTGAAGTGGCGAAGCGCTTCGGCCGCTCGCTGCTCGAACTCGGCGGCAACAACGCGGGTATCGTCGCGCAAACGGCGGATCACGAGCTCGCGATGCGCGGCATCCTGTTCTCGGCAGTGGGTACGGCGGGGCAGCGTTGCACGTCGCTGCGCCGTCTGTTCGTGCACGAGAGCGTGTACGACAAGACCATCGAGCGTCTTAAGCAGCTGTACAGCAAGGTGCCGATCGGCAATCCGCTCGAAAAGGGCACGCTGATGGGGCCGCTGATCGACAAGCAATCGTACGCGCGCATGCAGGAAGCGCTGCAGCAGGCTACGGCCGAAGGCGGCAAGGTGTTCGGCGGCGAGCGCGTCGAGGTAAAGGGCCATGAAGGCGGTTACTACGTGCGTCCGGCCATCGTCGAAATGCCGTCGCAAACGGCGGTGGTGCTGAAGGAAACCTTCGCTCCGATTCTCTACGTGCTGCGCTATTCGGAATTCGCGGATGCGGTCGAGGCGAACAATGCGGCCGTTCACGGTTTGTCGTCGTGCGTGTTCACGACCGATCTGCGCGAAGCCGAACGCTTCCTGTCCGACTCGGGTAGCGACTGCGGTATCGCTAACGTGAACATTGGACCGAGCGGCGCGGAAATCGGCGGCGCGTTCGGTGGCGAGAAGGAAACCGGCGGCGGTCGTGAGTCGGGTTCGGATGCGTGGAAGGCTTACATGCGCCGCGCGACCAACACGGTCAACTATTCGTCGGCGTTGCCGCTCGCTCAGGGCATCGACTTCAATATCGACTGATCCGGTCAGTAGCCGTACCGCAACATAGCCATAAAGCAGTCGAGCATTCAGCAGAAAGCAGCGGCGCATTCACGCGCCGCTGTTCACAACCTCTTTTCAGCAATTCGTTTGCGCCGCCCGCCGTTTCAGAGCGGCCACGCTACTCCTGGAGTAAGACGTGAGTTCCAAAGTCGTGATCGTCGGCGGTGGGGTGATCGGCAGCTCGATTGCGTATTTTCTGCGGCTTACTGATCCATCGGTCAGCGTCACGGTGATTGAACGCGATCCGACGTATGCGCGTTCGTCGTCGGCATTGTCGGCGGCATCTATTCGCCAGCAATTCTCTACCCCGCTTTCCATTCAGATGTCGCTGTTCGGCATCGAGTTTCTGCGTTCGATCGGCGAGCGGCTCGAGATCGACGGCGCGAAACCGTCGATCGATCTGTACGAAGGCGGCTATCTGTTTCTCGCCACGCCCGCTGGTGAGACTACGCTGCGTGAGAATCACGCGCTGCAAAAGAGTCTTGGCGCCGATATTAGTTTGCTCGACAAAGGCGCGTTGCAAGCGCGCTTTCCCTGGCTCAATACCGAAGATCTCATTGCCGGTGCTTTTGGCGAAAGCGGTGAGGGCTGGTTCGACGGTTACGGCCTCGTGCAGGCGCTGCGCAAGAAAGCGCAGGCGCTCGGCGCGCGCTATGTTGCCGCTGACGTCACCGCGCTGCATCGCGACGGCAAACACGTGACACAAGTCGAAACCGCGAATGGCGAGGTCTACGCCTGCGACTTCATAGTGAATGCCGCGGGCGCCTGGTCGCGCAAAGTCGCGCAGATGGCCGGCATCGATCTTCCAGTGTTCGCACGACGCCGCAGTATTTTCAATGTCAAATCGCCCGCGCGGCTCGAACATTGTCCTTTGCTGATCGATCCGAGCGGTGTGTATTTCCGGCCCGAGGGCACATCGTTCATTTGCGGTACGTCACCGTCACCGGACAACGATCCCGACGATTTGCCGCTCGACGAAGTCGATCACGCGATATTCGACGACGTGATCTGGCCGGCGCTCGCGCATCGCGTGCCGCAATTCGAAGCGCTGCGCGTGCAGAACTGCTGGTCCGGCTACTACGAATACAACGTGCTCGATCAGAACGCGATCATCGGCTACCACCCGGACGTCGATAACTGCATTTTTGCCAATGGCTTTAGCGGGCACGGTTTGCAGCAGGGTCCGGCAACCGGTCGCGGCATCAGCGAATTGATTCTGCACGGCCGCTACACGACGCTCGATCTGGGTTCGCTGAGCTTTACTCGCGTACTTGAAAACCGGCCGATCGTGGAGAAGAACGTGGTTTAGCCGGTGTGTTCGAGGTGATGCGGAAAACGCAATACGTAGTGCGTAGATATCGTTTGCCGCCCACCCGGACGCTGGCCACAATCGACGCCGATCTTCCATCGACAAGATAAACGGCCCGTCACCATGTTCACGTTCAATCCTGCATTCGAAGCGCCGACCGGTTCGCCGATCCGCGAGCTGTTCAAATATCTCGCGCAGCCCGGCATGATTTCGTTCGCCGGCGGCTATCCGGCGAGCGATCTGTTCGACCGCGAAGGCCTCGATATGGCCGCGGCGCGTGCGTCGCAGCAGGCCACGCTCTGCCTGCAATATGGACCGACGGATGGTCTCGCTGTTCTCAAGGAACAACTCGCGCATTTGATGACACGGCGCGGTACGCCTTGCACGCCGCATGAATTGCTCGTCACGACCGGTTCGCAGCAAGGCTTCGATCTGCTGCTGCGCGTGATGGTTGCACCGGGCGACGTGGTGCTGGTCGAACAGCCCGCCTATCCGGCGACCTTGCAGGCGCTGAAGCTGCAAGAGGCCGACGTGGTGACCGTGCCGGTCGATCAGGACGGGCTCGATGTTGCCGCGCTCGCCGCGTTGCTCGAAACGGGCACCGAAGCGGGCACATTAGCGCGGCCGCCGAAGCTGCTCTACACCGTACCGACCTTTGCCAATCCGACCGGCGCGACCTTGTCGCTCGAGCGCCGCATGGCGTTGTTGAGGCTGGCGGCGCGTCACCATTTTCTGATTGTCGAAGACGATCCCTACGGCGACCTGCGTTTCAGCGGCGCGGCGTTGCCGTCGCTGCTCGCGTTGAGCGATCAGGTGCCCGGTTCACGCGACTGGGTTGTGCATTTTTCGAGTCTGTCGAAAATCGTCGCGCCGGGTTTGCGGGTCGGCTGGATGATCGCGCATGCGGAAATCTTGCGCCGTTGCGTGGTCGCCAAGCAAACGGTTGACCTGTGCAGTTCGCCGTGGACCCAGGCGATCGCCGCCGAATACCTCGCGAGCGGCGCGCTCGAGCGACATCTGCCGCGGATCGTCGACGCCTACGCCGTGAAATGCCGCACGCTGTGCGATGCGCTCGATGAGCATTTGGGTGACGCAATCGTATTTCATCGTCCTGCCGGCGGCATGTTCGTATGGGCGCAATTGAAGGGTGGGCAGAATGCGTCCGACACTCTGCGCGCGTGTATCGAGCGCAATGTCATGTTCGTGCCGGGCGTCGCGTTCTATAAAGATAATATCGATCTGGCGGCACTGCGCTTGTCATTTGCGGCGCCGGGCGTAGCCGATATCGAAACCGGCGTGCAGAGAATGAAGCAGGCACTCGCACTCGTTTGATGACGGATAACGCGGCTAACGCAGTATTGGCGGAAAAGCAGTAAGAACAATACCTGAAATAACCCGGTGAGCACGCGGTGCGCAGCCGGGTTTTTTTATGCAAATGCTAAATCGCAGGGATTTAGCATAGACATCCCGATCCGGTAAAGCAGCGTAATGTCACACGCGTCCGGACTACGCTCGCGGGCTTTCGTCTGCTCCGTTCAAGGCAGCAGGTGCGCACGCCGTTTCCTTTGCATGTCGTCGCCTCCTCGTACGCCGTTTTAACTCAAGCCGCCGCTTCGATTGGATGCGTTGTCTAATGGTTTAATTCCTCCCGTTCAATATTTTCGTCAAACTCCTGAAACATGGCTAACTGTTAAATGGAGAGTGCCGCTGGTTTTTAGCTAAAAATATCGGTTATCATCGTTGCCATTCGGAGAATGATCCCGATGAGTTAATTCATCGGCCATTCACGTTAATACCGTCGCATCGAACCAGAAGAAATCAGATGAAGATGTCGCGTAAAAAGATTGCAATCCTGGTAGTCGGTCTTCTGGTCGTGGCCGGCGTGGTCATTCAGGCGCTGTGGCGTCCATTCGCGCATCGCAAAGCCGGCGAGACCGGCGAAATCGTGCTCGATATTCACCACCCGGACGCGGTGATCGACAGCGAAGCGCTCTCGCGTTTGCCGCGCGACATCTTGCGCGTGCCGCTGTTGCATGACGTGTTGACTCAGGACTTCGTCGACTATTACGAATCGAACGACACGCGGCTGTCCACCGAAGGCGCGCTGCGGCGTCTCGCATTCGAACATCAACTGGACTGGCGCGATGAATTGATCCGCCGCGTATTCGACGAACCCGCGCATGTGCTGCTGTGGCGCTCGCCGGATGGCCGCCTCGGTTACTGGGTGATGTCGATCCACCGTAACGGTCTCGCGAAGCTGCTGCAAGGCTTCGGCAACGTCACCGCGAGCGACTCGCAGTTGAGCCAGGTCGCCAAGCTTTCTGGCGACGTACCGGTATACGCGTTGAAGCTGGCGGTGGGCCGCACGATTCTGTTCGCGACGAAGGATGAGCGCCTTGTTGTGATGTCCGCCCCTGGCGTGCTGCTCGACCCGAAAGGCGGCGTGCTGAGCGAGCGGGCCGACGCCGTGTCCGAGATGCTTTCGTCCGGCCGCGACGATGCGGCGCGCGCCTATCAACTGGATGCGCCCGGCGATGCGCCGAAGGGGCATCGGCTGGTGGTGTCGGCGAATTATTTGTCGTTTGGCTATCAGGCATTTTTCTCCGGCATCGATGCACTGCGATTCGATTTTTCGGCGAACGGAAACTCGGCGGCAAATTGGCAGACCTCCGCACTGATCGAGCCGAGCAAATTGCCACAGGAGTGGAATAGCGCCGACTTGTGGCGCGCCTTGCCGGCCAATCCGGCGGCGTGCACGAGCTTGCCGGCCGACTGGAAAGAAGCGTCGGGCCTGTTGGGCAAGGTTGCGGATGTTGGTGCGGATGGCGCTGCTGCGATCGGCGGTCAGCTCGCCGGACCCGCGGCCGTCTGCTGGTATGCGAAGTCCACGCTGGTCGCGCCGGTGTTCGTCGCTCGCGTGAAGACGCAGGACGCGGCGAGCATCGCTGCGCTGAAGACCACACTCGGCAAGACGTTTGGCGACGTGATCGGCGCGTACGAGGCGAAGGCCGCCAAATCCGGCGACGCCGACTCGGACTATCGCCGCTTGCCGGTCACGAAGCACGACCAGGGCGCCGGCGTCACTGTGTGGCAACGCCCGGTCAGTGCGCGCTCGGGTACCGCTTTGTCCAGCAAGGCGTCGTTCGCATCGCAACTGTCGGCGGAGCGCTATTTCCCGGTGACACTCGCATTGGCGCACGGCTATCTAATCTTCTCCCCTGATTCACGCCTGGTCGACGACACGCTCGCCGTGCTCGACAAGCGCTATCCGGCACTCGCCGATACGCTTGCGCCGCAACGTCTGCCGCGCACGATTTTGACGCTCACGCCTTCGTCCGCGGCTGCGTTGATCGAACGCGAAGCGGGCGCAGCGTTGCCGGCGGATCAGGAAGCGGTGTTCCGCAATGCATCGCGCACGCATCTCGTGCCGAAGCTGCATGCGCTCGCACACTACCCGCCGGTTTCGTTGACGTTGCCGCAAAACTTGCCGAGTTCGACGGGTTGGGTGCCCGTGGAGTGGTGGTTCGATCGTACGAAGGCGGGTGCCAGTGGCGGTGCGGACGCCGGTGTGGCTGACGCGCCTGTGGATCAACCCGGCACTGAGGGCGATTGAATGCGCCGCCTTCACGTCTCCAACGTGGTGTTCGCGACGTATGCACGCGAGCAGGCGCAGGCGCGTGAGTGTGAGGCGCGTGAGCTGGTACTAGCCGCGCATTTCGCCACTGGCGCGGGCGACGCACCTGCCGCGACTGCCGTGGCTGCTACTTCGCAGATGACCCGTGCCATCGCCACCACGCGCCGCGTCTGGCTCAGTCGCGCGGCTTCCGCGTTTGTGATGGCCAGCCTCGCGCCGTACGCGAACGCGCTGACCAGCACCACGTCCGCACCCGACCCCGACGCGCTCTCGCCGCAGCAATCCGCCGCTTTCCGCGCCTGGTTCGTGCGCATCGTCGACCAGCAAATGCGTCGTGGCCCGACGCCGCGCTGGACCCAACGCGATTGCGCGGGCCTCGTGCGTTTTGCCGTCGGCGAGACGCTCAAGCCGCACGACACCAAATGGCTGCGTGCAAACGGCATGACCAGTCTCGCGGACACCAGCAGCATGCCGCCCGAACTGCAGCTGTCCGCATCGCAACGCGGAATCGCGAATCGCTGGACCCAGCTCGACGGTTCTACCGGCGCGTACGCGTCGGCGATCGCACTGATTCAACGCAATAGCCGTTTTGTTTCGAAGGACGTGAACCAGGCGCTGCCCGGCGACCTGCTGTTCTTCGATCAGTGTGACGACCAGCATCTGATGATCTGGCTGGATCGCTACATCGCTTATCACACAGGCACCGTTACGCCGACCGATACCGGTCTGCGCGCCGTGGCCGTTTCCGACCTGATGCAATGGAAAGATTCTCGCTGGCAGCCGCTCGACGGCAATCCGAATTTCGTTGGCGTGTTTCGTTTGGACTTTCTGACACCATGACCCGAATGAATTCCGTCACCGCGTCGCGCGCCTGGCTCGGCAACTTGCATCGTCGCGTGGGCGTCACGCTGGTCGCGCTCTTCGCGGCAATGACGCTCGTCATTGCACCAACGGCCTATGCCGACGACAGCGCATCGAGCACCGCCGCCGATACCAACATCGCCGCGAACCCGACGCTGCAATCGGCGCCGTCGAGCAACTTCGCTTCGCAGAAGGTCGACGGCCAGCCGTTTTTCCTGCTGTCGGATGCGAGCTTCGGCAGCGATCAGTTGGCGCAGGTGCGGCTGGAAGCGCCCGGCCGCGAGTTCAAGGATGCGCTGCAAGCGTACGGCGGAGCGGACATCGTCGTGTATCGCGTGCCGAAGCCGTTGGATTTTTTGAAGGCGCAGAAGAATCTGCATCGCTTGAATGTCGCGCCGAATTATCAGGGCGAAGGGCTGGCGAATACGCTGGCTTATCTGTGGGACCGCTGGTTCACCGAAGCACGCCGCGCCTGGCAGCGTGTGCTGTCGTTCGCGACGCGTAGCAAGGCGACCCAAGCCGAGCCGCAATTCAAGCTCGGCGAGCAGACCGGCAAGCAGACGCAATTCCAGCAGAACTCGCAGTTCGCGCCGCTGAAAGGCTATGACATGGTGGCGCGCTTTCGCTATCCGATCTGGGACGCGAAGGTGATCGAGCCGCCGAAGGGCGTGAATCTCGAAGGCAGCAGCAGTAACTTCATCGAAGCGAGTTCGGGCAACGTGATGATTCCGGTCGGCAAGCTGCCGCCGGGGCTGTATATCGTCGAGGCGGTGATCGGCAACTATCGCGCGCATACCTTGCTGTTCGTGTCGGACACGGTCGCGGTCGTGAAAGCGGCATCGAGCGGCATGCTGGTGTGGACCGCACGGCGCGACAACGGCAAGCCGGTGCCGAATACCGATGTGAGCTGGACCGACGGCGTTGGCGTGCTGCAAAGCGGCGCCACCGGCAACGACGGCGCGCTGGTGCTGCAACACGTGAGCCCTGAGCGTAGCTATGTTCTGGGCACCGATCCGCAAGGCGGCGTGTTCGTCTCGGAAAATTTCTATTACGACAGCGAGATCTACAACACCAAGATCTACGCGGTGACCGACCGTCCGATGTACCGGCCGGGCGACGCGGTGCATGTGAAGTTCATCGGCCGCACGTTCCAGAACGCGACGCAATCGACCGCGCCTGCCGACGCCGATATCAAGCTCGACGTGCTCGATCCGAACGGCGCGCCGGTCGCGACCAGCAAGGTGCATTTTGCTTCCGATACGGGCGCGGAAGCGTCCTTCACGCTTCCCGCCGATGCCACCGCCGGCGGCTACACGCTGCGCTTCGATTACAACGGCGATGTATACGGCAGCGCATTTCGCGTCGCCGAATATGTGAAGCCGCATTTCGACGTCAATCTGTCGATGGATAAAGCCGACTATGCGACGGGTGAGCCACTGAAGGGCAAGATCCAGTTGCGCTATCCGGACGGCAAGCCGGTGCGCGACAGCAAGGTTTCGGTCACGCTGCGTGCGCAGAAAGTGACGATCGTCGACGGTGAACTGCGCTATGCAGGGTTGTTTCCGGTCAAGCTGGAACAGCAGGAGCTCACGACCGATAGCGACGGCAACGCGAGTCTCACGCTGCCCGCCGCCAAAGAACCGAGCCGCTATGCGTTGACGCTGTTCGCGCAGGACGGCGCGGCCTACAAGGTGCGTGTGACGCGTGAGGTGCTGATCGCGCGCGGCGCGACGCCTTATCGCCTGTCGACGGCCAAGTCGTTTTCGCAGCCGAAGGAAGCGGTCAATTTCGATCTGCAAGCACTCGGTACGATCGATCCGTCTTCGCATGCGCCGGCCAAGTGGGAATGGACGCGCCTCGAATCGCAGACACACGGCGAAGGCGCACTCAAAGGCGCAACGGCAGGCGGCAAGCTATCGTTTCCGGTGCAATTCAATGATCCGGGGTCATACATGCTGTCGGTCAAGGACGACACGGGCAATCTGCTCGCCGCCGCGAGCCATTGGGTTGCGGGCGATGGTCTGAAGGCGATTCCGGGCAGCGTCGAGATCGTGTTCGATCGCGACAGGTACAAGATCGGCGATACCGCCGAAGCGCTGATCACCTTCCCGATGCCGGTCGACGATGCACTCCTGACGCTGGAGCGCGACAACGTCGAACATCGCGCGTTGCTGACAGCCGGCGGCGACTGGCTGCAACTGCAACGCGTGGCACCCTCGCAATGGAAAGCGCGCATCAAGGTCGGTGAAGCATTCGCACCGAACATGACGTTCTCGGTGCTGTACGTGCATGCCGGCGAATACGTGTTCCAGAACGCGGGCATCGTGGTCGCGCAACCGCAGATCGAACTGAACGTGAAGAGCGACAAGCCGGTGTACGGTCCGGGCGATACGGTCACGCTGAATTTCGACAGCACGCTGAACGGCAAGCCGGAAGCGGCGAACCTGACGGTGAGCGTGGTCGATGAAATGGTCTACGTGTTGCAGCCGGAAATCGCGCCGAATATCGTCGACTTTTTCTATCACCCGCGCCGCAACAATGTGCGGACGTCGTCGAGTCTTTCGTTCATTACGTACGACCTTGCGCGCTCGCCGTTGAAGGGCGCGCCAGGCGGCCCGCAACGCGCGAACTACAACGAGCGCGGCGTGAAGGTGCTCGAACGGCCGCGTCGTGACGATCAGGACACGGCCGCGTGGGAAGGTACGCTGAAGACCGACGCGAACGGTCACGCCACTATGACGTTCAAGATGCCAGACTCGCTGGCCCGCTGGCGCGTCACCGTGCGCGCGGCGGCGCCGGACGGCATGGTCGGTCAACGCACCGCCTACGTGCGTTCGGACAAGGCGCTGTATCTCAAGTGGAGCGGGCCGTCGCATTTCCGCGTCAACGATCAGCCGGCCATCGACATGATCGCCTTCAATCAGACCGACGCGGATATGGACGCCGAGTGGGTGGTCGACGGTGGCGGTCTCTCCTTGAACCAGAAGGTCACGCTCAAGCGCGGCGCCAACTATCTGCGTCTTCCGAGCGGCGCGCTGAAGGCAGGTGTGATCAACGCGACCTTGCGTCGTGGGGGTAAGGATGTGGATCGCTTGCAGACCACCATCCATCTCGACGCAAGCGGCTGGCTCGATCTGCATCAGAACACGATGGCGCTCGACGGCTCGAACAAGCCGCTCAATCTGCCGCAGGATGCGCAGGACGTCAGCGTGCGTTTCATCGGCAGTGCCGCGAGCCAGTTCGCGCGCGTCGCCGACGATCTGATTAATTACCCATACGGTTGCGCCGAGCAGACGTCGAGCCGTCTGATTCCTTTGGCGCTTGCCCACGATGCCATCGGTCACGGTGACAATGCGAGTTCGACGCAGGGGCTCGAGGCACTGTTGCGCAATCAGCGGCAACGTCTGGCGATGCTGGCGGGTGTCGGCGGCACGTTCGGCTGGTGGGGTGATACGACCGGCGGCAGTTCGCTGATTACCGCTTACGCGTACTACGCGGACTGGCTCGCGAGCCGCAGCCTCGGCATTACGCTGCCCGCCGACAACTGGCAGCATGCGATGGACGTCTATCGCGATGCCGGTGCGAAAGAGCCGCTGTTGCATCGCGCGCTGGCGCTGTGGTTCATGCAGCAGATGGGCTTGCCAGTCGCGACGCCGGTTTCAGGCGTCGCCGGGGATTTGATGAGCGATGCAGCGGCTACCGGCAAGGCGGCTTCTGGTAACGCCACGTATGGCCCATCGGACAGCATCGTGTTCGCGCAAGCCGATTCGCCGCGCGGCAAGCAGATGGCGACGCTGCTGATCGCCAACATGGCGCGCAGCACGAGTGCTCAACTGCCGGATGGCTTCGATGCTGCGGCGAGCGCCGCGCGTACGGCATTGGCTAACGATCCCGCACCGCTCGTGCAGAGCCTGCTTTACATGACAGGTGGCGACGGCGGCGCGGCGGCCGATGCATCGGCCTTGCTCGCGAAGAGCAGCGCCGACTACCCGACGCTCGATCGTGCGTTGACGTTGCTGTGGGTGCGTAAAGCGCTCGGTGGCGACACGGCGCCGGCTTCGCTGCCGTCGCTGCAAGCCGCGGGCTGGACGCGCGCTGCGACGCCGACCGGCACGCCGCTCTGGAAGTGGACCGGCGCCGGATTGCCGGCCACACTCGATGCAGGCGGCGCGCGCACCGATGTGAACGCACTGGTCTCGCTCCGCAGCCATACGAGCGAGGACAGTCGTCTGAACATCACTGTCGAACGCCGTTTCTACAAGCTGGAGCCGCTCGAAGTGAAGGTTGATCCGAAGAAGGCGGGTGGCGCTGAGAGTCAACTGGGTCGCTCGGCATTTACCGCGCGGCTGATGAAGCAGGGCGATGCGATCGACAGCAATGCGCTGTACGTCGACGAAGTCACGCTCACGCCGCGCTCGGGCAATGCGTACCACTACGGTCTGCTCGACGTGCCGCTGCCGCCGGGCGGCGATGTCGAGGCGACCAGCTGGGGCGTGTCGATCGACGGTTTGCCGGGCGCCAAGGATGGGGCAAGCGGTCCGCAGCCGTTCGCGCGCGCCGCTTCGTTTGAGATGGGTGAACTGGCGTATCACCAGCCGGTGCCTTTGCTCGATCGTCCGGTGACGCTGCGGCAACTGGTGCGCTTCGCGTTGCCCGGCACGTTCGCGTTGCCGCCCGCGCGCTACTTCCGCATGTATCAGCCGGACGCCAAAGCGTTCGAAGGCGGCAAGAGCGATCGCGTGACGACCCTGCGCATTCAGTAAGCGAGACCGCTATGTTCTCCGCTCTTCGGCACTCGCGCGATCGTCTGGCAGCTACGCTGCGGGTTGTGCTCGCCGTGGGAGCGGGGTGTGTTTTTAGTGGTGCGGCCGCGTCCTCGGAGCACATGCTGCATTTCGCCTGGTTGCGCGACGGTCAATCGCAGCTTTGGCAATTCAACACCGCTGCCACCACCACCGCGGACGGCCTCGCGCCGCAGTCCGCTCGTCCCTTGCCGGCGACACTGGAGACGCCTCTCGGCAGCGTGTGGAAGCTGTTCGTCTATGGTTATCTGGTCGAGCGCAATATCGCCACGCCGGACTACACCTGCAGCGGCGGCGATCCTGAAGAGGTGTATTGCTGCATGAAGGGCGGCCACGTCGACCGCGAACATGCGCTGGTGCAATCGTGCGGACGCTTTTTCGAGCCTGCGCGCCTGCAACTCGATCCCGCCGATTGGCGCAAGTATTGGACGGCCGCGCATGCGCCCGTCTGGCTGCGCGACCTCCACGCGATGACGCCCACGCGCCGCGTGCCGGTGGCCGACTTGCTCGCCGCATTGCAATCGATGCCGGCACGGCCGCGCGAAGCGGCGGCGAGCACGCTAGTGTCGGTGCTGACCAGTGGACGCGGCGAGGGCACCGTGTCGCTGTATGGCAGCGTGCTGCGGGCCAAGACGTGGACCATGCCGGACCCGGCTCGGCCGGGCGCATCGATCGGCGGTGCGGCAGGCTGGCTTGCCGACGGCACGCCGGTGTGGCTAGGCGGCCCCGGCGGCAGCGCGCGCGTGCTGGCGGCCGCCGCGCCGCGCATCGCGCCATTGCTTACGCAAGTCACAGTACCGGACGACAACGCGTGTGTGCTGGTCGACTTCTTTAGCCGTTATCCGATTCGCCAGGTGCTCGGCGACAAAGGGTCGGCAGCGGTACCGGACGGTCCGCTGCGGGGCGATTTCCGGATCGGCTTCGTGAACGGCAATTGGGCGCGTGTGGAAAGCCGCGGCGAACTGCGGCTCGATCGCGACGCCGCAGGTGCGCCGCAAGTAGAGGGCCGCTTCGGCATGAATGACTACGTCGCGCGGGTGGTCGAGCGGGAAGGCGACACGAGCCAGCCGGAAGCGGCGAAAGCTTTGGCGGTGGCGGCGCGGTCTTACGTCGTACAGCATGGCAATCACGATCACGGCTGCTTCCGTATCGACGACAGCAGCAGCACACAGCGCGTTCTGCCGCGCGCACCGACCGCTGCTGCGCGTCGTGCGGCCGATCAGACCGACGCGCTTGTGCTTACCGGCGTGCCGGTTCAGTATCACCACGACAAGGCCGCGCCCGGTCAGATGAGCTGGCTTGCCGCGAAGGCTTCCGCGCAAGCCGGTCTCACTTTCGACGCTATTCTCTCGCGCACCTGGCCGCAAGCGACCTTGACGTCGTTCGAGAGCCCGTTGTCCGGCGATTGCATCCAGGTGACCGGCGCCGAGCAATGGCTGCAGCACAACGCGCCGTTGTGGGCGAGGCGCATGGACGGCGCAGCCGGCTACGAGACGCCCGATCTGCCGGCCGTGTGCGCGGTGCGCGAAGGACGGCCCTATGCGGACGCGCAGCGCAATCGCGTGTACGTTTATCGCCTACAGACCGAAGAGGACCGCATCGCGTTGGCGCATGAATATATTCATCTCGCGTTCCAGCATCATCCGCGTGGCCTCGATGAAGAGTTTGTCGAACGCACCGCGCGCACGCTGATCCGTACCGACAATCCAATCCAATGAACACCATCTCGCGCTCGCTTTCTCCCACGTTCTGCGCGCCCCCTTCGATGCGCCGCGTTCGGATCCCTTCGGCAGTTACCGCACCCCCACTTACGCGCCGCGGTCGAGTTCGCACGGCGGTTCCCTTGCCGCCTCATCCGCGCGGTTTTCGAGTTCGCATGGCAATTGCCGTGACCTTGGCTGCGCTGGCGGCGAGCACGACGACGAATGTGCAAGCAGCCGGAGCGGATGGCGGCGGCGGTGCGGTTGCCGATCTGACCGGTGCGTTTGGCGGCTGGCGCCACAGCGGACTGACGAACGAAGGCGAGCACTTCGTCGCGGCGTATCCCCGGCCGCCGGTCGACCGTGGCGCGCAACGCTATCGCACGCTGATCGAAGGGCGCCTGAAGCACATCGACAAACACGCGCGCAAGCCGCCCACTCTGGTCGTCAACGGCAACCCGACGCCGCTCTATACCGACGACGAAGGCGCATTCGCGCGTCCGTGGGCGTTCGGTGCGGGCTCGAACAGCATCGAATTGATTTCCGCCGACGGCAAGCAGCACCAGCGCATGCAGTTCTACGAAGCCGACCGCAGCAAACCGCAGGCGAAGCTGCGCGCGATCGTCACGTGGGATGATCCGAAAGCGCAGGTGGATCTGCACGTGATCACGCCGAACGGCCTGCACGCGTTCTTCGCCAATCCCACGCTCGAAGACGGCAGCGGCTTCGACGTCGATTCGGTGGACGGCGCGGGACCGGGAATATTTTCGTCGGCGGCGCCCGAGCACGGTACGTGGCTGTTCTTTCTGAACTACTGGGGCAACTTCGATTCGACCGGCTATAACTTCGACGCCGCCGCGCACGAGCGCGACGTGATTACCGCGACGCTGACGCTGGTCTTCAATGAAAACACGCCGAACGAACGGCGTGAATCGATGGTCGTGCCGCTGCGCAAGATCGGCGACCTGCTGCTCGTGAAAAGCGAGCGACTCTGACGGCGGGATGGGAGCGGTGACGATGAAGGTCGAGACGACGGATTGGGTGAAGGCTGGCTGGATGATGCTCGTCGTTGCCTGTTTGCAGGCTGCGACGGTGGCGCGCGCGAGCGATATAGACTTCGGCGCGCCGTTGAACGGCTGGCGCAACACCAGCGGTGACAGCGAGCGCTATACGCAGGATGTGCATTACCCGGCGGTGTCGGTGACGACGCCGGAAGGCCAGTCGAAATTCGCGCTGATCGAAGGGCACATCCGCAATGCGCCGAAGAAGAAGGGCACCACGGTGGGCACGCTGGTGGTCGACGGTACGCCGTTGCCGCAACGCGTTGAGGAAGACGGCAAGTTCTCGCGGCCTTACGCGTTTCCGTCCGGCAGCAACAGCGTTGAACTGCGGGCGCCGGATGGTTCGCGCAAGCGCGTGCAGTTTTACGACGCGTACAGCGGCGAAACGCAGCCGAAGTTGCGCGTGGTGCTCGCATGGGACACCGATGGCACGGATCTGGACTTGCACGTGGTCTCGCCGGACGGCGTGCATACCTGGTATGGAGACCGCGTTGCGCCGAACGGCGGCGCGCTCGACGTGGATGTGACGACCGGCTATGGACCGGAGATTTACTCGTCGTCGGCGCCGTTGAAAGGCACGTATCTGGTCTACGTGAATTACTTCGGCAACGGAAACAGCGGCAGCGATATGACCGTCGCGCAGGTGACGATCATTACGAACGAGAATACGCCGAGCGAGAAGAGCGAAACGATTCGGGTGCCGATGCGTAAGCCGGGCGAGTTGACGCTCGTGAAGACGTTTGTGATGCCTTAAAGCGGTTGGCGAAGTAACTTTAGAAAGACCGCCCGCCCGCAACGCATACGCGCTTACGCGCATGCGGGCCACAAAAACGACAATTGCCAGCTAGGGGAAGCAAAAATGAACTCACTCGACCAGAAGCAGCCACTGTTGAGCTACGACGGCAAGATTGGAGAGCTGTACGGGATATTCGTTAAAAATCTGTTGCTGCAGATCATCACGCTCGGCATTTATCGTTTTTGGGCCACCACCAATAACCGCCGCTATATCTGGTCGCGCATGCGTTTTCAAGGTGAGCGTTTTGAGTACACCGGAACCGGCGGCGAATTGTTCAAAGGTTTTCTGCTGGCGATTGCGATTATGTTCGGAGCGATTGTCGGCGCAGGCATTCTCAGCGCGGTTCTGCGCGCCATCACAGGGAGCGCGGCACTGGCCATTTTGCCGATCATTGTCCTCTACATCGTGATTGCGGTGGTCGCGGCGGGGGCGTATTTCAGTGCGCAGCGTTACCGCCTGAGCCGCACCCAATGGTGTGGGATTCGCGGAGGCATGACCGGCTCGTCGTGGGTCTACGGCGTGTATGTATTGCTGTATGGCCTGCTGTGCATCGTCACGCTTGGACAGATGGTGCCGTGGGTGTCCATGCGTCTTACTGAGCGCCGCATCAACGCGAGCAGTTTCGGCAGCCTGCCGTTTCATTTTGAAGGCCGCGCCGGTGCGCTGTATGGCGCGTTCGTCGGCACGTTTTTGGGCATCGTCGCGTTGCTCGTTGTGCTCGGGGCCGTTTTCCTCAAGAGCATCGTGGCGTTTCTGCCCATCGGGCATGCGCCGCTGAAGGCACATGATCCCGCTGCGTTCGCCGCTTTCGGCTCGTTGTTCCTGTTTTATGTGCTGTTCATCGTCGGCGCGTTGCTGATTCAGTGCTTCTATCTGGCGCTGGTGACGCGCCATGTTATGGGCAACACGACGCTTGGCACGCAACTGCGCTTCGGCAGCAGCATCACCGCCGGGCGTCTGCTCGGCATGATGCTGGGTAATCTGGCGATCATCATCTTCACGCTGGGTCTGGGTCTGCCGATCGTGGTGCATCGCGTGATGCGGTTCGCAGCCGATACGCTGCAGGTGTCCGGTCAACTCGACCCGCAGACGCTCGGTCAGAACGATCAGACGCCGCCGCGAACGGGCGAGGGCATGCTGAACCTGCTCGATCATGGCGGCGCGTTCTGACGCGGTTTTGGAACCTCCTGTTCCAACCGGCACACGTTATTACGACGGCTGCAGTGCCGCGCCTCACGCGGCATTTTTTGCGTTGACCGAAAAACGTAGCGGCAGCGCCAGCGGTGCGATTGAATTTCTCTCGGATCATCCGCGTACGATCGACCGGGAAAAGCGGAGTCAGGGATCGCCACTCGGCGAAAGCGCGTTGACGGCGCAGCAATGGGCGGAGGTTCAGGCGATGTGCGGGAAGCCGTGAGCCGCGCGACCTGTCGGAAGCGTAGGTATGAAAGCCAATGGGCTCAACGACTTGGGTGACTCTTGCTCAGGATATCCACAGGCTTGCAAACAATTTCTGTGGACAAATCGAAGATGGGGAGAGGGGGATGCGCTTGTCGTGCACGATGCACGACAAGCGCCGCGACCGGTTTAACGGTCGAGGAACGACTTCAGGCGGTCTGCGCGGCTCGGATGCATCAGCTTACGCATTGCCTTGCTCTCGATCTGACGAATCCGCTCGCGCGTGACGTCGAACTGCTTGCCGACTTCTTCGAGCGTGTGGTCCGACTTCGTGTTGATGCCGTAGCGCATACGAAGCACCTTCGCTTCGCGCGGCGACAGTGAGTCGAGCGCGTCGTCGATGGCGGCGCGCAAGTCGGCCTGCATCGCTGCGTCAGCCGGCGAGGAAGCGGCCGAATCTTCGATCATGTCGCCGAGCGTGGCGTCGCCGTCGTCGCCGACCGGCGTCTCCATCGACACCGGCTGCTTGGCGATCTTCAGAATGCCGCGCACCTTCTCTTCCGACAGTTCCATGCGTTCTGCCAGCACCGACGGATGGGCTTCCTGACCGGTCTGCTGCAGGATCTCGCGCGAAATGCGGTTGAGCTTGTTGATCGTTTCGATCATGTGCACCGGCACGCGAATCGTGCGCGCCTGATCGGCGAGCGAGCGCGTCACGGCCTGGCGAACCCACCAGGTTGCATACGTCGAAAACTTCCAGCCGCGGCGGTATTCAAACTTGTCCACCGCCTTCATCAAACCGATGTTGCCTTCCTGGATCAGGTCGAGGAACAACATGCCGCGGTTCACGTACTTCTTCGCGATCGAGATCACGAGACGCAGATTCGCCTCGATCATCTCGCTCTTGGCCTTGCGCATCTTCGACTCGGCCGCGACCATCTGACGATTGATCTCTTTCAGATGCTTGAGCGGCAGTGAAACGGTCGCCTCGATGTCGATCAGCTTTTGTTGTTCCGATTGGATTGCCGGCAGATGGCGCTCCAGCGCTGCACCGAATGACGACGCACCGCGCGCGGCACGCTCGGTCCAACCGAGGTCGGCTTCGTGGCCCTTGAAAGATTCGATGAACTGCTCGCGCGGCATGCCGCTCTTCGTCACGACGATTTGCAGAATGTTGCGCTCGATCGCGCGAACCTGCGCGACCTGGCTTTGCACGTCGCCGCACAGACGGTCGATGGTGCGTGCCGTGAAGCGGATCTTGGCGAGGTGCTGCTGGATCTCTTCGCGGGCGCGCAGGTAAGCCTTCGAACTGACGTCGCCGCGCGTGTGCGAGGCGTTCATCTGGTCGGACAGGATGCCGACCTGGGCGAAGATTTCGAGGCAATCGTTCGTGAGTTGCTTCAGACGTGCTTCGTCCGCTGCCGAGGAGTCGGCCGGACCGGCGTCGTCGTCGTCTTCGCTATCGCTGTCGTCATCGTCGGTCGCGTCGGCGTCAACGTCGGCTGCGGCGTCCGCGCTCGCGTCTTCCGCGGCGACCGTGTCTTCATTCAGACCGTCGACCATCTCGTCGATGCGCAATTCGCCGTCCGCGACCTGCTGGGCGCTCGCCAGAATGGCGGAGATCGCAAGCGGGCAAGCGGCAATCGCCTGCACCATCTCGTGAAGACCGTCTTCGATGCGCTTCGCAATCGCGATTTCGCCCGCGCGGGTCAGCAGCTCGGTTGCGCCCATTTCGCGCATGTACATGCGCACGGGGTCGGTTGTACGGCCGAACTCGGAATCGACGGTCGACAACGCGACTTCGGTTTCCTCGTCTGCCTGATCGTCCGACACCACAGCAGGGGTGTTCGAATTGAGCAGCAGGGTTTCCGCATCCGGAGCCTGCTCATAGACCTGCACGCCCATGTCGTTGAAGGCGCTGACGATGCTGTCGATCGCCGCCGTCTGCGCGAAGTTGTCGGGCAGGTGGTCGTTGATCTGCGCGTGGGTCAGGTAGCCTTGCTCCTTGCCCAGCTGGATCAGCGCGCGCATCTGGCGCTGGCGCTCTTCGGCTTGTTGCGGCAGCAGTTCAGCCGCTACGGGGATCGCTTTGCCTGCGCCTTTGCCCTTGGCTGTACGGCCAGCGGGCGCTTTGGCGGTGTATCCGGCAGTTTCGTGTTGCGAATCTTCGCGATCAAAAGGGTTCACGTATTCTCCTCTAGAGGCTTCGCTATGAGACGCAAGACGCTACCGTCAGGCGTTTCGAGCATGGCTCAACATCACCTGAGTGACTCAACGCGGTTGTTTGGCTGTGCTCTTGGGGAGCAAAAAAGATGAGCCCGCGCGAAGCGGGCCGATAGAAATGTGCGAAATTCGCGCGGCTCGCATTATATACGAGCTTGCGCCTTTGCGCTCATTATGAGCACACCTTTCGTTGTGCACTCTTGCCGCAGGCCCGTTCATCGCCTGTCATCCGTACGTTCAGGTGGGGGCGGGAGGCGGCACTTCAACTGCTCGCCGTGCGCGTATGCAGGCTCTTCACTATAGGCGATGTCGGTCGCCCCTGCACGACGGGATGACTTCCGTCGATCTTGCTACATATAGTGGTGCGCATGTTTTGGCGTCAAATCGCATTTGCCCAAAAGAAAATTCACAAAAGGGGGTTGACGACATGCCGACCGTTCTCCATAATCTCGTTTCTCTGCTGCTGATGCAGCGACGCAGAACGAAGCGGTACCGGGTGGTTGTGATGTGGGTGCAACGCGGTGCCGGTTTGGTAGTGAATGCGGACTCGATCTTTAAAAATTAACAGCCGATAAGTGTGGGCGCTTGATGCGCGATGCGGGTGGGTTCTTCGGAGCCTGCCATAAAGCAAAAGTATCAAGTCTCACACGAGTATTAAAGGAAGGTTTTCCTGTTGGGGTGGATTCACGCCGACAGGTTAATCATTCGTCAGTACGTTGAGTGAGCGACCGGTTTCGAAAGAGACCGAAAAACAGTAACAGGTTTGAACTGAAGAGTTTGATCCTGGCTCAGATTGAACGCTGGCGGCATGCCTTACACATGCAAGTCGAACGGCAGCACGGGAGCAATCCTGGTGGCGAGTGGCGAACG
>NZ_WOEZ01000197.1 GCF_013177735.1 Paraburkholderia elongata | reverse complement strand
GAGGCAGGGCGAAGTGGTCACGCGCGCAATCGTCACGTCACAGGTCTGGGACATGAACTTTGACAGCGATACGAACGTTGTTGAAGTGGCTGTCAAACGTCTGCGCACAAAGATCGACAACCCATTCGAGAAGAAACTAATCCATACGGTCCGTGGCATGGGCTATGTGATGGAAGAGCGACCATGACTGCCGTGGATGGAGCGTACTCGCTGCTCAGGCGTCTGAGTCTCGCGTTTACTATCGTCGCCATATTGGTGCTCTCG
This sequence comes from Paraburkholderia elongata, assembly GCF_013177735.1. GTDB lineage: Bacteria > Pseudomonadota > Gammaproteobacteria > Burkholderiales > Burkholderiaceae > Paraburkholderia > Paraburkholderia elongata. Next base: position 12,137 of record NZ_WOEZ01000197.1, on the reverse strand, counting down.
ATGGCCGGCGGCCTCCTCTATCATTCGCTCTCCAGCCAACTCAGGCAACGCGACGACAGCGAGATTTCGGTCAAGCTCGACGAGTTTCTGGCGGCAGCTCGCAGATACGGCTCGGCGGAGGCGATTGGCAGCAATAGCGACCTGTTTCGAGAGGAATTGCTCGCGCATCCCGCAATCTCATTCGCCATACTGGATAGTCAAGGAAGGGTATTGGCCGACTCGGGCCGGCGGGACCAGCGCTTGCGGTCGATTGGGTCGGGCAATCCGGCAGAACAACAGCCTTATTCATGCTCTCCCCCGTCCATCGGGCCTTCGCGCTGCGTATTCGGCGACGAAACGCTGCGTTCAGGTGAATCGATACGCGTGCTGCTCGCACATGAAGCGGCGACGCGCGACTCCGTCCTTCGCGACTATCAAGGCGATGTATGGCTCGTGCTCCTCGGTGGTTCCGCGCTGATGGGTCTACTTGGCTACGCCATCGCAAAGCGGGGATTGTCGCCGGTCAAAACCATCGGCCAACGAATTTCGCGCATCGAAGCCCACAATCTTGGCGAGCGCCTCGATATAGGCGGTGGTCCCGTCGAACTCCATGACATCGCGGGTCCAGTGAACCGGATGCTCGACAGGCTTCAACGTGCATTTGAGCGACTCTCGCAGTTCTCGTCCGATCTGGCGCACGACATGCGCACGCCGCTCGCCAACATGATCAGCGCATCGGAAATCACTCTTTCACGTAAGCGATCCACCGAGGAATACGAAGCGCTTATCGACTCGAACATCGAAGAATGCCAGCGCCTTCAACGGATGATCGAGACCATGCTGTTCCTCGCGCGAGCGGACCACTCAAAGGAACTGCTTCGGCTGGGCGTACTCGATTGCCATGAAGAGTTCGCAAGGCTCACCTCATACTTTGAAGGAGTGGCCGAAAACAATGGCGTCCATTTCGCCATCGACGGCGCAATCCAGGTTCGCGCCGATCCGTCGATGCTTCGACGCGCCCTCAGCAACCTGGTATCGAACGCGCTTGCGCATGCTGACGCCGAATCGGAGATCGCGCTGCGCGCCTACCGCTCTGGCGACTACGTCGCCGTTGAAGTCACGAACAACGGCCAAACCATTCCGGCGGAGCATATTGGCAAGATCTTCGACCGTTTTTATCGTGTCAATTCTGCGCGGCAAGGGTCGGCGAAAAACATGGGGCTGGGCCTCGCCATCGTACGATCGATCATGGAGTTGCATCGTGGCCGAGTCGATGTCGTGAGCCGCGCCGGCTTGACGACCTTCACGCTTTACTTTCCTTCCGCTAGTGCGTGACATCCTGAGTCGCCGTTCAGCGCAATCACGCGTCATCCCTTTCTCGCAGCGTTCCGTTAGCTGATTCGCGCAAGATGGCGCGCCCACGTCCGCCTTCCGCCGGCAAGCCAACCGCACATTTTGCGCGTGCCTTCCCAAGATGTCCGAAATGACATCTTCCCGCCACATCGTAATCAGACGCGCAACACGACAATACGCTCTCCAGCACTGAGGGAAGCCGTCGCCATACCTCAGCGTCCCAAGGTTTGTTCAACCATCGAGAGCTTTCGTGAACATTCGCTATCGCAAGCGTCTGCAGCTGTCTGTCGGGGGAGCGGGCATCCTCGTTCTTTGCGGTGCCCTGCTTTCCCTTCACTCGCGGACTTCCCCCGCGGCTACCGAGTCAGCGCTGCCAGCTACGGCTGTCGATCAGGCTCCGCCGCTGCCCAATACCGTTAACCTGTCGCCCGAGGCGCTCGCGAACGTCAAGTTGCAGTTCGCGAAAGCGCAGCTTCGGCCCGGTGTGCACACCATTACCGCTACCGGCCTTGTCGCATTCAACGCGAAGCGGCTCGCGCAGCTAGGCTCTCCTTCAAAGGCAAGGATCGTTGCTGTCGATGTCGCCGCGGGCGACCATGTACGCGCGGGACAACGGCTCGCCACGCTGGACGAGTTCGACTTGAGCGACGTGCGTAGTCAGGTCGCAAGTGCGTCCGCCGCGGTGGCGGACGCGAAGGCTGCAGCCGATGCGGCCGATGCAGCACTGCAGCGCGGCACCGAGCTCGTCACTGGAGGCGGTATCGCGCAGAGCGAGCTCGACCGCCGCCGTGCTGCTGCGGTCAATGCACAGGCCATGCTGAAGTCGCGGCAAGCAGACCTGCAGAAGTGGCAGGGCATGCAGCAGCGCCTGATGCCGATCGGCGCCCCGGCGGGTCGAAGCAATGAAACAGCCACGCTAGCCCGACTGAGCCCGGGCGATTCGCTGGGTGCGCTCGTCGCGCCGTTCGACGGTGTCATCAGCAGCGTGGGCACGGCCGCCGGCAACATCGTCGACCCTTCGTCGCCGATTCTGACACTCGCCGATCTTTCGACAATGTGGGTGCAAGCCAACGTCCCTGAGCGCGATGCCGCAGAAGTACACCCAGGTCAGACAGTGCTTGTGCACATTGATGCGTATAGCGATCGAGAGTTCACCGGCCGCGTCATCGATGTTGCCGACCAGGTCGACACCAACACCGGCACCGTAGCGGTCCGCTGCGAGTTGCCTAACGGCGACGGCGCACTCCGCGCAAATATGTTCGGCACGGTCGATATCCAGGCGTCGCTCGGTCGGGACACGATGCTTGTGCCCGACGCGGCGCTCCAGGATGTGAATGGACAGACAGCCGTATTCATCCCTTCCGGAAACGGCCGTTTCACGTGGCGCGCCGTTCGCACCGGCTACGCCGCCGACGGCATGACACAGATTCTCAGTGGCCTCCCGGCCGGCACGTCCGTCGTCGCCGACGGCAGCTACTGGCTGAAGGCTGCGCTCATGAAGGGCACCATTCCCGACGAAGGCTAATTCGCGAGCGCATGCCATGATTACCAAACTTGTCGAGGCGGCACTGCGAAATCGCGCCGCCGTGTTAATTCTCGTTGCCGTGCTGATTGTCGCCGGGCTATACAGCATGCAACGGTTGCCTTTCGATGCCGAGCCGGACATCTCGCCGCAGCAGGTGCTGGTGACGACCCAGGCACCCGGCCTCGCACCCGTTGATGTCGAACGCTCGATCACGGCACCTGTCGAGCTCGCGCTGCAGGGCTTGCCAGGCATGCAAAGCCTGCGCTCGATCTCGCGTTACGGTCTCTCCGTGATCTACGTGCGCTTCGCCGACGATACGAATCTGTACCTCGACCGCAATCTGATCGGTGAGCGGTTGCAGACGATACAGCTTCCACCCGGCACCAGCGCGCCGCAAATGGGGCCGCTGTCGGACGGCCTTAGCGAGATCTATCAGTTTCAGGTGCGTGGCCACGGGCAGTCGCTAATGACGTTGCGCACACTGCTCGACTGGCAGATCGCACCACGGCTGCGCCAGGTGGAAGGCGTGGTCGACGTGAATGTGAACGGAGGCCTCCTGAAGACGTACGAAGTGCAGATCGACGACAATGCGCTCACACGTTACGGCCTGTCGGTCGGCGACATCTTCAATGCCGTGCAGATGAACAACGGCGCAACAGGCGGCGCGACAATCGAGCACAACGGCGGAGAATCGATCATCCGCGGCGAGGGGTTGCTGCGTAACACGACCGACATCGGCAGCATCGTGCTGCGTACCGCTGCGGGCGGCGCGCCGCTTTACGTTCATGACGTGGCGCATGTCGACGAAGCGCCAATGCCTCGGCTCGGCGCGGTCACGCGTGACGGCAAAGGCGAAGCCGTCGTCGGCGTCGTGCTGATGGGCATCGGGCAAAACACGCGTGTCGTCGCACAGCGCGTGCAGGACGCGATCAGGGAAATCAACCAGACGCTGCCGCCCGGCGTCGAGGTTGCGCCGTACTATAACCGCGCGGACCTGATGGACCGGGTGCTGCATACGGTCGCTCACAACATGGTCGAAGGTGCCGTGCTCGTCATCGCGGTGCTGCTTTTGCTGCTCGGGAATGCGCGCGCAGGCCTGATCGTCGCAATGGCGATTCCGCTGTCGATGCTCGTCGCCGTCATCGCCATGTACGGTACGGGAATGTCGGGCAATCTGATGAGTCTCGGCGCGATCGATTTCGGCCTGCTTGTCGACGGTGCGGTGGTGATGATCGAAAACGTCGTGCGGCGGCGTGCCGAAGCGCCGAATCAGCCGTTACGCCCGCTCGTGCTGGAGGCAGCAAAAGAAGTCTCCCGGCCTGTGACGTTCGCGGTCCTCATCATCACGGCCGTCTACCTTCCGATACTGAGCCTTCAGGGCATTGAAGGCAAAATGTTCCGGCCGATGGCGATGACCGTTATCTTCGCCCTGCTCGCGTCGCTCGTCCTCACCCTGACGGTCATGCCGGTGCTCGCGAGCCTGTTGCTGCGCGGCAAGGTCGCAGAGCGTGAGAGCCGCATCCTTCACTGGGTGCGCCTGCGCTATGAGCCGATTCTCGCGCGTGCCGCGCAACAACCTGCGCTAACGATGGGGCTCGCCGTCGCGTTGCTCGCGGTCGCGGCCTTCGCCGCCACGAGGCTGGGCGCTGAATTTTTACCGCGCCTGGACGAAGGGGCGCTGACCGTCACGACGACGAAGCTGCCCGGCATTTCCGTGCCGTCCGCGGTCGAGGCGCAAACCATGGTCGAACGCACGCTGATGCGCTTTCCCGAAGTGCAGTCGGCTGTCACGCTCGGCGGCAGCTCGGAGATTCCAACCGACCCGATGGGCGTGGAGCAAAGCGACACCTTCATCATGCTGAAGCCGCAGTCCGAGTGGAACACGGCGCAAACCCAGGACGGGCTCGTCACCGAGTACTCCGCGGCGCTGGATCGCGCAGTCCCAGGCCTGACGCTCGATTGGGCGCAACCGATCCAGATGCGCATGGACGACATGATCGCGGGCGTCCAGGCCGATGTCGCCGTGCAGATTCATGGCAACGATCTGCAAACGCTGCACGATACTGCCGAACGGGTTGCGGCCGTGATCTCGCGGGTGCCGGGTGCGGCAGACGTCGAGGCGCAGCAGACGATTGGCCAGCCTTACCTGCGTGTCATCGTCAAGCGAGACGCGGTGGCCCGGTACGGGCTGAATGCGAGCCAGGTGCTCGATCTCGTCCAGTCGCTGGGCGGCCGCAATGTCGGGACGATTGTCGACGGTGAAGGCCAGTTCGATATCCGGGTGCGCATGCAACCGAAGGATCGCGACGATGTGACGCGCATCAGCGCGCTACGCATCAGCAATGGCGATGGCCGTGCCGTGCCGCTGTCGGAGGTGGCAGACATTCGCATGGAGCCGGGACCGTCGACCATCGAGCGCGAGGAAGGCAGGCGCGTCATCCTCGTTCAGGCCAACGTGCGCGGACGCGACCTCGCCGGCTTCGTCCTCGCTGCACAACACGCGGTCGATACGCAAGTCAAGTTCCCGCCAGGGTACACCGTGTCGTGGGGCGGCAGCTTCAAGAACCTGCAGGACGCGATGGCGCGACTCTACGTCGTGGTGCCCATCTCGCTTGTCGTGATCTTTGCGCTGCTCTACCTGATGTTCGGCAATGCCAGCCTTGCAGCGCTCATCTTCTGCAACGTGCCGTTCGCAGCGATCGGCGGCATTTTCGCCCTCTGGATACGCGGGCTGCCGTTCAGTATTTCCGCTGCGGTCGGCTTTATCGCGCTCTTCGGTATTGCCGTGCTCAACGGCGTCGTGCTGGTCAGCAGCATCGTCGAGATGCGGGCCCGCGGCCTGAGTGCCGCCAAGGCTGCGAAACAGGCTGCCGCGACCCGGCTGAGGCCCGTGCTTATGACGGCGACCGTAGCCAGCCTCGGCTTTCTGCCCATGGCGTTCTCGATGAGCTCGGGTGCGGAAGTCCAGCGTCCGCTTGCGACTGTCGTTATCGGTGGCCTTGTGTCGGCAACCTTGCTAACGCTGCTGGTTCTGCCGACCGTTTATCCGTGGTTCGATCGCCGCAAAGACACGTCGCGTCTTGCCCAGGTGCACGAGCGCGAAACGCAATTCGCAGAATGATGGAGGGATGCTTTACCGTGATTGCCCTAAAACGTTCATCCGCCCTGTTGATGCCGCTACTGCTGGCGGCCTGCGCGGTAGGTCCTGACTTCAAGCAGCCGGCCGCCCCAAGCGGCGCGGGTTACACGCATGCTCCGCTGCCCTCGAAGACCGCGGCGGCCGCCGGCGCAGTGGGAGGGGCGCAGCAATTCTCAGTTGGCGGCGATATTCCGGGCCAATGGTGGACGCTGTTCCAGTCGCCGGAGCTCAACGCGATGATCGACCGCGCGTTCAAGGCCAGCCCAACCATCGCTGCCGCACAGTCTGCGCTTGCCGTGGCCCGTGAGAACGTGCTGAGCCAGAGGGGGACGCTATTTCCGAGCATCGGTGTCGACGCATCGGGCAGTAGAAACGAAACGTCCACGGCGAGCCTTGCTCCCGTCGCCGCAAACAACCAGCGCATTTACTCGCTCTACACGGGCGAGCTGACCGTGTCGTATTCGCTCGACGCATTCGGCTTGAATCGCCGCATGATCGAATCAGTATCCGCGCAAGCCGACAATCAGCGTTTCGAACTGGAAGCGGCCTATCTGACCTTGAGCTGCAATCTCGCGCTTGCAGCGTTCAACGTTGCTTCGCTGCGCGGGCAGATCGCTGCGCAGCAGGAGGTGACCAAGGCCAATGTCGAACTCCTCGACATCCTTCGGCGCGAAAGCATGCTCGGTGAAGTTGCCGAGGCGGACGTCCTGCAACAGCAAGCGGTGCTTGCGCAGTCGCAGGTCGCGATACCGCCGCTTGAGAAACAACTGGCGCTGCAGCGCGACGCGTTGATCGCGCTCATGGGTGGCTTTCCGAGCGAAGATGTCGCGGCCGATCTCGACCTGTCCTCGTTGCACCTGCCCGATGACCTTCCCGTGAGCCTGCCGTCGACCCTCGTGGAGCAGCGGCCCGACATTCTCGCGGCGGCTGCGGCGTTGCATGCGGCTAGCGCGCAGGTGGGCGTCGCGATCGCCAATCGGTTGCCACAAATATCGTTGACAGCCGCCCTGGGAACTTCGCCCAGTGCCATCGCGAACGCATTTACGCCGTACAACCAGTTCTTCACCATTGTCGGGAAGGCCGCCCAACCGATCTTCCAGGGTGGAGCGCTGCTGCATCGCCAGCGCGCGGCGCAGGCGGCATTCGATCAGGCCAGCGCCCAATACCGCTCGACGGTGATCAACGCATTTCAGAACGTTGCCGATGTATTGCAGAGCGTGCAGGCGGACGCGAAGACGTTGCAGGCGGCCGTCAATGCGGAGCAGGCTGCCTCGCGCAGTGTGGCTATCGAACGTGAAAAGCTGCGCTCAGGCGAAGCGTCTTATCTGTCAGTGCTGACCGCGGGCAGACCTGGCAAATGGCACGCATTGCGTCGATACAGGCAAGGGCCGCCAGACTGGCGGATACGGCAGCCTTGTTCCAGGCCGTGGGCGGCGGCTGGTGGAATCGGTCCGATTCACTCGTCTCGACATTCGCGCCAAACCAACCGCGATAAAACAGATCATGAAACGACTTTGTACAATTTTTGCGTTTGCGATCGTGCTAGCCGGTTGCGCGACCCAGTCGCAATCGCGCCATCTCACCTCGAACCGACAGACATCGGATGGCACAGTAGTCGACTACGCCGGCGTGCCCTGCCGCAATCAGAATATGCATGTGAAATCGCCCCTCTGCTTGTATCCGCGGACCCTGCTCGCGTCACACGGAGCCCATATGAGGTTTTGATAATCATCTCCGTTCGAGTCGAACGGCTGCCGTAGAGTCAGAGGGGCGTTGTCACGTTAAAGTGTTCGCGTCGCAGTACTGCGAAGTGCTGCCGGATCGGTCCGAAATTCGACAAGTTCAGGACGACCTTCGTCGTTCTTTTCGATCGGCAGCGACTTCCACTGACAGCCCATGTACAGCATCTGAAGGATCTAGTTGAAGATCTTGTGCAACCCCAGCGTTGGGGCCGGACCGCGCCGACCCGTGCCCAGTTGCGGCAAGACAAATTGCTCGTCGTCGCCGGAGAATTCCACCAGCGTGCCCTCCGAGCCGACCAGCAAATGCGCCAGATTCGCCGTGCCGTCATCCGTATAGGCGCGCGGATTCTGGCAATCGAACAAGTCGATGTTGTAGCCCGCCACGCGGCGCAGCACTTTCGGCATGCGCTCGGCGATCTCCGTCCGCTCGCGGGACGCTATCCGGCTCACCTCTTCGAGAATCTGTTCGAGACGCGCACCGTGTGCAGGATTCTTCAACGACTCGAAGCGCGCCTCGCTGCCATCCGCGAGAATGGCGTCAATGGACACGACGTTGTGCACCATGTCGCCGTATTCGATGGCGTTTACCCCTCTGCGGACGACGGCCGCAAGATGTTTTTCAACAGCCTGTCAGGTCACGTCACACATTACCAAAAGGTCATTTTCGGGCCATGTCGGGTTCACGCGTACGACGCAATAATGGAAAAAACGGAATCGTCGATCTTTTTCGACAGTGGAAACAATCGACGCGGTCCGTCAACTCAGTCCATTGGAGTTCAATTGATGTTATCGCGACTACCTACATTAAACCGTCTGATTGTCATCTCGGCTCTGCTCGCATCGATCTCAGGGTGCGCAGATTCGCCGAATGGAGCAGCCTACTCCTCCGCTCGCAACGAAACGCCGCGCCGGCCAAACGCATATCCCTGCCAATACATGCATGTGAAAACGGTGAACTGTCCGGCGAGCTGAACACACCTGTGCAGTCACGTTGCACAAGTTACCGGGGCGGTCTGTCGATGGATTTCACGGCACGGCGCTTTCCCTGACGTCAGGCTATCCGCTACATTTTCTTGAATGCTTGTCTTTTTGTTTTGGATGTTTAAGCAAACAAGCGATTGCAAAAGCGCACCCGCTGAACCGTCTTGATGGCGAATGACAGAAAGTGGCCGTGCTCGGCGTGTCGCCGACGGCACTCGGCCTATCTCGGCCATGTCCCGAATGCGCCATGCTGGGTTGTCGTTTCCACGCCTTCGGCAAGCACCTGGCAACCAAGCTCGCAGAGCCGTTCGGCTGACCCGCGAATAGCGGCCGCAAATGACGCGCCCTTATCGGCGGTCCGTATCACCGTGATGCAGAGTTTGACGATTTCAGGATTCAACAAGCCAACGGTACCGAAGTCGACGAACCCGCAGCCGGTATCATCTAAGGCCAACCGGATGCCCATCGCACGCAAGCGACCAACCGCATCGATCAAACCCTCGGCCTCGTTAAGCGGCAAGTGCTCGGTAAGTTCAAACAAGATCTCCTGCCTCCCGGCGAGCGCCAGCTTGTCCGAGGCAGGGGCCAAGGCATCGGGGCCCAGATTGATGGTCAGGAACTTCCCGGGCGGCAGTTTGCCTTTAGTGCGCTCGAGAGCCAACTCGGCGCACAACAGTTCCATCTCCACCAGGCGCCCGGCGGCATGGGCCGCATCAAACAACAAGTCCGGACGTTCAAAAAATGTCCCTCGCGGACCTCGGGAAAGCTCTTCGAAACCCATCACTGCACCGTCTCTAATGCGCACGATCGGCTGCAGCACTGTCTGTATGGAGCGCTCAGCCAGAATCGCTTTCACGCCGGCGGAGGATTCGGCCCGGTCCTTAACTTGACGTCGGGACTGGGACCTCAACCGATCTTCCGTCCATTGAAGCCAATTTGCCTTCGCATCTTCTTCGCCTACTTCGGGCGACGAAAGGAATACCGACAAGTCGGTGGTGATTCGAGCGCCGGTGCCGCCACCAAAAACAGCAATTAGCCGCTCGCGGATCAAATTGCGCCCAGCTTGTTCCAGGGTCTCGACCACATCCTTGCCATCTCGCGGCAAGCCATCTGAAAGGATGCGGAAACATGCGGACCAATGTCCGTCGGCATCAGCACGATATCGGTCAATCACCTCATGCTGAGCCAGCAAACGGCTTAGCAAACCCGTTGCTTCTTCGCCGAAATTGGTCAGCGCGTGGCGAGCGGCTTCCTCACCGAAGATTTCGGACAGCCACCTGCTCTCGGCAATCTTGATGCTGAGTACTGCAATGACCCCCGTCATTTACCGCAACCCCCAAATTCCGCACGTTATAGGCTCTTGCCCAGTTACGTCGCTCCAATGACGGCTCTGCCAACTCGCTCGCGAGCGTCTTGGGATTGGCCCGCAGACGCCCCCGAACATAACCATGTTTAACCGTCTCTCGTTGTCGCGGTTTCAATTAGATCGCGCACGCGGTTCGATGTCTGTGCGTCAGCGAGCAACCTCCGGAATGCAACAACGCTGCAGGACCGATGTCTCAGAGCGCTGCATCAGCCTAACGGCTCCTGCATATCGCAAACCAGGCGCGTGGATTACATTTTTGTCATTTAAAGGAAAACGCCCGTTGACTCACTTTAGCTTGCATAACCGCAGTTGGGCATCCCGGGCGCGGTCGACGACCGCCTTCGGCAGGCCGTCTTGGCGTTTCTGGATGGCCGGACGAGTGTTCGGACGGTGTGACGCCGAGCCACGCCATCAGCTGGCGCGGATGATCGAACTGCGACAGATCGTCGAGTTCTGCCATCAGGCCGATCGCGGTGGTGAACTGGACGCCGCGCAGCGCCTGCAGTGCTTCAACGACCGGGTAGAAACGCCACTGCGGCGCTGCTTCACGCAGCCTCGACCTGTTTAACGAACCTGCTTAGTTCGCACTGGCGTTGCCAGCAGCCGCAGCCGGCAGGCGCGACTTCGACGGATGGCCGATACCGCCTTCCTGCAGCCAGTAGCCGAGGGCCATGAAAATTCCGCCGCCGGCGAGGTTGCCCAGCGTAACGAAAATTTCGTTGTGAATGGCACCCGCCAGCGTGATGTTCTCCGGATGCTCGCTGATCAGCGCGAGGGCAAACACGAACATGTTCGCGACGCTGTGCTCGAAGCCACTCGCGACGAACGCAAACACCGGCCAGAAGATCAGGCCCAGTTTTGCACCGTCGTTATTGGTGCGCGCAGCCATCCAGATAGCGAGGCACACGAGCCAGTTGCACAGCAGGCCCTTGGAGAACAGTGCCAGACCCGGCGCCGACATCTTGGCCGCAACCGCCTTGAAGAACACTTCAGAACCGTCGGTGAGCAGCACGCCCCCACCAGCCGCATGCAGGATCGCAGCCAGCACCACTGCGCCGATCAGATTGCCGACCCAGCACACCACCCACACCAGCACCATGCCGCCGACACCCGTCTCACCGCGCAACATCGCGAGCGGCATGTACATGGCCGTACCGGTGAACAGATCCGAGCCCGCGAACACGACGATGGTCAGCGCGCAGGCAAACACGGCGCCCATGATCAGGTGAACGTAAGCCGGATCGACATGCGAGCCGACCGAAAACATAAGGATGTCGCCAAAGCCGATATAGGCTCCAGCCATAGCGGCACCAATTACAAAGGCGAATGGCGAACGCATAATAGCCGACGCTCTTTGTGCGCCGGTTTTTGCGAATTTATCGATACTGTCTGCGTACATCATTGCTCCCGGGTTGGTCCCCCCTCTTCGCTAACGGCTCAGGGGGTGCGTCAAACTGGCGCATATGATAGGACGACAAAACGCGATATTCATCAACAAGTGACCGTATTCGGCGTTCAATAAAACTGTACTCCCGCGACCGGGCGAGTTCTGTACCCCTTTCTGACTGCAGTGCACAGATGGGGCGATACGACGATGTTTGCACCGCCCGTCGTATCGCCTTTGAAGCGATTTTTCCAGCGCCACTCACACGTGACTGATTTGCTGGTTGTGTCGCGATAAGGTCTGTCGGCAAGGCGAGAAACTTACGCGATGGCAAGGACTCCTTTCCGGACGAACGCCTACGGCTCGGCGCAGATTCGCCGATCGACAAACTTGTGCAGAGCGAGTGCCCAGCCAATTAACTCCCTGTCGGTCCCCGGCTTCCCGACCAGTTGCACACCGAGCGGCAGGCCATCCTCGCTCAACGCAGTGGGCAAATGGAGGTTTTGTCGCATTAAGGCGCAGAGATAAGATTCGCGTCCAAACATGGATGACGAACAAGATGGCCAAAACGAAGAAGTCGGCGCGCACGACGTTGCCACCGAGTATCGGTAAGGTGCTGAAGCGACTGCACCATCCACTGGACGTGATTCTGCTGTGCGTACGCTGGT
>NZ_WOEZ01000196.1 GCF_013177735.1 Paraburkholderia elongata | reverse complement strand
GCGACCGCAGTGCGCGCCGGCCACCCCGGTCCCGACAGCAAAGCCTCAGCTCGACGAGTGGACGCGCACCACGCAGCGCTCCTATCTGATGTACCTGGTCGGTGCGATCGCGCGTGGCATCTATCGCGAGACAAGCGAGGCCAATGCGCCGTACGTGCTGGCCAAGCTCAACGGTTTAGGCGGTGAATGGTGACAAATACTCAAGACGGCGTTCAGAGCATTCTTGACCGAGCGCTTGCGACCCTCCAAAACGGCACGGACATCGCCATCAGTTCGGAGACGGTAATCTCGCTGTGCCGTGAGATTCAGGCGCTCCGATCGAGCGGCGCACGCAGCACCGTCCGCACCGATGACATCCCACTCGGCGCCATCGCGGCGTTTCACGAAGTCAATCCACTCGCAATGAACGAGCCGTACGACTGGCCGGATTCGACGCTCCTGCGCGTGCGAAACGCCCTAGCTGCTGCGGTCAATGTCATGCTTGCGGGCACGCAGGATGAGCCTCCACTGAAGGAGGGCCCGTTGCTGCTCGCGATGGCAGCGCGTAATGCTAGGAAAAACGCCGAGTGAAGCAGCGCTGTTTCTACTGCAGCAACCCTGCGACGTTGCTGTGTGACTTCCGGCTCGGCTTGCCATTCGGTGAGCGCCTGCGCCACATCGACGGCACCGAATACGATGTAACGACAATCGACAAGCCGGCGCACACGTGCAATATGCCGCTCTGCCGCGAGCATGCCGAGTACCGCGGCTGGCTGCACGTCAATGCCGGCAAGAATAGTCACTTTGACTCATATGACTACTGCCCCGAGCACCAGGGAATGGTCGACACGGGCGCGCCTGTGATGCAGGAATCCGAAGCCGAGAGACTGCGCCGCGTGGTAGTCGCGAATGCGCAGCGCCGTTTGATGCGCGAGCGCGGCGCCGTGCGATCGCCGCCTCCCCCTCCCGAGCAAGGCAAGCTCTTCTAGTTTGCGGTGTCGCCGACCGCCGCCAGGCGTACCCTCAAGACACAAACACAGCGCAGATGCCCGCGCTTCTTTATAATCGCGTGGCACAAAACCAATCAACAAAGCCGGGGCGTCACAATGAAAAAAGCGATTTTGATTCTCGCCGTAGCCAGTCTCAGTGGATGCGCCAGCACCGCGCCGACAAAGATTGGCGCAGATACCTACTATGCATCCAGGACAAACACAGCGGGCATTTTCGGCGATGTTACCGCCGTGGCGGGCCGCTTGATGGGCGACGGGAATCAATTCTGCGAGTCGCAGGGCAAAGAGTTCGAATTGGTCACGCAACAGACAACGCAGAATATCCCGGGCGTACGGCTTGGCGGCGCGTCGATCACGTTCAAGTGCGTAGCGCACGCGAACAGCCCGGTTATGCGACCTGACAATGGCGTTACAACTGTCAACTAAGGCAGTGTTCACGAAAGGCCCGGCATTGCGTCCGGGCCTTTCTTCATTTCCGCCGCTGCGCGAATTCGAAAGCCTAATTCGATGCGCTGACGGAAGTGCAGAAAGATGTTGATTATCCACATCTGGCGGGCATCGCAGGCAAGTCACTAAGCCAAGTGGGGAATGCAGGTATCACCCCACGGCGCGATTTTCGCAACGTAGTTCGTGAAAAAAAATTTAAAAGGGGTTAGGATTTTCCTTATAGGAATTCAGCACGAATCCCTATAGGAGCGGCCCGCCGTCTGTCTCGCAAACTTTGGGCGGGCCGCGTTTTTGTCTATCGACAAGAGGCAACTATGCACTACGTGATCGCGTTGCTGTACAGCGGGCTTGCCGTATCACACATCATCGTTGCGATGACTATGTAACCCGCAGCCGCCTGGCTTGCGCCGGGCGGCTCTCAACGCGTTTTCACTCTAGCACAAACGACGGTTTGTCAAATACCGATTTGCGCGGGTAGGCTCGCGCCGGAATGTTATTTCCGGCGTTGCGCCTAGATGCGGGCGTTCGAGAGGGCGTGCTTTTCGCGCCAGCATTCTCTCTGACGGTGTGCCCTGCCGAACAAATCGCGGGCACTATCGGGTAGTCGCTCGCCCATAGAACGGATACAGTCAGCGGCACTAGCAAAAAACGAACGACAAATGACGGGGTTAGCAATGGTTAAGATTATCCAGCTAGTTACGTTTTTGGCGCTGATATGCTGCTTCTTTACCTGGGCCGACGCAGAGAAAGGCTCCGAAAAGCGCACACTTTGGGGATTGGGCATGTGGATGTCATTGTGTGCATGGCTCGGCGTTACGGGCGGGCTGCACTGATACCACCGAAGCGATCATTTCCGACGTTGCGCCTTCATTCGGCCTGTTGCACCTGCGCCCAAATGCGTTTCACCTGGCTTTCGCTGCATCGGGCGAGTCTGGCCGTCTCAGAAATGCTGCGCCCGCTCTGACGAAGCGCAATGATGCGTTCGTGCGTCGCTTGATCTGCTTTGCGGCCAACATACTTTCCCGCCACGCGAGCCAACTCGACGCCTTGTCGCTGACGCTCGCGCCGGTCTTCGTAGTCGTCGCGCGCGATCTGCAACGCGAGCTTCAGTAACATTTCCTGCACCGATTCGAGCACCACCTTGGCGACGCCCTTCGCGTCGGCGGCGAGTTCCGACAGGTCAACCACACCAGGCACGGCGAGACGCGCGCCTTTCTCACGGATCGACGCCACAAGGCGTTCCGCTTCGGCGAGTGGTAAGCGGCTAATGCGGTCGATCTTTTCCGCGATAACGACCTCGCCGGGTTGCAGGTCCGCGATCATTCGCAGCAGTTCGGGGCGGTCAACCCGCGCGCCGGATGCCTTCTCGCGATAGATGCCAGCCACGTAATAGCCCGCCGCCTTGGCGTTATCCACGATGGCTTCCTGACGTTCAATGTCCTGTTCTTCCGTGCTGACACGAAGATAGACGCGAGCGATGCGAAGTGTTTGTGCCATGGTCAATTAGGGTGTACCGAAAGTAACCAGACTATGCACGCACGGCCAATAAGTAAAGGACCGGCTTAAATTGGCCGGGGTGATTTTGGCTGCTCAAAGTGGCTAGGTTGAAGGCGTCGCGCCCTCACCTGTGCCCAGCGCTCATCCCTCCCTTCCCGCTCGTACATTTTTTTACACTTCGCACTTGCATATCTATGCATACATGGCTATTCTTACGCACATAGATGCAGTGCAACACAGGAGCAACGAAGTGTCAGTCATCGCGCAAGACCTGTTGGAGTTGATGTACCTCCTCGAGCGTGGCTGGCCGGTTGAGCCAATGCTGCGTGTCTACGCTCTAAACCTCATCGCCCCTGGCGTCCGTGATGTGCGCCTCGGTTGCTGAACGAACAAACGAGTTCATCCAAAGGAGTTTTTGTGGAAACGAATCACATAACGCTCGACAGCGTCGAGTCATCGCAGATCGGAGCCATCGGCCACGATCCGCTGACGAGCACGCTCGCGGTGCAGTTCAAAGCGAAGAAGGATGCGCCGGCATCGATTTACCATTATGCCAACGTGGATGCGGCTGAATTCGAAGTTCTGAAGACCGCGCAATCGCCGGGCTCGCACTTCGCGAAGAACATCAAGGCTTTCCCCCAGAAGTACCCGTGCAAGCGCATTCCCGCGCCTGAAGTCGAAGTCTAATTTTCACCCCTCACCACAACCGGAGTTCCAAATGATCAGACTTTCGAAGGACATAATATTGCGCCGTTCCATACCGAAGCGCCCCGCCACGCTTGCGACGCCTCGCGTCAAGATCGTGCGCCGCAGTCCCGTAAAGGCTCACCGACAGGAAGGAACGGCAACAATGAAGGACCATTTGAAAATACCGGCTCGCCGATCGTGGCAACACTGCCAGAAGGAGAGGTTCCATCCCGATGCAATGCACATCGGTATGGACCGGCCCACGATCGGCGACACCGGCCCCGGCGCAACACAGGGGACTTCTCCGCAGTGACGCTCACCTGACCTGAGTGTTTCAAGCCCGCACCGCGCGGGCTTTTTTTCGTCTGCTCGCACACCCTCTCCCAGCAAATTTCTCTTGCTAAATATATGCATGTACGGCTACTATCAGCCATACACAACGTAGCCAGATGCGATGTCTTCCAACGCCACCGAAACGCCAAGCTCTGCCCCTGCTCTGTTGGAGCGGTTCGAGCTGTGGGCGCGCGAGGAAGAAGGCCTTCAGGAGTCGATGTTCATGAAGCATCCGCTGCCTGATCAGGCGACGTATCTGGACCGCGTCGTAGATGGCATGTGGCGCGGCTTCAAGGGTTATCACGAGATGGTCCAGCGCGGCGACGCGTGCGGACTCACCACTTGAATTTCGAGGAGAGCGAGATGGCAAGCAAGAGCGGAGACGAGGTCAAGGTCGGCGACACGCTGATCGTTGGGTTCAACGGCGGTATCGCACAGGTCAAAGCGCTTCGTCCTTACCAAGGTCAGTTGCTCGAGCTGATGGGCGAAGGCACTCAGATCGCTTCGTTCCACGGCACGCCCGCAGAGATGACGTTGTGTGCGAAGTCTGTTTTCAACGTCGCCTAACAACCACGCGCGCCTCGGCGCGCATCACCTGGAGTTGACCATGGCAAACCGATACGAAGTAATCGACGAATCGACTGGCAAAGTGATACTGCCGGCCTGCGGCAATCTCGCGCTCGACGCGTGGTTTGACCATCGTGGTTCGAGTGACTATGACTTCGTGCGCGAGCAGCGTCATGCCCGCCAGGACGACGACTACAACTCGGTCCATATCACGTACGTCAGAGAGCGCTCCTTCGGCGTTATCACCCCGGCCGGCCTGCTGAACGAATCCGAGAACGGTGAAGCGGACTTCATGCCGGCCTGCATCACGGGCTGCGAAGCGTAATTCCAACTGGCGCGCCCGCTGCGGCGCGCATCACTGGAGACAAGCATGGCAAACATGGCGCCGCTCTACGCCTTCTGGGCCTTCGCCGCGATCCTTTTTCTCGGCTTCAACCGGGGGACTCATCGTGAGTGACATAAACCAAACGCAGACACCGGGCCCGTGGACCTACGGCGTCCGCAAAGACGGATCGATATGGCTATCGCTCGGCGATCCCAAGAGCGGCCCGCACCATCAATTTGACTTCTATGGCAACGAGGCCGACGCGCGCTTGGTCTGTGCCGGGCCGATGCTCCTGCAGGCCGCCGAGGCTCACGCAGCGTGGGCGTATGCCGAAGAAGGCCACGGCCTGAACTCGACGTTCAACGAGCGCATGGAGCTTTGCAACTACGCCGAGTTCCTGACGAACAACGCGCTCGCACTGATGCGCGGCGAAGAACTGCCGGCGGAATACGAGGGCATTCCTCGCATTGTTGTGCGATTCCCACTTGCTTATCTCGACCGCGCCGACGCCGAGCAGGCTCGTGCGAGCGTCGACCGGCTTCTCGCCGCATATCGTGAAGCGCTGCGAATCGCCGTTGCCGAGGAGTCGCCGGTATGACACGCCTCCGCTTCGATGAGGTCTCGATCAAGCGCACCTTCCGCTGGCGAGACCCAGTGACCGGCAAACCACGCCAGGAGACGAAAAAGTTCTGGCAGACGGTCAACCCCTTCAATAAGGGTGCAGACGGCAGCCCCAAGACGCGCGGCGAAATCATGTTCGAGCTCGAACAACAGGCTCGGCTCTGGATGCTTCGAAAAGAGAATGACGCGCGCGACGCTGCCCAACGCAAGACGGCGGAGTGCAGAGCCTAAACGGAGGCACGACAACCAGTTTTCGCACTTGCACGTTTAGCCATATATGGCTATATTTATTCAAATACTCTGCATCGAACGACCCCAAGGTTCCCAATAGTGATCACCGCGCCGGCTCAAGAGCCAAAAACTCCATGGAACCCGTCACGCTCGGCAACCGCGCGCGTGACGGGCGCTCTGCCTGTCCCGACTGATTGCCCGAATTGCGGCGGCAACGTTCGGCTGGTCGGCAATGAGGTCATCTATGGGCGCCCGTTCGGTGATTGGCCGTGGGCATACAAATGCGATGACCCGGAATGCAACAGCTACGTCGGCTTGCACCCATTCACGAATATCCCACTCGGCACGCTCGCTGATGCAGCCACGCGCGAAGCCCGCAAGAGCGCAAAGGCCGCGTTCAATCCGTTGTGGCAGAGCGGCCGCATGACGCGCAAGCAGGCCTATGCATGGCTCGCTGGCGCATTGCGTATCAAAGACGTCAATAAATGCCACATCGGCTGGTTCGGTGTGGAGCAATGCCGCGCGGTCGAGGCGGCGATCAATAACAGGAGAAAGCGGTGACCACAGATCAGATACAAACCAAGCTGTTCGAAAAGGCGGATGCCGACACAAAAGCGGCCGTTGCGACAATGCTCAAGCCCCTCACGGAGTGGGTTTCCACTAATGGCTATGGCGAGAAGGTCAAAATTCAGATTCAGGAATGCTCGCTGTTCGCGCAGGACAGCGTCCCTATCCGCCTATCCAGCGAAGACGGGACAACGCTTCGGCAAAAACTCGAGCGCGGCCACGTCAAGGTGAGCATGAGCACGATTTTCGAGGCGCTCCGTGAGGCCATGTTCAACAAGCTCCAAGGGCCGGCGCGCATCAAGTTCGTGGATGACTTCATCTCCGACGTGCAGCGCTTGAAAGACGACGTCGAAGACCTTCAATCGAGGGTCGAGTGATGGCTGAGAACAACGATGGCGGACCGGCGTTCCCGGCCCCGTATCACCCGCAGGAAGGTATCAAAACGGTCAACCCGACTGGCATGACCCTACGCGCGTACTTTGCAGCGCATGCCGATATCAGCGAGTTCGATATCGACGAGCATGTCTTTGAGGTGCGCTCAGCTCGCGCAACCTACACAAGCGAACCCGCCTCCCCTATGGAGATCGCCGAAGCCGTTGCAGATTTGAAAGTGATGCTGGCCGACGCACTTATTCGCCGTCTCGCGCGAGGTGAGGCATGAACCGCCCTAACCCTCAATGGCTAGTCAACATCTTCAACAAGGCCGTCAAGGTCGGCGACACCGTCGAGTATTGGGAAGTCATCGGCATGGGCGAGCCCGAGCGCTTTGTAACCGAAGGCGAAGCCGAGGTACTCGGCGGACACACCGCTGTCGTCTGGCTGAAGGGCAAGCGCGGTTGCGTCGCTCTCAATCATTGCAAGCCCATCACCGAAGCAAGCGAACGAGGCGCGTGATGCGATTCGACACTGAAGAGGCTTTTTTCAAAGCCGTCTACACCGCTGCCTGCATGTCGCCAGTGAAGATTGGCGAACTCGCATACCGCCATTCAAACCCGCAGATCCCGATCACCACGGCGGTCGTGCAACTGATGCGCGGCGCGTTCGGTGTGCATCAACGCTGCAATGCGCAGCTCGACGCCAACTCCACGCTGCTCGAGTACCGGCTTATCGGTGCGAGCCGCGACCTTCCGGAAGGCTGGCGAGTCGTGGTGATGGCCGAGCGCGGCGCGCTGCGGCTCGATCTCTACAGCCCCGACGATGAGCGCGTCGATTTCAGTGACGTGCCGCGCGACGAGTTCTCTGGCCGCGTATATGACGCGATCCAGAAGGCCATCGCGATGGCAATCACCGCAAAGGAAACTGCCGCATGAAAACCCAGTTCCGCATCGAGAACCCCGACGACGTCCAGATGACGCTGACGTGCACGATGCCCGCGCGCGAATGGAAGCTCCTGCGTGACCAACTCGAAAGCACCTATCCGTCGTGGAAGCTTTCCCGGGCCATCAGCAACATGGTGGATAGCGCGACGAAGACCTTTTCAGCCGCCACGGAGTCTGACCTGTGAAGGAGAGCATGCTCTACCTCACCGACGACAACGTGCGAGCGGTGCTGCGCAGCGTCAACCCAAAGACGCAGACGCGTCGCGTCGTGAAGTTGCCGCATAACAACCCGCTGGGCCAGTGGGAGCCAACCGTCATTGGCGGACCAAATGGCGGACGCACTGCGGCAGGCCACACCATCCCCGAGCAAGGCGGCATCTGGCACACGCGGACTGGTGACAGTTTGATGTGCCCATACGGCCAGCCTGGCGACCGCCTGTGGGGCCGTGAGGCATGGTGCCACCTGAGTGACGTCAGGACTATCGACCCGGGCGGTGACGCCCTGCAGCGTCGTGTGTTCTATCGGGCCGATTACCCGGGCGACACGCTGATGCACGAAGACGACCCGACCGAGAAGATCAAGTGGCGCTCGTCGCGCTTCATGCCGCGGTGGGCATCGCGCATCACGCTGGAGATTCTGAGCGTGCGCGTTGAGCGGTTGCAGGACATCATCGAGGCCGATGCGATCGCCGAGGGCATCGAGCCATTCGCCACCACTGACCCAGATCTACAGGGAATGTGGCGCGACTACTCCGAAGACGGCATGGCGTCAGGAAACCCGATTGGCTCTTACATGACGCTCTGGAACAGACTCAACGCCGCTCGCGGCCACGGATGGGACGTCAATCCGTGGGTCTGGGTGGTCGAGTTCCAACTGATCGGAGCATCTGCTTATCGGCGCGCGGGAGGTTGAGATGGAGGGGCTACTCGTCTATACCAACGAGATCTTCAATGTCTCGCTTTACGAGCGAGATCGCCTCCAGTTCTGCCGCCTCCGAGGTGGTCGACATCAGCGGCCAAATCTTGGCGGGACCGCGATAGTCGCCGCCACAGTGAATGAGAGCGCTATATGTGAACTCGCCGGTCTCGGTCCGCTTCATCAGCGTGAGATTAACGTGGTAGGTGCGTTTCTCGCCTTGGTTGCGTGTGTAGTCGAATTCCATATCCGTCTCCATTGTGATTTCCGAGGAATCGTAGCATGAGTGAGAACAGCACTATCGAATGGACGGACCACACGTTCAATACCCACTGGGGATGTAGCAAGATCGGCCCTGGCTGCGATCGCTGCTACGCCGAAGCATTGGCGAAGCGCTTTGGCTACGGCTGGGGTGACGATGCGCCAAAGCGCGAGTTTGACGAAAGCCACTGGCAGGATCTGATTCGCTGGGATCGCAAGGCGGCATCCGAGGGCGTGCGGCGTCGGGTGTTCACGAACAGCATGTCTGACCTCTTCGACAAATTCGCACCCGCCGGCGTGCGTGAGCGACACTGGTCGTATATCGCGCAAACGCCGAACCTCGACCATCTCCTGTTGACCAAGCGCATCGGCAATGTCGCGCGAATGGCCCCTCCTGCATGGTTGGAGCCGGGCTGTTGGCCGAAGAATGTATGGCTCGGTGCGACGATCGTCGATCAGGAAGAGGCCGACCGCGATATTCCGAAGCTGCTCGCGGTGCCGGCGCGCGTGCGATTCCTCAGCATGGAGCCGCTGCTCGGGTCAGTTGATCTGAGCGCGCATCTTCGGGTGTGCTGCGGTTCGCCGATTGAGGGCGGCAGTGGCAGCGATTTTCAACCGCCCGATCCACCTACTTGTTGCGGGCACTTCGAGTCAGGCATCGACTGGGTAATCTGCGGCGGAGAATCGGGCCACGGCGCGCGCCCTATGCATCCGGGGTGGGCGCGGTCAATTCGAGATCAATGTGCAGACGCTGGCGTGCCATTCATGTTTAAACAAAACGGCGAGTGGGTATCTGTCAGCGAGATCGCTGGTGCTGGAGAGCACTATCGATTTTCTGATGGCGCGACTGTCCGTCGGGTTGGAAAGAAAGCAGCCGGCCGAACGCTCGATGGCGTCACGCATGATGAATTCCCTGTCTAAATCGACAAAGACACCATGACCACTAATACAGATGCAGTGCCGAGCGCAGCTTTCGAAGAATGGGCTTCTGAAGAAGGGATCAACAACTTCCACTTCAATCATTGCTGGGCAGCATGGCAAGCCGCTCTTCGCGTCCCCACTTCCGAAGTACAGGCAGACCATATTGCGGATGAACGCAAATTGGTTGCAGACAAATCGCCGCAGTTTCTGTTCATTGCCATGGATGACGAGCACCTGGCGCATCCGGTCTATTGCGCCGACCGCGATGCCGTCACCGCCGCCACACGCGAGGCGATGTTCATACCCGGCGAACTTAGCCTTGACCACGCGGAGGAATTGGAAGGCGTTGTGGACGAACTGCTTGAGAACGGATCAATGCACTTCGAAGGCGATCCGCCGCTGCTCCTGTACCGCTTGCCCGCTTCATCTGCCGGGGATCAGGAGGCGGGATCGTGAGCGATCTGTTCTACCTCCAGGACAGCCGCAGCTACGTCGGCAACGATGTGCTGTGGTGGGCATGGCATGGCAAAGGCTATACAACCGACCTTCGCAAAGCGCATGTCTATACGAAGGCTGAGGCGCAGGCCATGCACGACGCGCGTGAGACGGATATTCCATGGCCGAAGGATTACATCGACGCGAAGACGCGGCCGGCCGTGGATATGCAGTACATCAAGCGCAAAGAGGTCACGCGATCAGGAATCAGGCTGGCCCAGCCTCGCAAGGCGCCTGCTTATAAATTTCACTGCTCGGGGTGTGGTCGCTTTCTGAATGACGTCGACCGATATTCACAGAACTGCTCTAACTGCGGCGCAGATAACCGGCCATGACCGAAAACACTAACAAGCTCGACGTAGGAGCGATGATGACAGACCGAGAAAAATTTGAAGCGTGGTGGGGCGACGATACGTCCGGCCCAGAGGCGCTTTCTGCGTGGAACGGCTGGCAAGCCGCCCTGCTATCTGCAAGCAAACCTGCCGTGGCGCACGATGACGAACAGGCCGATCTCGCGTTTTCAGTCTACAGCGGTCTTAACGCACTTCGGTGGCTGCTGAACATCACGGCAGAATTCGACAGGAAGGACGTGCGAACCCGTCAGGCAGCGCGCCTGCTAGACGAGTATATGGACAGCTTCGGAAAGACGAACCGCGAGCTACTTGAAGACATGTGGAAGACGCTCTACGACAAGCTGCCCGACGATGGCCGCATCAGCGAATACCTGCGCGCTCACGATGCAGCGGGGCGCGCGCTCAAAGACAAGGAAGCGCGCAAGCCTGTCGTGGTCAACACACTGAAAGACATCCTCGCCGCATCCCCTGCCGCGCCAACGCAATCGGCGCATGTGCCGAAGCCCGGACGCAAGACGCGACAGGAAAAGATCAACGAGAGCCGCGAGATCGTCGCCGCGCGGCTGCAACACCTCGAACGTCCGCTCAATGGCCGGTGCGCTGCCAGCAACGATGGCGAATGCTCGCACAGCCAATGCCCGCAGTTGCGCGATGGCGAGCCCGAAAAGTCCGGGCGGCATTGTCCGCTCGATGTGCGGAGGATGCCTCGATGACGTTACGCTTGCTCGACGCGTTTAATTTCAGCGTCCATCGTTGCTCTCAACTCACGAAGGTTTTGAGATTGCCGCTGGAAATCCTGCTTTTGCTCTTCGTTAAGGATGTTGCCATGGCATATAGAAATAACATGCTGGCTTCGGATGGAAACTTCAAGCGCCGCGATAAACGATCGAACAAAAACCTCCGATCTCAGTTCATTGAATCGAAGGTGGCTGAACGCTGCAACCCCGCTATGGTATGTCGTGTAATCCCGATCAAAATCGGCGTTCCTTTCCAAATTGGCTCGATTGAGGCAGAACTCGCACATCCCATGAAATGGGTCAGCGAAATAGTCAAACATTGCCAGGCTAACCCGCAAAGCATCAACGTTTGCGGCCCTTTCTCGTCGGATCGCATCTCGGTTCTGTTTATTGGCAACGGCGAATACGGCCGCAATAGCCACGATAGATCCGAACGCCTGAAGCCAAGCCGCGACATCCGCGGACTTGTGCGGCTGGTAGTGAAGAAATATTACCGCGCCCGCGATAAACACCAGTGTGCCGAGTGGCCACGCCCATCCGTCAATTTTCACTCCGCCCCCTCTGGTGATTTTCGAGGAATCCTAGCATGAATGATAATCACCCCCACCCCGTAACCCGATTCAGGAAAGAGGCCGAGTTGCTGATTGCGGCCGCAAAAGCCAGCGGTGTCGTAGTCTCGATCGACCTTGAGCCCAGCATTCCACTGGCGATGGGGAAGTACCGGATGGTCGTTCACGCACGACCTGCGCGCCACGCGCCGACCGACGCCATCGAGATTCCCGAGCCGCAGCCCACTGACAAAATCTCACGATGGCTTTTCGACGCGGTCAAAAGCAATCTGGATGCGCTGCATGCGCTTTGTCTGGAGTTCGGTTGCCATCAAGGCGATACCGTCGTCGATTGGCTTCGCGCACGCCTCACGGCACAGCCGCCGGCCGGCTATTGCATCCAGCACGCGGACGGCTTGCGCTGGCGAACACTCGATTCCATGGGGGCGCCTGACTGGACCGTGGATGAGGCCGAGGCGCTGTGCTTCTCGCTTCGCCACCATGCGGATGCGTTCGCTGGTGATGACCCTGAAGACGTGCGAATCGTGCCTCGTGCTCGGGGCTATTAGTCGGACGCCCCATTTTCGACCGCTTGCACCGCCCGGAGAGACTCGTCATTTAGGCTATTGACGATACCCATCCATTGGTTGCGGCGCGTAGCAAAGTCAGGAGCCAGTGCGAAATCGGAAATGTGTTCAACCTCGCAGAGGACCTTGAACTCCTTCAGAAGCGCACGCAAACCGTCCAGAATCACGATGCGCTGCTTGTTGTATTCGTCTTGCTGTGCTGCCGTCAGCCTCTGATTGAGTTCGGAGATTTGATCGATGTCAAGCGCCTTTTCCCCACGATTCCAACGGCTCTCCGCTTTGGCCAACGTGTTGTGGACAAGAAGGATAACGTCGAAAGTGATCGACCTCAGCCGTTCCGCTAGTCGATGTGCTCGTTGGAACTTTTCGGCGGCAATCCTTGCTTCAGTTGCTCGACGTTCGCGAAGTGGCACCCATACGGCAATGAATATTGCTGCAAGCGAGCCGAGAGCTTGTGCCCACCCTGACGCTGAGGCACTGTCAGTAGGTGGAAATCTGATGAACCACCCAACTACGATGCCGGCGAGCGTTCCTGCGCCAAATAGTAGTACCCCGTTGGATCGCGACATGCGTGCCCCTGTATCTTCTGGTCGAATTACGCCTTTCCCTCGAGCCAACCCTCAGCGAACTGCTTCGCATGCGCGATGGCTTCACCGGCGGTCGTGAACGCCGGCAATGCATCGAACGTCTTTTCGGGGTGGTAGCCAATCTTCGTGAGAACAGCCTGCGCACCAAACGTGCCATCGCCAAGTTCACGCGGAGCGGCGTCGATCGAATAGCCGCGGTGCTGGAAAACCGTATTCATGCTTTTACCTGGCTGTCGATGTACGCCTGCGCTTCCTTGCGGCCGATTTCGATGGCCATGTCCTGCGTCGGCAAATCGCTATTCCCGTTACGTGTCGCGGGAAACACGTCGAATCTCCACCGAAACGATCCGTTGGTTTGCCGCACTGCATCAACTGTGTATTTCGTGTTCTTGTACGTGAATTGCACCTTCCTCTCCCCATTGGATTCGAGCGAACGACAATCCTACAACATCGCAGCTTACCTTGACGTCAGTGCAAAAACCCCTTGCGTCAATATGCGTACATGGCTACTATTAGCCTCAATGCAACGAAGTGCGAGCGATTCGATGTACAAAGTTCTGGGATACGAAGAGGCGGTCAACACATGCGACTGCTGCGGAAAGACCGATCTCAAAGGCACGTTCGCGGTCGAGCGTGACGACGGCGAAATTCTTCATTTCGGCTGTGTCTGCGTGACGCGCCACACCGGAAAAGCGGCAAAAGTCGTTCGCAAGGAAGCCAAAGACGCCACCCAGGAACGCCGCAAAGCGGCCTCTGCCGAGCTGCGCGCACACCCGGCGGTGCTGGCCGACAACGCAAAGATGGCTTACCTGCACAAGCATGGGGTGCCAGATGGCGTGCGCTTCGTTGATGCGCACCGCGACGAATGGATTGCAGCCGATGAAGCGCGCCGGCAGATCGCGGCGAAGCATGGCTTCAAGTCTTACGAACTCCACGCATAAGGGGCGACCATGTCCGAGAAAGCCAAGGTCGCGATCGCGGCCGTACTTGCGCGAATCCAAAGCGACCCGCGCGTCGCTTACTACTTCGATCCGATCACCGACTGTCGCGAGAAGCTCGTTGCGGCGCACTGCGAATTGAACAGTATCGACGAGGCCACCTTCAAAGCTCAATTCGATCCGAAGGTGAAATACGAGGCACCTCCCCGCGAGGAAGAAGAATCGGCGCCGCAGTTCATTGAGGTACCACCTGTTGGGCTCCCGCAGATCAAGCATATTTTCGAGGCCTTCTACACCGGCAATGAAGCGGAAGCGATGCGCCTTACAAAAGAGTACGTGCAGACGGCCACCGGCCGAGTCCTTCCTGTCTAGAACGGCGCTCAGCGCCAGGAGATAACCATGAATCTCATAATATCGATGTTCCACCGATCAGACCTTTCGCGCTCCCGTGCGATGGTTCAAGAGTTAGCGGAAGAAAGCATCAAGGCACGTCGCAACCTCGATGAAACCGAGCGCAAAGCGGCTCGCGCGCTGGAGGATGCGAAGCGCCTCGACGAAGCGGACTTCCGGATGAAGTTCGAAAAGCGGCTCACCCCGCAGTCTGCATTCCTTCCATCTGCAGTTCCGGCTGGCATGCCGCCGACGCCGTTTGATGCGTGGGAATTCACGCGGATGCCCACGGCCAGCCCTTCCATCGGTTCCGCAACCTAAGGGCAAGCCCACCATCAAGCCGGCTGAGAAATTCCCGATTCGCTCGTTCTACGTCGAGCACCCCAAGGCGGCGTAAGCGCCAGTTCCCGCCAAGGTCACAATGGACAACGCTCTCAAAGAAGGCTCTCCGACGCCGGCGAGCCTGATCAAACATCTTCCGTTCAATCTCGATGCTGCGCGCGATGGCGTCACTATCGCGATGGCTAACGGCCAGCCTGCGGAGTTCATCGCATTCTGCGAGCGGGCCGTCTTTCCACTCGTCGTGCTCACCGGCCCAAACAATGTGATTAACGTCTACCGCGCCGACGGCACTACTGATGACGGTTACGAATACAACCTTGTCATGGTCGTGCCAGTAGAAACCCGGTACGTGAATCTCTATGCCGTGAGCGACCACGCTCAACATGGCATTGCCGAGCATTACGCGACGGAGGCAGAAGCCCTCAAGGAAGCGTCAGATTGGGTAGCCAAGGGCGGCAAGCCAATGCTCGCCATAGCGGTGCCCGTTGAAGTGAGGGCGCAATGAGCGACATCGCAAATATGCCTGCGGTCGAGTGCGCCTCATTCGACGAACGGCTTCACGGCATCATCGGCCAGATCGTGGACGAGTGCGAGCGCGAAGGTGCGACTGATCTGCTCACGCGTGTCAACACGGCCGTCAGGGCTGAATACTACGCCCTCGAAGCCGATGGAAAATGCCATATGGCCTTCCCCGGCTGTCGCATAGTCGGCGGTGTAGGTCTGCTCCATCCGGGGCTGCAACAGCTTCACCTGATACCCGCCACGGAATTCCATCCGCAAGCCCGGCATCTGCACGACGATCGCGATGCACTTGCGCTTGGCTTCTTCGACGAATTTGACCTCTATCTGCAATGCCAGGTTGGTCTGCCGCCTACCCTCTTTGCGCGCTATGGCGATCATCCGCACCAGTGCCGCTCGTTCAATCCGACGTTCATGAAGCTGCAGGACATAGGCGCGGAATCGCGGCCGGTGTTCACCGAAGCTCTTGCGAGGGCTCGCGCACTCTCCTTCATGCGCTAAAGCGTTTGCGTGAATAGCCGTATATGCATATTATGAGGCTTGACACATAACAGGAGTAGCGCAATGCCGAAAGAGATTTTCACCGACGAGATGCGGCAGCAGTTGAAAGACAGGGGCTACGCCGCAGTGGTTGTCCAGGTCACGGCGCAGTTTGGCCGAGTGCCGAATGAGATTGCGAGCCGTCACCGATCGGCGCAGGCCGCGAACAAGCGCGCTGACGTGAACCAGCGCGTCGTGATCCTTTAACCCGATTCGAGGCGAGTGAGCCCCATGAACGAGACAGCCATACCCGATTCAAGTGCTATAGCAGATGCGATGCTAAAGCGCACCGGTGAGATTCTTCGGGAGCAGATCGCAGCCGCGCCCGCGCAAGAAACCCTCGCCGAGACGGTTGTCCCCAAAGACCCCGCGCGCCTAACTCCTGAGCGCATCTCCGAACTATGGAACGGCATGCCGGGCGGCTACGCCGGCTTCCTGAAGCAATGGGGCTATATGCAGTTCGCGCGCGCTGTCGAGGCCGAAGTGCGCGCGACGCTGCCCACCACCTCCCAGCCAAACGCCAGCGTTGAGCAACCGCGCTCCGATCAACCGTGCGAACTGACAGCCGAATCGCTCGCAGAAGAAATGCTGGATGCGGCCATCTACTACGCGAACGGTCACGAAACTGATTTCCGTGAGCGAGCCCAAGGCATTCTCGACCGCAAAGGGATGCCGACATGAGAATCACGATAACAATCGGCCCGCGCCGGCCAAAGGCGAAGGTAGGCGATCGCAAGATCATCCGCGGCGTGGAACACATTCGGGTGTTCAGGTACGCGACGAACTCGCGAGGCGAACGTATCGGATTCGACTGCACGGGCGGTAAGCAGCGGTATGAATGGGTCCCGATTTCCGAGGCGCGTGTTTATGGCGCTGGGCATCACTGGACGGTCGAAGAGCGCGCCAAATACGACAACGAATACCCGCCCGGGTATATGCAAGGTCGAGGTGCAGCATGATAAACGACGCCATAAAGCACCTGCACGACGCCCTCCATCCAGTACACGAATCTTCGTATGTACCGCCGAAGGAGCATCGAACTGCAGTCGATAAGCGCGACCTCCGCGCACTACTCGACGCTGTTACGACCCGCAGCGAAGCCCCGAAAACGATCAACGACATTCGCGCCGATAGCGAGGAGAGCCAGCGCTTCCGTGCGTGGCGCGATCGCTTCAAGGCTGAGAACGGTCGTGCGCCAGAGGCCGTCGACGCGTGGCAGTACTCCATTCTCGAATCTCAAAAGGTGAAGGCCTGATGCGCCCTTTCTATCTCAGCATGTCCGCGCCGGTCGTGGCCGTCGCGATCTTCGCGTTCTGGCTTTCCCATCCGGCCGACCACTACGCCATCGGTTCCACATTGCAACTATTCGCAGCGCTGCTAATCGGCCATGTCGTCGCCGACTATCCGCTTCAGGGTGATTTCCTCTCCCGCGCGAAGAACCGGTTCAATCCGCAGCCGGGCGTGCCGTGGTATCAGGCGCTCGGTGCTCACGTCCTGATTCAAGCCGGCGTTGTTTGGTTGATCACTGGAATCTGGTGGCTCGGCGCACTCGAACTTCTCTGCCACGCGGTCATTGACGACACGAAGTGCCGCGGCGCGATCGGGTTCGACACCGACCAGATTCTCCACGTTCTCTGCAAAGCCATTTGGGCTTGCATCGCGATAGCCGTTCTCGCTTGAGAAAACCATAACCCCCGGTAAGGCGGCCGGCACGGCGCCCCTTTTTATTCATGCCCGGAGCAACAGCCTTCGGAGAGGATCCCCGAAATGAAGATGGCGAAAGCAACAGAGAAAGACCTTGACGCGGCGCTCGCCGTGGCCGGCGTCATTGAGAACGTCTGTGGCAGCGGGTATTACCCATCGACACCGGAAACCGATGCTGACGACCCGACGTTCTTTGACCCGGACGACCGGGAGCACCTGAGGGCGTTCTACGATCGACTGGAGGCAATCGTCGAGCCCGCGCCCGGGAGCCTGTTTCGTGTAGTTGGCGGGTTGCACACGATCCTCCACAACAACATCGTCGATCCGGACCAAGACGTAATCGAATTGCATCCCCGCTTGGTCGCGGGCTTGGAAGCGGTAGAAAAGCTCGGCCAGATCCGCGCGTCGATCGCTGCTTACTACGCGAAAGAGCACGATGAATCCGGCTGCCACGAAGCTATTCACTCGACAGAACTCCAACTGGTCGACGGCCTGCTCATGCGCGTGGGCCACATGGAGGCACTGGCTGTTTCCGCCGGCGGCGATGCAGAGCGCGCAATCGAACGTGCGCGGCTCGCTGAGTCCAGACTCGAGAGCGCGACACAGCCGTTTGACGAGCAGATGGCGCGGTTGAATCAGCGCGTCATCGAACTCAATGCGGAGAACACTGCTCTGCGTACAGCGGCACCATTTCAAGCGCGCGTGCGGCCATGGATGCTGCAATGCTTCGGCGCCGAGATTGCGACCGACGGCATTGAACGAAATCACCGGTTTTTCGAAGAAGCGACCGAGGCAGTGCAGGCCAACGGAATGACGCGAAGCGAAGCGCACCAACTCGTCGACTACACCTTCGGTCGGCCGGATGGCGAGCTGCATCAGGAGATCGGCGGCGTAATGGTGACCCTGGCGGCGCTGTGTCTCGCGAGCGGTCTGGACATGCACGCGGCAGGCGAAACTGAGCTCGCGCGCATCAGCGTCCCGGAAACCGTCGCAAAGATCCGCGCGAAGCAGGCAGCAAAGCCGAAACATTCCCCTCTTCCCGAATTCCCCGCTGCAGTACAAGGCCAATCATGAGCATCCTTTCACAACTTGGTGGCGCTGCGATCGACACCCTCGTCGCACTGGTCGAAAACGGTCCTTTGTGGGACGGCGACGTCCCGAGCAAGTCCGGGCGTGACACGCTTGTCGTGGCCGGCCTCGCGTCCTGCATCGTTGTTAAAGGCGAAGACGGCTATCAAGCCGCAACGCTCGCCGGCGCTGCGGCTTACCGCGAGCACTTTGGCAATGCTGCCTACATTCGCGAGGCAACGGCGTTCCGCAAGGCGAAGAACGCTATCTCATCGGCGCGTCATCAGAGTAAGGGTTGAGGACTGATATGCACACACGAACTGCCCATGCGCTGATCGCGCGCGCCGCACGAATGATTCAAAACAACGCAGATTGCCTCCGTCAGTGCCATGCGCAGAACGGCGATTGGGGCGCCGATCGCGAGACACAACAAATTCACAACGAGGAAGTGACCACGGCGAAAGCGCTCCGCGCGCTGATCATGGCCGCGCCCGAGAAAACGCCGGCCAAAATTCCGGAGGGCGACGTTCTCCTCCATCTTGCCCGCGGCGTCGGTCTTAGGGATGCCATGCACGGAATCGACGCGACGAAAGCAAAAGACCTACTCTCTAAATTCGTCGCGGTCACGATCGCGGTGATGGATGAAACCGACGTCGTCGACGCTGAATTCGCCGCGCCGGCCGCAGACTATGCCGATGACCTTGCGGTAGCGGAGCGCTGCCATGGATGACCTCTTTGACGTCAATGTGAGCAGCAGCGCAGTTTTCAGCACTTGCGGCACCTACCGTTACAGGCTAGAGCGCGAAGTCGCCATGGACGGCCCTACGTTCGCCTATTTCGGCGTCAACCCGTCTACCGCAGACGCCACGATCAACGATGCAACCGTCCGAAAATGGATCGGCTTCACGAAGGTCAACGGCGGACGGCGGCTCATCGTTGGCAATGTGTTCGCGTACCGTTCTACCGACGTTAAGGGACTGAGATTGGCGGCCGATCCATATGGCCCGGATAACCCGATGCACCTGAAAAGCATCATTGATGACGCAGATATCCTTGTTCCTTGCTGGGGAGACAGAAAGAAGCTGGATCGTCGACTCCAGAGCAATTTCGACTGGATCAAAGCGCGCTTTCTTCTGAGCGGTAAGCCGGTAATGACGTTTGGGTTCACGTCAAGCGGCGACCCTAAACACCCTCTCATGCTCGGCTACAACACGCCGTTGATTGACTGGGTTCGGCAGGGCTGAAAGCGCTTTGCGCAGGGTATTCATTTGCATTACTATAGCCATATACGCATATTCATAGGCAGGTAAACAGTGAACTGCAAACTCAATGACCGAGCAATCGTAACTCGCGTACGACCACCCTCCGCTCCCGGTAAAGATGCCGCAGTCAGGGCCATCCTTGGGCGTGTGGTGAGAGTCGTTCGCTTGTATCAGCAAGACGGTTTGCCTTTCTGGTGGCTGGAAGAGTCGATCTCAATTCCAGAGCTTAACTACAGCGTTGGCGGAATCGAAGACTACTGTCTGACGCCCATCCGTGGCGAGCCAACGATCGACGACGTCCCCACGCATACCTGCGATCCACTGACCATACCCGAGCCGAGCGAGACATGAACAAAGGTCAACTCCCGCTCGATCCACAATGGCTCTTGCATCGCCCCATCACCGGCCCGCGCAATGGCCACATGGGCGAGCAGGTTTTCTGTGAGAAGTGGCTCGAGCTGCAACAGAGCGAAGTCGAGTTTCGTGAAGTCGACGAGCCCAGTCACACGGCCAAACTCGCGCGAATCATCATCAACGCCCGGTTGCCCGAGATAGGCGAGCGCGAGTGCTCAGTCGCCGCATCATGGGCCTGCTACCTCGGCTGCAATATCGGGGCCTCGGTGATCCATCTCGGCGACCGCCTGAAAGACGGTGCTGGCGCCTATCGACGTTTCTCCGCGGCGTGGGCGATTCACAATACCCGCTCGATCGGAGTCAATGGTGGCTATCGGGCGATCGAAATCATGCTCGCGCCGGCGGATCATCTCAACACATCCCCATTCTCGTGCGGGGGTCTGAAACGTGCGCCGGACCTCTCCATCGCAGACTACGAAGTCATCGAGCATCTGTGGCTCTGGCTCGGTACCGATGAGGGCGCGGCATGGCTTGCCGATTGCCAGCGCGAGATTGATCGCCGTCAGGCAGCGGCTTGGCGTGCGGAACACGAATTTAACAACGCCGCGAACGCCGGCGAAACTGCAAAAGTGGGGCAAGAATAATGTCCACCCTCAAACGACTCGAGTCGCAGTTCAATGCCCCGCTGCTTGCGGCGGAAGTGGTGCGCGCGAATTTCTTCCCCCACCTTTCCGCTGACATCTTCAATCGGCGCGCGCGCGCCAATGACCTAGGCTTCCCGGTCGTCACTGCCGACCGGTCACAGAAAGCCGCTATGTTCGTCCATATCGAGGACCTGGCGGCCTATCTGGATTCGCGACGTGCTGTTGCAATGCGCGAGCACGCCAACCTCTCCAGCTCTACGCAGCCTGCGTGACGACATCCAGCCACTTCCAATCCTTATACCTGTCCCCAGTCTGCCGCACGTGGCTGTACCGCTGAAGGCTCTGCCACGTAGCATGCCCGGTCACCGCGGCGACGTGCGGGATCGTCAACCCCATCTCAAACAGGCGCGAGGCCGCCTCATGGCGCAGATCATGGAACGTCAGATCCTCGATGCCGATCACCTTGCATGCGCGTGAAAAGATCGTCGAAACAGACGGTGCGTTGTAGGGGAAGACACGTTCGTCCGTGCGCGGCTGGGCGTCGATGATCCGCTGGGCTTCGGGCGTCAGGTCGCAGTAGACGTTGTTCGTCAACTTCTTCTCCGGGTCTTTCATCTGCCGCACAAGCACGCGGCCAGCTTCCACATCCCGCCACAGAATCCGACATGTCTCGCCTTGGCGCCGGCCGCTGAAAATCGAAAACACAATCAGCGTCACCATGGGGATGCCATCGGGCTGCCGCTGCTGCACCACTTGAAAATACTCGAGGATCTTGCGGAGCTCCTCCATCGTCGGCCGGCGCGTGCGCTCGGCGGATTTTGCGGTTATCCCCAGCTTCTTCAGCACGACCTTCGCATCTTCAATTTGCTGCTTTTCCAGAGGGTAGCCCCATGCCGCATTGGCAACCTTGAACACCGGCGATATGTGCGCGACATAGGTCAGACGCGTGGCCGGGCCGCCCTTCAGCGTGTTAGCCCAATCCACAAGCGCAATGCTCGTCACTTCGCTGCACTTTAGCTTGCCGATCTTCGATGCGGCCACCATCTCAAGCACCCGGCGCTTTGTCTTCCCCATCGATCCCACAGACTCGGTGAGATACTTGGTAATGACGACCGACAACAATGGATCGGGCCCGGTGTTCAGGGCTCCCGGCCGCTGAAGCTCTGCCTCGCGCGAGTTCATCCACTTCTGCGCGATCGCCTTTCTTTCGAACGTTCTCGACTCGCTGTGCACGACCTTTCCGCCCCGCTTTATGCGGATTTGCGCGGTGTACACTACGCCGCTCTGCGTGGTGCGCGGTGTGATAGTCCCCATTTCGTGCTCTCCCAGTGCTTATGGAGAAAAGTTTAGCACCGAATTAAGCACCGCCCATTAATATAAGCACCTAAATAGCCGTATATGGTTATGAATAGCACACTATGACTCAGTGAAAAATAGCCAATACGCTTGATTTTAAAGGCTTACAGGCCTAAAACCCATACCAGACGGACCTTTTAAAAAATGGTTAAGACCGATCCCGAATCGCATCAACGCATGACCGAGCGCCGGCGCGAAGGCCACGAGAAAAAGCAGGCCAGCGCCACCGTCGAAAAAGGCCTGCTGATCGTCAACACCGGCACCGGTAAAGGCAAGACCACCGCCGCGTTCGGCATGGCCGTGCGCGTGCTTGGGCACGGCATGCGCCTCGGCGTCGTGCAATTCATCAAAGGCGCGCTGCATACCTCAGAGCGCGACTTCCTCGGTGCAATCGCCAATTGCGACTTCGTCACAATGGGCGACGGCTACACCTGGAACACCCAGAATCGCGACGCCGACATCGCTACCGCGCGCAAAGGCTGGGACGAAGCGCGCCGCATGATCGAGAGCGGCGACTATCAGATGGTGATCCTCGACGAACTGAACACGGTGCTCAAGTACGAATACCTGCCGCTCGACGAAGTGCTGTCGGTGCTGAAAGCGCGCGCGGAGATGCTGCACGTGGTGGTGACCGGCCGCCACGCGCCCGACGCGCTGATCGAAGCCGCCGACCTCGTCACCGAAATGCGCATCGTCAAGCACCCGTATCGCGAGCAAGGCGTGAAAGCGCAGCGCGGCGTGGAGTTCTGAGCGATGTCCACGCCCCCTAAAGGGACCTCTGGGGCGTGCCCCGCCCTGTTCATTAGCGCGCCCGCGTCGGGTCAAGGCAAGACCACGATTACCGCGGGTCTCGCGCGTTACCATCGGCGGCTGGGGCGACGCGTGCGCGTATTCAAAACGGGCCCCGACTTTCTCGACCCGATGATTCTGGCGCGTGCCAGCGGCGCGCCGGTCCTGTCGCTCGATCTGTGGATGGTGGGCGAGTCAGCCTGCCGGAACCTGCTCGCGCAAGCGGCGGCTGAAGCGGATCTGATCCTGATCGAAGGCGTGATGGGTCTGTTCGACGGCACGCCGAGCAGCGCCGATCTGGCAACCACGTTCGGCGTGCCGGTGCTCGCAGTGATTTCAGCGAAAGCGATGGCGCAGACCTTCGGCGCGGTCGCCTTCGGCCTCGCGCAATTCAGGCCGCAGGTGCCGTTCTACGGTGTGCTCGCCAATCGCGTCGGCTCGCCAAGACACGCGCAGATGCTCGAAGAGGCGTTGCCGCCGAACCTGCGTTGGTGTGGGCACATCACCGGCGACGACGAAATCGAGTTGCCCGATCGCCATCTCGGCTTGCACCAGGCCGCGGAGATCGACGATCTGGACACGCGTCTGGATCGCGCCGCCGATGCGCTCGCGCAAACCGCGCTGGCTGAATTGCCGCCGCCGGTAGAATTCGGCGCGCCCGAGCCAGAAGCACTGCCGCGTCTTCTGGACGGCAAGCGCATCGCCATTGCGCGCGATGCCGCGTTCTCGTTCATCTATCCGGCCAACGTCACGCTGTTAGAAACGCTCGGCGCGCACGTCGACTATTTCTCACCGCTCGCCGATGAAGCCCTGCCGGAACACGCCGACGCCCTGTACCTGCCAGGCGGCTATCCCGAACTGCACGCGCCATTGCTGGCAGGCAACACGCGCAGTGCCGCAACGATTCACGCGCACGCGGCAGCGGGCAAACCGATCGTCGCCGAATGCGGCGGCATGCTCTACCTGCTCGACCAGCTCACCGACACGCACGGCGCCAGCACGCCAATGCTCGGCCTGCTGCCCGGTCATGCCACAATGCAAACGCGCTTCACCGCGCTCGGCATGCAACAGATCGACGGTCTGCACGGTCCAATGACCGGTCACACTTTCCATTATTCGAAGCTGACGACGCCGCTCACGCCGCTGCGTTCAGCCACCCGGCCAAATAGCGATGCCCCCGGCGAGGCCGTGTTCCGCGCCGGGTCGATCGTGGCAACCTATATGCATGCTTATTGGCCCTCCAACCCGGCCTTCACGGCCGCCCTGTTCCATGGCGAAGCCTTTTAACGATTCCGAGCGCGCAGCCGTCTACCGCGCGATTTACGAACGGCGCGACATGCGCCACTTCGTGCGCGACCCGGTCGACCCTGCCGTGCTGCAACGCCTGCTCGACGCGGCGCATCACGCGCCGAGCGTCGGCTTCATGCAGCCGTGGCGCATCGCGCGCATCACCGACCCGGCTTTGCGCATGGCTTTGCACGCGACCGTCGAAAGCGAACGCCTCGCCACCGCCGATGCGCTCGGCAAGCGTCGCGAAGAGTTCATGAAGCTGAAAGTGGAAGGCATGCTGGAGTGCGGCGAACTGCTGGTGATGGCGCTGATGGACGGCCGCGAGCGGCACATCTTCGGACGCCGCACCTTGCCGGACATGGACCTAGCATCGGTAGCGTGCGCGATCCAGAACATGTGGCTGGCCGCGCGCGCGGAAGGCCTGGGAATGGGCTGGGTGTCGCTATTCGACGTCGACGCGATCCGCCAGTTGCTGCATATGCCCGAGGGCGCGCGGCCCGTGGCGATCCTGTGTCTCGGCCACGTCGATCAGTTCTACACCGAGCCGATGCTGGAAACCGAGCACTGGGCAAGCCGTATGCCGCTCGCCGAGTGCGTGTTCGAAAACCGCTGGCCGGAAAACGGCAAAGCGCCGGAATAAGACGGGTGTTTTACGGTTGAACCGGCGGAACAGGTTTAAGCGAAACCACCTCCGGCACGCCGCCCGTCTTCTCGGCGCGCAGCTTCACGCGCCAGTCGGGCGGTGCATCGAACGGAAATTTAGCCAGCGCGCTTTTCACGAGCACCGGCATGGCGTGCAAGGGATCGGCATCGCGATCGCTGCTGGCCGCGCTCACCTTGTAGACTTCCTGTCCGCTCGACTGCTCGAAAAACCGCAGCGTCAACGCGTGCTGATAAGCGCGTCCACCGAACAGCGAAAATGGCGCTTCGGGCGAGCGTTCGCACGCACCCGGCGCGCAATCCTTCGCGGCCACGCCAACAGTGGCCGGCCGCGTGTCATACGCAATCGACAGTAAATAGTGCGCGGGTTTGTCCGGCGTATCGATGAAGCCGTTCTTCGCCAGCTCATCGCGCAGCACGGTTTCAAATTGCGGATGATCCGCGCTGGCATCCTGCGACGGCATACGCGCAATCGTATAAGTGCGCTCGCCCTGCAGCGCGGCCGAAGGGTTCGCCGTGTGCACGTCGGCGTTCAAACCCGCGCATCCGGTCAGACTCGCCGCGGCCAGCGCGGCACAGATCAATATCGCTTTCACCAGCTTCTCGCTTCGATAAGGTGAGGGTTCATAGGTCACGAGCGCACCGTTGCGGCGGAATCGGACTGCGCGTCATCGAGTGCCGGCAGGGAAATCGTGAAAGCTGTTCCCTTGCCAGGCGCGCTGACCACATCGACATCGCCGCCATGACGCGTCACGACGGTTTTGACGAACGCCATGCCTAATCCGGCACCGCCCACTTCCGGCCGCTCCGTCTCGTGAAAGCGCCGGAAGCGCTCGAACAGACCCGCCTGCTGCTCCTTGGGAATACCGTAGCCTTCGTCGCGAATCGTACACGACACGCGTTTTACCGCGCCGGGCGCGGCCGTCTGCGCGAGGCCGCCCGAGGTGCCGAGGCTCTTCAGGCTGCACGTGATCCGCGTGTCCGGCGGACTGTACTTGACCGCATTGTTCAGAATGTTGACGAGCGCGCGCGTCATCAGCGAACGGTCGGCGCAGATCCAATGACCCTCGTCCTCCTCGCCATTCGTATCGGTTTGCAGCGTGATGCGTTTGGCGTGGGCCTGAGGCCAGACCTCGTCGCTGGCGTCGATCATCAGCTCGGTCATGCTCACCGGTTCGAGCACATAGGCTTGCGATTCGGCGCGCGCGAGTTGCACGAAATCGTCGGCGAGCGTCAGTGCACGCTGCGCATAGCGCTCGATGCGCTCCAGCAGGCGACGCGCGAGCACCGGCTCGCTGCGCGCCCGCTCGATCTCCACCAGCGCCAGAATCGAAGCCTGCGGCGAGCGCATATCGTGCGATAGCAGCCGCAACGCGTCCTCCCGTTGGCGCTCGGCCGCATGCAAGGCCGACACGTCGACGAGACCCGCGATCCAGCCGGTCGTCTCACCTTGCTCGTTCGTGCAGTTCGCATAGCGCAGCAGATGGTCGCGCTCATGGGCGTCGCGCACCTCGACGCCTTGCGCCATCAGCGCAGCGAACTCGCGGCGCGCGGGATCGAGCAGCGCCGGCCACTGGGCATGCGCAAGCAGATTGTTTTCGGCGTCCGACGCTGCGCCGCTGTCGATGGTCTTGACCAGCGTCAGCCCGCCTAGCACCTCTCGCATCGGCCGGCCTTCCGGCAGCGGCGCACCCAGGCGCGCGAAATGCGCCTTGGCGGCGTGGTTCGCGATCAGCACGATACCCTGCACGTCGCTCACCAGGATCGGTTCGGGCATGCTGTCGAGGCTGTCCCATACAAAGCGCTTCATGTCCTGCACGCGCTGCGCGGCCTGCGCCATCAGCGCCATATGCTGCTCCAGCACGTCGCCGCCGAACTCGCGGCGGCGCTGGGGCGTTTCCGGCAGGAGGTGAGGCTCGTCGGCGAGGCGCTGCAGCTCTTCGCGCAGATAAGCCATCGTCATTTCGAGGCGCCGCCAGTTCCAGATCGGATACACCACGATCAACCCGAAGATCGCCGGCACCGGCGACATCCATAGCCGCGCGCCGTACAGCAAGACCGCGCTGCCGGCCGTGGCGAGCACGCCCAACGCGACGGTCAGCAGTAAAGAGCGGCGCGGCGACAACACCAGAAAGCCGGCGAGCAGCCCGGCGAGTGGCAACAGCGACACGGCGAACAGCACCCATGGCTCCGCGGGCTCGAGCTCGCGACCGGTCAGCAGCGTGTCGAGCGCGTTCGCGTGGATGTAGACGCCGGGCAGCGGCCCCAGCTCGCCGGACACTGGCGTAGCAAAGCGGTCGTACAAGCCGGACGCGGTCACGCCGATCAACACGATGCGCCCGCGCAGCTTGTCCGCGGGAACATCGCCCGCAAGCACACTGGCGAAACTCAGCTTCGCGTAATTCTGCGCATTCAGACCGAAGGGGATCAGGAAGCGGTCTTCACTATTGTCACTAGAGTCACTGGATTGGGTCGCCGCCTCGCCGGACGACGGCCTGC
Source organism: Paraburkholderia elongata (assembly GCF_013177735.1). Taxonomy (GTDB): domain Bacteria; phylum Pseudomonadota; class Gammaproteobacteria; order Burkholderiales; family Burkholderiaceae; genus Paraburkholderia; species Paraburkholderia elongata. The sequence continues at coordinate 41,769 of NZ_WOEZ01000196.1, read as the reverse complement.
GAGGCGGCTCGTTCAATTGCAGCGCGCCACGCTCGACGGCCTGTGCGACCGGCACCATCAATTGCGGCCAGCGCGAGTCCGCGTCGCCCTCGAACCGCGCGACGCTGCGCACGATGCCGTCGCTGTCGACTTCAAGGTTGATATGTCCAAGACCGGCCGCGGCATGCGCGAGCGGCGCCACCGGTTCGACCGCGACGCGCCGCTCGGCGCTGTCCGGCGGAGTCAGCAGCATTGGCAGATAAGTAGGACTCAGGGCGATCGCGCGCGCGAGCTGGGTGTCTTCCGGATTGGCTTCGGTGAAGAGCACGTCGTAGATCACCGCGGCGGGCTTCGCCTTCGCAAGCTGCTCCAGCAGCCTCGCGTGGACGCTGCGCGGCCACGGCCAGCGGCCAAGCTGCGCGATGCTGGCGTTGTCGATTTCGAGCACCACGATGTCGCGCAGCAACGGTTGCGCGCGCAGGCTCAGAAAGCGGTCGTAAACCAGGTTGTCGACGCTGGCGGTCAGACGGCCGAGCGAACTGAGCAGAATCACCACAATGCCCAGGCAGCCGATACCCACCCATTCGAGCAGGAAGCGGCGGCCGGCGCGCCGTCCGAGGCGGGCGCGCGGGTCGAGGCTCAGGCGCGTCGTGTGTGGGTTCGGCAAAGCGTGGCGTGGTTGAGAGCTAGGGAGCGGGCTGGTCGGTGGCTCCGCCCCGTGAATCTACCAGCGTCAGCGGGCAAGCGTAAACGAGCGAACCGCGCTGCTCTTCTCATAGAAGCGGCCGTTTTCGAATTGCTCGGCGACGACTGTCCAATAGTAAACGCCGCCCGGCAGGTCGCTCACCACGATCTGGCCACCCGTCAAATCGGTCCGATCGACGAGCGGATGCTGCAGATCGGCGGTCGTTGCCAGCACGAAGCGAAAGCGCGTCTCGACTGCGGAGCGGCTGACGAACCAGCGGAACTCGTAGTCGCGGCTGCCGGCACGCGGTCCCGCCGACGCAGCAAGACCCAGTTGACGCCGCTCGAAACCGTACACCTGAGGCAGGCCTTCGAGCCCGTTCGCGTCGATCGCAGCGATACGTACGAAATACGTGCCGTCGGCCAGATCGCCAAAGTCCGCATGCGGCGCACTCACGCGCAGATCGCGGATCAGGTCCAGCTGATCGGCATCGCGCGCAATCTGCACGCGATAGGCCACTGCGCGCTCGGCGGGTACGAGGTCGAAAGCGACCGTTTTCTCGTCCTGCACTTTGGCCGGTTCGGTGAGCGACGGCGCGGCCAGCAATTCCACCGGAGCGCCAATCGCGCTGCCTGCCCGCGTGACACTGCCAAAACGTGCCTTGACGAGTTGCGCGGACGCCTGCAGCGGCACGCCGGGTGGCGGCGCAGACGCCTCACCGCCGACGGCGGCCGGGTCGACGCCGACCGCGCCGTCCAGCACTTCCACCGCCGTGATTCGCGCGTCGCCGTCGTAGGCAACCTTGAAGCGCGTACCGCGCACGCCCGCTACAACCGATGGCGAGCGGATCTGGAAGCGGTCATCCTTTTTGGTGGCATGCGTGACCTGGCTGTCGACTTCGCCATGCTGCAAATCGAGCACGCGATCGCCCGCGCCAGTCAGCACGGTGCGTCGCAGCTTGTCGATGGCGAGCATGCCGTCCTGCAACACGGTGACGTGCGAGCCGTCCGGCAACTCCAGCGTGACAAAACCGTTGTGGCCGGTGCGGATACGATCGCCCTCGCCGAGCGTCGTGCCCGCCGAGAGCGGCGTGTAAGGGCCCTCGCCGAAAGCGCGCTCGGCCGGACCGCTCGTCGCCAGCACGCCCGCCGACTCGGGATCCTGTCTGAGCCTGTCGGCCGGCAGACGCAGTGTGATCCCGGCCGGCATGCGGCGTGGCGCGGGCACATGATTCAGGCGGCTCAACATGGCCCAATCGCCGGAGTCGCGCAGATAGCGGCCGGCGATTTCGTACAACGTGTCGCCGTCGTGGGTCACGTAGGACACATAGGCTGGCGCAGTCGCTCTGGTGCGTGGCTTCGGCGCGCGGGACGATTGCGCATCCGCCGATACCGGCGCGAAGCACGTCATCGCGATCAGGCCGGCCACGGCCAGCACCGCGCCGGCGCGGCGGCCCGGTGAACCTGCGCAACCGGGCGCTACCGCATCGAAAGAAACCGTCACGCGTCCCCCGCTTCGGGGCGTTCTTCGGCCACCACGGGCGGCGTGCCGGATTCGATCCTCTCGAGCCGGTACCCATAGCCGTAGATTGGCGTCAGACGATAGCCGTGCTCCGGGCGCAAGCCGAGCTTGCTGCGCAGCATCGACACGTGCGTGTCCATCGTGCGCGATGGAATGTCCGTCGCCTGCTTCCAGATCACATCGAGAATGTGCGCGCGCGACAACGGCCGGCTCAGGTGCTGGAACAGCAGCAGCGCGAGCTCGAACTCCTTCTGCGTCACGGCGACGGTCGCGCCGCGCACGACCACGTGCTTCGCGCCCAGATCGAATTCGAATTCGCCGAAAACTTCTTTCGCCGCGGGCGGCTTCAGGTGATACGCCCGGCGCAGCAACGAGCCGACGCGGGCCAGCAGGACCGCCCCGGAAACTGGCTTGACGACGTAATCGTCCGCGCCGGTGTTGAGGATCGAGGTGATATCGGTTTCGCGGCCGCGGCTCGTCATGAACAGAACCGGCAAGCGCTCGGAGAGGCTTTCGCGCACCCAGCGCAGCACCTCTTCGCCCGACATGTCGGGTACGTTCCAGTCGAGCACGAGAAGGTCGAAGGTCTGGCGCCGCAACTGCCGCACTAGTTCGCGGCCCGCCCCGTAAGCGTGACAGACGTGGCCCGCCGCCGACAGCGTTTGGCAAACAAGGTCGGCTTGCGCCGAGTCGTCATCCAGGACTGCAATTCTCATAAAACCCCACAACGCGACATCGTCCTTCGTAATGGATGGCCGGTGAGCCCAAAGATGGCCAGCATGACGGCGCTGGCACCGACGATCCAGCTTCCGGTTTTCATCTTCCGCTGCACTCTTTTTCGATTAACGGTCCCTTGCCTTGCACCCTGTTCAGCTCTGCTGCCGTCTTGTCTCAAAATTGGCGCGTATTTTGGCTTTGACGCGCTGATTACCGAGGGGGCAGATCATCATAATCGAAAACGGCCCTGTTTTTTCCCGGATGCGATTAAACAGCTATCCGGCCCGGCTCGGGCATTGCGAGCCGTTCTATGGGATTTTCTACAGCGTCTCTCAGGTTCTGCCTGTTATTGGAATCGACCTTCATGGGTCGTTATTCGGGTTGGTTGGTCTCGCTCGCACGATGATTGGCCCCGTCTGCCTTTTGTCATAGGTGGCCGTGCCCCGCATTTGGGTAACGGCGATTTGACAATTTCCGAGTCAGTATAGGAACAGTCTCAAAATAAATCGTTTAAAGATTGTTAGATCGGTTGATTGACATTCAATCTTTGGCTCATTGGCGGGGCGCTTTGGCGTATAAGCGCCGGCCCAAAAAACTCACCGCCCGCCTTCAATCTCCGGCATCGGCGCGAAGAGCGCGTCGAGATCGTCGTCCGAGAACTTGGTGGCGCCGGCGGCGTCTTCGGAGAGAATGCTGTCGGCGAGTCCCGCCTTCTGCTCCTGCAACTCCACGATCTTTTCTTCTATGCTGCCCGCGGCAATCAGCTTGTAGACGAATACGGGCTTGTCCTGCCCCAGCCGATGTGCGCGGTCGGTCGCCTGATTCTCGGCGGCGGGGTTCCACCAGGGGTCGTAGTGAATCACCGTATCGGCAGCGGTCAGGTTCAGGCCCACGCCGCCAGCCTTCAGGCTGATCAGGAATAGTGGCACCTCGCCTTGCTGGAAACGCTCGACCGGCGTGATGCGGTCCACGGTGTCGCCGGTCAGGATCACATAGGGAATCGCGGCTTCCTCGAGCGCTTCGGAAATCAGCGACAACATGCCGGTGAACTGCGAGAACAGCAGCACACGCCGTCCTTCCTCGATCAATTCGGGCAGCATCGACAGTAGCAAATCGAGCTTGGCCGAGCGCGTGACGCGTGCGCCCTTCTCGGCTTTTTCGGCTTTTTCGGCTTTTTCGGCTTTCTCCACTTTGCCGCGCTTCTCGCCAGGTTCGCCTGGCTTCCCGTCGACGTGAATTTTCCGCACGAGACGCGGATCGCAGCAGACCTGGCGCAGCTTCAGCAAAGCATCGAGCACAATAATGTGGCTGCGCGCGAGACCCTGCGCACTGACCGCCGCACGCACCCTCTCCTGCATCGCCGTACGCACCGTTTCGTAGAGATCGCGCTGCGCGCCCTCCAGATCGACTGAACACAGAATGGTGGTCTTGGCCGGCAACTCCTTTGCGACCTCGTCCTTCCGGCGGCGCAGCATGAACGGCCGGATGCGACGCGCCAGCAGCGCGCGGCGCACGCCGTCACCGTTTTTCTCGATGGGATTGCGCCAGCGTTTGGTGAAATCTTTCTGGCTGCCGAGAAAGCCCGGCAACAGAAAGTCGAACTGCGACCACAGTTCGCCGAGGTGATTTTCCAGCGGCGTCCCCGTTAAACACAGTCGATGCCGCGCGCGCAATCCGCGGATCGCCTGCGCGGCTTTGGTGGTGGCGTTCTTCACGTACTGCGCCTCGTCGAGAATCAGCAGGTGATAGTCATGCTCGGCGAGCACCTTCTGATCGCGCCACAGCAGCGCGTAAGTCGTGAGAATCAGTTCATGCTCGCCGATCTGCTGGAAACGCTCCTTGCGCTGCGGGCCGTTCAGCACCAGCACTTTCAGTTCGGGCGCGAAGCGGCGCGCTTCCTCGCGCCAGTTGTGCACGAGCGTGGTCGGCACGACGATCAGCGCGGGACGGTCGAGCCGCCCGGCTTCTTTCTCCGCGAGGATGTGCGCGAGCGTCTGCACGGTCTTGCCGAGCCCCATGTCGTCGGCAAGCACGCCGGCCAGATCGTGTTCGCGCAGAAACTGCATCCAGTTCAGGCCCTGCTGCTGATACGCGCGCAGCTCCGCCTTCAGGCCACGCGGCACCGGCACCTCGTGCAAGCCCGGGCCGGCCTGCAGACGACGCGCCAGTTGGCGAATCGAATCGTCGCCCTGGAATTGCCAGCGGCCCGTGCTGTTCAATGCTTCGAGCCGGCCGGCATCGACGGAAGGCACGCGCAGCGGCGCACCGTCCGCTAACGTGCTGCCCAGTGCGTCGAACAGGTCGACCAGCACGCGCACCACCGGCTTCAACCGGTCGGCGCGCAGACGCAGGCGCTTGTTTTCTTCGGTCTTCAGCTCGATCGGCTCGTCGTCGGCGATTGCTTCGAGCTTGCCGCCGAGCCAGCGCCGGTCGCGCCGGAACAGATCGGCGAGCAGCGGCTCGAGCCGCACATTGCGCTCGCCGATGCGGATGCCCATCTCCAGATCGAACCAGCCGTCGCCCGCCTGCTGCGCGGTGCCGTCGATCGCGTCGATCTCGATAATGTTGTAGCGGAACTCCGGCGCCATCGTCACGCGCCAGCCTTTGCTCACGAGGTCAGGGACGGCGTCGTTGACGAAGGCGGTCCAGGATTCGGCATCGGGCAGGCCGAGCATCGTATCGGGCAACAGCCGCGATGCGTACAGGCGGCTCGTCGGGACTTTCTGCAGCCCGGTCTTGCGCAGTTCGAGCAAGCGCTTCTTTTCGGCTTCGTAGCGCCGGCGGATATGGATGACGTCGCCGCCCGGCATCGGCACGAGCGTGACGCTACTGTCGACATTGATGCTGACGCCGTCGTAATCGAAGCTGACGCCGGCCAGTTCAACGGCCTCGGACTTGCGCTGACCCGCCTTGGCCGTAGACGGCAGCGCGTGGCTATTGAGCGTGAGCACCGGCATGGGATCTACGTCGATCACGCGGATCGAGGAAGCGTCGTGCGTGGGAGGCAGCGGCAAGTCGGGTGCGATCTCGCGCAGCACCGAGGCGACGAGCGGCGCTTCGGCGAGCGAGATCGGCGGCATGGCGAGGTAATCGGGCAACTGCTGAAACGGCAACGACGACTCGACGATGCCCGCTTCATTGGCAACCCCGTCCACGTACCAGACCGGCTCGGTGGGCAGCACCATGGTGGCGCGCGGCTCGGTGCACAGCACGGGCCGCAGGCGTTCGTCCGCCAGCGGCTCCCATTCAATCCGCCCGGGCCGGTCGGCGCCGCGCGACAGCGGAGTCGGCCCCTCGTGACCTGGCGCCGGCCTGAACTCGAAGAACAGACGCCCCGTGGCGATCAGTTTTTGCAGCATCTCTGCGCCGCTCGTGCCGCGCAGAATGAACTGGCCGAAGTCCTCGCGGGAACGGCCGAGCCACAGGCCGCGCAGGATCGACAGGTCTTCGTCGGAGACGAACCTGGGTTGCTTGAGCAAGGCGGCTTCCACATTGCCCCAAGGCTCGTCGACTTCGACAATCGTGCCGTCCGGATTGCAGCGCGCCCGGTACAGCACGACCTCATGGCGCATGTGGAATTTGGACCAGTTCAGAAGATAGGCCAGCGTTTGAGTGCGCGCCGCGCCAGCCTTATGGGAAACCGCATCGGCGGCCTCGGCGCGCGCACGAAAACGCTCCAGCCAGCTGACCAGTTCGGGGCGCACGCCGGACGGCGCCTGTAGTGTCGTCCCGGACGCCGGCTGCGGGTAGCGGGCGGACGGGTGGTCATCCGAGTCGATGTCGACTTGGGTGATGTGGTCCATCTCGTCGTGATATTCGAGCTCGGCGAGCAGCAGCGCGGCGACGTGCTTGCAGTTGCGGCCGACCGGGCAACTGCAGTCGCTCTGCGCCCACGGTCTGCCGCCATCGGTGCGAAACCGCACTCGCGTGTGGTATGGCAGCACGCGTGTGCCTTGCACGTAGCCGCTGAGCGTCGCGCCGTCCCATTTCACGTTCGTGACGGCGCCGACCGAACGCGCCTTGGCGACGGTGTGGTCACCCAGCCATTCCGTAATCCGTTCCCGATCGAAGAAAACTGACGACATCAGGGTCCATTCCTTTTCAAGCCGGCGGGGCGACTGCGCGCGGACGCAGAATCGGCGCGGCAGGCGACGGATGGCGACTGCCCTTGCAGTTTCGGTTCCGCATAGATCGCCCGTGGTAACCCGCCATTTTACGCGTTGGACGCAATGGGCTGTGGAGGCGGCTTTGAAGGCGGCGTAAGGGACGGATGGCTTGGCTTAGAGCGCGGAACTGATGGACGCCCCGACACTAACTTCCAGCCCCGCCGCAGCAAACACCTGAGCTAGCGCGGGAGCCGGCGCCTCGTCGGTCACCAGCAGATCGACCGCATCCGGGCCGAAAGCGTGTACCAGCGCGCTATGACCGAATTTCGCGTGATCCGCCGCGACCACGCGGCGCTCGGCCTGCGCAAAGGCCGCGAGCGAAAACGCCACGTCGGCGGGCAGCGCGTCCATGAAACGGCCATGCATGTCGATTGCGGTGACGGAGACGATCGCGTAGCGCACGTGGAACTGGCGCAGGAAAGTCAGCACGCTGTCGCCGAAAGCGGCGGAGTCGTCAGCGCGCAGTTCGCCCCCTGCGATGAACACCCGATTGCCGTTGCGCGGCGCCAGCACGCGCGCCACTTCAATGGAATTGGTCACCACCGTGAGCCGCGACCGCGCGGCGAGCGCCTGAGCGATATGCAGGCAGGTCGTGCCGCCCTCGAGAATCAGCGAGTCGCCGTCCCGCACGAGTTCGCCGATGCGCGCGCCAATCGCCTGCTTGCCCTCGCGGCTTGCCACCATGCGCCGCTGGAACGGCGGCTCGTCGAGACGCTCAGGCAGCATGATGCCGCCGTGGACCTTGATGAGCAGGCCATCGGCGATCAGCGGCTTGATATTGCGGCGGATGGTCTCGTCGGAAACCTCGAAGCGGCCGGCGAGATCGGTGATCGTGCAGGTGCGCTGCTCGCGGACGAGTCGCAGAATTTCGGCTTGGCGTTGGGTGGAGAACATAGGATGGAGACCGGGATGACGGCGCCCAGTCTAGCAAACACCTCATGGTTCGCCAAGAAACCCCAACGCATTCCAATACAAATCCACATACACCACACTAAAGCTCAGCCGGCCCTCACTTCCGCCAGCAACTCCGGATGCCGATCCAGCACCTTCAACAGTTTGATGAGCGCGAGCGGCGGCTTGGTCTTGCCATTCTCGTACCGCGAAAAAGCGTTCACCCCGCCGCCGAAAATTTCCGCTGCCTCGCGCTGGTCCAGATCAAGCTTCTTGCGTACCGCGGCAATGAATGCAGGATCCACTTGCGATGCATTCACCTCTTTATTGAAGGCCAGCATCATTTGACCCGTGCGGGTCGCCTCGTCCATGTCGAGCACCGCCTCTTCGCATGCCGGGCAATAGTCGCCAGTGACGGCCTCGAAGATGGCTGTCTCCCCCTTGTAGACATAGCGCATATTGCGCGTATCGCGCACCAGTTCGGCCGCTCCGCAGTTCGGGCATTTCATGCTCACAACTCCTTGAATGACACGACGAGGACGTCATCGACCACCGTCAATTTCAAATAGACCATGCCTGCTTCAGTCGCGGCGCAGTAAACGTCCTGCCAGACCCGATGATCCGCGTACGTGGTCATGCTTTTTCTGAAATCGCGCCGATCAAGCGACATCAACGTTTCGACAATTGCGGCAGGCCCGAAGCCGAGTGCCGCAGCCCCAATCACGGCCGATTTCGTGATTCGGATCTTCCCTACGCGCGCCAGACCCTGGACATCTGCCAATTTGCAGTGAGGCGTATTTTTTTCCACTCTTGCCTCTAATCGATATTAACCTACTTGGTTATAAAAAGGTAGCGCGACCATCTGTTGCCGACGCATCCGCGACCTCCTTTGATCCCAGATCAGCCAAATCGATCGTTGCTTTTTGCCAAATTTTGTTGCAATCTATGCGCATTAATTCAACTCATTTCCACATATGTCAACATCCATCCCAGCCCACGCCCGCGTCCTCATCATTGGCGGTGGCATCATCGGTTGCTCGGTCGCCTATCACCTCACCAAACTGGGTTGGACCGATCTGGTTCTGCTCGAACAGGGTCAACTGTCGTGCGGCACGACCTGGCACGCGGCCGGCCTCGTCGGCCAACTGCGCGCGCAGGAAAGCATGACCAAGCTGATCCGCTACTCGACCGCGCTCTACGCCGAACTCGAAGCCGACACCGGCCTTGCGACTGGCTGGAAACAATGCGGCTCGCTCTCGGTGGCCCGCACGGCCGAGCGGATGACGCAACTCAAGCGCACCGCCGCCGTCGCGCGCGCTTACGGCGTAGCGTGCGACGTGATCAGCCCGCGGGAAGCCGGCGAACTATGGCCGGTGATGCGCACCGACGACCTGCTCGGCGCCGTCTGGCTGCCCGGCGACGGCAAAGCGAATCCTACCGATCTGACCCAGGCCCTTGCCCGCGGCGCACGCACGCGCGGCGCGCGCATCGTCGAGAACACCCGCGTCACGGCGATTCATACGCGCACTGCGCTCGAAGACCGCGCAAACGGCACGACCGGCGCACGCGAAGTCAGCGGCCTCGCGTGGCGCAACAAGGACGGCGAAGAAGGCACGATCGGCGCGGATATCGTCGTGAATTGCGCGGGCCAGTGGGCCAAGGCGGTCGGCCGCCTGTGCGGCGTGACCGTGCCGCTGCACTCGGCCGAGCACTACTACATCGTCACCGAACGCATCGCCGGCGTACATCCGGACCTGCCGGTGATGCGCGATCCGGACGGCTTCATCTATTTCAAGGAGGAAGTCGGCGGCCTCGTGATGGGCGGCTTCGAGCCGAACGCGAAGCCGTGGGGCATGAACGGCATCCCGGATAATTTCGAATTCCAACTGCTGCCTGACGACTGGGATCAGTTCGAAATCCTGATGGAAAATGCGCTGCAGCGCGTTCCCGCGCTCGAAACAGCGCAGGTGAAGCAGTTTTACAACGGCCCGGAATCGTTCACGCCGGACAACAACTTCATGCTCGGCGAAGCGCCGGAGTTGCGGCGCTTTTTCGTCGGCGCAGGTTTCAATTCGATGGGGATCGCATCGGCTGGCGGTGCGGGCATGGCGCTCGCCGAATGGATCGTCGCAGGCGAACCCACAATGGACCTGTGGCCGGTCGACATCCGCCGCTTCGCGCGCTTTAACGGCAACGACACGTGGCTGCACGACCGCGTCAAGGAAACGCTTGGCCTGCACTACGCGATGCCGTGGCCGAATCGCGAACTCGACAGCGCGCGGCCGTTTCGCCGCTCGCCGCTCTATTCGCTGCTGCGTGACGACGGCGCCTCTTTCGGCAGCAAGATGGGCTGGGAACGGGCCAACTTTTTCGCGCCGACGCCAGCCGAAGCACGGATCGATTACGCGTTCGGCCAGCAAAACTGGCTGCCGTGGAGCGGCGCCGAACATCGCGCGTGTCGTGAAGGCGTCGCGCTATTCGACATGACGTCGTTCTCCAAATTTCTCATCAAAGGACGCGATGCGGAAAGCGTGCTGCAAGGCATCGTCGCTAACGACGTAGCCGTGCCGCCAGGCACCACGGTATATACGGGCATGCTCAACGAGCGCGGCACTTACGAATCGGACTTCACGCTGACGCGCCTCGCCGACGATCAATACCTGCTCGTGACTGGCACCGCGCAAACCACGCGCGATTTCGACACCATCGAAAAAGCGATTCCGCACGACAAACACTGCACGCTGGTCGACGTCACCGGCCAATACGCCGTGCTCGCCGTAATGGGCCCGCGTTCACGCGACTTGCTGCAAAGCGTTTCGAAGGCGGACTGGAGCAATGAGGCGTTTGCGTTCGGCCAAAGCCGCGAGGTCGATCTCGGCTACGCGACGGTGCGCGCAACGCGTCTCACCTACGTCGGTGAACTCGGTTGGGAGTTGTACGTGCCGGTGGAATTCGCGGTAGGCGTCTACGAAACGCTGCACGCTGCGGGCAAGGCGTTTGGTCTCGTCAATGGGGGCTACTATGCGATCGACTCTTTGCGCATCGAGAAAGGCTATCGCGCGTGGGGCCGTGAACTTACGCCGGATACGAATCCGTTCGAAGCGGGCCTGTCGTTCGCGTGCAAGCTCGACAAGGACATCCCGTTCCGCGGCCGCGATGCGTTGCTGAAATTGCGCGCCCAACCGCTGCGCCGCCGTATGGTGGTGCTCACCGCCGACGGCGCTGCCGATCGCATGCTGTGGGGTGGCGAAGCCATTCTGCGCGATGGCAAGCCGGTGGGTTTCGTGACCTCAGCGGCTTACGGGCACACGCTCGGCTGTCCGGTCGCGATGGGCTATATCAACAATCCGGACGGCGTCGCCGATGCGGCGTATCTGAACGGTGGTCAATACATGATCGATGTCGCCGGCGATCTGCTGCCGGCAACCGTGCATCTGAAGGCGCCCTATGATCCGCGTTCGGAACGTGTGAAGAGTTAACGCCCGCCGCGCGCCATACTCGAAAACACCTCATCGCGGCGGATCAAACCATGAAACAGCGCCGCCGCGAGATGCAATAGCACCGTGGCGAACAGTGCAAATGCGAGCCATGTATGCAGTGCGCGCAGTACCGCGAACAGTTCGACGTTATGCGGCGCGATCGGCGGCAAATGCAGCGGACCATATAGCGTGACCGGATATCCCGCTGCGGATAACATCGCCCAGCCGATCAACGGCATCGCCGCCATCAGCGCATAGAGCACGAGATGCGACAGCCCGGCGGCGATGCGCTGCGGTGCTGGCATGTCCGCCGGCAACGGCGGACTGCCGCGCCGGATACGCACGCTCGCGCGCAGTATCACCAATAGCAGCAGCGCAATGCCGAGCGGCTTGTGAATCGCGATCAACGTGTTATGCGCATGCGACACCGTCGCAACCATCCCCACCCCGACGAACAGCATCGCGACGACCAGCGGCGCCATCGCCCAATGCAGGGCGCGCGCGAGCGGACTGAAATGGGTGTGCGTCTGCTTCATGACTGGCCTCTGTTTGTCTGCGTTTGGTGGATCGCGGGATGCAGCGTTTCTTCGAGCGTGCGACGTTTGTACGACAGCGCGTAAGCAGCCGAGCGCGCCGCGAGCAACGGATCGTTCGAAGGCCGGATGCCTGCCGGCAAGACGGTCGGATCGAAATTGACGTCGCGGCACGTACCGTCTTCCTGCGACGTCGAACGATCGATCACCAGCGTGCCGGCATCGATATGCTGACGATCGTCGGGCCATTGCATCGTCGCGTCGTCGACGGGATCGCCGGGCTGCGCGACCGTCAGGATCAAATGCCAGCGCAGTGGTCCGCTTCGCAGACGCTGATCGAGGTCGGCCTCGAAGAAATTTTTCTCGGCTTTTTGCGCATCGGAGATCGGCGCATACGGCGTTTCAGGCACCATCGCCCAACGCACGGCGCGAGTACTACCCGCACCGTCGGTAAACCGGAATGCATTGATGCTGTAGTACGTGGCATTGGCCAGACTCGATGAAGGCGGATGCGCTTTCACCCACGCCTGAAACGGTTTGGTTTCCGGATTCGTGTCGTAAAACGCCTTCAGATTGGCGGGGTCCGGCTTGCCAGTCGCGGCATCGGGTTTCGCCGCAACCAGTTGCTGATAGAACTGCTCGGGCGTATGAACCGCGAATACAGGTGTCGAATTCATTCCCGTACGCCACTGCTCGCCGTTCTGCAACTGGAACAGCAAAGCCATGCTGCGCACCGGCGAGTTCGTGTCGGGCGCGGACGGGTTACCACCCGGCACCGCAAAACGGCCCGTGACCGGCGTGCGGCCGGCGGCGAACACCGCGGCGCGCGACAGCACCGCGCCGTCGCCGTTACTGTCGAAATAGCCCTCCACGCACAGGCCCTTTGCATGGTTGCGGCGGTAGCCGGGATGCGGCTGGCCGGCCACCGCTTCGAACGTATTGATGAAACGTGGCGCAGTGAGCCGCGCGGGTGTCAGCCAGCCCGCCGTATAGGCAAAGCCGCCGGCAAGGACTGCAACGACCGCGCCGATCGCGGCGAGCCGGCATGGCACGCATAGGGGTTCAGAGTTGGGAACGGATGGTTTTGTCACGACGACTCCTTGACGCTCGGAAAGATGCACTCATCGGCAAACACCCAATTCTGCGATCTATTCCGTTCGATATCCGGCGCGTCCGTTCTCGACGCGCGCCGGATATCGATCCCTTCAATTGGCGCCAGCCGCCGCCGCGTTGCCGCTCGCGACGTGGCCCGCGGCGGCCGCCTGTGCGGCGAGTGCTTCCTTGTGGTGCTGGACCTGCTGTGCGAAGACTGGACTCACATCCGGATACGACGCATCGGTGACGTAGTCAAGGCCATTCTGTTGGGCTTCGATCAATTCCTGGTACACCTGAGCACGTGTCTTGCCTTCTGCAAATGCACTCGACGAAGCGGCAAGAACGACGATGGACAATGCGGCAAAAGCGATCTTCTTCATGATGAACTCCAGAGAGTTTTGTGCGGGTTTGCATGAGGGAGAACCACGTTCTGCGGGTTTTTATTCCTGCGTTTTCACTTCAGAAAAAACATATCTCGAACGCGGAAGAAAACAGCGTGAGAATGGGTTTACTCGTCGTTCAGTTGTGTCATGACGGCGTGGCGACCACATGGAAAAAAGCGCGGGAAGAGCATGGAATAAACGCCATCCTGCACGTGTTCGCCATTCGATAGCTGAAATCCGACGATCGCCGACACCATGACCTCAACCGACGCCCCCTCCAACTCGCCGCTTTCCGAAGCCGACATTCAGGCCTATGCCGATGGCACGCTGACGCCGGAACGCGCCGCGTTTCTGCAGGACTATCTGGGCAAGGATCCGGCGGAGGCGCGCCGGGTGGCGTTCTACGGCAGGCTGAACGCGCGGATGCAACAGGCCTTCCAGACAACGGACGAACCCGTTTCGAACCGTGCGGAAGGATGGCGCGGCACACTCGGCCGGCTGAAGGCCGCGAGGCGTCCGCGCAAGGTGGTGAATGCGCTCGCGGCGCTCGTTCTGACGCTGGCGGCCGCGAGCGGCTGGGTCGCCGCCACCCAGGTGTCCCGGCAGGCGCTCAACAATGCCGCTGTGATGGCGTTGGCAGAAACCGCCGCCGCACAGTATTCCGCTGCGTCGCCGACGCGAACCGACGTGTCCGCGCCCAGCCTCACTGCGATCGGCTTGCGACTCGTGGATCAAAGGGTCCTATCGCTTGGCCCGTTCCAACGCGTCAGCGAATTCGTCTATCTGAACGCAGACAACCGGCCCATCGTGCTGATTTCCACCCTGGCACTGCTGGCGCCGGCCCAGCCGCAGTGGGCCGCTCGCCGCATCGGCGAGATCCGGCTGCTGACCTGGACGGCGCAGTGGCAGCGCTTCGTGGTCGCCGGCGACGCCCGTACCCACGGCCTGATGCGCGCCGCCGACGTGATGACTACGCGGTAAGCACTCTCCAAGATTTCGCAACACTACAAAAAACAACGGAATAAAATGCGCCCACGCGTGTTTGCATCTCGAATGCGCGTGGTGGTTCAATCGACGGCCGCCCACCCGGCGCCCCACGAGAAGCCCCACGATTGGGATGAAAAATGGATGTCCGTGACGAGTTGATGGAGCATGTGCCACGCTTGCGGCGCTATGCGCGAGCGCTGATCAACAATCGCGATCTCGCCGACGATCTGGTGCAGGACACGCTCGAACGCGCGCTCGGCCGCACCGGCATGTTCCAGCCCGGCACCGACCTGCGTGCGTGGCTGTTCACAATCATGCACAACGTGTTCGCCAATCAGGCGCGCAAGGCTTCAGCGCGCGCCGTCCACGTGGCGGTCGACGACGACAGCGTCCACGAAAGCGAATTTGCCGTGCCGTCCGATCAGACCCGATCGCTGGAAATGCGCGATCTCGACTACGCGTTGCAGCGCCTGCCCATGGAGCAGCGCGAAGTGGTACTGCTGGTCGGCCTCGAGGAAATGAGCTACGCCGATGTGGCCCTAGCGCTGAACATTCCGATCGGCACGGTGATGTCGCGCCTTTCGCGCGGACGCGAGCGGCTTCGTGCATTGATGGCGGGCACGCAGCCCGGTGCAAAACTACAGGTGGTGCGATGAGCGACCAACACACGCCGATCGGCGAACAAGACCTGCACGCCTATGTGGACGGCACGCTATCGGACGAACGACGCGTCGAGGTGGAGCGCGCGCTCGAACAGAACCCCGACTTGGCCACACGCGTCAGCGATTATTTCTCGCTGAACAACATGTTCCATGAACGCTATGACCGCGTGCTGAGCGAGCCCGTGCCCAAGCGTCTGCAGACGCCTTCGGCCAGTGGGCGCCGCTGGCGCATTGCCGCCAACTGGCCGCAGTTCGCCGGGATGGCAGCGGCGCTGGTGCTGGGCGTGGGCATCGGCGTGGGCACGCATATGGGGCGGGACGTCATGGCGCCGGTCGCCGGTCAGTCGGACACGCGCCCTGTCAGTGCGGACAGTTCGGAAATGTTTGCACGGCAAGCCGCGGTGGCGCATGTGGTCTATATGCCCGCCATCGACCGTCCAGCCGAAATGACTGCGGATCACGAACAGGATTTCGTGCAGTGGCTGTCCAACCGGCTTGGCACCAACGTGCATCCGCCGATGCTCTCGAAGAGTGGTTTCGCCCTGTCGGGCGGGCGCCTGTTGCCGGGAGCCGATGGGCCGACCGCGCAGTTCATGTATCGCGGGCCAAACGGCGAACGAGTGACGCTGTGCATTTCGCATCGTCAGGCGAACTCGAATACCACTGCGTTCAAGCTGTATCAGGACGGGCCGGTGAATGTGTTCTATTGGGTGGACGGCGACTTTGGCTATGCGGTGTCAGGTGGAATCGATCGAAAGGTGCTGTTGCAACTGTCGCATGACGTGTATTCGCAGTTGACGGGCGCGGCGCCGGGTTGAACTGAGCCGAGAGGTCGCGCCACGTTGCGATAGTGGTTTCAGTTTGCTGAACCGCTACCGCGATCGAGCGACGCCGCGCGCATGGCGTCGCTCGGGTTGCTGAAGAACTGCTGGCGCAACTGCGCGATCTGCGCCTCGCGTTGCTGAGGCGGCAAATCCTGTTTGTCGATCTGCGCGCGCTGGCTCGAGTAGTCCGCATAGCGGGCTTGCCAGGCGTCGTCGGCTTGCTGCATTTGCACGACGCGTTGCGCCGCTTCAGGCCCGAGAGTCTGTGTGATCTGCGCACGCATCGTATCGAGCGAACCGCCCTGCTTTTGCGCTTGACTGATCGCGTCGAGTGCAGCCTGCTGCTGGCGTGCGCGCTCGTGGGCCGCGCGTGTTTCCGGCGGCAGTGCTGCGTCTAGCGCAGCGAGACGCGCCGCTTTTTGCGCGTCGCTCAACGAGCTATCCGACGCGATGCGCAGGCGCGCCACATCCGTGTGTTGCTGCAGCGATTCGGCGCCGAAGAACGGCTCGTTCCATTCGCCCATTAGCCGGACGCTTAACGCATCGCGCTGGTCCAGCGAGAGTTGCAGCGCGTCGAAGTCCAGCTTTGCGCCGCTCTGGCTTTGGCTTTGGCTTTGAGTCGCAGAGTTTTCCGGCAATTGTGCGAGCGCCGTGAGATACGCGTTATAGCGCTGCCAGACGGTTACCGCTTCGTCGGCGGCTGGCGTGCCATCGAGTTGCGCGGCGATCTGGCGACGCACCAAGGCGTCGAGCGTCGCGGTGGAGATTTCGTTTTGCGTCGTCAGGAAGTAATCGAAGAAATCGCGGACCGCACGCGTGCGCGCGAGGTGGCCGTGGCCATCGGTCGGCAGAGCCGGCGGCGAAGAACCGTCGAGCGATGCGGGCAATGCGCCGGACATGGACGTGCCGGCTGCCATGTCCTTACCCAAAGCGAGCGCGGGTTGCGCAGAACTCACTGCGCTCTCTGCGTGCACCGCTGACGCGTCATGCGCGGACGGCGAGCGGTTCAGCCACAACGCCGCGCCTGCCGACACCGCGCCCACTACTACGAAAGCCAACCACTGACTCCGCGCACTGCCCCGCTGCCGATCCAATCGCCACATCCGTTCACACGCCCTGCGTCTTCAACCGGTTCGCCTGCGTGCGGATCACGGCCACTGGATCCGCTGCATTCGCGCCGCGCACGCCGAGCAACTGGTTGATTTCGTCGAGATGGTTCCACTTGTAGCTGGTGCCGAGCACCTTGCCGTAGAGGGCGCTGCATACCGAGACGAGGCCGTCGTTCTGGCCCGACTGGCGGCTCAGCATGATCGCCCCAGTGCCGTACAAAACGAGTGTCGAGGGATCGAGGACGTCGGCAGCATCGATCGGTGCAACACTGGTGTCGGTGGCGCCTGGAATGCCGAACACCGAGGTCGGCTGAATCGCGCTGCCCGCCCACGAGTACAACAGATGTGTGTTGCCGTTGACGGTTTCAGTCGCCGCGCCAGTTTGACACGAACCAGGCGCACCGAGACCCGCGCTTGGATAGCGCGTGTTGTATGCCGCGGCGTTCGCTGTCGTCAGCGTTTGCAGCGCGGCTACTGCATTCTGGTTTGTATTGTTACTACTACTCGTCAGGATGCCGAATATATTCGCAAAGGCGCCGATGATCGGTGTCGAAAGACCGGTTGGGTCTTTTTGCAACGCCTCCTGCACGAAGTCGGCAAACTCCGAGCCGCGATGCGGCGTGCCGATCGTGGTGACCGAAGCGACGAGTTCCGGCGCTACCGCCGCGACATAGCGCGAGGTCAAACCGCCCTGGCTGTGGCCGATCAGGTTCACCTTCTGCGCGCCGGTTGCAGCCAGAACCTGCTTCACGTAAGCGAGCAACTGTTCGCCACGGCCGTTCGGACCGTCGTCGCTTTGAAAGCCCGACAGGTTCGCCACATACACGGTTGCGCCATGCTGCTGGAGGTCGGATTGAATGCCGTACCAGTAGTCGAGCACGCCGAGGTATTTGTCGGTGCCTGTGAGGCCGTGTACGAGGATGATCGGATAGCGGGTTGCCGCGTAATCGTCGGTGCCGGCGTTCGACGTCGCGGCGACCGCTCGATCGATGCCGGCTGGTGCGGCGAGTGTCAGAAGCACGGCGAGCGGAGCATTGGCAACAGCAGCAGCGATCGCCCAAGCGACGATGCGAGAACCCTTCGATTTCGACATGTGACGGCCTCCGGTTGCGAAGTCCGCGTATTTAGCTATACAAATCGAGTGAGGGCAATAGAGCGGGAACTCCAAACTGGGTATGCTGCGGTGCGGTTTGAAGGTTTATCGCAGTGTTGCGATGCGACGGGCATTGAAGGGTTCGAGTTCGATAATGCTGCCTGGATTCGCGCTTGACTTGACCAGCTCCCGCGGTGTCACCCCCAACAACCGCCCCATCCAATGCGCCATATGACTCTGATGCGCAAAGCCCGTCTCTAGCGCGATCTGACTCGCGCTCAGCCTGCCTTGAAGCAATAGCGCTCTCGCCCGCTCCACTCGCCGCTGCACCACATACTGATGCACCGGCACACCGAGCGTTTCGCGAAACAGCACCTTGAAATGCGGCACGCTCAGCTCGGCGTGCGCCGCCAGTTCGTCAAGCGTGAGGCGCTGATCCAGATTCGCCTCGATAAACTCGATCACGCGAGCGGCGGTCTTCGGTGCAAGCGTGCGGCGTTTATTTTCGAGTTTGTCGAGCACCGGCGCACTGCCGATCAGCCGCACCACCATCGCCGTACACAGGCTCTCAGCGTAAAGCGGATCGGACGCATCCTCCGCTTCGAGTTCGGCCCGTAGCGCCCAGGCCAGATGCTGAAAGCGCGGATCGCGCATCTGGAACTGCGGCCGCAGCTGCGCGTCGCTCGTCTTCAACTCCAACTGTTCGACGGTCCGCTGCGCGAAGTCTTCGCCGATCCACACACTGAAAATCGTGCAGGCGGATTCATCGGCCCACTGTCCGTCGACGCCCGCGGGAATCACATCGGCATCGCCATGTGCCTGAATCCGCGAGTAGCGCCGCTCGTTGCACATGCAACGCGCCTTGACCGGCGCGCCGACATGCACGCCCACGCGATGATGCTTGAGCGCCGGGATCCGGTGCAGCCCAGCTGACACGTTGACGAACTCCGCGCCAAAGCCCTGCCAGCTGAGTCCCTTGCTGGAGCGCAATGCGATGCGGGAACCACTGTGCGGCTGCGGTATCGGTGTCACGGCATTCATTACTTCCCCTCGTGGATGGCGGCCAACGTGTGTGCATTGTGCTGCGTTTTTCGTGGCTTTGCTTGGCCTCGCCCCGCCTCAACTTGCATGCTGCGCCGCCACAAAGGAAAACAATCATCCGAATCTGCGCACAACGATCCGTGCCCGCGCGTTTCTCCATCCCCGCCTCCCTAAGATGGCGACATACCGACCCCGGAAGGAGCTCAACGTGTTTGTGATCTTTGGAGCAGCAGGCAATGTAGGCAGAGTGAGCGCCGCGGCATTGCGCCGGGCGGGCCGTGAAGTGCGCGCGGTGGTCCGAAACAACAAACAGGGCGAAGTGTTAGCGGAAATCGGCTGTGAAATCGCCGTCGCCGATCTGCTTGACCCAGCCTCGGTTGCACGCGCTATCGACGGTGCGTACGCGGTACAGATACTGTGCCCGGTGCCGCACGCCGATGCCGATCCTGTAACCACGATGCGGCGCATGATCGACGTGAGCGCGGACGCCTTACGCGCCAACCCGCCGCAACGCGTGCTCGCGCTCTCCGACTACGGCGCTGAACACGCGAGCGGCACGGGCATCACGACGCTGTTTCACTACCTCGAAACCCAGCTCGCGCCCGTTGCCTCGCAGTTGACGTTTCTGCGCGCCGCGGAACATATGCACAACTGGGCTCGCATATTACCTATCGCGCTCGCGAGGGGCGTGCTGCCGAGTCTGCATCATCCATTGAGCAAGCTGTTTCCAACGGTCGCCGCACAGGATGTCGGCCTGCTGGCCGCCGAACTATTGCTCGATGACAGACCCGCGAAGGTGTCGCCACGAGTGGTCAGTATCGAAGGTGAAGCGCGCGTCAGCGCGTTAGACGTCGCAGATACGCTCGGTGAATTGGCGCACCGCCAGATTACGGCCCATGAAGTGCCGCGCAGCGAATGGGCCGCCATGCTCCAGGCCGCGGGACTCGGCCAGAACCACGCGCGTCTCGTCACGGATCTGTACGACGCGCACAACGCGGGCCGCATCGACGTCGAAACGGAGATCAGCGAGCGGCGCTTCGGCTCAACCGCGCTGGCGGATGTGTTTGCAGCGATCCTGGCGCGCGTCGCTGCAACGTCAACTGCAACCGCAACCGCAACCGCGGCGGCACGCTGACTGGCACTCACGATAGGAGGAACGACATGCATACCTGCCCTTTGCTGCGCGCATCGATGGAATCGCGGAAATTCGCTGCGCATCGAATCCCGCGAAAGCGCGCGACCACGAACGCCCGCTACTGGATGGCGGCACTCTCGGCAAGTCTTGTGGGGCTGATAGGCTGGCGAGCGCTTCGAAACGTGCTCAACGCGATTCCCAACAGCAACGACGACTTCGGCTTGTTCTGATTCGCCGCAACTTGGCTTGGCCAAGCTCGGTTCGATGCGTCGTAGATACGCCGCAGACACCGCGAAGGCCGCCAGCCCACCGGCGCATTAGATCGACGAAATCGACGCTCCAGCACCGGCCGCCGTTTGCAAACGGCGGCCGGCTCACGTGCATCAATTACTCGTTCTCGTCGAAGTAGTGCCCAAACTTCAACTGTTTGGTGCGGATATAGCGCTCGTTTTCCTCGCGCATCGGAATCGCCAGCGCGACCCGCTCGCATACCGGAATGCCGTGCTTCGACAGCGTGTCGAATTTCTCCGGATTGTTGCTCATCAGGCGCACCGAGGTGACCTTGAGCGTGCGCAGAATGCCCGCCGCCGAATCGTATTCGCGCGAGTCGTCGGGCAAGCCGAGATCGAGATTGGCCTCGACGGTGTCACGGCCCTGCTCCTGCAGCGCATACGCGCGAATCTTGTTCGACAGGCCAATGCCGCGCCCTTCGTGGCCGCGCAGATAGAGCAGCACGCCGCAGCCTTCGGCCGCGATATAGCGCAGCGCCAGATCGAGCTGCTCGCCGCAATCGCAGCGATACGAGCCGAGCACGTCGCCTGTCAGGCACTCGGAGTGCAGGCGCGTCAACACGGACGACTGGTTTGCGACATCGCCCATCACGAGCGCGAGATGTTCGGCGCCGCTTTCGGCCACGCGAAACACGTAGGAGGTGAACGTGCCGTAGCGCGTGGGGAGCGTGGCGGTGGCGTCGAGGACGACGCACTCGCCGTTGAATGCGCCGTCTGCTGCTTGCGACGGATCGTGAGACGTGAGCATGGCGTTGGACAGTGGTGCTGACATGAACCCGATCAAACCGGGGATAAGGTATGGACTGGGAGTTTACCGCTAATCGGCGCAACGCACCCGGAAGTCCACGCGCCGCGCAAGGAACCGCTGCGGTAACGCGCCGCTTGCGAGGCTAAACCAGGCCAAACGTGCCGCGCGCCACAGGTATTCCCGAAGTACTTCGGCCCCGCGTCGGGCTATACTGGAATGGCCTGTCCCTCACGACAGCGCGCCGCATCGGCGTGCTGCACTGCGAAACGGAGCCGCTCCATGACAAGCGTTGCACAGCTTCTTAAAACGAAACCGAACAACACCACCGTCTACACGGTCAAGGCCGACGATTCCGTCTACGAGGCAATCAAGCTGATGGCTGAAAAAGGCATCGGGGCACTGGTCGTGACGGACGGCGACAGCATCGCCGGGATCATTACGGAGCGCGACTATGCGCGCAAAGTCGTGCTGATGGACCGTTCGTCGAAGGGTACACCGGTGCGCGACATCATGACCAAAGCCGTGCGCTTCGTTCGTCCCGACCAGACCACCGACGACTGCATGGCCCTGATGACCGAACGGCGCATGCGCCACTTGCCGGTGATCGAAAACGACCGGCTGGTGGGCATGATATCGATCGGCGACCTGGTGAAGAACATCATCGCCGAGCAGCAATTCACGATTCAGCAACTCGAGTTCTATATCCACGGCGAACGGCCCTGAGGTTCGCCGCTTTTCGCATGTCTATTGCACGTCTATCGTACGTCGCGCATAGCACGCTGCCGAAACAAGGCGCAAAAAAAGCCCAATCCTTGAAAAAGGTTGGGCGAAGCTACCTTGCGGCAGCGGAGGTTCTTGAATTGTGGACCGCGACAAAGCGCGCCGCTGTGGCTCAGCGGCTCAGTTGATCCACGCACGCTGCGCTTCGTTCACCAGCCGGCCAGACCGGCCGGCTCCCGCCGAAGAATTTAGTTACCGAAATAAACCGACTTCGGGCCGGACATCGGCTGTACGACGCCACCCGATTGTGACGAACCGCTTACCGCGCCACCGTAACCACTGGTATCCGCGACCGGTTCCTGCGTCTGCGCGACGGCCGGGTTTTGCGCCTGCAGATGGCGCTCGGCGGCTTGAATGTCAGCCGGATAGTTCGTGTCGTTGCTCGCCGCCGGGTTGTAGCCGGCTTGTTCCAGCTGGATCAATTGACTGCGGACTTCCGCGCGAGTCACGGGCTGGTCGCTCGATTGAGCGAACGAAGCGACCGGGGCGGCGAGAACGGCTGCGATGGCGATTGCCTTGATGAGCGATTTCATGATGACTTACCTCCAGACCTGGTTTTTTGCTTCGCTTGCCACACCCTGTGAGAAGCGAGTGGTTTCAGTCTAGTCACCCGATCATCGAGGGAAAACCCTTAATTGCGAGATAAATAATTGTTCAAAACGCAAGAATGCGGCGGCAACAACAGTTTTCGCGGCCCGCTGACGAACGCGCTGCCGGGTTCGAAAAACCGCAGCGGCCGATGCATCTCGCGCGACAAGCCGATGCGCGTCGTCACCCCAATCGGCACATCCCCCGTCTCTATCACGCCGATCCACAGGTCGCGCCCGGTGCAGAGATCGCGACCGTCGAACGACTGACCGATGCCTAAGGCCATGGTGAGCCGGCCGGGACCGCGCGCGAGATCGCGCAGCGGCACGCCAGGCCGCCGCGCTTCCATCAGCGGCAAGCCTTCCAGGGGCTCGATGGCGCGAAGCAGAATGCCGGCGCCGACCTCTTCCGCTTCCGCGGACATATTCAGCATGTACGAGAGCCCGTACGTGAGCCGGACGTATGCGTGGCCGGGGGCGAGAAACATCGAGCCGTTATACGCACGGCGGCCTAGAAACGCGTGACTGGTCGAATCGCCGACCGGATACGCCTCAGTTTCGACAATCCGGCCGCTGAGACGGCCTTCGGGGAGATCGTGCACGAGGTATTTGCCGACCATGAAACGCGCCAGCGCGACCGCATCGAGCGGCAAATCGTCACGAAGTAATGGGAGGATGGGCAGCGGCTGATTCGGCATGCGGTTCGAATGGTCGTTAAGCGCAAAGCTCAGGGTCCACGCAGGGTTCGCGTGTGGTTTCGATTAACGCGCGACCTACGCGCGCAGCAGACACGCCAACGGGCGTGCTACCCGTGTCGCATCAAGCGGTAAAGCGCCATCGGCCTGCATTCATCGGCCCATTCGTTGTATCAAAACCTCATTTCCGGGCGGCGGCGCATTCACCATGGCACTAATTGGAGTATCGTGTGTTTCCGGTCTGCAACACAGCCTTTGCCGGCATGCGTGCGTTTAGGCGCGCCTGATCAGCTTACAGATTGCAAGAAATCGCACGGCCCGCAGCAACGTTCCATTCAGATTTGATCCCGAAGTACCCGCTGGAGCAGTACACCGGCCTCATCCAGGGGCCGTCGTATTCATGACAATAGGAGAGAGTTGAATGAAAGCATTCCAGGCAATCAAGATGGTCGGCGGCGCGCTGATCGTTCTGGCATCCGTCAGCGCGTATGCGCAAAGCAGCGATGCCGCGGCTACCACGGCGCCGATGGCGGCTTCCTCGGCGCCTAGCGCGAAATCGGTCAAGAAAGCCGACCGTGCGTTGGGACGCAAAGTGCGCAACGCACTGTCGAAGACCAAGGGCCTGAACGTGGCCAACATCACCGTGCGTGCACGTGGCGGCGCAGTGACGCTGGCCGGCACGGTGCCCGAGCAGCCGCAATCCGACATGGCAACCCAGGCCGCGCAAGCCGTGCCGGGCGTGACGTCGGTCAAGAACGCACTGTCGATCCGTCCGGTCGGACAGTAAATAAATCGCGTCAGCCAGCCGTGGGGCTATATCCGGGCGCAACGCTTCGTCACAAGGCGGCGCGTCCGGACCAAAACAGCCGGTTTCTTTCCCTGAAGCCGCTAACCCGGCAGTTGTGGACCGATGGTGTTTCATGCATCGAAACCGCGCCGCATTTTCCGGGCAATCCTGCGTGGCTCAATCTTTCAGATGCACAACAGCAGCCGGTTGCCTTGCCGCCTTCATCATTGCGTCGGCACAATCCGTAGCGCGGACTGACAAAGTCTCATCCGCTGTGAACTATCCTTTATAATTTAATGCGTTAGGGCGCGTTGTTGACAGGATGGTTTAGCATTCGCGCTCGCTCCCCCTAGTCTCGCCGGCGCCCGTCCGCACGCGTCGCACCAGTCCAAGCGCCAGTCCAACACAAGCAACAAGAACACGCCACGAAAGGAAGCCCTCAATGACCACGCCCGCGACAGTTTTGCCCCGCTGGACCATTGCCGCGCCCTTCGTCGCCTGGATCGTGCTGGGCGTCTCGTATGCCCTGCCGGGCAATGGGCTGCTGCTCGCGCTCATCGGAGTAGCGCTGTGCGCAGCCGTGTTCACGGCGGTGCACCATGCGGAAGTGGTCGCACATCGCGTCGGCGAGCCGTTCGGCACCCTGGTGCTGGCGGTGGCCGTGACGGTGATCGAAGTCGCGCTGATCGTTTCGGTCATGTTGACGTCCGGGCCGGAAAAAGCCGGCCTCGCGCGCGACACCGTATTCGCCGCGGTGATGATCGTCTGCAATGGGATCGTGGGCATTTGCCTTCTGGTGGGCGGCATCCGGCATCGCGAGCAGGACTTTCAGAGTCGTGGCGCTGCGGCCGCGCTGGCGGTACTCGCCTCGTTGTCCGTGTTGACCATGGTCATGCCGAACTACACGACGACCAGCGTCGGCCCGGTTTTGTCGTCGTCGCAACTGGCGTTCGCCGGGGTGTCGTCGCTGGTGCTGTATGGGGTGTTCGTGTTCGTCCAGACCGTGCGGCATCGCGACTACTTTCTTGCCGACGTCCCAGACGAGGACGTCCATGCCGCCCCGCCAAGTACCGGTGTCGCGCTGGCAGCCGGCGGCTTGCTGGTAGTGTGCCTGGTCGCCGTCGTGTTGCTCGCGAAAGTGCTCTCGCCAGTGGTCGAAACCGCGGTGAAGAACGCGGGTGCGCCGCCGGCGGTGGTCGGCATTATCATTGCCGCGCTGGTGCTGCTGCCGGAAGGGCTCGCCGCCGTGCGCGCGGCGCGGGCCGATCGCTTGCAAAACAGCATGAACCTCGCGCTCGGTTCGGCGCTGGCCAGTATCGGGCTGACCATTCCAACGGTCGCCGCGGTGTTTTTGTGGACCGCTCAGCCGCTCATACTCGGTATCGACGGCAAGGAAACCGTGCTGCTGATGCTCACGTTGGTCGTCGGCACCCTGACGCTGAGTTCCGGGCGCACGACTATCCTGCAAGGCGCCGTGCATCTGTCGTTGTTCGCGGCGTATCTGTTTCTGTCCTTCGCGCCCTGACGATAGGCTTCGGGCCCGCGCGCTCCTCAAACAACGGGCTCCTCCTACTCTTCCCAATGCTCAGCGATCCAGTCGCGAAACAGATTCAGCTTCTGCTGATGCGCGACTGAATCCGGATACACGAAGTAATAGCGCCAGCCGGTCTTGAGCACCGTATCGAACGGCCGCACGAGGCGCTTGGCCGCGACGTCTTCGTCGATCAAAGCAAGATCGCTGATGGCGACACCGAAGCCCTGCAAGGCGGCGTTGGTCGCCATGTCGAGCGTGTCGAAACTCGGGCCGTGCCCGGGGTCGATACCTTGTGTATTCGCGGCATCCACCTCGGTTACCTTGGCGAGCCACATCTTCCAGTCGCGATGGTCGCGCGTCGGATGCAGCAGCGTGTGGCGCGCCAGATCCGCCACCTCGTCCAGTGGTTTGTCTTTCAGCAGATCCGGCGCGCACACCGGCGTCAGACGCTCCTCGAACAAGGGCACCGCCTGCACGTCCACGCCCGGTGACGAGCCATAAATGATCGCCGCATCGAACGGCTCGAGCTGGAAGTCGACGTCGTGCTGCCAGGTCGTGGTGATCTGAACGTGCAGCTCGGGATACTCGGCTTGAAAGCGCATGATCTTCGGCAACATCCAGCGCATCACGCAGGTCGGCACTTTCAGCGCGAGGTCAGTGCGTTGGCGCGTGAGGCGCAGCGATATCTCCTCGATACGCGCGAAGCTCTCCTTCACGGCCGGCAGCAGCAATTCGCCTTCGGCGGTCAGCGTCAGACCTTTTGCATGGCGTTTGAAGAGCGGGAACTTGTAATAGTCCTCGAGCGCGATGATTTGCCGGCTGACCGCGCCTTGCGTCAGGCATAGGTGATCAGCGGCGCGCGTGAAGCTGCGATGCCGTGCGACGGTTTCGAAAATCTGCAGCGCGTTGAGCGGCGGGAGACGTCGCATCGGAATGAGTCCAGTCGGGGATCAGCAAAAATCATTGCGCGGGTGTGCGGCGTTGCGTGCCGTTACGCCCTTTGAGCCCACAGGATACGCGATCAGAATTGCCAGCACGAGGTGCGCGTGAGCGAACGTGCATGCATTTCGCTCATGACCCGGCCGTCAATTCCAGCTTAAACGCCACCGCTTGCACCGACTCAGGGCACACCCTGGCGGGCACCGCACCAGAACCGAGCTTTCCTCATACCTCCCCCCAGCTCGCCCGCGCAAAAAATCATGGACGTTAACCCCGATACGCCACTGGATTGGCGTTCCCACGGATCGCAGCAAAGCCGCCGCTAGCGTCGCACGAACGCCGGCCCATGAGATTCCGTCATGCGCTCCATGCGCATATTTCGTTTGTTGGGGGATTTTGGCAAACCTAGAGTGCATCCACACGCAACGCATCCGGTATCGCGTGCGGTTGGGTAAGACAGGCAGCGCAAATGGGCGATGCAGCAGGACGATGCAGCGGCAGCGGTCAGAGCGAATATCACCAGGCAACAGGCGTTCAACACAGGAGACCGCCATGCAAGAGATCAAACGGGGTAGAAGGCAGGCCATCAAGACGATCGGCGCGGCACTCGCGGCGTCCACCTTGCCGATGCCGTTCATCAATCTGCGAGCACAGGAGCACAACTTCTCCGGCAAGACACTGCGCTTGCTGACCTGGTCGGACGACACCGGCGCCGCCGCCTTGCGCAACATCGCCGCCACGTTCACGGCGAAGACCGGCGCAAAGGTCATCGCCGACCGCGCCGACGGCACCTCCGGCATGGTCGCCAAGGTCAAGGCCGCGGGCGATCGTCCCACGTACGACGTCATCACGCTGGCCGGCGTCGGCGCGGCGGGTCTCGGCGACGCGGGCCTGCTGATAAAGCCCGATCTCGACAAGCTGCCGAATCTGAAGGACGTCGCGTCGCAATACCGCACGGGCGCGAACGGCTTCGGCGTGGGTTATCTGCTGTGGTCGGATGGGTTGATCTACAACACGTCGACGGTCAAGACAGCGCCGTCTTCGTACGAAGCATTGTGGGATCCGAAGTACGCCGGACGCATGTTCCTGCCGCCGCCCGAATGGGCCGAAGCGGTGGACCTCGCGATCATCGCCGCGAAAATGAACGGCGGCTCGCAGCAGAACATCGAGCCGGGCTTCAGGAAGCTGATGCAGTTGAAAGACCACGTGATGACGCTCGGCGAGAACCCGAATCAGGTGGCCGATCTGTTCCGCACCGGTTCGCTCGATATCGGCGGCATCTATTCGCCGGCCTTTTTCCCCGACCAGATCCGCAAGCCCGAGTACAAAATGGGCGTGACCTACGGCATGAAGGAAGGCTTCGCCACGCAACTGATGTTCACGGTGATCCCGAAATCGCATCCCGCCGACAGCGATCTGATCCACGCGTTCATCAACCATTCGCTCGACGCCGGCGTGCAAGGCCGCATGGCGGCCGACGTGCTGAACGGCCCGGTCAATTCGAAAGCCGTGATTCCCGCTGAGAGCCGTGCGTTCGTGCCGAGCCCGCAGCAGATCGCCGAGAAAGCGATCCTGCATGACGACAAGGCGCTCGCCGTCGTGCAGCCGGCGTGGATCAAGCGCTACACCGAGATTTTCTCGGCATGAGCGCGATGCTCGCGCGCTTTTCGCGGCGTGCCTCAGCGGTGTCTGACGCGGCGTCGGACGCGGTGTCGGGTGATGCGTCGGGCGCGGCTTCCGGTTCGCCCGGCGCCGCATCCGGCGCACCGCACGAGCAGGCGTCCACGGCGCTCGCGAAAGCGCGCCCCTGGCTTCTGCTCACGCCGATCCTGCTGTTTCTCGCCATACTCGGTGCAGCAGCGCTCGTCGTGTTGCGTATGAGCTTCGGCACCCAGGGCAACGAATGGCACGGCTTCACGCTGCAGAACTACGCCGATCTCCTCGACGGCTATTTCCTGAAGTCGTTGTGGCTCACGTTGAAGCTCGCGTTCCAAAGCATGATCTGCGCCGTGCTCCTGGCCATTCCGGTCGCGTTGGCGATGGCGCGCACCAAGTCGCGGCTCGCGCGGCGGCTGTTGCTGGCGGGCGTGCTGCTGCCCTTGCTCGTCAATCTGCTGCTGCAAGGTTATGGCTGGCTGATCATTCTCGGGCCGGCCGGCCTGCTCAATCATGCGTTGCTCGGCAGCGGTCTCGTCGAACGCCCGGTGATGTGGCTGTATCGCGAACACGGCGTGTTGCTCGGTTTGATTCAGACTGCGTTTCCGCTGGCCGTGCTGCCGTTGTCGAGCGCGATGCGCGCGGTCTCGAGCTCCTATGAAGAAGCCGCGGCCACGCTCGGCGCGACGCGTTGGCAAACGCTGCGTCACGTGTTGCTGCCGCTCGCCATGCCGGGTCTCGTGTCCGGCGCCCTGCTCGTGTTCGCCTACAACGCCAGCGCATTCGCCGTGCCCCTGCTGCTCGGCGGACGCCGTGTGCCGATGCTCGCCGTGCTGGTCCACGACCAGGTCGCGCCCCTGCTGAACTGGCCCGCCGCTTCGGCATCGGGCGTCGTATTGATGATCGCGACGCTCACCGTGATGGCGCTGTCGCAGCGCCTCGTGCGCCGTACACAACGTCTCGCCGAGGAGCCTCACGCATGAGCACGCCGATCCAGACTCCGCGCCTGACAGGTACACCGCGTTCACCGCGCCTGCCGCGCCTGCCGCGTTTGCCGACCACCATGCCCGGTCAGCTCGGCAAGGCCACCGCGCTGCTCGCCGCCGTCGTGCTGTTTCTCGCCGCGCTGCCGATCCTGACGATGATCACGATGTCGTTCAGCGCCGCCGACACGCTCGAATTCCCGCCGCACGCCTACGGCCTGCATTGGTACCG
The DNA here is from genome assembly GCF_013177735.1 of Paraburkholderia elongata. Lineage (GTDB taxonomy): Bacteria > Pseudomonadota > Gammaproteobacteria > Burkholderiales > Burkholderiaceae > Paraburkholderia > Paraburkholderia elongata. Next base: position 12,238 of record NZ_WOEZ01000196.1, on the reverse strand, counting down.
CGCGGCGTGGCACAGCTTCGTCTCGCCGGACGCGAGCGACTCCCTCTCGATGGGCGCCGCGCTCAGCACGAGCCTGATCGTCGCGCTCTCGACGATGGTCATCGCCACGCTCGTCTCGGTGCCCGCCGCCTACGCACTGAGCCGCTACCGTTTTCGCGGCAAACCCGCGGTCGAACAACTGGTGGCGTTGCCGCTCGTCTATCCGCTGGTGATGCTCGGTTTGTCGCTGTTGCTGGTGTTCAACGTGCTGCCGGTCGAACTTGGCGTATTCCGCCTGATCATCGCGCATGTGATTCTGGCGCTGCCGTTCACCGTGAAAAATTGCGCGGCATCGGTGGCCTCGATCGGCCCGGAGTTCGAGGAAGCAGCCTGCGTGATGGGCGCAAGCCCGAGCCGCGCGCTGATCGACGTGATCCTGCCGCTCATGCGCCCCGGCATTCTCGCCGGCATGCTGTTCGCGTTCATCGTCTCGTTCAACGAATTCACGGTGACCTTCTTCCTGTACGGCATCGACACAATGACGCTGCCGGTGTGGCTCTACAGCCGCACGGTGTCGTCGCTCGATCCGACCGTGTTCTGTTTCGCGGTATTCATCGTCGCGATCGACTTCGCGCTGATCTGGCTGCTCGAAAAGCTGATCGGCGATGAAGGGGTGGCGCTTTGACCATCCGTTCGATTCGCGCTGTGCTGATGCCTTTTTGCTGGAGCATTCGATGACCCATCTGACCTTGCAGGCCGTGACCAAGCGCTTCAACGCGGCCTATGCCGTCGACAGCGTCGACCTGAGCGTGCCCGACGGCAAGCTGGTGTGCTTTCTCGGGCCGTCCGGCTGCGGCAAGACCACGCTCTTGCGGATGATCGCCGGGTTGGAAACGCCGAGTTCGGGCAGCATCAACTTTGCCGGCAGCGACATCACGCATCGGCCCGCCAACCGGCGCGACTTCGGCATGGTGTTCCAGTCGCTCGCACTGTTTCCGCATATGACGGTCGCGCAAAACGTCGCATATCCGCTCAAGCTGCGCAAGACCGCGAAAGACGCGCAAGCGCGCCGTGTCGCTGAATTGCTGGAACTGATCCAGTTGCCGCATATGGCGAACCGGCCGGTCACGCAACTCTCCGGCGGCCAGCGGCAACGCGTGGCGATTGCCCGCGCGATCGCATCGCAACCGAAACTGCTGCTGCTCGACGAACCGCTCTCCGCGCTCGACGCCAAACTGCGCGAAGCGATGCAGGTCGAAATCCGCCTGTTGCAACAGCGTCTCGGCATCACGACGATCATGGTCACGCACGACCAGCGCGAAGCGATGACGATGGCCGATGAGATCGTGGTGATGGAAAAAGGCCGGATTGCGCAAGTCGGCAGACCGCTCGATATTTATCGCGACCCGGTCAGCGAATTCGTCGCTGACTTCATCGGGCTCGGCAACATCCTGCCGGTTACGTACGATGGCGCGGGCGGAGTCAGTCTGCCGGGCGGAAGGCGCATTGCGGTTGCGCAACCGGCGCGCGTGCCGGAGTCCAACAGCGATATCCGTCTGCTGATCCGGCCGGAAGACGTGTGCGTCAAATCGGCGTCCGGCGACGCGGGGCAGAACCGCCTCGCGGGCACGGTGACTTTTATCCGCGACGTGGGAGCGTCGCTCGAAGCCACGATCGATTGCGCAGGTTTCACCCTGACTGCCGCGACCACGCTGCGCGAAACGCCAGGGCTGACGCTCGGCATGCCGGTGTTCGCGGAATTGCCACCGCACGCATGCAAACTGATCGCTGCGCGCGCGGCTCGTTGAAACGCGTCGATGAAGCTTGTCACTGAGATGCGCCATTGTGGTACGCCACTGCAGTACGCCACCAGGATGCTTGCAGCAACCCATTCCAATACCGAGTTTTCGACAGAGGACAGACCATGAATCAGCCCCAAGTTGCCCAATCGAACGCACGCCGCGTCTTCGCCACCCTCGCTGCAACGCTCGCCTTCACCGGCCTCGGTGCGCTGTGCGCCTTTCCGTCGGCCGCGCATGCCGACGCGCTCGACAGCATTGCCAAGTCCGGCACGGTACGCATCGGCGTATTCGAGGACTACCCGCCGTTCGGCTCGATCGGCCCGGACATGAAGCCGATGGGCTACGACATCGACGTCGCCAACCTGATCGGCAAGGCGCTCAACGCGAAAGTCGAACTCGTGCAGGTAACGGGCGACAATCGAATGGCCTACCTCGCCGACCACAAAGCTGACATGCTGCTTTCAGTGGGCCAGACGCCGGAGCGCGAAAAGGTGATCGACTTCTCGCAGCCTTACGCGCCGTACTACCTCGCCGTGTTCGGTCCGAAGACGCTCCCCGTGAAAAACGCCGCCGACCTCGCCGGCAAGTCGATTTCGGTCGCGCGCGGCACGCTGGAAGACTTGAGCGTCAGCAAGATCGCGCCCCCCAGCGCGACCATCAAACGGTTCGACGATCCTAACGGCGCAATTTCGGCGTTTCTTTCTGGTCAGGTACAGTTGATGGTCGTCGGCAACGACGTCGGCGCAACCATTCTCGCGCGTCATCCGGCGAACGATCCCGAGCAGAAGTTCTCGCTGTTCAGCTCGCCGGACCACGTCGGTTTGAACAAGAACGAGCCGCGTCTGAAGCAGAAAGTCGACGAAACGATTGCCAAGGCCCGCAAGGACGGCACCATGAATGCGATTTCGCAGAAATGGCTGCGTGCGCCGCTGCCGGCCGACCTCTGAACCTTTTTTGCGCGGACTGGCAGGCCAGCCCGCGCCGGAGTTTGACCTCACGATGAGCGCCACGCCATGACCTATGCGTTCGATTTCAGCGGCTTCGGCCTCTATGCGGGGCTGCTCGCGCGCGGCGTCGCCGTCACGCTGGGGCTGACCGCCGTGTCCACCGTGCTTGGCGGCCTCGTCGGCATTGGCGGCGCGAGCATCGCGGTGGCCGGGCCGAAGTGGGCGCGCTGGGTGGTCGCGACTTACGTCGAGTTGATCCGTAATACGCCCTTCATCGTGCAGTTGTTTTTCATCTTCTTCGGCTTGCCGAGCCTCGGCATTCATATCGACGAGGTGCAGGCCGCGATTCTGGCGATGACCGTCAATCTCGGCGCGTACGCGATCGAGATCGTGCGCGCCGGTATCGATTCGATTCCGCGCGGCCAGGTGCAGGCGGCGCAAGCGCTCGGCCTACATGGGCGGCAAGTGTTCCGCTACGTCGTGCTGCCGCAGGCGATCGCCAACGTGTTTCCCGCGCTGTTAAGCCAGGTGCTGATCGTGATGCTCGGCTCGGCCGTGGTCTCGCAGATCTCGGTGCCCGATCTGACCTATGCGGCTAACTTCATCCAGTCGCGCAACTTCCGCTCGTTCGAGAGCTACCTGATCATCACCGCGACGTATCTGGTGTTGTCGATCGTGTTGCGGCAACTCATGAACCGGCTCGGCCGCAACCTCTTCGCGGGCCGTGCGGCTCGCGGCAGCAGCAGCGACAGCGCGCCGCGTAACTGGCGCACCCGCCTGATGTGGCGCGCCGCCCGCACTCTGCCGACGGAGCGTTGATCATGGTCGAATTCACGCTGTGGGACATCGCCCGCAATCTGTTGCTCGCCGCTCGCTGGACGGTGTTGTTGTCGCTGATCGCTTTTGTCGGCGGCGGCATTGTCGGGCTGATTTTGCTCGCGATGCGCGTGTCGCCGTTGCCGTGGCTGCGGCGGATCGTTGTGGTGTATGTGGAAGTGTTTCAAGGCACACCGTTGCTGATGCAGCTGTTTCTGGCGTTCTTCGGCCTGCCGTTGCTCGGTGTCGACGTGTCGCCCTGGGTTGCGGCGGCCGTCACGCTGACGCTTTATACCAGTGCCTATCTGGCCGATATCTGGCGCGGCTGCGTGGAAGCTGTGCCGCGTGGTCAGTGGGCCGCAGGGGCGAGTCTGGGCATGACGTTCAGCCAGCAACTGCGCTACATCATCTGGCCGCAGGCACTGAAGATCGCCGTCGCGCCGACGGTCGGTTTCCTCGTGCAGGTGGTGAAGAGCACGGCGCTTGCGTCGATCATCGGCTTCACGGAATTGACCAAGACTGGCACGATGATCACGAACGCTGCATTCCGCCCGTTCCCGATCTACGGCATGGTCGCGATGATTTACTTCGCGATGTGTTTCCCGTTGACGTGGTATGCGCGCGTACTGGAGAAGCGGGCGAAGGTGGGGCAGCACCGCTAATGCTTTCTGCGGGTCCATAAAAAAGCGACAACCGTCTTGCATGGTTGCCGCTTTTTTCGTTGTACGGCTGATGTGTCTATCGAGCCGCCTGCGTCGACTTCCGCAACTTCGCCACGTCGCCCGCCGTGACCGCCGATCCACCGTTATTCCAACCGGCGCGCACGAAGGTCAAAACGTCGGCGATCTGCTGATCGTTGAGCACCGGCGCGTACTTCGGCATCGGATACGGCGCGGGAATGCCGCCGATCACCAGATCCTCCGTGCCGTTCAGAGTCACGTTGATCAGCGAGGACGGATCCTTCTCCAGCACGTTCGGATTCCCGGCTAACGGCGCGAGCATCGGCGCAAAGCCACGTCCATCGACGCCATGGCAGTGCATGCAATACGCCGTATAAACGCGCGCGCCGGCATCGTTCGCGGGACGATTCAACGACACCTTCGTCGCTTGCGGGTCATACGTATAAGGCGGCGCGCCACTGCCGCCCGCCGGCGGTAGCGACTTCAGGTACGTGGACATCGCGGCGATGTCGGTGTCGTTCATGCCCTGCGTGCTGTTGTTGATCACGCTGGTCATCGAACCGAATGCCGATGCGTGGCGATTGGCGCCGGTCTTCAGGAACGCCTGCAGATCCTGATCGTTCCAGCGACCCAGGCCGACGTTGTGCTCGCCCGTCAGGTTCGCCGCGAACCAGCCGTCGAGCACGCCGCCGGTCAGGAACGCGTTGCCGCTTTCATCCAGCGCCTTCTCCTGGAACGCGATACCGCGCGGCGTATGGCACGAGCCGCAGTGTCCCAGACCCTGAATCAGATACGCGCCGCGATTCCACGCAACATCTTTGCCCGGCTTGTCCTGATAAACGCCCTTCTCCAGGAACACCATGTTCCAGAACTTCAACGGCCAGCGCATATTCAACGGCCATTTGATATCCGGCTCGCGGTTCGCCTGCTGCACCGGTGCCACGCCGCTCATGAAATATGCGTACAGCGCTTTCATGTCGTCGTCGTTGACCTTCGCATACGATGGATACGGCATCGCCGGATACAGGTTGTGGCCGTCTTTCGCGACGCCTTCGCGCATCGCTTTCGCAAAGTCCTCTTCCGTGTAGTTGCCGATGCCGGTTTGCTGATCCGGCGTGATGTTGGTGGTGTAGATCTGGCCCATCGGCGTGGTCATCGGCAGGCCGCCCGCGAACGGTTTGCCCTTCGGCGCCGTATGGCAAGCGACGCAATCGCCGACCTTCGCCAGATAGGCGCCGCGCTGCACCAGCGCCTGATCCGCCGCTTGCGCCGGGGTTTGAGTCAGGAACGGCAATGCCACGCACAGCGCCGCGCCGAAACCCTTGAGTGTGTTTTTCATGTTGCGCTCCTGTCGATCGGAGTTAGCGCTTTAGCTGTCGACTAGAGTCGGCGCTTTAGCGCTTACTCTAGTCCCATGCAAAGCACTTACTCCGATCCCATGCAAAGCTGTCAGGCGGGTTGTAGTTGACTGCCGACCGGCAATTGCCGCAGCCGCTTGCCAGTGGCCGCGTAAATCGCGTTTGTCAGAGCGGGCGCGAGCGCCGCCGTGCCCGGCTCGCCGATGCCGCCTGGCGCCTCGCTGCTCTTCACGATATGCACCTCGATAGGCGGCGTTTGATCGATCCGCAGCATCCGGTAGTCGGTGAAGTTGTTCTGCTCGACGCGACCGTCCTTGATCGTGATCTCGCTATAGAGCGCGGCCGTGATGCCGAAGATGATGCCGCCTTGCACCTGCGCTTCGATCGTGTTCGGATTCACGACCATCCCGCAATCGACTGCGCACACGACGCGCTTGACGGCCACCTCGCCCTGATCGACCGCCACGTCGACGACGATCGAGAAGAAGCTGCCGAACGCATGCATCACCGACACACCGCGCCCCAGGCCCTTCGGCACCGCACTGCCCCAGTTCGCCGCCTGCGTGGCGGTATTGAGCACGTTCAGCGCGCGCGGCGTTTTGCCCAGCAGATCCTGGCGGTATTTGACCGGATCGATTTTCGCCTGCGCAGCGAGTTCGTCGATGAAACTCTCGACCACGAAGGTGCTGCGCGTCGGTCCAACGCCGCGCCAGAATGCGGTGGGAACGGCATGCGGCTCCTGGCGCACATAGTCGACCAGTTGATTCGGCAAGTCGTACGGCAGGTCCGAGGCGACTTCCACCGCATCGGGATCGATACCATTCTTGAACGCGGGCGGCGCGAAACGCGCCAGGATCGACGAGCCGACAATCCGATGCTGCCACGCGATCGGCTTGCCGTTCGCGTCGAGCCCGGCGGAGATCTTGTCGTAGTAGTACGGCCGGTACATGTCGTGCTGGATGTCTTCTTCGCGCGTCCACAGCACCTTCACTGGCGTCGACACCTGTTTGCCGATCTTGACCGCCTGCGTGACCATGTCGAACTCGAGCCGCCGGCCGAAGCCGCCGCCGATCAGATGGTTGTGCACGACGATCTTGTCAGCAGGCAAGCCGGTGACGGCAACCGCGGCGTCCACTACCCGCGTCGGCACCTGCGAGCCGAGCCAGACATCGCAGCCGTCGGGCCGCACGTGCACCGTGCAGTTGATCGGCTCCATCGTGGCGTGCGCGAGGAACGGCTGCTGATATACGGCGTCGACGCGCGTTTTCGCGTTTGAAAACGCGTTGTTCACGTCGCCGTCTTTACGCGCCACCGCACCGTTTCGCTGCGCGGCATTGGCGAGATCGTCGACGATCTGCTTCATCCCGATCTGCGCGCCCGCGCCTTCGTTCCATTTGATATCCAGCGCCTGCAAACCGCGTTTGGCGGCCCACGTGTGATCGCCGATCACGGCGACCGCGTTATCGACTTTGACGACCTGGCGCACGCCGGGAATCTTCTTCGCGTTGGTATCGTCGACGCTAGCGAGCGTGCCGCCGAACACCGGGCAGTTCGCGATGGCCGCGTAGACCATGTCGGGCACGCGCACGTCCAGTCCGAACATGGCGGTGCCGTCCACTTTCTCCGGCGAATCGAGGCGCTTGACCGCGGTGCCGATCAGCTTGAAGTCTTTCGGATTTTTCAACGGCACGTTCTGCGGCGCGGGCAGCTTCGCCGCCGCGTTCACTAACTGTCCGTAACCGATGCTCCGATTGCTCGCTGCATGAATCACCTGCCCGGCTTGCGCATGACAGCTTGCCGGATCGACTTGCCATTGCTGCGCGGCGGCGCTGATCAGTACGGTGCGCGCGGCCGCACCGGCACGGCGCATCGGCTCCCACGCATAGCGGATCGACGTCGAGCCGCCGGTGAGCTGGCCGCCTATCAGCGGGTCCATGAAGAGCTTTTCGTTTGGGGGCGCGTGGTCGAGCGTGACCGAGTCGAGCGGCACTTCGAGCTCTTCGGCGATCAGCATCGGGATCGACGTGTAGACGCCTTGCCCCATTTCGACCTTCGGAATTACCAGCGTGACCTTGCCCGCCGTGTCGATCTGGATGAAGGCGTTCGGCGCGAACACGCCGTTCTGCGGCGCCTCGTCAGCATCGCCGCCGATGACCGATTTTCCCGCCTTCTGGTCCTGACTGGCGGCCGGCATGCTGAAGCCGAGCAGCAAGCCGCCGCCGGTTGCCGCGCCTACCGTGACGCTGAACTTCAGGAACGTGCGGCGTGTGATACCGCCCTCGCCGCCCCTGCCGCCCTTCGACGGCTGCGCGCCGTTCTGTGCATCGAGCAATCCCTGGGACATGTCAGGCTCCCTTCGCGGCTTGCTTGATCGCCGCGCGGATGCGGTTGTACGTCCCACAGCGGCAGATGTTGCCGGCCATGGCGGCGTCGATATCCGCATCGGTCGGATTGGGGTTGCTCGCGATCAGCGAGGCCGCCGACATCACCTGCCCCGACTGACAGTAGCCGCATTGCACGACGTCCAGCTGACGCCATGCCTGCTGCACCTTCTGCCCGGCCGGCGTGCTGCCGACCGCTTCGATGGTGGTGATTTTCTTATCGCCGACAGCCGCCGCCGGCAGCACGCACGAGCGCACCGCGACGCCATCGAGATGCACTGTGCACGCGCCGCATTGAGCGATGCCGCAACCGAACTTGGTGCCGGTCAGGCCGACGAGGTCGCGCAACACCCACAACAGGGGCATGTCGGGCGGCGCGTCGACAGTATGAGTCTGGCCGTTGATGTTGAACGTTGTCATGGGCTGTTCCGGGTGGGGTTTATTGTTTGTCAGGCTGTTTAGACAGAGACGTCGAACCAAAACGCAAAGACCTGCCGTGTTTATTCGACAAGCCGTGCTAATACGCCATGCGGCTACAGTTCAATGCGTGCGGTCGATGATACGCAGCGCGAGCGCGCTGGAAGAGACCTGGAAATTGTAGCCGCGGATAAAAAAGTTCGCAGTCAGGGCACACATGTCCGCAGCGTATCCGCGCGACGAAAAGGACGCGGCCGCCGCCCCTGCCGGAAGTGAACCGAGGTTCAAATCAATGCGTTACCATTGCCGGATTGGCTTGATCTGACGCGCTTTGCGTACGCACATCATTCTTATTGGTGCATCCTCGAGCGATTTTGTTAGCATGGATCTGGTTTGACCCGATCGCCCGGCTTGATCCGGCATGACTATCCGAAGGAGCGGCAAGATGAACGACCAGCAACGCATTCAATTCCTCTCGGAAATTCGCAAACCGCTACTGGCGCTGCATAAGTCGATTCTCGATCACGAGCGCGCGTCGTACGAAAAGGAATTCGGTCCCGTGACCCCGGCGGCCTTCCTGCAGGTGCTCATCAACGGCTCGGGGTTCCGCTGGCTCACGCCGCTCTCCACGGTGATCGCCAACGTCGACGAGATTCTCGACGACAAGGAAGCGGACGCCGCCGATCGGCTCGCCGCAGCCGAAGCCGTCTCTGGCCTCTTTTCTCCCGACCAGCCCGACAACGCGTTCCTGCCGCGCTACTTGCCGCTCCTGCAAGCCGACCCGGCGATCCTGCATCACCACGGCCAGGTTTCGCAACTGCTGCGCGGCACTGAAACGAAGTAGCCGGCGGCGCGTTACTTCGCCTGGGCTTGGTTGGCGTTAGCCGGACGTCGTCGCTGTGGTTGAACGCGGCAGCACGGCGTCCAGTGATGGTTGTGCTTTCGGCTCCCGAATTCGCTCACCGTTGCCGCGCGCGCATTTCGGTCGATCACGCGTCATCTCGTTGAATACAGAATCGGCGCGTCCTCGACGATTACCAGGCTTTCCGAATTCAGCCAACACAACGACACCTTATTTCAAGGTGATTTATGCTCGTTTCGTAACAGTTCGCTGTGTCTGTGCCGCTCACGGATCAAACCGGCAACGCCGTGAGTCACAATCTTTTGAATTTGCCTGGCTTTGCTGAATAAAACAAAGGTGAGCTTTTGCGGGAGGCGTTCTGAGGATGCTACGAAAGGCCGGTTAACGCGCTTTGGCGCACCCTGCTAAGGTAAGCAGACTTACTCGCGACGCTCACCGCTATGCAAAACTGGCCGCTTCCCGAAAGCTATACCTTCCGTGATCAAACCGTGCGCTTTCGCGTGACCGGCAACGGCCCGCCGCTGGTGCTGGTTCATGGCACACCGTTTTCTTCGTATGTGTGGCATCGCATCGCCCCGCATCTCGCGCAAGTTCGCACCGTGTATTACTACGATCTGCTTGGCTACGGCCAATCCGAGCAACGCGACGCTCAGGACGTCTCGCTCGGCGTGCAAAACGTGCTGCTGGCGGAATTGCTCGCGCATTGGCAACTGACGAATCCGGACGTCATCGCGCACGATTTCGGCGGCGCGACTTCCTTGCGCGCGCATCTCATTGACGGGTGCGACTATCGCAGCCTCACGCTGATCGATCCGGTCGCCGTCGCACCATGGGGTTCGCCGTTCGTGCAGCACGTACGCGAACACGGCGCGGCCTTCGCCGGGCTGCCGCCGTATATCCACGAAGCGGTGGTGAAGGCATACGTGCGCGGCGCCATCGCCCGCGACATTCCGGACGAGGAACTCGCGCCTTATGTGACGCCGTGGCTCGGCGCAACGGGACAAGCCGCGTTCTACCGCCAGATCGCCCAAATGGATCAGCGCTACACCGACGCGGTCGAAACACGTTATTCGCAGATGCGTTGCCCGACGCAAATCCTGTGGGGCGAAGACGACCAGTGGATTCCGCTCGAACGCGGCCGGCAACTGGCGGCGGTCATACCCGAGGCGCGCTTTCAGGCAGTACCTAAGGCCGGTCATCTGCTGCAGGAAGATGCGCCCGAAGCGATCGTCGCGGCGGCGCTGCGGTGGTTCGATTGAAGGCGCGCAGCCGTTAGCCGATCTGCCCAATACTGGACCCGGACGCATGGATGTGACAAAGCAGCGATCCCGGAAAATTCGCGGCAAATGATTGACCGGGATCGCTGCTTGTTTAGAGGTGACGAAAAATCGGGTGGCGAAAAATCGCCCGCTGATGCCTAGCCGCGGCCTTGCGGCAAATACGGCATCGGATCGATCGGCTTGCCGTCGCGGCGCAACTCGAAGCCTACGGAGACGCGCGAGTTGTTTTCGTCGCCCATCTCGGCAATCTGCTGCCCCTGCCGCACGATGTCGCCGATTTTCACCAGCAGCTTGCGGTTATGCGAGTACGCGGTCAGAAAGTCCTTGTTGTGCTGGACGATGATCAGACTGCCGTAGCCATTCAGACCCGTGCCGGCGTACATCACCTTGCCGTCGGCCGCGGCCCGCACCGGATCGCCCGCCTTGCCGCCGATTTCGATGCCGCGCGTTTCGCCTGGCTGGAAAGCCTCGACGACGCGGCCACCCGCAGGCCATGCCAGCGACACGCCGTTCGCATGCCGGGAAGTCTGCTGCGCGACTTCGCGCGCCTCAGCGGCGCTGGGCGCGGGTGATGGCGTGGCGGACTGCGCCGTTGCCTGCGCGGTGGTTGCCGCCGACAACTGCTGCGCGGCGAGCGGAACAGCGGGCGCGGACGCCGCAGCAGCTTTCGCAGAGGCCGCCGCCGCGTTTGCCGCTCGCACCGTCTCCGGCGAGGCGACGTGCAGCACCTGTCCGTGCTTCAACCGCGAGGAAGGCTTGAGGCCATTCCACGCCTGCAACTGCCTGACAGTGCAATGATGATGCTGCGCGATGCGCGCCAACGTGTCGCCACGCTTGACGCGATACACCAGAGGCGGCGCCTTTATTAGCGGTGTGCCGTCGTCGGCGGCTATGTTGACCGACGTGCCTACGACCGCATCGGAAGCCGGCGCTGCGGCCGCTGCCGGCATGCCGGACGCAGCCGATGTACCCGACGCCGCGCCGGTCTGCGCGTCCTGCTGTCCCACATTCGCACATCCGCTGACCGCCAGCGCGAGCCACACGCCAGCCAGACTGGCCATCATTGTTCTGTCGAAACGCTTTCCCAACATATTCGACTCCTGCTTTTTTATTGGCGAACCGAGTGCTGCCCTGTCGCGTGCGACGCGCGCGTTCTGACGAAGCGCTGCTTTCTTTCGCGACACAGCGAGGCCGCCTCGTGCGGCGCCCACCCGTGCCCTGCCGTCCAACCCAACCCTTTTTGCCTTGCCGGAAGCCGGGACGCCCGAATGCCCAGATGCCCGATAACAGCCGATCTTCCGCGAAAAGGGCCAGATTGCCGATTAAAATTCACGCGGAATTGTAAAGTGCGTTTTGAAAAAAACGTCCCGCCTCACACACTCTGATACAAACCTTACTTACGGTGTTGCAGACACGGTTGCGTGCGCAACCAGTCCGGCGCCGCCGGGCGACCGGACGGTAACGTTTGCTTTAACGGCAAAGCGCCGCCAAAACTTGAATTGCCGGCCGCCGCGACGGTGCGCGTCGAGGGAAAATGCGTTGACGAGCGGACGAGCGTAATGCCCATCGGGCTCGATAAGACCGCGGTCGACTAGGAGGTTGTCGGAGTTTGCGCCGAGGTTGGTCATCCGGGCGGGCACGTTGGGCGTTAATGAATCAGCCAGTTCACTGAGAGAGCCCATAGATGAGTCGCTTCGTGCCCGTTGATCGTCAGAC
>NZ_WOEZ01000195.1 GCF_013177735.1 Paraburkholderia elongata | reverse complement strand
TTCTTGCGGTGAGCAGGGGCGAAGCTTGCGTCAGGCGCCTTGCCAGCGTCCCGGCGGTACCCCGAACATGCGCCGGAAATGGCGCGTGAAATGACTTTGGTCCGTGAAACCACTCGCTGCGGCGACATCTGTCACGGAGACACCCGCACGCAACGGTGCGAGCGAGCGTTGCAGGCGTACCTGGTTGCGCCACGCGTGCGGCGGCAGGCCGGTAGCCTGGTTGAAAAGGCGCGCGGCGTGAAAGGGCGACAGTCCCGCCGCCCGCGCAACTTCGGCCAGCGTGACAGGTTCGGCGAGGTCGCCGGTCAGGCGCTCCTGCATTGTCGCGACGCGGGCGTCGTCGGCGGCGAGGCGCGACGGTTCCGGCTGCGTTTGCGAGTAGCGGACCAGCAAGGCGGACAACGCGTCGAGCATCGCGGCCTCGGCGGCGAGCGGATCGTTGCCCGCCTCCAGCAGACAGTGCGCGCGCGCCAGCCGCTGCGCCAGATCGGGATCGCGGATCACGCCCGGCGCGAACCACGGCAAGGCTTGCGGCTTGCCGGCGACTTCATTGGCGAGATCGTGAATGAAATCCACGGGTGCATACATCACGCGATACCGCCAGCCTGCCTCGACAGCCTTGGAGCCCGTGTGCAACTCGCCGGGATTGATGATCGGCACGCTGCCCGCTTCGGCGACATAGTCCGAGCCGCGATACCGATAGCCCTCGGCGCCCGCGACGATCACCGGAATCGTGTACGCATCGTGCCAATGCGGTGTGAACTCGTGATCGTGATATTCGGCCGTGAGCAGATCCGCACCGGGCAAAAGCGGCGTGCGCCAGTAGCGGGCGGAATCCTGGAAGCGATGGGCGGTCATGGTGAAAGTCCGGTGGTCCGGTGGCCCGGCAATCCGGCGATCCGGTGGTCCGGCGGTGGTGCAATCCGGTGGTCCGGCTGGAGCGGTCAGTGTAGCGCGACGTGGCCGCTGCCGGTGCCGTTACTCATGTGTGCATGCCTTTCCGTAGCAAGTTTTGCCGTAGGGCGGCGATTACTTGACCGGGATCGTCGTGCCGGCCGGAATCGGCACGGCGCTCACGCTATTTTTCGCGCTGCCGCTGACGATGCGGTCGCTGTAGGTCATGTACACCAGCGTGTTGCGCTTCGCATCGACCACCCGCACGACATGCAGCGATTTGAAGATCAGCGACATGCTCACGGAGAACACGTCGGCCTGCTTTTTCACAGGCCCCGTGAATTGAATCGTGCCGACCTGACGGCAGGCGATCGACGCTTCGGTCGGATCTTCGGCAATGCCGAGCGTGCCCTTGACGCCGCCGGTGCGCGCCCGCGACACGTAGCAGGTCACACCCTGGACCAACGGATCGTCATAGGCTTCAACGACCACGCGGTCGGAGCCCGTGACGCGGAAGTTGGTATTGACGCTGCCGACTTCTTCGCTGTGTGCCGGAGACAGCAGCAGGGCGGTGGTGACTGCAAGCGCGATGCGCAACAAGATCGGTTTCATGAGATGGCCGGGAATGAGCGTTTGGGTTGGGCGCGAGAGGGCGTTGCGCCGACAAGACGCCATCGTATAACGGTGTGCCCGTCAGAGGGTCAGTGCAAATGCCCCGGTCTTGCGCTACCTTCCGGCCGGAACAAACGGTCGTCCCCCGACTCAGCCACCTGATCCGGCGTTGCAACGGGCCCGGCCAAAACGTCAGGCGGAAACGCCAGACCAAAAACAAAAAGGCCCGCACGAATGCGGGCCTTCTAAATTTTTTTGGCTCCTCGACCTGGGCTCGAACCAGGGACCTACGGATTAACAGTCCGGCGCTCTACCGACTGAGCTATCGAGGAACAGCAGTACAACTTGATCTACATAAAAAAGCCCGTAGTGGTTAACGGGCTTTTGCAATTCTTGGCTCCTCGACCTGGGCTCGAACCAGGGACCTACGGATTAACAGTCCGGCGCTCTACCGACTGAGCTATCGAGGAACAGAACAACAACAGCAGAGAAACGAAATTGTAGGGGCAGCTTAAGCACCTGTCAATACCTTGCGTTCATCTCGATTTGCGTCGAATTTGGCAAGGCGGGTGACAGGCCGCGCCGCTCAGCGTGCGAGCAGGGCCAGCTTTTCCTTCACGTCCTTGAATTCGTCGGCTTCCGGCAGCGGCGCCTTGGTCTTGGTGATGCTCGGCCAGTTCTTCGCCAGATCGGCATTCAGCTCGATGAAGTTCTGCTGGTCGCCCGGCACGTCTTCTTCGGCATAAATGGCATTCACCGGGCACTCGGCCACGCACACAGCGCAGTCGATGCATTCATCGGGGTCGATCGCGAGGAAGTTGGGACCTTCGCGAAAGCAGTCCACCGGGCACACATCGACGCAGTCGGTATAGCGGCACTTGATGCAGCTTTCGGTCACAACGTGAGTCATTCAGGCAGCTCCTGCATGCGGAATCAGGGAAGGCGAAACGCCAAAAGGGATATTGTAACGTAACGTCAAGAGCCGCATGCAGCATCGGGCAATGGCTTTTATACGTTTTCGTGATTAGTTTATGGCGTCCGGCGAGAGCCGCCCGCCGGCACGCTGAATCCGGGCGCATTCGGGTAACATGCGTCAAGTCGGCGCGCACGGGGCGCACCGCACGCGCATGGGTTGACGCGTTTGGTCGAGCCAAGCCTTCCGTTTTTCCTGCAGTCCAGTTCGCACCATCATGATTATTACTTCGCTGCTCGACACCGATCTGTACAAGTTCACGATGATGCAAGTGGTGTTGCATCACTTTCCCGCGGCGAATGTCGAGTACCGGTTTCGCTGCCGCACGCCGAATGTCGATCTCGTGCCGTATATCGGCGAGATTCGCGATGAAGTGCGCAAGCTCTGCGATCTGCGCTTCACCGACGACGAGCTCGATTACCTGCGGCGCATGCGCTTCATCAAGGGCGACTTCATCGAGTTTCTCGCGCTGTTCCATCTGAACGAGAAATACATTTCGATCGAACCGTCGCCGAAGGGCAATGGCGAAATCGATATCGAGATCAAGGGGCCGTGGCTACACACGATCCTGTTCGAAATCCCGATGCTCGCGATCGTCAACGAGGTCTATTTCCGCAACACCCAGCAGAAACCCGATTACAGCGAGGGGCGGGGCCGCCTCGTCGAAAAGATCAAGCTGCTGGGCGCGCGCCCGGAATTCGCCGACTGCAAGATCGCCGACTACGGCACGCGCCGCCGCTTCTCGAAGCAATGGCACGAAGAAGTGATCCTCACGCTGAAAGACGGCCTCGGCGAACAATTCGCCGGCACCAGCAACGTCTTCTACGCGATGAAGCACAGCCTCACGCCGCTCGGCACGATGGCGCATGAATACCTGCAGGCGTGCCAGGCGCTCGGTCCGCGGCTGCGCGATTCGCAGATCTTCGGCTTCGAGATGTGGGCGAAGGAGTATCGCGGCGACCTGGGTATTGCCCTGTCGGACGTGTACGGCATGGAGGCGTTCCTGCGCGACTTCGACATGTACTTCTGCAAGCTGTTCGACGGCGCGCGCCACGATTCCGGCGATCCGTTCGACTGGGGCGAGCGCCTGCTCAAGCACTACGAGGCCAACCGCTGCGACCCGCGCACCAAGATCCTCGTGTTCTCCGACGCGCTCGACATTCCGAAGGTGCTGCAACTGTACGAGCGTTTCCGCGGCCGCTGCAAGCTGGCATTCGGCGTAGGAACCAATCTGACAAACGATCTGGGCTACAACCCGTTGCAGATCGTCATCAAGATGGTTCGCTGCAACGGCCAGCCGGTGGCGAAGCTGTCGGATTCGCCGGGCAAGAACATGTGCGAAGACAAAGCCTATCTCGCGTATCTGCGTCAGGTGTTCGGCATTGCGCAGCCCGAGGAAGACGCTGCGAAGTAATGCGGCACCCGCGCGGCTCACATGCGACTTATGTGCAACTCAGGTGCCGATACCTCACGGAGATCACGCTTGCCGCGTGCTCGATACGTAGCCGATATGCGGCCATAGGCCGTTCGGTCAGGGTATTCGCGCGCAGGGTGGCCGGTATAATCCTCGCCATATCGCACGGCTGTCGACACGAGGATTTCGCATATGGATACATCGATTGCCCGCCGTAACATCCTGGCGCGCATCCGCGCAGCGCAGGGGCGCGAGCCTGAGCCGTCCGCTTCGGAGCGCGAGGCGGCTGCGGATTATCTGGCGCGCCATCCCCAAGGCCCGCGTCCGGAGATGCCGGCCGATCTGACCACGCGCTTCATCGAAGAAGCGCAGAAAATGGCGACTACTGTCGATACGGTCGAAACGCTGAGCGAGGTGCCGTCCGCCGCGCATCGCTACCTCACTGAACACGCTTTGCCGCTGCAGGCAATCGCATGGCAAACCCTGCAAGACCTGCCATGGGCCGAAGCTGGCCTCAACGTCGAATTCCGCAAACCTGAAGACGGCGACGTGGTCGGGCTCACCGGCTGCTTCTGTGCGACCGCGGAGACGGGCACCCTCGTTCTATTGTCCGGGCCGGAAACCTACGCATCGGCAGGCTTGCTGCCGGAAACGCATATAGCGATCGTGCCGGCGTCGCGCATCGTCTCAGGGCATGAGGAGGCGTTCGGGCTGATCCGCAGCGAACGCGGTGAACTTCCGCGTGCGGTCAATTTCGTCTCCGGGCCGTCGCGCACCGGTGACATCGAACAGACTATCGTGCTTGGCGCACATGGACCTTATCGGGTGCATGTGATCGTCGTGCGTGGCGCCTGAGCGCGACGAGCGTCGGTGTCTCTTCGCGGCGTGCACTGTCGCCCGCGGTAACAAGGACTTCAAAAATATGAAACGACATGCCGTAGGGTCGAGCATGGTGCTCGCCGCTGCACTGACGCTGGCGGTTTGGCCTCGACTGGCCTCGGCGGCTACGCTCGACCGCGCGACTTTGTCGGCGCTGTGGGGTCTGCCGTTTGCGGGCGTGTTGTTGTCGATCGCGGTGTTCCCGCTGGTCGTGCCGGCATTCTGGCATCACCATTTCGGCAAGATCGCGGCAGTGTGGGCGCTACTGTTCCTGGTGCCGTTTGCGCTTACCTTCGGTACGGGCATTGCATTCGGTACGCTGGTCCATGCGGTGCTCGAAGAATATATCCCGTTCATCGTGTTGTTGACGGCGCTCTATACGGTCGCAGGCGGCATCTGTGTGCGCGGCAATCTGCATGGCACGCCGCGGCTGAATACCGCAATTCTCGCGCTGGGTACCTTGTTGGCCAGCATCATGGGTACGACTGGCGCGGCGATGCTGCTGATCCGCCCATTGCTGCGCGCCAACGACAACCGCAAGCATGTCGTTCATGTCGTGGTGTTCTTCATCTTTCTGGTAGCAAACGCGGGCGGTTCGTTGTCGCCGCTCGGCGACCCGCCGCTCTTTCTCGGCTTCCTGCAAGGTGTCAGTTTTTTCTGGACCACCACGCATCTGGCGTTGCCGATGCTGTTCGTTTGCGTCGTGCTGTTGGCCGCGTTCTATGCATTGGACTCGTACTATTTTCATCGGCGTGAAGAAGAGCGCTCGCGCTTTCTCGATCCGACGCCCGATTCGCCGCCGCTGGGCATCGACGGCAAGATCAACTTCGTACTTCTCGCCGCCGTGATCGCGCTGGTTTTGATGAGCGGACTCTGGAAGTCGGACGTCGTGTTCGACGTCTTTGGTACGCACGTCGCGTTGCAAAATGCCGTGCGCGATGTCGCGCTGATCGGTGTCACCTTTCTCTCGCTGGCGCTGACGCCGCGCGCGGCACGCGCGGGCAATGACTTCAACTGGGCGCCGATCGAAGAGGTCGCCAAACTGTTTGCCGGTATCTTCGTGACGATCGCACCGGTCATCACGATCCTGCGTGCCGGCGAGGCGGGCGCGTTTGCCGGCATCGTCCATCTGGTTAATCCGTCCGGCCAGCCGCACGACATGATGTACTTCTGGGCGACCGGCCTGCTATCGTCGTTTCTCGACAATGCACCGACCTACCTGGTGTTCTTCAACCTGGCCGGCGGCGACGCGCAGACGCTGATGACCACCGGCGCCACCACGCTCGCGGCGATCTCGGCCGGCGCGGTGTTCATGGGCGCCAACACGTATATCGGCAATGCGCCGAATTTCATGGTGAAAGCGATCGCGGAATCGCGCGGCGTTCGCATGCCGAGCTTTTTCGCGTATCTCGGCTGGTCGGTTGTGGTGCTCATCCCGCTGTTTCTCGTCACCGGCGGGCTGTTTTTTTGACGGCTGGGTTTCACGCTTATTTTGATGCCGAGGCAATTGAACTCGACGCGCTATTCGGAGAATTGCAATGCAGAAGATCCTCGTCGCCCGTCCGATCTTTCCCGATGTGATCGAACGGCTCAAACAGTATTTCGACGTCGACTGGCACCAGGGCGACGTGTTGTCCGCGGAGGAATTGACACGCCGTCTCGTGGATAAAGACGGCGCGTTGACCGCGGGTGATCCGGTCGGTGCGGCGGCGCTCGCAGCGGCGCCGCGTCTGCGCGTGGTGTCGAACATGGCGGTGGGCTACAACAACTTCGACATGGCCGCGTTCAACGCGGCGAACGTACTCGGCACCAATACGCCGGACGTGCTGAACGAATCTACCGCCGACTTCGGCTGGGCACTGATGATGGCCGCGGCGCGCCGCATCGCCGAATCGGAACACTGGCTGCGCGCGGGCAAATGGCAGAAGTGGACCTATGACGGCTTTCTCGGCAGCGACATCTACGGCTCGACGCTCGGCGTGATCGGCATGGGCCGGATCGGACAGGCGCTGGCGCGTCGCGCGAAGGGCTTCAACATGCAGGTGATCTATCACAACCGTTCGCGCGTCGCGCCGGAGATCGAGGCGGAGTTGAACGCGGAATACGCGTCCAAGCAGGACCTGCTGCAGCGCGCCGATCACGTGGTGCTCGTCTTGCCTTACACGAAGGAAAACCATCACACGATCGGCGCGGCCGAGCTCGCGCAGATGAAGCCGACTGCGACGCTTACCAACATCGCACGCGGGGGTATCGTCGACGATGCGGCGCTGGTCGAGGCGCTGCGCACGAATCAGATCGCCGCAGCGGGTCTGGATGTCTACGAAGGCGAGCCGAATCTGAATCCGGATCTGCTGACCGTGCCGAATGTCGTACTGACGCCGCACATTGCCAGCGCGACCGAAGCAACGCGCCGCGCCATGGCGAACCTCGCTGCGGACAATCTGATCGCAGCACTGGGTGAAGGTCCGCGCGCCGGCCGTCCGCCGAATCCGATCAACCCCGAGGTCATCGGCAAGGCGCGTTCATGACAATGATTCTGATGGCGGCCGTTGCAGTGCTGGCGGTCGCATTGGTCATCGCATTGGCATTGCTGACGCGCGGCCATAGCCGCGCTGACGAAAACGAGCAGTTCGAGATTCTCAGCGAGCGCATCGACGCAGCGGCAGATGCGCAGTCGCATGCCTATGAGCGGCTCGAGCGGCAACTGCGCAATGACATCACGGAAACGGCGCGCGTTTCGCGTACCGAGCAGAGCAGTGGGTTCGCGCACTTTCAGCAAACGCTGGCATCGCAATTCAGCAGTATGACGACGGTGCAGGGTGGCAAGATCGACGGCTTCGCGCAGCAGCTCGACGCGGTGCGTCACAGCCTGCAGCAGCAGGCGCAACAGGCACGCGATGAGCAAGGGCGCACGCTCAAGCAGTTCGGCGAAACGCTGACCTTGCAACTGGGTCAACTCACCGAGGCGAACGATCGCCGCTTCGCCGAGGTGCGTGCCACCATCGAGCAGCGGTTGAAAGACATCGAGGCGAACAACTCGACCAAGCTCGAAGAAATGCGCCGCACCGTCGACGAAAAACTGCACGCCACGCTCGAACAGCGTTTGGGCGAGTCGTTCAAGCTGGTGTCGGACCGGCTGGAGCAGGTGCATCGCGGTCTCGGTGAAATGCAGACGCTGGCTGCGGGCGTCGGCGATCTGAAAAAGGTGCTCACCAACGTCAGGACGCGCGGCACATGGGGTGAAGTGCAGCTCGAGGCATTGCTCGAACAACTGCTCACAGCGGATCAATACGCGAAGAACGTCGCGACGGTGCCGAAGAGCGCCGATCGCGTTGAATTCGCGATCAAACTGCCGGGCCGTGCGGAGGCGGGTGGTCCTGCCACGCCGGTCTGGTTGCCCATCGACGCCAAGTTCCCGCGCGAAGATTACGAACGGCTGATCGAGGCACAGGAACGTGCCGATCCCGTTGCGGTGGAGGAGGCGTCGCGCGCGCTCGAAGCGCGGATACGCGCCGAGGCGCGCACGATCGCGGAAAAGTATGTGTCGCCGCCGCACACCACTGATTTCTCGTTGTTGTTCCTGCCAACCGAAGGCCTATATGCGGAAGTCCTGCGTCGGCCGGGCCTGACGGACCAATTGCAACGCGACTACCGCGTGACGATTGCCGGCCCGACCACCCTCACCGCCTTGCTCAATAGTTTGCAGATGGGTTTCCGCACGCTGGCGATCGAGAAGCGGTCGAGCGAGGTGTGGCAAGTGCTCGGCGCGGTGAAAACGGAGTTTGGCAAATTCGGCGACGTGCTGGCAAAGACCAAGGCGCAGCTTGAAACCGTCACGCGTTCGATCGAAGCCGCGGAAACGCGCACCCGCGTCATGAATCGCAAGCTGCGTGACGTCGAGGCATTGCCGGGCGAAGAGGCGAGCGGGTTGCTTGGCGATGAGTTGTCGGGTGTGGATCCCGACGAGCAGTAGAGCCGGACGAGTTTATCCGGACTGATTTTTCGCGGCGCTGCTGATCGGTTTCAGGGGGAAGGGTTGGTGGACGCAGTACTCAGGAAGCGGCGCCTGCGGCCAGTCGTTCCAACGCGTCGCCCGTCAGGCGCACGACACGCCAATCCGGCATCACCGTCGCGCCCATCTTCTCGTAGAAGCTAATGGCCTGCTTGTTCCAGTCGAGCACGGTCCATTCAAAGCGTCCGCACTGCCGCTCGACTGCCAGCGCCGCCAGCCGGGCGAGCATCGCGGCGCCCAGACCGCTGCCGCGCTGACTCGGTTGGACGTAGACATCTTCGAGATACAGCCCGCGCTTGCCGGCGAAGCTCGAGTAATTGTGGAAGAACAGCGCATAGCCGACGATGCGTCCTTCGTTTTCCGCCACCAGCGCTTCGATCGAGGGCCGCGCGCCGAACAGGGCGTCGCGCAAACCGTCTTCGGTCGCGACAAATACGTGCGTGAGGCTTTCGAATTCAGCCAGCTCGTACGTCAGCGCGAAGATTGCGCCGGTATCCGCAGCCGTCGCAGCGCGGATCGTCGCGGTCACTACGCTTCTTCCGGCGCGTCGGTCAGCTGGATTTCGATGCCGCCAAAGCGTGACGCCACCCAGTTGTACGCGTGGCATGCAATCCACAGCAGAATGAAGCCGAGAATCGCGTTCAGCAGCAGCGCGCTGAACACTGTGCTCAATTCGACCGAGCCGTAGCGGATGAACGCTACCAGCACGCCGAGCAACACGATCGGCACCGAGAATGTCAGATACACGAGGATGAGCGCTTTGGCCGTCTGTCCCGGTGCAATGAACGAGATCTGTTTTTTCATGTAAGTCAAACCCGTGTGTCGTGGTGGTAATGGGTAAAGCTGCAAATGTGCGGCGAAAAATTGCGTCAACTCGGCTGCGTCAAGTCAGGGCGTCAGATGAGGCCGTCGAACAGCATGATATCGACGTGCTCGCCCTCGGCAATATCGGCTTCATCGTGCCCGAGAACGATGAAACAATTTGCTTCGCTCATCGAACTGAGCACGCCGGAGCTTTGCGAGCCGGTTGGCGTGACATGCCATTGACCGTGCGCGTCCTGCCCGGCGACGCCGCGCTGGTACTCGGTGCGCCCGGCGCGCTTGCGGATGATCTGGCGGCTGGCGGCGCGCAACAGCGGCAGTGCCTGCGGCGTTGCGCCGGACATCAGTAGCAGCGCTTCGCGCACGATCTGGTAGAACGTCACCATCACGGCTACTGGATTGCCCGGCAAGCCAAAGAATAGCGCGGGCAGCCCGAGACCCGGATGGTTGCCGGACCAGACGCGGCCAAAAGCGAGCGGCCGGCCCGGACGCATCGCGAGACTCCAGAACGCGACGTCGCCGAACGTCTGCAGCAATTGCTTGGTGAAATCCGCCTCGCCGACCGAGACGCCGCCCGAGGTCAACACCACGTCGGCACTGGCCGCGGCGCTGCGCAACGCGGCTTCGAGCGCGGCGGGCTCGTCGCGCACCACGCCGAGATCGAGCGTATCCATGTTCAGGCGCCGGAGCATCGCAAACAGCGTGTAGCGATTGCTGTCGTACACCGAACCCGGCTCGAGCGGCTCGCCGAGCGAGCGCAATTCGTCACCAGTGGAGAAAAATGCGACGCGCAAGCGCCGCCGCACGCTGACTTCGCCAATGCCGAGCGAAGCCAGCAAACCGAGATCCGACGCGCGCATGATGCGGCCGGCGCGTAGCGCGGCATGGCCGCGTACGAGGTCTTCGCCGGTGAGGCGCCGGTTGGCGCCGGCCCGTAGGGCATTGGCCGCAAACCGGATCGAGGTGGAATCGGCGCTGCGCTCGACAAGCTCCTGCGGCACGACGGTGTCGCAGTCAGCCGGCATGCAGGCGCCCGTCATGACGCGTACGCATTGCGTCGTGCCGACCTGGCCCGCGAACGGATGGCCGGCCAGCGCTTTGCCGACGATCGTCAAGTCGACTGTAGATTCAATCGTCGCCAATGCCGTACGATTAAACGCGTAGCCGTCCATGGCCGAGTTGTCGTGCGAAGGGACGTCGATCGGCGAGACGATGTCGGCCGCCAGCACGCGGTCGAGGGCATCGCGCAAGGGCACGCGTTCGACCGCCGTGACGGGCGTTGCCCATTGACGGACGATCGCCTGGGCGGCCGAAACAGGTAGCGCGTGAGGATCGTACTGCGCGACGCAGCGGGAAAATTCGTTAAGCGTGGTCATGAAGGGCTGGGCGTCGCGACCGGAGGCGGTCGCGGCTGTTGCCGTGCGGCCGGAGCGGGATTTCAACCGGGGCCTCAGCAACGCTCGAGGTCGGCGAGTTCTTGTAACGAATTGATATTGTAAAACGCGCGCTCGTCGGTAAAGGCGACTTCGACCGTCTTGTGGCGCGCGTACCACGCGCGGACCTTGCGCTCACCGGCTTCCAGAAAGGCCGCCAGGTCGTCTGTGAGACCCGTTCGCAGCAACGCGAACACGGGATGGAGCGAGACGTGGCCGTCGGCGTCGGTGGTCGTGACGGTCGCGATATCGGCTTGATTCGAGTCGAGTGCCTGCGCGAGGCGGCCTGCAAGTTCGGCGGGCAGTCCGGGGGTATCGCAGGGCGCGCTCAGCATATAGGCGGTGCCGGCCGCGCGCAGCCCGGCGAGCAGGCCCGCCAGCGGTCCGGGAAAGCCGGGTAGGGTATCGGCAAGCACCCTCGCGCCGAACGGCGCGCCGAGGGCGCTGTAGACGTCAGGGTGACGATTGGCGCTGATCAGCAGGGCGCCGGTTTGCGGCGCGAGCCGCTTGAGCACATGGGCGGCAAGCGGCTCGCCGTGCAGCGTTTGCAGCCCCTTGTCGACGCCGCCCATACGCATGCCGCGTCCGCCTGCGAGGACCAGACCGGTGATGTGTTCGCGTGTCGGGGTCATGGGCTTGGCCGTTTAGCCGCCGATGTACGACATTTCCACGCGGCGGCCGTCCTGCTCGCGCGGCGCGGCCGCGCTGCTGCCACGCAGTTGCGAATAACGGTCGCTGCGGCCTTGCCAGATTTCGGCGACGGCGGTGGTGATATCGGCATCGCTCGCACCGCTGCGCAGCAACGCGCGCAGATCGTGACCCGACGACGCGAACAGGCACAGGTACAGCTTGCCCTCTGTCGATAGGCGCGCGCGCGTACAACTGCCGCAAAACGCGCGTGTCACGCTCGAAATCACGCCGATCTCGCCGCCGCCGTCCACGTAACCCCAGCGCTGGGCGGTTTCGGCTGCGCTGTGCGCTTCGAGCGGCACGAGCGGGAAATGCTCGGCAATGCGCGTCACGACATCAGCGGAAGGCAGCACTTCGGTCATGTTCCAGCCGTTCGACGTGCCCACGTCCATGTACTCGATAAAGCGCAGCACCGCGCCCGTGCCTTTGAAGTGACGCGCCATCGGCACGATTTCGCTGTCGTTGGTGCCGCGCTTGACGACCATATTGACCTTCACCGGTGCGAGCCCCACCGCGTGGGCCGCGGCGATTCCGTCCAGCACGTCGGCGACCGCAAAGTCGGCGTCGTTCATGCGGCGGAACAAGGTGTCGTCGAGCGCGTCGAGACTCACTGTCACGCGGGTCAGGCCGGCGTCTTTCAGGCTGCGCGCCTTGCGCTTCAGTAGCGAGCCATTGGTGGTCAGCGTCAGATCGAGCGGGCGGCCTTCCGGCGTGGTGAGTTGCGCGAGCCGTTCGATCAGGAATTCCAGATTTTTGCGCAGGAGCGGCTCGCCACCCGTAAGACGGATTTTCTCGACGCCGTGTGCGACGAAGAGCCGCGCCAGCCGTTCGATTTCTTCGAAGCTGAGCAGCGCGCTATGCGGCAAGAACGCGTAATCCTTGTCGAACACCGCGCGCGGCATGCAGTAGACGCAGCGGAAGTTGCAGCGATCCGTCACCGAGATGCGCAGATCGCGCAGCGGGCGCGCCAGCGTGTCGTGCAGCGCGCCGCTGGGCGCCTGCACGGGGCCGGAAATGACCGGCACCGCGCTGAGATCGGCAACAGGGATGATGCGTCGGGACATGAATTGCTTCGCTTGATGCTTCGTTTCGGGCTGCTTAGGTGCTGCTTAGGTGCTGTGACCGGTGCTGCGATTGGAACCTAGATCTTCATTCTAGCGGAAATGCAACCGGCGGCTGCCGACCCCTGGACGCTGTCCGGGTATACGGGGAGTGGCATATGGCACGCAATTGGGCGGGCGCGCGACGCCCATAAAAACAAAAAGCCCGCCGGTGAGGGCGGGCTTTTTGCATGGCAGGGGTTCGCTTACTGCGGGTGCTTACCGGTTTCCACCATTTGCATCGGCGCGGTTTCGACCGGCGGCAACGCCTTTCGCTCGCGACCCACGCGAACCGGCTTGGCCGCTTGCGCAGCCGCTTCCTGCGCGACTCGCAGCTTGTCGGCGTCGGTGTTCACCCAGACGAGACCGGCTTGTTCCAGCACCGGCTTCAGGGCTTCCGCCGACACACCGGCGCTACGCGGTGCTTGCGGAGCAACTGCAACGGGCGCCGGCTCGACTGCTGCCGGTTCAACGACCGCTTCAACTGCCGGAGCGACCGGTTGCGGTTCGATGATCGCGGCTTGCGGCGCCGGCTGGGCGGCCGGTGCTTCGATCACTGCCGCCTGGGCCGCAGTTTCTACCGGAGCCGGTGCGGCTTGCGCTTCCACGACCGGAGCAACTGCCGGCGTTTCGACTCGCGCTTCGGCAGGGGCTTCAACCCGAGCTTCAAACGGAGCCTCAACGCGAGCGACCGGTTCGACGTGCGAAACCGTCTCACTGGCGGCCGGCACAGCTTGCGCGGCTTCGACCGGCGCGGCAGCGGCTTGCACCACCGGCGCTTCCACTGCTTGCTCGACCGCCACCGGCGCCACCGGCGCTTCTGCGACCAGCACAGCCGTTTCCGTCTTCGCAGTCTGCTCGACGGCCAGAGCTGGCGTCGCGGTTGCAACATGCAGTTCGCTGACGACAGCGGTTTCCGTCGCGACAGCAGCGACAACCACTTCCACCGGCTTAACGGCGTTTGCTTCGTTGACGTCAGCCTTGTGCTCGACCGGTTGATGCGCGGTGCGCACTGGTGCTTCGTCGGTCACATTGACATTGTCGCCTTCAGCTTCCGCGACGTCCGCAGCCAGGTTGCCGTTCACGTCTTCTTCACGCTCACGACGGCCACCACGACGGCCGCGACGGCGACGACGGCGCTCTTCACCTTCACGCGCCACCGCTTCCTGATCGACCGGTGCACCGTTTTCGCCCAAAGCGGTCTGGTTTTGCGCCAGTTCTTCCGCGGATTGCGCGTCGTTTTGCTGCGTCAGTGCATCTGCCGCTTCCGGCTGCTGCTTGCGGCGCTCGCCACGCTCACGGCGTTCGCCGCGTTCTTGGCGCTCACCACGTTCGGCGCGCGGTGCGCCGTCGACGGTTTCCGCACGATCGCTACCGCGATTGTCACGGCCCTCGCGACCTTCACGCGGCTCACGAGCCTCGCGCGGTTCGCGGCCTTCACGGGCCTCACGCGGCTCACGGGTACCACGCGGCTCGCGCGATTCACGTGCTTCGCGCGGTTCACGACCTTCGCGCGCCTCACGTCCTTCACGCGGTTCGCGTTCCTCGCGACGCTGCGACGACGGCTGCTGACCTTGAACCTGGCGGCCGCCGCTCGTGCCTTCGCCGCGGCCCGCTGCATCGCGGCCGCCTGCGCCGCCACGGCGATTGCGGTTGCGATCGCCGCCGCGTTCGCCGATGCGCTCACCGCGCTCCGTGCGTTCGCCGCGTTGCGGGCGCGCCTGCTTTTCGGTCGTAGCCGGAGCGACAGGCGCCGGCGCGGCCGGCTGCATGCCGAACAGATTCTTCAGCCAGCCGATAAAGCCGCCACCGGCCGGGGTGACGGCCACCGGAGCCGGCGTTGCCGCCGGACGGACCGGCGCGCTTGGCGCCGGCTTTTCAGGCGTGATGCCCTTGACCGCGGCTTCCTGTTTCGGCTTCACTTCCTCGGCGCGCTTGCTGTAACCGGTTTCCGATTCCAGTTCGTGGGCTGCTTCTTCGGCCATCTTCCACGAGGCGCGCGGCTCGTCGAGGCGCGCGTCGTCGTGACGCAGGCGCTCGAGCTTGTAGTGCGGCGTGTCGAGGTGCTTGTTCGGGATCAGGACGACATTGACCTTGAAACGCGATTCGATCTTGTTGATTTCCGCGCGCTTTTCGTTCAACAGGAAGGCGGTCACTTCGACCGGCACCTGGCAATGGATCGCCGCGGTGTTTTCCTTCATCGCTTCTTCCTGAATGATCCGCAGCACTTGCAGCGCGGACGATTCGGTATCGCGGATGTGGCCCGTGCCGTTACAGCGCGGGCAGGTCACATGGCTGCCTTCCGACAAAGCCGGGCGCAGACGCTGACGCGACAGTTCCATCAGGCCGAAGCGCGAGATCTTGCCCATCTGGACGCGCGCACGGTCGTGCTTCAAGGCGTCTTTCAGGCGTTGTTCGACTTCACGCTGGCTCTTGGCCGACTCCATGTCGATGAAGTCGATCACGATCAGGCCGCCCAGGTCGCGCAGGCGCAACTGGCGGGCCACTTCGTCGGCGGCTTCGAGGTTGGTGCGTGCAGCCGTTTCCTCGATGTCGGCGCCCTTGGTGGCGCGCGCCGAGTTCACGTCGATCGCGACCAGTGCTTCCGTGTGGTCGATCACGATGGCGCCGCCGGAGGGCAGCGGCACGGTGCGCGAGTACGCGGTTTCGATCTGGTGTTCAATCTGGAAGCGCGAGAACAGCGGCACGTCGTCGTGATACCGCTTCACCTTGCTGACATTGTCCGGCATCACAATATCCATGAAGGCGCGGGCCTGGTCATGGATTTCGGTGGTGTCGATCAGGATTTCGCCGATATCCGGCTGGAAATAGTCACGAATCGCGCGGATCACCAGGCTCGATTCGAGATAAATCAGCATCGGCTGGCCGCTCGAACCGCTTTGCGACGCAGCCTCGATGGCGCGCCACAGTTGCATCAGGTAGTTCAGGTCCCACTGCAGCTCTTCGGCGCTGCGGCCAATACCGGCCGTGCGCGCGATGATGCTCATGCCTTCCGGCAATTGCAGCTGGGCCATGGTTTCGCGCAGTTCCTGACGGTCGTCGCCTTCGATCCGGCGCGACACACCGCCGCCGCGCGGGTTGTTCGGCATCAATACCAGATACCGGCCGGCGAGCGAGATGAAGGTGGTGAGGGCTGCGCCCTTGTTGCCGCGCTCTTCCTTTTCGACCTGAACGATCAGTTCCTGACCTTCTTTCAGGGCGTCCTGGATGCGCGCGGAGCGCATGTCGACGCCGTCGCGGAAATACTGGCGGGCGACTTCCTTGAACGGCAAAAAGCCGTGGCGGTCTTCGCCGTAGTTGACGAAGCAGGCTTCGAGCGAAGGCTCGATGCGGGTGATGATGCCCTTGTAAATATTGCCTTTGCGCTGTTCGCGCCCGGCGGTTTCGATGTCGATATCGATGAGTTTTTGCCCATCGACGATGGCGACGCGCAGTTCTTCCTGCTGCGTCGCGTTGAACAACATTCGTTTCATTGAACGGCTCCAGAGCGGCTTAGCGTGGCCCCTGGCGGCGCGGTTGTCAGTCGCGAGAGCCAAACGGGCAGCGGCATGCCGCGCCTTATTGTGTTTTCACAAGCACGCTGGAGCGGGAAAAATGGCGGGAGAATTGCCTGAGAGGGCCCGGCCCCATTGAAAAATGGGCACGGTGCCGCAGGGCACATGCGAACACGGCTTCAAATAACGACCCGACACGCCGCGGGTTCTGCCAGCAGACCTTCATAAGCCTTGCGTCCACTCGCGCCGGTGCGCCAACTGGGCGCGTGACCGGAGGGTCGAAGGCTGCGGTCATGCCGCAGCGGGAAGTTCGCGCAGTCGGCGCGTCTTTTCTCGCTGGGGGTGTCTCGCCTCATTTTGACGTCGCCATGTCTTGTACTTTCTACAAGACGCCTCGGGCGCACGCCGTATTTTCGCAACCGGCAGCTTCGTACAGCAGGGCGTCAGACCGCCCGATACCGAAGCTGAAAGTTAAATTCTTTTTTACCAAAATTCCGTTACCGTCGAAGCCGACCTTGACCGAACGCGCCTGTGGGCGCCGTCCCTGCCGGGCACTGACTTCGTGCGTGCAACATGTTGCATCTCATTTTCAGGGTGAGCAACCAGACCCCGGCGCAAGTAAAATAATGGTTTATCGCTTGCGCCTGCGCAATCCGCCCGAATTCCGGACACTGCGCCGGCCGCCGCAGACTGCTGGGCAAATTATATTCATAATGAAAGAGTTAGGCAAAATATCCCAGAAATCGGTCGCAAGCGACCAGGTCTCGATGATCGAGATCGACGACAGTGCGGCCGGACAGCGCATTGATAACTTCCTTTTGCGCGTCTGTAAGGGCGTGCCAAAAAGCCATATTTACCGCATCCTGCGTAGCGGGGAAGTGCGTGTGAATAAGGGCCGGATAGACGCGCAGTACCGCCTTGAGCTGGGCGATCTGGTGCGTGTGCCACCTATTCGCGTCGCTCAACCGAACGAGGCGATCGCCCACGCGCCGGTGCCGAGCGCCGATTTCAAAATTATTTTTGAAGACGAGCACATGCTCGTGATCGACAAACCGGCCGGCGTGGCGGTCCACGGTGGCAGCGGTGTTGCGTTCGGCGTGATCGAACAGATGCGCGAAGCGCGACCGCAGGCGAAATTCCTCGAATTGGTGCATCGGCTGGACCGCGAGACGTCCGGCATCCTGATGCTCGCCAAAAAGCGCTCCGCGCTGGTCAATCTGCACGAGCAGATTCGCGAGAACAAGATGGATAAGCGCTACTATGCGTGCGTCCACGGCGAGTGGGCGAGCGACTGGGGTCGCCGCCGCGCAGTCAAGGAGCCGCTGCATAAGTATTTGACCGCGGACGGCGAACGGCGTGTGCGCGTCCAGGCCGACGGCCTTGCGTCGCACACGGTCTTCAATCTGATCGATCGCTGGCCGGAGTACGCGCTGCTCGAGGCGGAACTGAAGACCGGCCGCACGCATCAGATTCGCGTCCATTTGCAGCATCTGGAGCTGCCGATCGTCGGCGATGCGAAATACGGTGACTTCGCGCTGAACAAGGCGCTGGCGCGCGCCAACGCCAAGCCTGGCCTGAAGCGCATGTTCCTGCACGCTTACCGTCTTAAGTTGACGCACCCGGCAACTGGCGCACCCGTGCAGTTCGAGGCGCCGCTGCCGGCTGAATGCCGCAGTTTCGTTGCGCAGCTCAATGAATTACGTGAATTACGAAGTGGGTCAAACCCGGAGACGATACCGCATGGCTAGAGAGCAATTTGATTTGATCGTCTTCGACTGGGACGGGACGTTGATGGATTCGACCGCGCATATCACGCGCAGCATCCAGGCGGCATGCCGCGATCTCGGTCTGCCGGTTCCCGCCGATGAGGCCGCCAGCTACGTGATCGGTCTCGGCCTGCGCGACGCGCTGCAAATCGCCGCGCCCACGCTCGATCCGGCCGATTACCCGCGTCTGGCGGAGCGCTATCGCTTTCACTATTTAGTGAAGGATCAGACCACCGAGCTGTTCGCCGGCGTGCGCGAAATGCTGCAGGAATTGCGCGATCAGGGTTATCTGCTGGCGGTGGCGACCGGCAAGAGCCGCGTCGGGCTGAACCGCGCGCTCGATCAATCGCGGCTGACGAGCCTGTTCGACGGCACCCGCTGCGCGGACGAAACCTTCTCGAAGCCGCATCCGGCCATGCTGCACGAACTTACCCGTGAACTGGGGCAGGATCTGGTGCGCACGGTGATGGTGGGCGATACGACGCACGATCTGCAGATGGCGATCAATGCGGGCGTCGCGGGCATTGGTGTCACATACGGCGCGCATCCTGCCGGTTCGCTGGCCGCTCTGTCGCCGAAATTCGTCGCCTCCAGCGTGAGCGCGCTGTCTGGCTGGCTGCGAGAGAACGCATGAGCATGGGTATGACCGAGGCGGCGACCCAGGCTGTTCGCATTTGCGCGTCTGAAGAACTGGTCGACGGCGGCGCGGGCGTGCGGCGCGCGGCCAGGTTCGGCGACGGCGACGTCGTGGTATTTTTCGTTCGCTATGATGGCCGCGCATACGGCTATCTGAACCGCTGCGCCCACGTGCCGATGGAGCTCGATTGGGCCGAAGGGCAGTTCTTCGAATCGTCCGGTTTATACTTGATGTGCGCTACACATGGCGCGATTTACGCGCCTGATACGGGCAAATGCGTCGGCGGCCCGTGCCGCGGCGGCCGGTTGCGCCCCGTCCGGGTTGACGAGCGGGATACACCTGAAGGCCGTGCCGTGTTCTGGCTGCCGGACGGCGAACTACGCCCGGCCACGCCCTGACTTTTCTCCTCTTCGACCTTTCCACTGCACCGCATGTCTGACAACTTGACTCCCGAACCGAAGGAACCGTCCCTGACAGGCCGTCCCCGCACGCCTGCCGATGAGCCGGGCTGGGAGCGCGCCGCGCTCGAGCGCATCGCGCTTGCGGCAATCACCGAGCAGCGCGCGGCACGCCGCTGGAAGATCTTCTTCCGGTTTGTGTTCCTGATCGTCTTGCTGCTGGCGGTATGGGGTGTGTTCGATTTCTCCGGCGACAAGGTTTCGACCACTGGCCGGCATACGGCAATGGTGTCGATTGATGGTGAAATCTCTGCTGATACGAATGCGAACGCCGAAGATATCAACACCGCACTGGAAAGTGCGTTCGACGATGCGGGTACGGCAGGCGTGATCCTGCGCTGTAACAGCCCGGGCGGCAGCCCGGTGCAGGCCGGCATTATCTACAACGAGATTCGCCGGTTGCGCGCCAAGTATCCGTCGATCCCGTTGTATGTCGTGGTCGGCGACATGTGCGCGTCGGGCGGCTATTACGCGGCTGCGGCGGCCGACAAGATATACGTGGACAAGGCGAGCATCGTTGGTTCGATTGGCGTGCTGATGGACAGCTTCGGCTTCACCGGGCTGATGGATAAGCTCGGGATTCAGCGCCGCCTGCACACGTCGGGGGAGAACAAGGGCTTTTTCGACCCGTTCTCGCCGGAAACGCCAAAGATGGACGATCATGCGCAGGACATGCTCGATCAGATCCACGCGCAGTTCATCGACGCCGTGCGTGAGGGCCGCGGCAAGCGCTTGCACGAAACGCCGGATATGTTCTCGGGACTCTTCTGGACCGGTCAGAAGAGTGTCGAACTGGGGCTGGCCGACGGTTTCGGCGACGCGGATTACGTCGCGCGCGATCTCTTCAAGGCGCCGGATATCGTCGACTACACGGTCAAAGAGAGCATTACGGACCGCGTGGCGCGCAAGTTCGGCGCGGCAGTCGGCAGTGGCGCCGTTCACGCGATGGCGCTTGGCGGGAAGATGAGTCTGCGGTGATTGAGTGCTAAAAAAGAAGCCCCGTGCGGTCGAAAGTCGATTGCACGGGGCTTTTTTGTTTTTCGCCGGTAGGCGGCAAACAGCGCGTCGAGCGGCGAGTTGAGCGGTTTAAGACGCAGCAGCCATCACACGGCGAGGATCAGGAAAATTGCCGGCCGCTTGTGCAAATCGATAGCCGGTTTCTTCTTCCAGTCGGCCACGGTGCGGCTGGCGATGGTTTCCGTCTCCAGCGTCAGATCGACTGCAACGCAAACGAGGGTGGAGGGCGCGCACGTTGCGAGCAACGTATCGAGCAGCGGTTTATTCCGATAAGGCGTCTCGATAAAAATCTGCGTTTGTTTGGCTTTGCGCGACTGCTGCTCCAGGTCGCGTAGGCGCTTGGCCCGTTCGGTGGCGTCGACCGGCAGATAGCCGTGGAAAGCAAAACTCTGGCCATTCAGGCCAGAGGCCATCAAGGCCAGCAGAATTGAACTCGGTCCGACAAACGGCACGACCTTTACGCCACGCTCATGCGCGCGACGCACCAGCAGAGCGCCCGGATCGGCGACCGCCGGACAGCCGGCTTCGGACACCAGGCCGGCATCCGTGCCCGCCAGCAAAGGCGCGAGTAGTTTGTCGATCTCACCGGCCGGCGTATTGACGTTCAACTCGCGAATCTCGATTTCCTGGATCGGCCTTTCGGTGCCGACCTTCTTCAGGAAAGCGCGGGTGGTTTTCGCGTTTTCGCCGATGTAGTACTGCAGCGACGCTGCGCGAGCGCGCACCGGCGCGGGCAGGACGGCGTCGAGAGCGTCGGCATCGCCTTCGCCGAGCGTGTTTGGGATCAGATATAAGGTGCCGCTCATTGTGCCCCCAGAAGTGGATAACCCACTGCGAGCAGCATGTGCGACAGTGCGATCAATGGCAGCCCGACCAGCGCGGTCGGGTCGTCCGAGTGAATGGCTTCGAGCAGCGCGATGCCGAGACCTTCGGATTTTGCGCTGCCCGCGACGTCATATGGCGTTTCAGCGCGCAGATAAGCGTCGAGCGCGGCGTCCGGCAGGTTGCGGAATTGCACGCGGGTAATGACGTCGGCGGCTTGCGCCGCCCCAGAACGGCTGTCGAACAGGCAGAGTGCGCTATGAAACAGCACTTCGCGGCCGCGCATTGCCTGCAGCTGGGCGAGTGCCTTGTCGTGCGTGCCGGGCTTGCCGATCTGCAGGCCGTCGTAGGTGGCAACCTGATCCGAGCCGATCACGAGTGCGGCTTCACCGGCGCCCAGTCCCTCGCCTACTGCACGGGCTTTTGCCTCGGCGAGGCGCAGGGCGGTCACTTCGGGCGTTTCGCCGGCGAGCGGCGTTTCGTCGATCGCCGGCACGACGACATCGAACGGAATGCGCAGGCGCTCGAGCAGCTCGCGACGATAAGGTGAACTCGACGCCAGGATCAGGCGTGGCGGGCGATTGAGGGAATCTGGCATGTGCAACCAACGGCTAGAGAGGCGGGTCGTACGGGGTTGTGCGGGTATCGCACGTGTACGGGCTTAAGTGTTTGACTCGAAAAGACAAAACGGATATGATTTCGGGCTTTTCATCGGTATGCTATTGCACAGGCGGCGTCGTGTGATGCGGCCTAGGTGGGCAACCCCGTGTTGCCAACACAGGTAGCGCACGAGTTCCGCGGGCTGCTTTGCAAACCGATTTATCCCCGGCGAAATCCTTGCCGACGCAGGAGCGCACATGACTCAACATCCTGGCAACCCTGCTGGTCTATCCGACCCGCACGATATCGATCTGTTCGAATTTGCGCGGAGTGGGCGTCAGGCCGCGGGTGTCGTGCGCGTCTCGCAACTGCCGCGCATGTTAAACGAAGTCCCGGCAGAAGCGCCAGACCGCGATACCGCGTTCACCTGGCAAGCCGAAGGGGCGACGCAGCCGGAATTGCAGGACGACGGCACCGAGGGTCCGCAGCCTTATCTGAGGCTGGCGATTCACGGCGCTGCATGGCTCGAATGTCAGCGGTGCATGACGCCGTGTTTGCAGCCGTTCAATGTCGATGCAACTTACCGGATCGTCAACACTGAGGCGGAAGCCGAAGAGTTTCCGCTCGACGAGGATGAAGTCGAAGTGATCGTGGGCTCGCGCCAGTTCGATCTCATCGACTTGATCGAAGAAGAGTTGCTGCTTTCCTTGCCGCTCGTGCCCAAGCATGAAGTGTGTCCCGAGGTGCACGAGAGCCTTGTCTCTGGTGTGGCCGGTGCAGAAGGCGAGGGCGACGAGGCTGCGCCGGACGAGGCAGGTGAGGGCGGCGAGCCCGAGCGGCCCAATCCGTTTGCGGCGCTCGAAAGTCTCAAGCGCGGTGAGCCGGGCGACAAGAAGCACTGAACAGTTGCATGGGAGCGCGAAGCGGGCGCATTGGCCATTCGGTCAATGGCGGACACCGGGTCGGGCTGTGTTAGAATTCGGAAAATTTTTAGGAGTTAGTCATGGCAGTTCAACAAAATAAGAAGTCGCCGTCGAAGCGCGGCATGCACCGTTCGCACGATTTCCTGACGGCAGCGCCGCTGGCCGTGGAGCCGAGCACGGGCGAAGTGCATCTGCGTCACCACGTTAGCCCGAACGGCTACTATCGCGGCAAGAAAGTCGTCAAGACGAAGAACGACTAATCGTTTCATTGCGTGCGCCCCTTGGCGTTTCGCGTGGCGATCGGCTCGCTTGACATTTTCCCGGCTCGGCAAAAAGGCGGCATTCAATTGCCGCTTTTTTGT
This sequence comes from Paraburkholderia elongata, assembly GCF_013177735.1. Taxonomy (GTDB): domain Bacteria; phylum Pseudomonadota; class Gammaproteobacteria; order Burkholderiales; family Burkholderiaceae; genus Paraburkholderia; species Paraburkholderia elongata. The sequence continues at coordinate 73,871 of NZ_WOEZ01000195.1, read as the reverse complement.
GTCGATCGCAGTTGGCGCTTTAGCGCTTACTGCGGTCCCATGCAGGGTGCCTGAAATTCGTCGCACTCCATGACAGTAAAGCTCACGATAGATTGCATGGGAGGCGACCACGGCCCGTCCGTGACCGTTCCCGCTGCCGTCAACTTCGTTCGTTCGCATCCCGATGCTGAGCTGCTGCTCGTCGGCATTGAAAGTGCGATTCGTGCGCAGCTGAAGAAGTTGAAGGCACAGGACCTGCCGGCGCTGACCGTCGTACCCGCTTCTGAGATCGTCGCCATGGACGATCCGGTTGAAGTCGCGCTGCGCAAGAAAAAAGATTCATCCATGCGCGTGGCGCTGAACCGCGTCAAGGAAGGCGAGGCGCAAGCCTGCATTTCCGCCGGTAACACCGGCGCGCTGATGGCGGTATCGCGCTATGTGCTGAAAACGCTGTCGGGCATTGAACGCCCGGCCATCGCGTTCGCACTGCCCAATCCCGATGGCTACACGATGATGCTCGACCTGGGCGCCAACGTCGACTGCGAGCCGCAGCATCTGCTGCAGTTCGCGGAGATGGGGCACGCGCTCGTGTCGGCGCTCGAAGGCAAGGAGCGGCCCACCATCGGCCTGCTCAACATCGGCGAAGAAGTCATCAAGGGCAACGAAACCATCAAACGTGCCGGCGAACTGTTGCGCGCGAGTACACTTAACTTTCACGGTAACGTGGAAGGCAACGACATTTTCAAGGGCACGGTCGACGTAATCGTCTGCGACGGTTTCGTCGGCAATGTCGCGCTGAAAACGTCGGAAGGCCTCGCGCAGATGCTCAACGACATCATCAAGGAAGAGTTCGGCCGTTCGTGGCTCACCAAGGTAATGGCGGTGCTCGCATTACCGGTATTGATGCGTTTCAAGAAACGGGTCGATCATCGGCAATACAATGGTGCCGCGTTGCTGGGCCTGCGTGGGCTGGTGATCAAAAGCCACGGCTCGGCGGACGCCTACGGGTTTGAGTGGGCTATCAAACGCGGGTATGATGCCGTCAAAAACGGCGTGCTGGAACGCCTTGCGCGAGCAATGGAAGAGAACGCAGGTTCTCTCGAACAGGCGGCGCGCGACGCAAGCGGTGCGGGTCACGCAAGCCCGATCGCAGGCCAGCCGGCCGAGCCCTACGCTGCGCAATCCTCGAAGGCATAATGGCTCAATCGACAATTTATTCCCGCGTGCTGGGCACCGGCAGCTACCTGCCGCCCGGACGCGTCACCAATCAGGATCTGGCTGAACGTCTCGCCAGCCAGGGCGTCGAGACGAGCGACGAATGGATCGTTGCCCGCACGGGCATCCATGCGCGCCACTTCGCCGAACCCGATGTCACCACCAGCGATCTGGCGCTGATCGCCTCGCAGCGCGCGATCGAAGCGGCGGATATCGATCCGCAAGCCATCGATCTGATCATCGTTGCAACCTCTACGCCTGATTTTGTGTTTCCGAGTACGGCGTGCCTGTTGCAGAACAAGCTCGGCATCAAGAATCACGGCGCGGCATTCGACGTGCAGGCCGTCTGTTCCGGCTTTGCTTACGCGGTGGCAATGGCGGATAGCCTGATTCGCGGCGGCCAGCATCGCACGGCGCTGGTGATCGGCGCGGAAACCTTCTCGCGTATTCTCGATTTCAAGGACCGCACCACCTGCGTGCTGTTCGGCGACGGCGCGGGCGCGGTGATCCTGCAGGCGTCCGAAGAACCGGGTGTGCTGGCGAGCGCTTTGCACGCCGACGGCAGCCATTCGAACATTCTCTGCACGCCGGGCAATGTGAACGGCGGCGTGATCGAGGGCAGCGCGTTCCTGCATATGGACGGGCAGGCTGTGTTCAAGCTCGCGGTCAATGTGCTCGAAAAGGTTGCAGTCGAAGCACTCGCAAAAGCGAATCTGTCGGCCGAGCAGATCGACTGGCTGATTCCGCATCAGGCCAATATCCGCATCATGCAAAGCACTTGCCGCAAGCTCGGCTTGCCGCAGGAGCGCATGGTCGTCACGGTGGGCGAACACGGCAATACGTCGGCTGCGTCCATTCCGCTCGCATTCGACGTCGCGGTGCGCGACGGCCGCATCAAGCGCGGCCAGAACGTGCTGATCGAAGGCGTCGGCGGCGGGTTCACGTGGGGCGCGTCGGTTATCCGCTACTGATAGCGGCGACGTTATGGCGAGCGCTCTTCGCGGCGCTCGGCTACGCTTGAGCGCGCTCGCCATCAACCGGGCGCGCCACCCACATCTGACAACATCGATTTTGGGGACGATATGAAATTTGCGTTCGTTTTTCCTGGGCAAGGTTCGCAGTCGGTCGGCATGCTTAACGCATTCGCCGATCACGCGATCGTGCGTGAGACGGTTCAGGAAGCGTCCGATGCGCTCAATCAGGACCTCGGCAAGCTGATCGCCGAAGGCCCCGTCGAAGATCTGAACCTCACCACTAATACCCAGCCGGTCATGCTGACTGCCGCCTATGCGATTTATCGCGCGTGGCAGCAGGCGGGCGGCCCGAAGCCGGCCATCGTCGCCGGTCATAGCCTCGGCGAATACACCGCGCTGGTCGCGGCGGGCGCGATTGCGTTTCGCGATGCTGTGCCGCTCGTGCGTTTTCGCGCGCAAGCCATGCAAACGGCAGTGCCGGTCGGCGTTGGCGGCATGGCCGCGATTCTCGGCCTCGATGACGACACGGTGCGCGCGGTTTGCGCTGAAGCGTCGGTCGCGGGTGTCGTCGAAGCAGTGAATTTCAATGCGCCGGCGCAAGTCGTGATCGCCGGTCACAAGGCCGCAGTCGAAAAGGCTTGCGAAGTCGCGAAGGCGAAGGGCGCAAAGCGTGCGTTGCCGCTGCCGGTATCGGCGCCGTTCCACTCGTCGCTGCTCAAGCCGGCGTCGGATCAATTGCGCGAGTATCTGGCTAGCGTCGACGTGCAAGTGCCGTCGATTCCGGTGATCAACAACGTCGACGTCGCGGTGGTCAACGAGCCGGCAAAGATCAAGGACGCGCTGGTGCGTCAGGCAGCAGGTCCGGTGCGTTGGGTTGAAAGCGTGCAGGCGATGGCGGCGCAAGGCGTCACGCATGTGATCGAATGCGGTCCTGGCAAGGTCCTCGCGGGTTTGACGAAGCGCATCGACGGCAATCTGAACGGCGCCTCCGTGTTCGATCCGGCTTCGCTCGAAGAAACGCTCAAGCTCGTGACGGCGGGCTGAACGCCGCTTCATAGGGCGGAAGCAAGGCGCCAAGCTCGAAATCAAGAATCAATCAGCCCTCCGAAAGGGCATCCGGACTGACAGATGGAAAAGACTCTCGACAAGCAAATCGCAATCGTGACGGGCGCGTCGCGCGGCATTGGCCGTGCGATCGCGATGGAACTGGCGCGCCAGGGCGCGACGGTGATCGGCACGGCAACCACCGAAAGCGGCGCGGCAGCGATCAGCGAAGCCTTTAACGCGGCTGGCGTGAACGGTCGCGGCGCGGTGCTCAACGTGAACGACGCCGCTGCAGCCGAAGCGCTGATCGACGGCACCGTAAAGGAATTCGGCGCGCTGCACGTGCTGGTGAACAACGCCGGCATCACGCAAGACCAACTCGCGATGCGTATGAAGGACGACGACTGGGACGCGGTGATCGACACCAATCTCAAGTCGGTCTTCCGTCTGTCGCGCGCGGTGTTGCGTCCGATGATGAAGGCGAAGGGCGGCCGTATCATCAACATCACGTCGGTGGTCGGCTCGGCCGGCAACCCGGGGCAGATCAACTACGCAGCCGCGAAAGCGGGCGTGGCAGGCATGACGCGCGCACTGGCGCGCGAGATCGGCAGCCGCGGTATCACCGTGAATTGCGTCGCGCCGGGCTTCATCGATACCGACATGACCAAGACCCTGCCGGAAGAGCAGCAAACCGCACTGAAGTCGCAGATTCCGCTCGGCCGCCTTGGCAGCCCGGACGATATCGCGCACGCCGTGGCGTTCCTCGCGTCGCCGCAAGCGGGTTATATCACCGGCACGACATTGCATGTGAACGGCGGAATGTACATGTCGTAACCAAATTCGGTTACTATCCGCGCCTTGATGCGTTTGCAAAAGCGTAAGGCGCATGCCTTGACAGGAACCCGATGCGCCGCTTTTTTGCCGGGTCAAACCTGATAAAATGCGCGCACCTGTATTTTTGAACTTCTTTTCCCTTGGAGGGGTAATGGACAATATCGAACAGCGCGTCAAGAAGATCGTCGCAGAACAACTGGGCGTTGCAGAAGCTGAGATCAAGAACGAAGCTTCGTTCGTGAACGACCTCGGCGCCGACTCGCTCGACACCGTTGAACTCGTGATGGCCCTCGAAGACGAATTCGGCATGGAAATTCCGGATGAAGAAGCCGAGAAGATCACCACCGTTCAGCAAGCGATCGACTACGCTCGCGCGAACGTCAAGGCCTAAAGTCATTCGCGCCTGCGTTTCTGCGTTGGCGGCGTATGACGCCCTGCCGTGTCGGTTTCCGACGCCAGCAGGGTTGGCGCTTTTTGCCGTGCAGGAGCCAGCGATGTTGACAGCGCAAGTTTCCGCGCGATTGCCGACTTTCAAGAAAACGCCGGGGCGTCCTGCGTTTTCCGCCCCGGAGGAAGTCCCCTTGGGGGATTGCCCCCCTCGGGGGGATCTGGTGCGAAGCGCCAGGTGTGGGGGCGCCTAACAGCCACAGGGCACACAGGGCAAGTTCCTGTGGCCGCTGTGGCTTTTGCTTTTGTCATCTATGAAAAAGGGGTTACCGTGAGCCGCCGTCGTGTTGTTGTTACAGGCCTGGGGCTGATTTCGCCTGTTGGCAATAATGTTGCCGACGGCTGGGCCAATCTGGTCGCCGGCAAGTCGGGTATTGCCAATATCACGAAGTTCGATGCGTCGAACTTTTCGACTCGCTTTGCCGGCGAGGTGAAGGGCTTCAATATCGAGGACTACATCCCCGGTAAGGAAGCGCGCCACATGGATACGTTCATCCATTACGGCGTCGCAGCCGGCATCCAGGCGATGCAGGACAGCGGCCTCGAAGTCACCGACGAGAATTCGGAGCGCATCGGCGTGGTGGTCGGTTCGGGCATCGGCGGCCTGCCGATGATCGAAAACACGCAGACCGAATTGCTGAACCGCGGCCCGCGCCGCATTTCGCCGTTCTTCGTGCCGGCGTCGATCATCAACATGATCTCGGGCCATCTGTCGATCAAGTTCGGCATCAAGGGTCCGAATCTGGCGATCGTGACCGCATGTACCACGGGTCTGCACTGTATCGGCGAGGCTTCGCGCCTGATCGAATACGGTGACGCCGACGTGATGATCGCCGGCGGCGCGGAATCCACCGTGTCGCCGCTCGGTGTCGGCGGCTTTGCGGCGGCGCGTGCGCTGTCGCAACGCAACGACGATCCGGCAACGGCGAGCCGTCCGTGGGACAAAGACCGCGACGGTTTCGTGCTGGGCGAGGGTGCCGGTGTGATGGTGCTCGAAGAGTACGAACACGCGAAGGCACGCGGCGCGAAGATTTACGCCGAAGTCAGCGGCTATGGGATGAGCGGCGACGCCTATCACATGACCGCACCGCTGGAAGACGGCGACGGCGCACGCCGCTGCATGCTGGCTGCCATGAAGAACGCGGGCATCAATTCGGATCAGGTGAATTACCTGAACGCGCACGGCACGTCCACGCCGCTGGGCGACCTGGCTGAAACCACCGGCATCAAGCGCGCTTTCGGCGACCACGCCAAAGACATGGTCGTGAATTCGACCAAGTCGATGACGGGTCACCTGTTGGGCGGCGCCGGGGGTCTGGAATCTGTGTTCACCGTGCTCGCCGTGCATCATCAGGTGTCGCCGCCAACGATCAACATCTTCAATCAGGATCCGGCCTGCGATCTCGATTACTGCGCCAACACCGCGCGGGAGATGAAGATCGACGTCGCGCTGAAGAACTCGTTTGGGTTCGGCGGCACGAACGGCACGCTGGTCTTCAAGCGCGCCTGATCGTTTGGTGACACGCCAGTCGAAAACGCCGGCTTGCCCGGCTGTTTCCCTCGAATCGGCAACGCCCGGCGGAGCGTCGCAACGGATTACGTTGCGGCGCTCCGTCGCCATGCGCGCCGCTTGTGGGGTGTTCATCCTGATTGCGACGTTGGCCGCCTATACCTGTTTCGCGTCGCATCTGGGTGCCTGGCAGGCGGCTCCGTTGACGCTTGCCGTGTGGGCGCTGCTGACGCTCTGTGCGGTAAAACATGAGCGTGCGCAGCCCGTCGCGCTGAAAATCGGCCCGGACGGACTGTCTGCCTGGAACCGGGCGGGCGGTATGCTGACGCAGGGCCGCATCGCCGGCTGTTCGCAATGGAGCGGTCGCTTGCTCGTTCTGGCGCTGGTGCCGGACCATGGGCGTTCCCGCACGCTACTTCTCGCCGCTGACGCGCTTCCAGCGCCCGTCTTCCGGGAGCTCGCCGTGCTGGGCCGGCGTGGCGCCGGTGCGTGACTGTAACGACTGTAACCGCTGTTACCGGAGTAACGTGCCGAATTGATGGGGACGCTACAATGGTCACCCGCCATGCGCCCTATAGTTAACGGATTTATCAGGTGAGCGAAAAAGAAATTGATCAGGTGCTGGTCGAGCGCGTCCAGAAGGGCGACAAGGCCGCGTTCGAGCTTCTGGTCTCCAAATACCACCGTAAGATTCTCCGGCTGATCTCCCGCCTCGTGCGCGACCCGGCCGAAGTGGAAGACGTCGCCCAGGACGCCTTTATCAAGGCGTACCGGGCATTGCCGCAGTTTCGCGGGGAATCGGCCTTTTATACGTGGTTGTACCGGATTGCGGTCAATACAGCGAAGAACTACCTTGCGACCCAAGGGCGGCGCGCACCGACTTCGACCGAAGCAGATGCTGAAGAAGCTGAAACTTTCTCGGACGCCGACCAACTAAGGGATATCAACACGCCTGAGTCGATGTTGATGAGCAAGCAGATCGCTGAGACGGTCAATGCTGCGATGGCGGTTTTACCGGAAGAGTTGCGCACCGCCATTACTCTTCGTGAAATTGAAGGTTTGAGCTACGAGGAAATCGCTGAGATGATGGGTTGCCCAATTGGCACAGTCAGATCACGAATTTTTCGCGCTCGCGAAGCCATTGCGGCAAAATTGCGGCCGTTGCTTGACACACCTGAAGGCAAGCGCTGGTAAACACCAGACCGCCGGGCGGGGCGCGGGTGCAATATCTGGATTAGTGGTGTCACTACGGGGTATTTGTAAGATGGGGAGCATCATGGGGTCGGTCTCGATGCAATCGCAAGCCAGCTCGCGCGGCGAGCGTCTGTCCGCTTTTGTCGACGGCGAGTTGTTCGGCGAAGAGCATCTGAACACGTTTGTTTCCGAACTGGACGGCGAAGATCGTGCCGCCTGGTCGTGCTATCACCTGATCGGCGACGCCCTGCGTTCTGACGATCTGGCGGTCAGCCCGGCGGCGAGCGGCGCGTTCCTGAGCGGTTTTGCCGCACGTTTCGACAACGAGCCACACGTGCTCGCGCCTGCTGCAATGCCGGTTGCGCGCCGTTTGCTGGCGCTGCGTCGCCGCGTCGTGCCGGCCTTTGCTGTCGCCGCTGCCGCTGCCACACTGACTTGGATCGTCGTGCCGCAACTGCAAGGCGTGCCGGGCGGCCCCGGCGTCGCGCAAGTCGCGTCGCTCCAGTCGCATGGCGATTCGCTGCAACGCGTGGCCATGGCGTCGGTGCCCGTCGCGACGGTGCAGCCGGTTGCGCAAGACGCCAACATCATTCGTGACGCAAGTCTCGATCAGTATCTGGAAGCTCACCAGCAATTCGCGCAACAACCGGTCATGCCGGGCTCGATGCCGCTGATTCGCGCTGCCGCAGTTTCTACGCAAGGCCAATAGTTTGATGCAGACTCCGCGGTTGAATAAAACGACTATCTGGGGGCGGCTGCCGGCATTTCTGTTCTGCGCAGCCGTATTGTTGTCCGCTACACCGCGGGTCTTCGCACAAACCGACGATCCACTCGTCGCCCGTCGCACGGCCGCGGAGCTGCTCGATCGAATCCATCAGGCCGCCCAGCAGCAGAACTACGAGGGCGCGTTCGTCTATCAGCGCGGCAATTTCGTTCAGACGTCGCGGATCGCGCACTACGCGACCCGCACTGACGGCGAATTCGAGCAACTCGAAAGCCTCGACGGCAAGCCGCGCAAAATGCTTCGCCATAACGAAGATCTCTACACGTTCGTGCCAGAGCGGCATCTTTGCGTGGTCGAGAAGCGCCAGAACAAAGATTCGTTCCCTGCGTTGCTGGCTGTCAGCGGCGAGCAGGTGCTCTCTGTGTACGAGCCGAAGCTGCTCGGCGATGACCGCGTCGCGGGTATCGACAGCCAGGTGATCGAGCTCGACCCGAAAGACGCATACCGCTTTGCTTACAAGCTGTGGGCCGACAAGAAGACTGGCCTGCTGCTGCGTGCGCAGACACTTGACCCGAACGGCCAGGTGCTCGAGCAGTTGTCGTTCTCGCAGATTCGCATCGGCGTGCCGGTCGACAAGACTGCCATCGCCAACGGCATTCGTAATACGACAGGTTGGACGGTAGTGCGTCCGCCGGTCGAGCCCGTCGATATGGCTGCGCAAGGCTGGCAGATCACGCCCACGGTGCCGGGCTTCCGCAAGATTCGCGAACTGCGTCGCCCAATGGCTGCGCGTGACGCGGGCCAGCCGACCATTCCCGTCGATCAGGCCGTATTCTCAGACGGCCTCGCTGCCATTTCGGTGTTTGTCGAGCCGGTCGAGAACAATACCCGCAAGGAAGGTGCGGGCAGCAGCGGCGCTACACACGTGTTGGTCAAGCGGCGCGGAGACTTCTGGATTACTCTGCTTGGTGAAGTGCCCCAGACCACATTGCAGCAATTTGCGTCTGCCATAGAATATAAAGCTCCGAAGTAATCTTCCGAATCACTCGACTCCCTCGGCTTGCTACGATATGACGACTTTCTCGGTGCGCAAACTCCTCGCGGCCGCGGTGGTAGTGGCGTGTTTGCCGCTCGTGCCGCACACGGCGTCGGCGGCTCCCGCAGCCAATCTGCCCGACTTCACTGACCTCGTCGACAAGGTTGGCCCAGCAGTCGTCAACATTCGCACGACCACTCGCGTGTCGAACAGCGGTGCCCGTGGTGGATTGCCGCCGGGCATGGACGACGGCGACATGTCGGAGTTTTTCCGCCGCTTCTTCGGCATTCCGTTGCCGCAGTCGCCGCAATCTCCAGGTTCGCCTGGTACGCCGCGCGGTGGCGATAACGGTGGGGGCGGTAGCGGCGGCAGCCAGGACTCGCCGGATAACAGCGATTCCGAACAGAACAGCGGCGTCGGTTCAGGCTTCATTCTGTCGGCGGACGGCTACGTGATGACCAACGCGCACGTTGTGGACGACGCGGACACCATTTACGTCACCCTCACCGACAAGCGCGAGTTCAAGGCCAAACTGATCGGCGTGGACGATCGGACCGATGTTGCCGTCGTGAAGATTAGCGCTGCCAATTTACCGACCATCACGATCGGCGACTCGAACAAGGTGCGTGTGGGCGAGTGGGTGGTCGCGATCGGTTCGCCGTTCGGTCTGGAGAACACGGTGACGGCCGGTATCGTTAGCGCCAAGGGGCGCGATACGGGCGATTATCTGCCGTTCATTCAGACCGACGTAGCCGTCAATCCGGGTAATTCAGGCGGTCCGCTGATCAACATGCAGGGCGAAGTGATCGGCATCAATTCGCAGATCTACAGCCGTACTGGCGGCTTCATGGGCATCTCGTTCGCGATTCCGATCGACGAGGCGATGCGCGTGGCCGACCAGCTGAAGGCCTCGGGTAAGGTCGTGCGCGGCCGGATCGCGGTGGCGATCGGCGAAGTGACGAAAGATGTAGCCGATTCGCTCGGTCTGCCGAAGGCGCAGGGCGCGCTGGTCAGCAGCGTCGAACCGGGCGGTCCTGCGGACAAGGCGGGCGTGCAACCGGGCGACATCATCCTGAAGTTCAACGGCCATTCCGTCGACACGGCAACGGATTTGCCGCGCATGGTCGGCGATACGAAGCCGGGCGCCAAGTCGACTGTCACGATCTGGCGCAAGGGCCAGACGCGCGATTTGCCGATCACGATTGCCGAGATGCAGCCCGACAAGACCGCCAAGGCGGATCAGAAGAAGGCGCCGGTGCCGAAGCAGCGCGCCACGAACGTGCTGGGTCTCGCCGTTAGCGATATCCCTTCTGATCAACTGAAGGCGCTGAAACTGCACAACGGTGTGCAGATCGACGCGGTAGACGGCCCGGCAGTGCGCGTCGGACTGCAGAAGGGCGACATTGTCCTGCGTGTGGGCGACACGGATATCACGAGCGCGAAGCAGTTCGACGATGTGACCTCGCATCTCGACTCGCAGAAAATGGTCGCGCTGCTGGTCCGTCGTGGCGAGAACACGCAGTTCGTGCCGATTCGCCCGCGCAGCGCGCAGAAGTGAAGAGGGTGGCGCCGCTCACGCTCTACGGGCGCGCATGGTGCCACTTGTGCGACGACATGCGTGCCGCGCTCGAGCCTTTGCTGGCTGAATTCGGCGCGCAAGTCGTCGTGATCGACGTCGACACCGATCCCTTGCTGGAAGCCCGTTATAACGAACTGGTGCCGGTCCTGGTCTGCGACGGCGTCGAACTGTGCCACTATCACCTCGATGCGGCGCGGGTTCGTACCGCGCTCGCCGCACGCTTTGTGGCGGCGCATTCGGGGTCCACGCATTTGGGGTCCAACTAAGGGCTCAAAAAAGGGCCCAAACCAGGCGCGAAGGTGCGCCGTTCACACCCCGTTTCACGCCTCTCCTGTCGGCCAGAGTTGGCGCTTCAGCGCTTACTCTGGTCCCATCCACGATAGTTGCTGAGCCGTCTTTTCCGCCCGAGCCTCGCAAGATGCGCCGGGCGACAGCCTTTTCGGCTAAAATAGATAGGTTTTTCACCTACTTACAAGGCGTGCTCCGCTATTGTCCGAGCGCGCCTTTTTCGCTTGATCGGTACTGAATGGATCATATTCGTAACTTCTCGATCATTGCGCACATCGACCATGGCAAGTCGACGCTCGCCGATCGCATCATCCAGATCTGCGGTGGCTTGTCCGACCGCGAGATGGAATCTCAAGTGCTCGACTCGATGGATCTCGAGCGCGAGCGCGGCATCACCATCAAGGCACAAACCGCCGCACTGACGTACAAGGCCCGTGACGGGCAGATTTATAACCTGAACATGATCGACACGCCGGGCCACGTCGACTTCTCGTACGAAGTCAGCCGCTCGCTGTCCGCATGTGAAGGCGCGTTGCTGGTCGTCGACGCAAGCCAGGGCGTGGAAGCGCAAACCGTGGCCAATTGCTACACGGCGATCGAGCTCGGCGTCGACGTGATTCCGGTGCTCAACAAGATCGACTTGCCGGCCGCGAATCCCGAGAACGCAATCGCAGAGATTGAAGACGTGATCGGCATTGACGCAACCGACGCCACGCATTGCAGCGCGAAGACTGGCGTTGGCGTGGAAGACGTGCTCGATGCGCTGATCGCCAAGGTGCCGCCGCCCAAGGGCGACACGGAAGCACCGCTGCAAGCGCTGATCATCGACTCGTGGTTCGACAACTACGTGGGCGTCGTGATGCTGGTGCGTATCGTCAACGGCACGCTGCGTCCGAAAGACAAGATCCGCATGATGGCGACCGGCGCGCAGTATCCGGTCGAACATATCGGCGTATTCACGCCGAAGTCGAAGAACCTCGAATCGCTGTCCGCCGGGCAGGTGGGCTTCATCATCGCCGGTATCAAGGAATTGGCCGCCGCGAAGGTGGGTGACACCGTTACGCTGGTGAATCGTCCTGCTGCCGAGCCGCTGCCGGGCTTCAAGGAAGTGAAGCCGCAGGTGTTCGCCGGTCTCTATCCGGTCGAAGCGAATCAGTACGACGCGCTGCGTGACTCGCTGGAAAAGCTGAAGCTGAACGACGCCTCGCTGCAGTACGAGCCGGAAGTCTCTCAGGCGCTCGGCTTCGGTTTCCGTTGCGGCTTCCTCGGGTTGCTGCACATGGAGATCGTGCAGGAGCGGCTCGAGCGCGAGTTCGACATGGACCTGATCACCACGGCGCCGACCGTGGTGTACGAAGTCCTGCAGCGCGACGGCACGACCATCATGGTCGAAAATCCGGCCAAGATGCCGGAGCCGTCGAAGATCGAGGAAGTGCGCGAGCCGATCGTCACCGTCAATCTGTACATGCCGCAAGACTACGTGGGCTCGGTGATCACGCTGTGCACGCAAAAGCGCGGCACGCAGATCAACATGCAATATCACGGTCGTCAGGTGCAGTTGACCTACGAAATTCCGATGGGCGAAGTCGTGCTCGATTTCTTCGATCGTCTGAAGTCGATCTCGCGTGGCTATGCGTCGATGGACTACGAGTTCAAGGAATATCGCGCGGCGGATGTCGTGAAGGTCGACATGCTGATCAACGGCGACAAGGTGGATGCATTGTCCGTGATCGTGCATCGTTCGCAGAGCCAGTATCGCGGCCGTGAAGTGGCGGCGAAAATGCGCGAACTGATTCCGCGTCAAATGTACGACGTCGCGATTCAGGCCACCATCGGCTCGAACATTATTGCGCGCGAGAACATTAAAGCGTTGCGTAAGAACGTGCTGGCAAAATGCTACGGCGGCGATATTAGCCGTAAGAAGAAACTGCTGGAAAAGCAAAAGGCAGGCAAGAAGCGAATGAAGCAGGTCGGGTCCGTCGAGATTCCGCAAGAGGCTTTCCTCGCGATTCTGCGTGTCGAAGACAAATAAGACGAACAACGGAACCCTATGAATTTTGCGCTGATTCTTTTTGTGCTCGTCATTTTGACGGGCGTCGCATGGGTCGCAGACAAACTGGTTTTCATGCCGCAACGGCGCCGCGCAGCGGACGCCGTGGTCGCCGAGTTCGACCGTCAGCAGGCACGTGTCGGCGAGCGTTTCGCCGACGAAAACGCGGCGCAAACACGCGCCCGTCTGCGTGACGACAAGCTGCGTCAGCCGTGGTGGCTCGAGTATTCGGCGAGCTTTTTCCCGGTGATTCTGGTGGTGTTCGTAGTGCGCTCGTTCGTGGTCGAGCCGTTCAAGATTCCTTCGGGTTCGATGGTGCCGACGCTGCTGGTGGGCGATTTCATCCTCGTCAATAAATTCGACTACGGCATCCGTCTGCCGATCACCAACACGAAGATCACCGAAGGGCGTCCGCTCGAGCGTGGCGACGTGGTGGTTTTCCGCTACCCGAAAGACGAATCGGTCGACTACATCAAGCGCGTGATCGGTCTGCCGGGTGACACCGTTGCTTATCAGGACAAGCAACTGACGATCAACGGAAAGCCAGTGCCGGAAACGGCGCTACCTGACTATCTCGACGAAGAGCGCCTCGGCTACGCAAAGCAATTCGAAGAAGATCTCGGCGACCGCAAGAACGCGATTCTGAACAACCCGGCCGTGCCGCCGTTCATCGTCGGCGCGGAAGATTATCCGTATCGCGATAACTGCACGTACAACGCACGCGGCGTGATCTGCAAAGTGCCGCCGGGCAATTACTTCATGATGGGCGACAACCGCGATAACAGCGCTGATAGCCGCTACTGGGGTTTTGCGCCGGATAAGAATATCGTCGGCCGCGCGTTTTTCATCTGGATGAACTTCAGCGATCTGAAACGCATCGGCTCATTCCACTGAGCACGCATGCCTTGATTGCACGACACGCCGCGCAGGTGACCCACACGTAGGTCACATCAGTCGCGGCGTGCTATCACGCTACTTTAAGAATCCGCGGTAACGTCGCTTCACCACGCTTTTTCCGCTGGCCGCCCCGCGTTTTCGCCGGGGCAGGCGCCCGCGTTATACTCTGCCCATGCCCCTATCTCCGTTGGAAAGCCGTCTGCGCTACGAATTTCGCAATGCGGAATTGTTGCGCCAGGCTTTAACGCACCGCAGTCATAGCTCCACGCACAACGAACGGCTCGAGTTTCTCGGCGACTCCGTTCTGAATTGCGCGGTGGCTGCGCTTTTGTTCCAACGTTTCGGCAAACTGGACGAAGGCGACCTGTCGCGCGTCCGCGCCAATCTGGTCAAACAGCAGTCGCTTTACGAAATCGCTCAGGCCCTCAATATCTCCGAGGGCCTGCGTCTCGGTGAGGGTGAGTTGCGCAGCGGCGGCTTCCGCCGCCCGTCGATCCTTGCTGACACGCTGGAAGCCGTGCTGGGCGCGGTGTTCCTCGACGGCGGGTTCGATGCCGCCCAAACAGTCATCAAGCGCCTTTACGTGCCGATCCTCGATCACATCGACCCGCGCACGCTCGGCAAAGACGCCAAGACGCTGCTGCAGGAATATCTGCAGGGCCACAAGATCGCGTTGCCTACGTACACCGTCGTTGCGACGCATGGTGCGGCGCACAATCAACAATTTGAAGTCGAATGCACGGTGCCGAAGCTGGACGTCAAAGTGTCCGGTTCCGGCGCGAGCCGTCGGGCGGCCGAGCAGGCCGCGGCCAAGAAGGCGCTCGACGAGGTGATGGCCGCTGCGCCCGCTGTGGTCGCCAAGCCCAAGCGTTCGAAAGGCGCCCGTGCGGCGAAGAATGTCGAGCAGGAGATCGTGCCCGGCGTGACCGGCGTACAGGCCGCGCTCGATTTGCGCAGCCCGGATCGCAAGAGCGAGCGTGGGGCCGGGCGGGGTGAGGCCCGCACTGCGCCGGTGGCGGAGTCCGCAGCCGAACGGCCGACCCTGACTGCGACGTCCGCGCCGCTGGCAGTGATTCGCGCCGCGCACGTGGAATACAGCGGACAGGACAAGCCGGAGCGCGCGGATAGGGCGGAACGAGCTGACAGGGCGGCCGCCCACGCGAACGACAGGTCTGCTGACAAAGCAGCGACGGACAAGCCAGCCGAAAAGCCGGACGCCAAATCAGCCGAAGTCAGATCCGAAGGCGCCAATCCCGCGGACGTGAAGCCCTCGGATGTAAAGCCTGCGGATGTAAAGCCTGCGGATGTAAAGCCTGCGGATGTAAAGCCTGCAGAAGCAAAGCCCGCAGAAGCAAAGCCCGCAGAAGCAAAGGCCGCCGACGCCAAACCGGAAGCCGCGACCGTCCGCATCGCCGACAAACACCGCAGCCGGGAAGCCACACCCGGTGCAGCCGTGCCCACGCCCGGCGTGCCGGCACCGATCGAACACGAACCCGGCGTAGCCGACGCGGTGCAAACCCGCGTCGCCGATGCGGGCCATTGATTGCCATCGGCGCGCCATTCCCCGCGCGTCGATCTGAACTTGCCGTCGCCCCAATATGAACGCTCCCACTCCCACTGGTTTTCGCTGCGGCATGGTCGCGATCGTCGGCCGCCCGAACGTCGGCAAGTCCACGCTGATGAACGCGCTGGTCGGCCAGAAAGTCAGTATCACGTCGCGCAAGGCCCAGACTACGCGCCATCGCATCACCGGCATTCACACGCTTGAAGACGCGCAGTACATTTTCGTCGACACGCCGGGTTTCCAGACCAAGCACAGCGGCGCGCTGAACCGTTCGCTCAATCGCGCGGTCACGTCCACGCTGAGTTCGGTCGACGCGATCCTGTTCGTGATCGAAGCCGGCCGCTTCGGCCCGGACGACCAGAAGGTGCTCGACCTGATCCCGCCGTCGGTGCCCACGCTGCTGATCGCCAACAAGCTCGATCGCGTGTCGGATAAGGATTCACTGTTCCCGTTCATGCAACAGGTGGCCGCGTTGCGTCAGTTCAACGAGATCGTGCCGCTGTCGGCGAAGAATCCGGACGATATCAAGCGTTTGATGGAAACGATTAAGCCGTTCCTGCCGGAAGGCGCGCCGATCTACGGCGCAGACGACCTGACCGATCGCAGCGAGCGTTTTCTCGCCGCCGAAATCCTGCGCGAAAAGGTGTTCCGCTGGACCGGTGACGAACTGCCGTACACGAGCACCGTACTGATCGACAAGTTCGAAACCGAAGGGCGTCTGCGCCGCATTTTCGCGACCATCCTGGTGGAGCGCGATACGCAAAAAGCGATGGTCATTGGCCAGAAGGGCGCCAAGCTGAAGCAGATCAGCACCGAAGCGCGCCTCGACATGGAAAAGTTGTTCGACGGCCCGGTGTATCTGGAAACCTTCGTCAAGGTGAAGAGCGGCTGGGCTGACAACGAAGCCGGACTCCGTGCGTATGGGTACGAATGACGCGTGCATGACGCTGAATTCCGACGCTGACCCGGACGACTCGGCGCCGGCAGCGCCGGCGCGCGAGCCGTCCAAACCCGCTCGCAGTACCAAGAAAACCTCATCGAGTGCCAGAAGCGCTCAGGGTGCCAAAAGCGGTGCGCAAGGCGCCGAAGGCGAGCCGCGCAAAGCGCCGGCGCGCCGCGCGCCTCGCACCTCTGCTTCCGATTACCGGATCGCGGAGCAACCCGCTTTTGTCCTGCATAGCTATCCGTACCGCGAAACCAGTCTGATCATCGACGTGCTGTCGCGCGATCACGGCCGTCTCGCGCTCGTCGCGAAGGGGGCGAAACGTCCGCACTCCGCTTTGCGCGGTGTGCTGCAGACCTTCCAGCCGCTTGCGTTATCGTGGTCCGGCAAATCCGAAGTGCGCACGCTGACCGGTGCCGAATGGGTCGGCGGTATGTTGCCTTTAGCGGGCGACGCGCTGCTCTGCGGTTTCTATGTCAACGAACTGCTGGTCAAATTCTGCGCACGCGAAGACCCGCATCCGCAACTGTTCCATCACTACGTCGTCACGATGACGCGCCTCGCGCATGACGAGCCGCCCGTGCAGGTGCTGCGTTCGTTCGAACGTGTGCTGCTGCGGGAGACCGGTTATGCGATGGCGCTCGATCGCACCGTCGCGCGCAAAGCGGTGCAGGCCGAAGGCCGCTACGTGTTCGACCCGGAGCGCGGCGTGCGCGAAGCCTCCGACGATCTGCCCGCGCAATGGCCGGTGATCGCCGGACAGACCTTGCTCGATATGGAAAAGGACGATTACCATCGAGTGCAGACCGTGGCGCAAAGCAAAACGCTGATGCGCTTTCTGCTTAACACTTACCTTGGCGGCACGCCGCTCGCGACGCGCCAGATCCTGATCGACTTGCAGAACTTATGAGCTTCTTTCTTACGTCGCCGAATGTGATTGACCTGGGCGTGAACATCGATCACGTCGCCACGCTGCGCAACGCGCGCGGCACCTCCTACCCCGATCCGATCCGCGCCGCGTTGATGGCCGAAGAGGCTGGCGCGGACGTGATCACGCTGCACCTGCGTGAAGACCGCCGCCATATCGTCGATGCCGACGTGCGCAAGCTGCGGCCGCTGTTGAAAACGCGCATGAATCTGGAGTGTGCGGTCACGCAGGAGATGCTTGACATTGCGTGTGACGTGCAGCCGCACGACGTTTGCCTCGTGCCGGAAAAGCGTCAGGAACTGACGACTGAAGGCGGTCTCGACGTCGCCGGGCAGTTCGAAGCCGTGCGCGCAGCATGCCAGCAACTCGCCGCAGCGAACTCGCGCGTGTCGCTCTTCATCGATCCGGACGAAACGCAAATCCGCGCCGCGCACGAAGCAGGCGCACCGGTGATCGAACTGCACACGGGCCGCTACGCGGAAGCGCACGATCCCGCCGAGCAGCAGCGCGAATATGAGCGAGTGGTGCGTGCCGTCGAGTTCGGCGCAACGCTGGGCATCAAGGTCAACGCGGGTCACGGTCTGCACTACACCAACGTTCAGCAGATTGCCGCGATCGAAGGCATCGTCGAGCTGAATATCGGCCACGCGATCGTCGCGCATGCGATCTTCGCCGGCTGGGACAACGCCGTGCGCGAGATGAAGGCGATCATGGTCGCCGCCCGTCTCGGCGCAAGCGCGTAACGCCGCGGCGCCGGACATGACCATCTACGGCATCGGCACGGACATCGTTCAGGTCAGCCGCGTGGCCGCGGTGATGACACGCACCAACGGCCGCTTCGCAGAGAAGGTGCTCGGCCCGGACGAGCTGCGCGTTTATCACGCGCGCCACGCGCGTTCGGCGGCGCGTGGAATCGCATTTCTCGCCACGCGGTTCTCGGCCAAAGAAGCATTCTCGAAAGCGATCGGCCTCGGCATGCGCTGGCCGATGACTTGGCGCGCGCTGCAAACGCTCAACAAGCCGAGTGGCGAGCCGATGGTGGTTGCGTCGGGCGAGCTGGCCGAATGGCTCGACGCGCGCGGTATCACAGCGCGTGTGACGGTCAGCGACGAACGCGATTACGCCGTGTCGTTCGTGATTGCCGAAACAGGGGAGGTGGCGCGAGGGCCTGACTCTCCGCACGCACCCGCCAGCGACGAATAAAAAATATCCTGAACGCGGCGCACGTCGGCCGCGTCTCTCTTTGCACCAGGCTTTTTTCTAGCGGAATTCGATGAAACTCACTCCCGGACCGGTAATGCTCGACGTGGTCGGCACAACGCTGAACGACGACGATAAACGCCGCCTTGCCCATCCGATGACCGGCGGCGTGATCCTGTTCGCGCGCCATTACGAGAGCCGCGCGCAATTGATCGCGCTGACCGATTCGATCCGCGCGATCCGCGACGATCTGCTGATTTCCGTCGACCACGAAGGCGGTCGAGTGCAGCGCTTTCGCACCGACGGCTTCACGCTGTTGCCGGCGATGGGCAAGCTCGGCGCCCTTTGGGACAGCGACGTGCTGCACGCCACCAAAGTGACGACCGCGATCGGCTATATCCTCGCGGCCGAATTGCGCGCGTGCGGCATCGATATGAGTTTTACCCCGGTGCTCGATCTGAATTACGGCCAGTCGCAGGTAATCGGCGATCGCTCATTCCATCGCGATCCGCGCGTCGTGGCCTTGCTGGCCAAGAGCCTCAATCACGGCCTCGCATTGGCCGGCATGAGCAATTGCGGCAAGCATTTTCCAGGGCACGGCTTCGCGCACGCCGACTCGCATGTTGCGATGCCGGTCGACGACCGTTCGCTCGACGAGATCCTGCGCGAGGACGTGGCGCCGTACGACTGGCTCGGTGTGTCGCTAGGGGCCGTGCTGCCCGCACATGTGGTTTATCCACAGGTCGACTCGAAGCCTGCGGGCTTTTCGCGTGTCTGGCTGCAGGACATCCTGCGCAAAAAATTGCGTTTCGAGGGTGCAGTCTTCAGCGACGATCTCTCGATGGAAGCCGCGCGCCAGGGCGGCACGCTGACGGAAGGCGCGAGCGCCGCGCTGGAGGCAGGTTGCGACATGGTGCTTATCTGCAATCAGCCGGACGAAGCGGAAAAGGTGCTGGAGGCGCTGCGCTTCACGCCGTCGAAGGAGTCGCAGCAGCGGCTTAAGCGCATGCAGCCGCGCGGCAAGGCGCTCAAGTGGAGCAAGCTGGTCGCCGAGCCGCAGTATCTGCAAGCGCAGGCCTTGTTGCGCAGCGCGTTTGCGTGAGCAATCGGTAGCAATCGGTAGCAACCGGTAGATAGCGGATCAGGGACTCGAGCGTTTGCATCGAGCAAAAAAACGGCGCCTTTTTCAGGCGCCGTTTTCTATTCAAGCCTGGCTACCGCCAAGCCGGCCTAACCAGGTCAGTTCAACCGCATCCGTTGCAGCTTGTTGTACAGCGTCTTCGGACTGATCCCCAGCAGCGATGCCGCGCGATGGCGCGTGCCGCCGACCGCATCGAGCGTCGCGCGGATCAGCATTTCCTCGACGTCCGCGAGGGGTGTGCCGACAGTGACCTGCACGCGGCTGCCGTTCAGATCGCGCCCGTTCGCCGAGCCCGCCTCATCGGCACGCAGCGATTCCAGCACGTCGCCCGACGCGTGATACGCCCGGCGCACGCGATCCTGTAACTCGCGCACATTGCCCGGCCATTCGTACGAAAGACACTCGCGCAGGAAGTTCGGCCCGATTTGCTTGGCCACTTCCGACGTGCCGCGCGCGGTCGCTTCGTGATTCAAATCATCGACGACGGCTTGCGCGATCAACGCCGGATCGTCGCCGCGCTCGCGCAACGGCGGTAGGGTGATGGCGGCCGCTTCGAGACGCAGCGCGAGGTCTTCGTGCAGGCTGCCGTCGGCGACCGCCGCGCGTGGGTTTTTGCGTGTCGAAGCGATCAGCCGGAAGTCGGTCGCCACCTGATTCGTGCCGCCGACCCGCATGAAGGTCTGCGAATCGAGTGCGCGCAGCAGCGCTTCCTGCTGGGCACGCGGCAGTTCGGCTATTTCGTCGATGAACAGCGTGCCGCCGCTGGCTTGCTCGAACAGGCCCGGCTCGCGCTGCTCGGCGCCACTGAACGCGCCGCGCTCGTGGCCGAACAGCAGGCTGTCGAGCGAGCGAAGCGCCGCGCCGCTGCCTGCACTCCGGCAATCGAATGTAACGAACGGTCCTTTGCGGCGCCGGCTCATGTCGTGCATCGTGCGCGCGGCGATCTGCTTGCCCGTGCCGGCTTCGCCGGAAATCAGCACGGCGGCTTCAGTCGGCGCGATATGTTCGATCGTGTCGTACACATGCTGGACCGTACCGCTGCGGCCCAGTAACGAGCCGAAACGACCGAGTTGACGCAGCGACGCGCGCAGCGTCTGGACTTCTTCGGTCAGTTCGTACGGGCGCGGAATCCGCGCGAGCAGACTACGCAAGCGCGGGATATTGACCGGTTTGAGCAGGTAGTCCCAGATGCCGTGCCGCAGACCCTCGATCGCGCTCTCGACCGTCGCGTTGCCGGTCATCACGATCACGGGCAAGGCGCCGCCGGGCGGGTGCGCGGGCAGGTGCTGCAACACATCGAGCCCGCTGCCGTCCGGCAGATTCAGGTCGACCAGCACGACGTCAGGAATGAAGCGCGTCAGGGCAGCCCGAGCCTCGGCGATGGTGGTCGCGGTGTCGACGGAAAAGCCGTCGGCGGCGAGGATGGCGGACAGGCCAGACAGGCTATTGGGATCGTCTTCAACAATCAGGGCATGTGGCATGGCGAGCGCTATTTTTAGATGGACGGAATACCCGGTACGCCGCGCCGGTACTCTGGCGCGCAACCTGGGCGCGATGGCTGGCCGGTACTGTCGGTCGAACGCCATACCGCGCTGGCAGCGCCTGCCACGGCGGCGGAACAGCTGCCGGCCAATTGGCATAGGCGCTGTGCAGGTCGTGGGACACGACGTGCAAGCGGAGTTGGGGCGATTCGACTCATGGTGTTATAGGTCCTTTGATTTTCAGTGGATGCCCGCGCTGGCGCGATGTGACGCGCGGGCGGGCACCTGTATTTCCTTCATTCGACTGGTCAGAAATCCCGGTTGCTGTCGAAGAAGCGTCTTACCTCAAGTTCCGCTTGCCCTCGGCGATGTCGTTATTCACGTCGTATTTCCGGCGTTGAGAAAATAAAGCCTTACCAGTCTCTATCGGACAGCAGCATGAACTGTGCCAAAGCCAATTACTTAAGCTTATCAATGGTTTGTTTGACGCAAGGCGGGAAGATAAGAGCAGCAGGCTGGCATTTTTGAGAAGGCTGCCGGTAAAGTTTTCCTCAACCATACACGGCGGCGCAAAAAAGAAAAAGCGCCCAAGGTGGGCGCTTTTTTTTTTTGCCATTTTTTTTCGCTGCGCCGGACTTGCTCCGGCGCAGAATTCAGGCTGTAGGCGCTTACGCGCGGCTGCGGTACTCGTGCGTACGCGTGTCGATTTCGATCTTGTCGCCGATGTTGCAGAAGAGCGGCACTTGCAGTTCGAAACCGGTGGTCAGCTTGGCGTTCTTCAACACCTTGCCCGACGACGTATCGCCCTTGACTGCCGGTTCCGTGTAGATGATTTCACGGACCAGCGTGGTCGGCAGTTCGACCGAGATGGCTTTCTCGTTGTAGAACACGACTTCGCAAGCCATGCCGTCTTCGAGGTAATGGAGGGCGTCGCCCATCATTTCGCCTTCGACTTCGAACTGGTTGTAGTCGGCGTCCATGAACACGTACATCGGGTCAGCGAAGTACGAGTACGCGACTTCCTTGCGTTCCAGCACGACGACGTCGAACTTGTCGTCTGCCTTGTACACGCTTTCCATGCCTGCGCCGGTCAGCAGGTTCTTGAACTTCATCTTCACGACGGCGGAGTTACGGCCCGACTTGTTGTATTCGGCCTTTTGCACGACCATCGCGTCGCTGCCGATCATCACGACGTTACCGGTGCGGAGTTCCTGTGCGGTCTTCATAAAACTGTCCTGTACGAAATAAGTAGCTTCAACTTTGCTCAACGGCATACGGCGCAAGCGGATTGGCCTGCTGGGTTTGCCTTGCGAATTGGTCTGTCCAATTAGCCTGGCGAATTTGCCAGACCAATTCGCAAGACTAAGTCGCTGAAGTCGCTGCGATCGGACCGCGCTTGCGTCGTCGGCCGTTGGATAACCGCTTATTTTAACTGAGTTTTTGCGAACAAGGCCAGATTTCCGGCGAGGTCACCCACCTGGGCCAGTTCGCCGGCCCATTTGGCCGCGCGCTGCTTCAGCGCCGCGCGGTGACGCTGGAATTCCGCCCAGTCCGGCCGGCCCGCGCTGTTCCATGCGTGCCAGAAGCGCGCGAGGGCGTCCCGCGCGTCGGCGGGCAGGGTACGGGCGTAGTGGGCGAGCGCGGCGTCGAGCTTCGGCAGATGGGCATCGTCGGCTTGGGGGTAGATGTGCCAGACAAAGGGTTTGGCGGCCCATTGGGCGCGTACGAACGAATCTTCGCCGCGCACGAAATTGATGTCGCTGGCCCACAGCAGCGTGTCGTAGCCGGGTTGCTCCGTAAAAGCGAGCGCGTGGACGCTGAGGCCGCCGCGCTCGGCGTGCGAACCGGCGGCGAACGAGGGCAGGCCGAAAAAGCGCGCGACCGCGCTCGAAATGCGGCCTTCCGGGACCAGCAGAACAACCGGTTCGGCGCTGTCGCGCCATTGTTCAAGCAGGCTCTCGACGGCGGGGTTCTCGTAGGCGAACAGCGAGACGACCGTGGCCGTGGGCGGTGGCGGCGCGCGGCCGGTGGTTTTCAGCCACCACGCTTCGCGCGCCGGTTGCGATGCCTCGAAGGCCGTGCGCGCGGCGTCGAGATGCCGTTCCTTCAGCACGCCGCCGGTGCCGGGGCCGAGTCCGGGGAAGAAGAAGGTCTTGGTCAGCGGGTAGCGCGGATGCGGCGACGGCCGCAGATGGAAATCCGCGACCCAGTCTTCGGCGCTCAGGTATTCGAGATTGAACCAGACCGGCGCGCGCTCGCGCCGCGCCATCGCGGCGACATAGACCGGCGGCAACTCGCAGGCAAATGCCTCGATCACGACGTCAGCCACTTCGAGCGTATCGCCCGCGTGGTTCGGCTCGTGCCAGTGTTCGACGACGATACCGCCGACCGCCTGGCGCGCGCGATTCAGCGCCAGCGACGGGCACAGCTTCTGGAACGCGTGCAGGTCGTCGACGAACACGCGCACCTGCCAGCCGTGCTCGCTCGCCAGTTGGCGCGCGAGACGCCAGCACACGCCAATGTCGCCGAAATTGTCGATCACCGCGCAAAAGATATCGCAGGCGATCGCTGTGGGCGCGGCAACGGGTTGTTCGGAAAGCGGCGTAGCGGAGGACATGGTGGCGTGGGTCGCGGAGTGGATCGGGTGTGGCGTGCCTGGGTTCTGCAGGGGCTTGCTGGCGGGTGACGCAATCAGGTTCAGCCGCCGGCTTGCGCCGCTCTATCGCGGCATTCGATGCAGCAGGGTTCGAACGCACGCGGAATGCTCTAAACTGGCGATTCTAAAGCACTCATCCGCGGTTCCGCGTCTAAGTGACCGCTCAGCGCGCAGCACGCGGGCAGAGGCTTCGCGACACTGTCCCAGCCAACCGATTCTGCATGACCGAACCTGAAGCAACCGACGTTTTCGAGCCGAAAAAAGTGCTCGCCCAATTGCCGCATCTGCCCGGCGTCTATCGCTATTACGATACGCAGGGCGCGGTGCTTTACGTGGGCAAGGCACGCGATCTCAAGAAGCGCGTCTCGAGCTACTTCACAAAGACGCAACTGTCGCCGCGTATCGCGATGATGGTGACGCGCATTGCGCGCATCGAGACGACCGTCACGCGCTCCGAGGCCGAAGCGCTGCTGCTCGAAAACAATCTGATCAAGGCGCTGGCGCCGCGTTACAACATTCTGTTTCGCGACGACAAGTCATATCCCTATCTCAAGCTGACCGGCCACAAGTTTCCGCGCATGGCGTATTACCGCGGCTCGGTGGATCGCAAAAATCAGTACTTCGGCCCATTCCCGAGTGCGTGGGCGGTGCGCGAGAGCATCCAGATCCTGCAGCGCGTCTTCCAGTTGCGCACGTGTGAAGATTCCGTGTTCAACAACCGCACCCGGCCATGTCTGCTGCATCAGATCGGCCGCTGCACGGCGCCGTGCGTCGGCTCAATCAGCGAAGAAGATTACGCGCGCGATGTCGCCAACGCGTCGCGCTTTCTGCTCGGCCGGCAGGGCGAGGTGATGAAGGAGCTCGAGCAGAAAATGCACGCGTTCGCGGGCGAGTTGAAGTTCGAGCAGGCCGCGGCGGTGCGCAATCAGATGAGTTCGCTGTCGACGGTGCTGCATCAGCAGGCCATCGAAGTCGGCGGCGATAGCGATGTGGATATTCTCGCGGTCGTCGCGCTCGGCGGGCGCGTATGCGTGAATCTCGCGATGGTGCGCGGCGGACGGCATCTGGGCGACAAGGCGTATTTCCCGGCGCATGTGGAAAGCGCCTTGACGGTCGGCGAGGGCGGCCTTGAAGAGGGCGGCGACGATGAGTTGTTAGCCGATGTCGCGACCGGCGCAGCCTCGATGTCTGACGAGGCTGCAACCCGCGCGAACGCATCATCCGATGCCGCTGACGCCCTCGCAATCGCCGGGGAGATGCCGTCCGAAGAGGACGGTGACGAGGAAGGCGATGCGCTCGAGGCCGAGGCGGACGACGCAGCCGAGTCTGAACTCGAACCTTCGGCGCCACGCAAAGGCCGTGCAACCGCCGGTGGCATCGAATCTGAAGTCCTGGAGGCGTTCATTGCGCAGCACTACATCGGCAATCGCGTCCCGCCGGTGCTCGTGGTCAGCCACGCACCGGCCACGCGCGAGCTGGTCGATGTGCTGATCGAACAGGCCGGCCACAAGGTGACGGTGCTGCGCCAGCCGCAAGGTCAACGGCGCGCATGGCTTGCGATGGCCGAGCAGAACGCGCGGCTCGCGCTCGCACGCCTGCTCTCGGAACAAGGCTCGCAACAGGCTCGCACGCGCGCGCTCACCGACACGCTCGGTATGGAGTACGACGACCTCGCGCATCTGCGTATCGAGTGTTTCGACATCAGCCACACGATGGGTGAGGCGACGCAGGCGTCGTGCGTGGTGTATCACCATCACAAGATGCAGTCGTCCGAATACCGCCGCTACAACATCACCGGCATCACCCCGGGCGACGATTACGCGGCGATGCGGCAGGTGCTCACGCGCCGCTACGAGAAGATGGTCGCGCAAGCGGCTGCGAACGCCGCGGACGAAGCCGCCGAATTGCAAACCGACGCGGCCGCGGACCCGTCGCTCGCAGCGGATGCCGCGGAGCCGGCGGCTGCTGGCGGCATCCTGCCGACCATCGTGTTGATCGACGGCGGCAAGGGGCAGGTCGAAATCGCGCGCCAGGTGTTCACCGAACTGGGTCTCGATACCGGCATGCTGGTCGGTGTCGCGAAGGGCGAGGGACGCAAGGTCGGTCTCGAAACCCTGATTTTCGCGGACGGCCGCGCACCGCTCGAACTTGGCAAGGAAAGCGCGGCGCTGATGCTGGTCGCGCAAATCCGTGACGAGGCACACCGTTTCGCCATCACCGGCATGCGCGCGAAACGCGGCAAGACGCGCCAGACCTCGCGGCTCGAAGAACTCGAAGGGGTGGGCGCGAAGCGGCGTCAGCGGCTGTTGGCGCGCTTCGGCGGGTTGCGTGGGGTGGTTGCGGCAAGCGTCGAGGATCTGGCGAGCGTCGAAGGGATTTCCCAGGCGCTTGCCGAGCAGATCTACCGGCAGTTGCACTGATCGCGGTACGGCACGCTGCCCGCTTTGCTTGTGGCAGGCCTTGTGACACGGCACAATTGCATCTCCCTTGTCAGACGCTGCGCCTGCCCATGCCGTTTAATTTTCCGATTTTCCTGACTTGGCTGCGGATCGTCCTGATTCCGCTCGTCGTCGGTGTGTTTTATTTGCCCGACATGATGATGAGCCCGGCACACCGCAATCTGGCTGCCGCGACGATCTTCATTCTGGCGGCGCTCACCGACTGGTTCGACGGCTATCTGGCCCGCAAATGGAATCAGACCTCGGCGTTCGGCGCGTTTCTCGATCCGGTCGCCGACAAGCTGATGGTGACGGCTGCGTTGCTGGTGCTCGTGCAACTCGCGCGGATCGATTCGGCGATTGCGCTGGTGATCGTCGGGCGCGAGATCGCCATCTCGGCGCTGCGCGAATGGATGGCGCAGATCGGCGCATCGAAGAGCGTCGCGGTGAATTCGCTCGGCAAGTTCAAGACCGTGTGCCAGATGGTCGCGATTCCGATGCTGCTGTTCTACGGGCCGTTGCCGTTCGGCGGCGGTGTCTCTGTCGATACGCGTGTGTGGGGCTTGTGGCTAATCTATCTGGCCGCGTTCCTGACGATCTGGTCGATGCTCTATTACATGAAACTCGCGTGGCCGCAGATCCGCGAGCGGGGCGGCGTTGCCTGATTGTGTCTGATTGAAGAGCGATCGAGGCGCGACGCCCAAGCGGCTGAAGCGTGTCCGAACGTCGCGCAAGCGTGAGTGAAATTTTTTCAGTTAAAGACATTCGCAAAAGGGGTTGACACGTTTCAGTCGTTTCTCCATAATCTCGTTTCTCCGATGCACGCAGTTCGAAACGTCGGTGGCAGTAAGAGCGTAGTTGCAGTAACAAGGCAGCAGTTAGCGTGATAAAAGCAGGACAAAAGCAGCACAATGCGGGAGTAGCTCAGTTGGTAGAGCGCAACCTTGCCAAGGTTGAGGTCGCGAGTTCGAGCCTCGTCTCCCGCTCCAATTTTTGAAGCAGCGCGTTGTTTGGCGAAGTAAAAGTGCAACGCGTTGTGAAGTAGGGCAATGCGGGAGTAGCTCAGTTGGTAGAGCGCAACCTTGCCAAGGTTGAGGTCGCGAGTTCGAGCCTCGTCTCCCGCTCCATACATAAGGGGAAGCAACGCTTCCCTTTTTGTTTGGTGGGCCAGCCCTTACGGTTGCCCACCAGACAAATCTGAGAATCTGCAGCTAGGTTCCAGTCCGCTTGCGGCGCGATAGCAAAGCGGTTATGCAGCGGCCTGCAAAGCCGTTTAGGCCGGTTCGACTCCGGCTCGCGCCTCCAGTAGTTGATGTAAAGAAAAGCCCCGACTTGTCGGGGCTTTTCTTTTTGCGGCGTCGTGCACCTCGTACCTCGTACCTCGTGTCTCTCCTTTCAGCCTGGGTCCTTAGGTCGCTTGTTTTCGATACGCCGCCGCGGCCATCTGCGTGCTTCGCTGCGCGCAACGCTATAGTTCGCAGATCTCAACGCTCCCGCATCGACATCATGCGCATCAAGGATATCGAACGCCGCTCCTTCTATTTGCGCTTGATCTACGCGCTATGCCTCTGCGGCGCCACCTGGACACATCTGCAAGTGGCCTTGGTCCACGGACTTTCGTGGGACTACGGCGGCGCGGCGCCGATGACGCGAATCTACTGGACGTCGCTGCTCTTCATCGATCCGCTAACCGCTCTGCTACTGCTGTTGATTCCGGGAGCAGGGCTGATCCTCTGCGTCGCCGTCATCGTGACAGACGTGGTGCACAATTCATGGTTCGCGCTGCATCATCCGATCCGCATGGACCTGTACCTTTCGCAGATCGTCTTTCTGCTGTTCGTCGCGTTCACGGTGCGGACCGCCTGGCGAGGGGCCGCGAGCCGGTCTGCCGCGCTGCGCGCCTTCGATTGAATTGCCCGATTGCCGCTTTGCGCAATTGCCCGTCTACACGAGGCTGCATGTATTTACAACTCACCGGCACTAACGTCCGTTTGCTCGGCTCGATGCATCTGTTTCCGGCGACGAGCCGCAGAACGCCGCCATGGATCGCCGAAGCGTATGACTGGGCCGAATCGCTGGTTTTCGAATCCGATCCGCCGACGATCCTGCCGTTTCTGAAGGCCGGCGCGCAGGGTGGCGCCGATTGTCTTCAGCCCATGTTATCCGCCGATGCATGGCGGCAACTGCAGTCCGTATGGCCCACCGAAGGCCCGCTCGCGCCGCTCGCGGATCTGCGTCCGTGGGCCGCGCTGATCGTCGCGCCGACGCTATTTCAGCAGGTTGTCGAAGGCGTCGAGCCGCGCATGCTGCGCTCGGCGCTGACGCAAGCCAAACCGTACGAGTATCTCGAGACCGCGCAGGAAGTGGCGGCGTCGCTCGAATCGATTCCGCTCGAAGCAGTCGGCACCGCGCTCGGCATGCTGATGTCCGATCTCGACGAACCGCAGCGCACGCTCGAGCGGATGCACACCGCCTGGCTGCATGGCGATTTGCAGGCCGTGCACCAGATCGCCGTCGAGTCGCCGATGTTCAACCTGCCCGGCATCCGCCACGCCATTCTGGATGCGCGCAATCGCGCGTGGGCGGCGCGCGTGAAGGAGCTGCTTGGACGGCGGGAGCGAACATTGGTGGTGGTGGGCGCGCTGCATTTGTGCGGGCCCGGTAACCTGATCGAATGTCTCGCACAGCCCGTCGAGCCGGTTTTTGTAAACAGCTAGCGGGATTGCCGACGGGCGGCATAGCCTAAGACCGCCACGCGCGGCATAATTCCGCTTTGCCGCCGCCGATCAAGGCGCGCTTCCTTTGAAGACTTTCCATGACTGAATCGCAGCAAACCGCCGCCACGCGACTGGCGCAACTCGAATGGCGCTGGAAAGCGTTCGAAGACCTCACGGCCGCCGAAGTCTATGCGATGCTGGCCGCTCGCAGCGCGGTGTTCGTCGTCGAGCAGAACTGCGTGTATGGCGATATTGACGGGCTCGATTCAGATGCCTGGCATCTGTTTGCTTATGGCGCCAATGGCTCCGGTGAGAAGAGCCCGCCGCTCGCGGGCTATCTGCGCGTGCTGCTGCCGGACGCCGAAGACACCGATATCCGCATCGGCCGCGTTCTGACAACAGCGGAATTCCGCGGCATCGGCCTCGGCAACGCGATGCTCGAACGCTCGCTCATGCATATTCGGGTGCAGTGGCCCGGTACGCCGATCCGTTTGCATGCGCAGGCGCATCTGCAAGGCTTTTACGGCGCATTCGGCTTTACGCCGGTGTCGGAGATTCACGAAGAGGACGGCATCCCGCACGTGTGGATGCGTTCGGCTTAATAAGCCAGCCTGCAACCGGGCCCGGCGCGTGCACGCTGCCCGGCTTCAATCGCCGCGAATTCAATAGATTCGAAATTTCAGCGGTGGCTGCTCGCAGGCGCTGACGCGGGCTGTGTCAAGCCTTGCTTCACCTTTGCGCGCCGCTCGCCGCGCAGACGTCCGCGTGCCGACAGTCGCATCCAGTGACGCAACGCCACCAGCGCGCCGATCACACTCATCATCGAGCCCGGAATCCACAGCAACAGCCCGCCGATCTGCTGGTCGCGCATCGGGCTCAGCCACGTGAAGGCGCGGCCGCAGATCGAGTAGATCGGGTACAGCTCGCGCGGCGTAAAGAAGATGAACGCGCCGAGGATGATCTGCGGCGGAATCGCGGCGATCACCACGAGTACGCGCTTGCCGGGCGACAAACGCGCCGGCGGCGCCGGACGCGGATCGAGCACGAGCCACCAGAACAGCAGTCCGTCGATCACCATGCTCCAGTTCATCACGCGATAGAGTCGCCAGTCGAGCATCGCCACGAAATGAACCGGCGACATCAGCCAGAAGTAGATCAGCCCGACGAACAACGTGACTGCAACCACCGGATGCATCACCACGTCGAGCAGCTTGCGTACTACCGGGGTCTCCAGCGCAGGCCGCACGAAGCGCTGCCGCCAGCTGAATGGAATGCCCGCGCGCAACGCGGCGCCAGGATACGAGAGCGCGATAAAGAACGGCCCGAGGTGATGCAGCACCAGATGCTGCGCGCGATGCATGAAGAACTCATGCTCGAAGAAGTAATCGAGCCGCGTATGCAGCGCGACATACAACGCGACCAACCCGAACCAGAAGGAAACG
Source organism: Paraburkholderia elongata (assembly GCF_013177735.1). Lineage (GTDB taxonomy): Bacteria > Pseudomonadota > Gammaproteobacteria > Burkholderiales > Burkholderiaceae > Paraburkholderia > Paraburkholderia elongata. The sequence continues at coordinate 43,590 of NZ_WOEZ01000195.1, read as the reverse complement.
CGCCGGAGAATCGACACCTTCGCCTTGTGCGCGCCGCGCACGAAAAGGATCGCCGGCACCAGCAAGGCGATGACGACGGTCGGCGAGAACTCCCAGGGATCGAGCCAGTAGAGCAGGTTCATCGCGGGGCGTTACTTGGTCTGGGCGGGCGACTTGACGGCGAACGGCGTATCGAGCGTTTCACCGTCGGAGAACTTCAGCGTCAGATGCACGGTGTCGCCCGGCGCGACCTTGTGCTTCGCGTCTTCGAGCATCACGTGATAGCCGCCCGGCGCGATCGCCACCTGGCCGTGCGCGGGCACCGTCAGCTTGTCGACCATCACCATCTTTTGCGTCGAGCCGTTCGACACGGTTTGATGCAGCATCGCGTCGCCGTAGTCGTTGCTGGAGATATCGACGAGGTCGACCGGCTTGTCGCTCGCGTTCACCAGCGTCACGTAGCCGGCGGCGGGGAGGTTGTTCGGCAGCCAGCGTACCCAGGCGTCTTTTGCGGTGATCGCGTTAGCGTCAGCGGCATGCGCGGCCGTTGCGAAACCGAATGAAAGGGCGAGGGTGCAGCTCAGTGCAGCGAACGTTTTGATCTTGATCGACATGGATGAACTCGGGAAAGGTCAGGAACGGTCATCAATGATACGGCGCAGGTCTCGTGCGATCGAATCGGGAGTATCGTGATCGGTGGCGAGCAGGCGCGCGTGGCCCTGCTGATCGAACACGTAGACGGCCGAACTATGGGTGACTTCGTAGTTGCCGTTGGGATCGCGCTTTTCCATCTGATAGGCGACCCGGTAACGCTTGGCGAGCGACTCGATCTGCCAGTCGGTGCCGGTCAGACCTTCGGCGTGTTGCGAGTCGAAGGCGCCGACGTAGTCATGCAAGGCTTTGGGTGTGTCGCGTGCCGGATCGACGGTGATGAACAGGATGCGCACTTTTTGCGCGTCCGGGCCGAGTTTGCCGAGCACCTGCATCAAGCGGCCCATCGTTTCAGGGCAGACGTCCGGACAATGCGTATAGCCGAAGTAGACGAGCGAGGTGCGGCCTTTAAACGACTCACCGGTTACGGCGCGGCCGTCGTCGCCGGTCAGCGTGAAATCGAGATCCGGCAAGTGGCCGGTTACGTTGGTCAACTGGAACGGTTCGGCGCGGTGCGTGCAGCCGGTTAGCGCACCGAGCACGCCCACCATGACGGTCAGCGCGACCAGGCGCCCGGGCCACTGCCGGCGTGGCGTGGCGAGGTTCGGCTGGTGATGGGACGAGAGGATGGGGAACAAAGCAGGGTTCAATTACTCGATTGAAGAGCGGCGCGTGACGCTGCCCGTGAATGGGCGTGGCGTGATTCGTGCAAAGCGCGCGGCCCGTCATAGTGTGCAAATATGGTCGTCGCTGCAATGGTCTGCGTGGCTGCGACTTTATCGCAAAATTTCCGCTGACGTCGCGCAGCACCCGCGGGCGCGCGGTTTGCGAGGCAATTTGACGCAGGCGGCTGAAAGCTGGTTGAAGCCGGATTGTTCTCTTTTCGAACGCAATCGTGAGCGGCATCGGCCGCACCGCCCGGCCAGGCTTGTGTCCCGGCTTACTTTCTCGAAAAATTGACGGATGCGCGGTAAGATGCGCACACTTTTCCGGCCGCAGAAGGCTGAAAGGCAAAATTATCCGATGCAAGCACTTCCGGCTGTTCTGTCTCCTGGTGAGACGGCATTTTTCTTCGACTTCGACGGCACGCTCGTCGAACTCGCGCCCACGCCGGACGGCGTGCTGGTGCAACCGCGCGTGATCGGGCTGCTGGCCGAGTTGCGCAGTCTCACGAACGGCGCGGTCGCGATCGTGTCGGGTCGTGGCATCGACAGCATCGACGATTTTCTCGGCATGCCCGATCTGCCGATCGCCGGTCTGCATGGCGCCGAGCGGCGCGACGCGAACGGCGACACGCAGCGCATCGGCTTTCACGACGAGCGGCTGCTGCGCATGGAGCAGGTGCTCGCGCAGGTCGTCAACGAACATCCCGGCATGCTGCTCGAGATCAAAGGCGCGGCGCTGGCGCTGCACTACCGCAACGCGCCCGACCGCGAGCCGGTGGCGCGCGAGGCGACCGAGCGGCTGGTTGCCGATTACCCCGGTTCGTATGTGTTGCAGCCGGGCAAGATGGTCTACGAAATCAAACCGAAGGATGTCGACAAGGGCCGCGCAATGCGCGCGTTCCTGGAAGAGCCGCCGTTCGTCGGCCGCACGCCGGTGTTTGCCGGCGACGATCTGACCGACGAGAAAGGCTTTGCCGTCGTCAACGAGCGCGGCGGCCTGTCGATCAAGGTGGGCGCGGGCGACACGATGGCGCATACGCGCATCGAGTCGGTAACGGCACTGCTCGACTGGCTGGAATCGATTGTCGCGGCCGCGCGCGGAGCGTGACGATGATGCCGCCGGTGACGCCCCATCGCCCAACGTCCATGATTTACTGCATCGGGAATCGCGCTTCATGAGCCGACTGATCATTGTATCGAACCGGGTTGCGCCGATCTCGGAGGGCGGCCCGGCAGCGGGCGGTCTGGCGGTCGGCGTGTACGACGCGCTGAAGGAAACCGGCGGCATGTGGTTCGGCTGGAGCGGCGACGTGCTCAGCTCGGGCCAGCCGCAGATCAAGGTGGAAGAGCGCGGACCCGTGACCTTCGCGACCATCGCGCTGATGCGCCGCGACTACGACCAGTACTACCGCGGTTTCTCGAACGCCACGCTGTGGCCCGCGTTCCACTATCGCGCCGATCTGGTGCACTACGATCGGCATGACTTCGAAGGCTATTGCCGCGTCAATGCGTGGCTCGCCCAGCAACTCGTGCCGCTATTGCGCGAAGACGATGTGATCTGGGTCCACGACTATCACCTGATTCCGTTCGCCCAGGCCTTGCGCGCGGCGGGCGTGAAAAATCGCATTGGCTTCTTTCTGCATATTCCGTTTCCGGCTTCGCAGGTGTTGCTGGCGGTGCCGCCGCATCGCGAGCTGGTCGAAGCGCTCTGTTCGTTCGATCTGCTCGGTTTCCAGACCGCGCCGGATTTACGGGCGTTTTGCGATTACATCGTCAACGAGGCGAACGGCACGATCGACGTGTCGGCCAGCGGCCCGCTGACCGTTCATGCGTTCGGCCGCACCTTGCGCGCGGCGGCTTATCCGATCGGCGTCTATCCAGACGAAATCGCTGAGCTCGCGAAAGCGGGCGAGCGCGGCAAACCGGTGCGCACGATGAAGACGGCGCTGCATTCGCGCAAGCTGATCATGAGCGTGGACCGCCTCGATTATTCGAAAGGGCTGGTCGAACGTTTCCGTGCGTTCGAGCGCCTGCTGGAACATTCCACCGCGCAACGCAACAAGGTCTCGTTCCTGCAAATCGCACCGCCGACGCGCGCCGACATGCACGCGTATCAGGACATCCGCTTGCAGCTTGAGGGAGAGTCGGGGCGCATCAATGGCCGCTTTGCCGAACTGGACTGGACGCCGATCTTGTACATCCACAAGCAGTACGAGCGCTCGGTGCTGGCCGCGCTGTTTCGCACGGCGCATGTCGGCTACGTCACGCCGTTGCGCGACGGCATGAACCTCGTCGCCAAGGAGTATGTGTCGGCGCAGGATCCGGAAAATCCGGGCGTGCTCGTGCTGTCACGCTTTGCCGGCGCCGCGCAGGAACTGGATGGCGCGTTGATCGTGAATCCGGTCGATATCGACGGTATGGCCGAGGCGCTGGCGAGAGCGCTGGAGATGCCGCTTGCGGAGCGCCAGGCGCGTCATCGCGACATGATGGTGCAGCTGCGCGAGAACAACGTGTCCGTGTGGCGCGATAACTTCATGCGCGATCTTCAGAGCGCACATGGTGCGAAGAGCACCAGAACCGTGAAAGTGCGTGCGGGATCGGGTAAGAAGGCGGTGCGCGAAACCACGGTCGGATAGGCGGCTATCAAGCCGAATTTCAACTTGCCGGGAAACAGAAAAGCCGCTCGAAAGCGGCTTTTCTGTTTGTTGGTTTGTTGCTGAGTTTGTTTCCGAGGTAGCAGAGGGCGGGGCGTTGCTTAGACTACGTGCTGCTCGTCCACTTTCTTGCCGCCGATATGCAGCGTGTGGCCCTTGCCGTACTGCTTCGAGAGCAGATCGCGATACAGGCCCGGCCGCTGGCGCAACTCTTCCGGACCGCCGTCGTCGATGACCTTGCCGGCGCTCATCACGATGATCCGGTCGAAGTTGTTCAGCGTCGACAACCGGTGCGCGATCGCGATCACCGTGCGGCCCACCATCAACCGGTCGAGCGCCTTCTGGATCGCTTCTTCCGATGCGCTATCGAGCGCCGAGGTGGCTTCGTCGAGCAGCAGGATCGGCGCGTTCTTCAGGATCGCCCGCGCAATCGCGATACGCTGGCGCTGACCACCGGACAGCTTCACGCCGCGGTCGCCGACGATGGTGTCGTACCCCTCCGGCATGGCTTCAATGAAGTCGCTGCAGCGGGCTTCGCGCGCGGCGGCGAGCACTTCATCCCGGCTTGCTTCAGGGCGGCCGTAAGCGATGTTCTCGTACACCGTACGATGGAACAGCGAGATATCTTGCGGCACCAGCGCGATTGCATGGCGCAGGCTATCCTGGGTGATCGCGTCGATGTTCTGGCCGTCGATCTTGATTGCGCCACCCTGCGTCTCGTAGAAACGCTGCAATAGTGCCAGCACGGTGGATTTGCCCGCGCCCGACTTGCCGATCAGGCCGACCCGCTGACCCGGCTCGATATGCAGGTCGAAGTGATCGAGAATCGGCCGGCGGCGCGGGTAGGCAAACGTCACGCCTTCGAAATCGACCCGGCCGCCTTGCGGCACGAGTTCGGTGGCGCCGTCGCGGTCCGGCATGCCGTGCGGCTCGAGCAGGGTGCGAACGGCTTCCGCGAGCCGCGCGACGTGCTGCGTGACGTCGACCAGCGCCACGGCCAGATCACGCGTGCCGTGCAGGATCGTGAAGCCGAGCGAACTAACCAGCACGATGTCGCCGGAGGTCGCACGGCCTTGATCCCACAGCCACAGCGCCCAGCCCAGCAAGCCCGCCGACAGCAGCGCGGTGATCACGGCATGCAGCAGGCGCAGCTTTTCCAGATAAAGCAGGCTCTGCTGGCGCGCGTCCATTTCCGCTTTGACGGTCGCGCCGAAACGCTGCTGTTCGCGAAACGTCATGCCGAAGGCGCGCACGAGGCCCATGTTGCTGATCACGTCGACCAGTTCACCGTCCACCGACGCTGCTTTTGTGGCGAAATGGTGATGCCGCGCCGAGCCACGCCCGGCAAGTTTGTACAGCACGACCGACAGAATGGCCGAGCACAGCATCAGGCCGCCCGCCATCAGCGGATTCACGGCGGTGATCATGACGATTGCGCCGAACACCGCGATACACGGCGGCAGTACGTTCCAGGCGGTGGTGTTTTCGGCGGTGTAGACCGCGTTCGAGGTTGCTGTGATGCGGCTCGCCAGCATGCCAGGCTGTTTCTCCGAGTAGTAAGTCGGCGAGTGGCCGCTCAAGTACTGGAACAGGTCGCGCCGCAGGTCGCCGGTCACGGCCACGAACGTATGCGCGGCAGCCCAGCCGCCGACCCGCCACAGCAGGTTGTCGGCGGCGATCAGGCCGACCAGGATGGCGAACGCGCCCCACAGCGGACCGGGGTGATGCCGGCCTTCGCCGAGCACGTCGATCAGATGCTTGATCGCGTATTGCGAAGCGAGCGCACAGCCCACGGCCGCAAACACGCTGCACAGGACGATCGCATGCGCGAGCGGATGGCGGCGAATAAAGCGGAAAAGAAACGCAAGCGGCCTATGCGCATAGCTCGCAAGCTTTGCGTTCTCGGCATTACGCTGGGCGATGGTTAAGTGTTCCAATTGATCGTGAGGTCGGTGTGTTTCAGGTTGTGCACGCAAGGCATGGGCCACGGCAAAAGCGCTCGCCGCGAAGCCGATGCTTCGCATTGTAAACATGCAAAAGCGATTGCGCCCTGTGTATCCGGGCGATGGCGCGACTGATTTCGCGATAGACGACCGCGACCTACTGTTGCTCGACCCACCGATGGAGCGGTGGTTCACGCAGGCTGCGGAATATTTCGGGATATAATTACAAATTGCATTCAACCGCGGTGCGGCATTTCTTCAATGCCTGCCGGCAAAGTTGACACAGGAACTTACAGCTGCCGCCTTCAGGTCAGCGTTGCAAGTCAGTTGCTACTGTAGAACTGTCTTATAAAACAAGGGTTTGTAAAGTGTTTCGCCTTTGTAACAACGTAAAGACTTTGAAATGTTGTGGTGCAGCGAAGTGCCCGGCACCGATAATGCATGCTCTGTTGGCCAACCGAAATATCTAACAGTTTGTCAACGTAGGTGCCATGTGTGCGTTTACCGGCACATGCGCAGACAGCGAACTGCTGATCTGGGCTCACTACCCAAGCGATCCATCGCAGGATTTCTCGAAAGAATCAGGCCCGCGCCGGCATATCCGGCCAGACTGCCCTGGCGAGCAAGCGAGTCGCTTTTACCAAACGCAGTACTTTTGCCTGATTTTTTACGAGGAGTTCTTCATTATGCGAATCGCTCAAATCGCTCCCTTGCACGAGGCGGTTCCTCCCAAGCTTTACGGTGGTACGGAACGCGTGGTGTCCTACCTGACCGAAGCGCTGGTTGAACAGGGCCATGACGTCACGCTTTTCGCAAGCGGCGATTCGCAAACCTCGGCGAAACTCGAAGCGTTCTGGCCGCAGGCGCTGCGCCTCGACCCGACCATCCGCGACGTGATGGCGCCGCACATGCTGTTGCTCGAAGAAGTGCGCCGCCGCGCGGACGAATTCGACGTGCTGCATTTCCACATCGACTACTACCCGTTCTCGCTGTTCGCCCGCCAGCCGGTGCCGTTCCTGACCACGCTGCACGGCCGTCTCGATCTGCCGGAACTGCAGCCGATCTTCAACACGTTCAGCGACGTGCCGGTGGTGTCGATTTCGGACAACCAGCGCATCCCGCTGCAACAGGCGAACTGGCTGCAAACCGTTTATCACGGCCTGCCGGAAAACCTGCTCAAGCCGATCAAGGACGTCGAGCCTGGCTACCTGGCATTCCTCGGCCGCATCTCGCCGGAAAAGCGTCTGGACACCGCGATTCGCATCGCCCAGCAAGCCGGCATGAAGATCAAGGTTGCTGCCAAGCTGGACAAGGCTGACCGCGCGTACTACGACGAAGTCATCAAGCCGCTGATGTCGCTGCCGCACGTCGAATACATCGGCGAAATCAGCGAATCGGAAAAGACCGAATTCCTCGGCAACGCGCACGCGCTGCTGTTCCCGATCGACTGGCCGGAGCCCTTCGGTCTGGTGATGATCGAAGCCATGGCTTGCGGCACGCCGGTGATCGCGTTCAATCGCGGTTCGGTGCCGGAAGTGATCGAAAACGGCGTGTCGGGTTTTGTCGTCGAAGACGAAATCAGCGCGGTTGCCGCCGTGAAGCGCCTGCACACGCTGCCGCGCGCCAAGGTGCGTGCAGCCTTCGAATCGCGCTTCTCGTCGAAGGTGATGGCGCAGAACTACGTCGCCACCTACGAAGAGCTGCTGCGTCAAAAGCATCGCACGGTGCTGCGCGAAGTCAACGCCAGCTAATGCACGGTAAGTAAAAGCAGTCAGGCCGGCTCGCCGAAGCGCTTCCGGCGCCCAGGCTAGGCGCCCCCGGCGATCAGAGGGTCCGGCTGCACCCCAGCAACGCCTCGCGTGCATCCCGCCCGCGAGGCGTTGTTGCATATGCGCCGCGTTTTTGCACGTGTGCGGTAGAAAGTGCGGTTTTGGGACCGGCAAGCATGAGCCTGTCTCGGTAATATCCCTATAATGGCCGTGCCGCAAATCTGGATGCGGCGCCGCCTACGACAGGAGGATGCTTTGGCGAGAACGAAAGAGACGCGTGCGAACGCGGCGCCCGGCGCCGGAACGATTTTCGCGCTGCGCGCCATCGGTCTCGTGCTCCTCGCTCGCTGGCTTTTTTCGATGGCGCAGATGGACCTGGGCGCGTCGCTGTCGGCCATGGTGTCCTCGCCGTGGGCGTGCATCAACCTGGTGTTCCTGTTCCTGCTGATCTTCCTGCCTGGCGCGCGCGCCGTGGCCGAGCGTCCCTTGCATCCGCTGCCGCAATGGCTGCGGCAGGCGCTGCGTCTGTTTGCTTTCCTTGGGTTCCTGTTTGCAGTCTGGTCGGTCGGCGCGTTTGCAGCGAGCGCCGGTTGGCGGCACGCCGCTCAGGCGGTGGCGGCCACTAACGGCTGGTTGTTGGCTGCACCGGCGTTGTACGCGGCGGTAGTGTGGATTTGCCGGCCGCGCGCGCTGTGGCGAACCAATATCGCCGCACGGCGCTTTGCGATCGGCCGCTATGCGGTCTCGCTCGATCCGGCCACACGCACGGTGGTCGTCTGGGCCGAGCGTCGCAAGGTGGGTCAGTACGACGCTCGCGAATTGTCCGTGCGATGGGCGGCGACCCCAGGCGTGAACGCATCGCCGACGCCTGCGCCGGTAGTGGCGTTCGGTGTTGCCGGCGAGCCGGGTGGGCCTGCGGCGCCGATTGCCCCGGTCGGCGCGCCTGCGTTGACTCGCGGTGTCTTCGGCCGACGTCCGAAAATCGAATTGCTGTGGGATTCGCCGGCTGCGGCGGGCCACAATCGGCAAACCGTGTTCCGTACCGCGCTGACTACCGAGGGCGATCGGGTCGCCGCGCGTGCGCTCGACACGTCGTTACGGCAAGTCTGAGTCTGTCGCTTTGTGCAGTCGACCACGCCACGCGGCCGAAGCAGACATCGTAAAGTGAGTGGTAGTCGATAATAAGAAGTGTCACCCGAGCGCCTCCCGGCGTTTCAGTGGGTGGGTGAGACATACATCGATCGTATTGCGTCGTTTCCAGGAGTCGCTATGCTGGTTCGCTGGTTGCTTGCCGCCATTCATCTGCTCGCTTATGGCTTTGCCCTCGCGTCGATTCTCCGGCGCACCTGGTCACTGCGGCGAGCCAGCGTGCCCGCTGCGTTGCGATCCGTATTCCGCTCCGACTCGCGGTGGGGCATTTCAGCGTTGGTGCTGATCGTCACCGGTCTGATGCGCGCCTTCGGTGGTTTCGAAAAGGGCGCCGACTATTACCTGCATGAGCCGCTCTTTCACGTCAAGATGACGCTGCTCGTGCTGATACTCTTCCTCGAAGTCCCGTCGATGCTCGGCCTGATGCGCTGGCGTGCCAGTATCAGAAACGGCGCCCCGCCTGATTTGCGAAAAGCGCGTACGTATGCGCGTTTCAGCGTGATCCAGACCGTGCTGCTAGTGTTGATGGTGTTCGCGGCTACCGGCATGGCGCGCGGGATCGGGCTGCCTGCGGGCGTGGTTTAGTCGCGCGTCGAGAGGGGCGTGCGGGGCGTGTGTCACGCCAGCAGAAGACGCCTCTTACTGGCGAGTTCTGCATGACGTCCCGCACGCTTCTCCGCAATTTACTTCCCGACCAGCAAGCTTGAATCATCGAGCCGATTCGCCTTCGCGCCATCGGGATTGGGCATGACTTCCGAATCGCCCAAGCCCTTGATCAACTCTAGCGCCTGACGTTCGAACAAGCGCCTGTACAGGCCGTTCTCGAGTCTGATCAACGCCTCGTGACTGCCTTCCTCGATGACCTTGCCCTTGTCCAGCACCAGCAGCCTGTCCAGCGCTCGCACGGTGGAAAGACGGTGCGCCACCACCAGTGTCGTGCGGCCCATCATCAGCCGCTCCATGGCGTGCTGGATCAGCACTTCGCTCTCGCTGTCGAGGCTCGAGGTCGCTTCGTCCAGAATCAGGATCGGCGCGTCCGCGAGAAACGCCCGCGCGATCGCCACGCGCTGACGTTCGCCACCCGAGAGCTTGATGCCGCGTTCGCCTACCAGCGTGTCGTAACCTTGAGGCAGCGCCGCGATAAAGTCGTGCGCACTGGCGAGCCTCGCGGCGCGTTCGATCTCGGCGCGGCTCGCGCCGGGCCGTGCATAGGCGATGTTCTCCGCCAGCGAGCGGTGGAACAGCACCGGCTCCTGCTGAACGATCGCGATCTGGCTGCGCAACGACGCCTGCCGCACACGGGCGATGTCCTGACCGTCGATCGTGATCCGGCCTTCCGAAATGTCATACAGCCGCTGGATCAGCTTGATGAAGGTCGTCTTGCCGGAACCCGAATGGCCGACCAGCCCGACGCGTTCTCCCGGCGCGATGCGCACGGAGAAATTGTCATAGAGCGGCTTGGCGTTCACACCGTAGTGGAAGGTGACGTGCTCGAAGCGAATTTCGCCTTTGCCGATCGCGATCGGGCCCGCGCCGGGCCGATCTTCGATGCCCAGCGGCTGGCTCTCCAGCGACACCAGTTCTTCCATGTCGTTGACCGAGCGCTGCAGGTTGCGGATGTGCATGCCCACTTCGCGCAGATAACCTTGCAGCATGAAGAACATCGTCAGCGCGAACGTGATGTCACCGACGCTCGCTTCGCCGCGCACCCACAACAGCAACGCGGCGCCAAGAATGGCGGCCTGGATTGCCACCAGCATGCCGCCCTGCACGCCGCCGTTGATCGTGCCGCGCATCCACGTGCGGCGCGTGCGATGACGCCACTTGCCGATCACGCGTTCGAGCAGGACTTCTTCGCGCTCTTCGGCGCCGAACGCTTTCACCACGCCGTTGCAACTGACTGCGTCGGCGAGGGCGCCGCCCATGCGCGTGTCCCACGCATTAGCGAGGCGTGCGGCGGGTGCAACGAAGCCGAGTGACATGGCCACGGTCACCGCGATATACAGCACCGAGCCGATACCGACGACCGCGCCCATCACCGGCCAGCGCCAGCCGAGCAGCACCGTTGCGCCGACCAGCATGACTATCGACGGGAACAGCGCGATCAGCAGCGTGTCGTTGAGCAGATCGAGCGCCCACATGCCGCGCGTGATCTTGCGCACCGTGGAGCCGGCGAAGCTGTTGGCGTGCCAGTCCGTCGAAAAGCGTTGCACGCGATGAAACGCGTTCGCGGCGATCTCGCTCATCATCTTGAGCGTCAGCCTGATGATGTTGAAGAACACGCCCTGGCGAAGCAGCGTGGCGCCGAGCCCGAGCGCGCCCAGCACGCAGAAAGCCGTGATCGCAGCGTGCCACGCGACGGCGTCGCCAGCGGAGCCGGATGCGATCGCGTCGACGAGCCGTCCCGCGAACATCGGCGTGAGTACGTCAGCCAATGCCGAGAGCAGCACCAGCGCCGTAATGACGAAGATGCGCCAGGGCTGTTTGGCCCAGTGAAGGAAGGTGAAGCCGAGGACGTTCTTGAAGGCTTGTCCACGAAAGTCGAGTTTTTTTCTGGTCATTTGCCACGACCCGGTGGCGCGCGAGCGCACCGAGGTTCCAGTCAGAAGCGAAAGGAACAGACAGTCAAGCGAGCCGGGATGTGTCGACTGCGATGCCGGCAATGAGACTACGGACTGTCTGGGATTTGCGCGGACGCCTGTTCAGGCGGAACCGCGTGAGCGACGACGCGACGAATTTAAGGTCGCGAGAACGGTCGTGAGACCATCCCAGGGACGGCGATATGCACTGCGAACATGTGACGCCTCCCCGTAGTCGAATGAGGTGAAGAAAGTAGACGGGGCGATTGCCCGAAAACTGACTATATCAGCAGTATTTGGCGACCGCAATCGTACGAAGGTTCGGTGTTGACTTCGAAGCAGGGTAGGTGCATGTGCGCATCAACGCGCGCACATGTGATCAACCCGCCGTGTGCATGCAAAACGGAAGCAAAAACAAAAAAGCCCTCGACTTACGTTCGAGGGCTTTCTCTTGCGGTTCTTCGGAAACCCGCGAATCTGGTGGGTGGTACAGGGATTGAACCTGTGACCCCTGCCGTGTGAAGGCAGTGCTCTACCGCTGAGCTAACCACCCGAAGAGAGCCGAATTATGTCAGGGATTTTTCCACTCGTCTAGTGTTTTTTAAGCAGTTTGCTCATCCGCGGCCGGCGTGGGATCGAGGCGCCACACGCTCGTGCCTTTGACCGCTTTGTCGAGACCGTCGAGCACGGCCTGATGTTCGGCGACTTCGTCGTCGCTCGCGGCAATCACGACCAGATTCAGCGAGTCGATCGCGATGCGCGGCGCGTGCGCGTCTCCGCCACCGTGCGAATCGCCGAGCATGTCGATGACAAGGCTTTCCTGGCCACGTGTCATCGCCAGATACACCTCGGCGAGCAGTTCCGAATCGAGCAGTGCGCCGTGCAGGGTGCGGTGCGCGTTGCTGATGCCGAAGCGGTCGCACAGCGCGTCGAGTGAATTGCGCTTGCCCGGGAACATCTGCTTGGCGCGTGCCAATGTATCGATGATCTCGCCGCAGTAGGCTTTCACCGGCGGCAAACCCAGCAGCGCAAATTCGGCATCGAGGAAGCCGATGTCGAACGGCGCGTTGTGAATGATCAGGTCTGCGTCCTGAATGAAGTCGCGAATCTGATCGGCAAGCTCGGCGAACTTCGGTTTGTCGCTCAGGAACTCGGTGGTCAGCCCGTGAACGGCCAGTGCGCCCGGATCGCTGTCGCGTTCCGGGTTGATGTAGAAATGCAGGTTGTTGCCCGTGAGCCGGCGGTTCACCATTTCGACGCAACCGAGTTCAAGTATCCGGTCGCCGGTTCGTGCATTCAGGCCGGTGGTTTCGGTATCGAGGATGAGTTGACGCATGTCGGATTAGCCTGCTCGAAAAAAATCAGCAAAAAAGAAGGGCGCGCGCGTCGGCGTCGCTGCGGGCTTCAAAGCCCGCTTCAAAACCCGCTTCACAGCATGCATCACATTTCTGCGAGTGATGCGACGCCGCGATTGGCCAGTTGATCCGCGCGTTCGTTTTCCGGGTGGCCGTTGTGACCACGCACCCAGCGCCATTCAATTTCGTGCTGGGCGACGAGCGCATCGAGCCGCTTCCAGAGATCGGCGTTCTTCACCGGCTGCTTCGCGGCGGTGATCCAGCCTTTTTTCTTCCAGCCGTGAATCCATTCGCTGATGCCTTTCTGCACGTACTGCGAGTCGGTGTGCACGACAGCCTTGCAGGGGCGCTTGAGTGCCTCGAGCGCGGCGATCACGCCCATCAATTCCATGCGGTTGTTGGTGGTGTTCGGTTCACCGCCGAACAGTTCTTTTTCCTGGTCGCCGAAGCGCAGCAGCGCGCCCCAGCCGCCCGGGCCTGGGTTGCCCTTGCAGGCGCCGTCGGTGTAAATATCGATGATGTCGGAAGTCATTGAGTGTGGTTGCGTGTGTTCGGTGTGGCGGCGGGCGCGAGGCCCGCGGCGAGGACAGGTTTCTTCACTTTCAGCGGGCCGACGAGGCGCATGCCGCGCACGCGCTTGATCGCCTTGATCATGTAGGTGGCGCCGAAAATCGGCCACCAGCGGTCGCCGGCGGCTTCCATGAAACCATAGCGGGACAGCCATTGATCGCTGCCGAGCGGCGGACGATAGCAGCCGAAGCGCCCGCGTTCAAGGTCGAAACCCAGTAGTTTGATCCAGTCTTTCAAACGCGTGAAGGCGATCAGGTCGACTGCCGCGGGCACGAACGGCCGGCCGGTCATCTTGCCGACCGATTGGCGCGCGCCCCACAGCGACAGCGAATTGAAGCCGAGAATGATCAGTTGGCCTTCGGGCATCAGCACTCGCTCGGCTTCACGCAAGAGCCGGTGCGGGTCGCTCGTGAATTCCAGCGTATGCGGCATCACGATCAGGTCGACGCTTTGTGCTTCGAACGGCAAATCGAGCAGGTCGCACCACACAGCGCTACGCCCGGACGGCGCCGACAAACCCGCGGGCAGACCTTGCACGGCGCTGTTACCCACACCATTCCCCAAGCCATTTCCGGCACGCCCCGGACCGCGCGGAAAAGTGTAGGGCGCGCTCGCGCCGCTCGCTGCGTCGAGCACGAGTCCGCGGCACGGCATGCGGTTTTCGCGCAAGGCGTCGAGCTGCGGCAGGCCGAGTTGCAGCGCATGGTAACCGAACACGTCGGACACCACGCGATCGAGCTGGGTCTGTTCCCACTCGAGCACGTAGCGCCCGGGCGGCGAATCGGTCCAGGCGGGCCAGTCTATAATTGCTCGATCAGTCATATCAGAGAATGCGTCACCTATGAATGCGCTCGAGTACGTACCGGTCCCGGCGTTTGAAGACAATTACATCTGGGTCGTTTCCGACGGGCATCATGCGGTGGTCGTCGATCCGGGTGAGGCCGCCCCCGTGCGCGCCTATCTGGCGAAACGAGGTTGGCGGTTGAGCGCTATTTTACTCACGCACCATCACCAAGACCATGTCGGTGGGGTGGCCGATCTGCTGAACGGCCAGGCCGTGCCCGTGTACGGTCCCGCCGGTGAAGCGATCCAGCACCTCACGCATCGTCTCGAAAACGGCGATCACGTGACAATTGCGGCGCCCGCACTCGAATTCAATGTACTCGACGTACCCGGTCACACGAGCGGTCATATTGCTTATTTTCAGGCGGCCGACCCGCGCGGCACGCCGCACGTGTTTTGTGGCGACACGCTGTTCGCGTGCGGCTGCGGCCGGTTGTTCGAAGGTACGCCCACGCAGATGCTGGCGTCGCTGGATTCGCTTGCCGCACTTCCAGGTCCGACCGAGGTGCACTGCGCGCACGAATACACGTTGTCGAACATCCGCTTCGCGCTCGCTTGCGAGCCGGGCAATGCTGAACTGCAAGCCTGGCGTGACAAGGCGAGCGAATTGCGCGCGCGGCATGTGCCGACGCTGCCCACCACCATTGCCCACGAACGCGCCGTGAACCCATTTTTGCGCGCCGGTAACCCGGCGATTCAAGTAAGCTTGCAAGAGCAGTTGCACGAAAAAGTGCCCGATCGTTTAACGGCATTTACGCTGATGCGCGAATGGAAAAACCGCTTTCGTTGACCCGACCGGCATCAGGGTATTCCTCACGCGAAGAATCGCAAAAATTCGCCAAGCCCTAGATTTACTTGAATTTTTTCGTCATTTTCCGATTGACGTAAACGTTGCCGTTTCGTACTATCGGCTGCAAATTCCAGCCCTTGTGGAAGCCGAGACGTTCATGCGATTTATCTTTAGTGCGTTGTTGGTCCTGACACTCGCCGCTTGTGCGAGTCAGGGACCGGCGACGAATAGCCCCACCACCGCAACAAACCCCGCCAGTCAGCAAGCCGTAGCCGACGCCCTTCGCAAGACAGCCACCGCCAAAGAGACGATCAATGTCGACCAGGGTTCGGTCACTCAGCTGACGAGCGCGGACGCCGATCTTTGGGGTCGTATTCGCCGTGGTTTTCAAATGCCGGATCTGCAAACCGACCTCGTCGACATGCAGGTCAACTGGTATGCGCAGCGCCCGGACTACGTGCAGCGCATGACCGAGCGCTCGCAGAAATATCTGTACCACATCGTCGAAGAACTTGAAGCGCGCCATATGCCGACCGAGCTCGCCTTGCTGCCGTTCATCGAATCCGCGTACAGCCCGCAGGCATTGTCGGTGGCGAAGGCGGCCGGCATGTGGCAGTTCATGCCGGGCACGGGCCGCACCTACAACCTCAAGCAGAACATGTGGCAGGACGAGCGCCGCGACGTGCTGGCCTCGACCAGCGCCGCGCTCGACTATCTGTCGCGTCTGCATGACATGTTCGGCGACTGGCAGCTGGCGCTCGCCGCCTACAACTGGGGCGAGGGCAACGTGCAGCGTGCGATCGCTCGCAACGAGGCGGCGGGGCTGCCTACCGACTACCTCAGCCTGCGCATGCCGAACGAGACGCGCAACTATGTGCCCAAGCTGCAGGCGGTGAAGAACATCGTAATGAACCCGCAGATGTACGGGCTCACGCTGCCGTCGATTCCGAACCACCCGTATTTCGTGACGGTTACGACCTCGCACGACATCGACGTGGACACGGCGGCGAAACTCGCGAATCTCTCCCCGGATGAATTCCGCTCGCTGAACCCGTCGTTCAGAAAGCCCGTAATTCTCGGCGCCACCCAGCCGCAGATTCTGCTGCCGTTCGACAACGCGAGCGCGTTCGAGCGCAATCTGAAGACGTACTCCGGTTCGCTGTCGTCGTGGACCACGTACACGGTCACCGAACGTGCCGCACCGGCGGCGATCGCGCAAAAGATCGGTGTCGACGCCGACACGCTGATGGAAGTGAACAAGATTCCCGTCGGCATGCGCCTGAAGCCGGGCTCGACGATCGTGGTGCCGCGTGCTTCGGACGACGACGAAGACATCAGTGCCGACGTCGCCGAAAGCGCGGTGCTGGCCATAGAGCCGGATGTCCCCGACACGCGCAAGATGCTGATTCGCGTGCGCCGCAATCAATCGATGGCCGCCATTGCGGTGCGGTACGGCGTCTCAATCGGTCAGTTGAAGGCGTGGAATCGCACGCATCGCGATCAGGTTTCGCGTGGCCAGGTGATCGTGCTGCACGTGCCGGTTGGTAAGGCAATGCCGAGCGAACCGGGTCCGGAGCGCATCGCGACCGACGTGCAGGGCGGCGGCGTCGAGAAGATCGGCACCCGCGTCGCAGACATAAAGAGCGATTCGCGCTACGATAAGAAGAAGGGTCGTGGCCACTCCGCCGTGGTGAAGGTGTCTGAGCCGGTGGGTAAAGTGGGTAGCGCCAGCAAGCCGACAACGTCCGGCGCCAGCAAGGGCAAGGTGACGAAGGTGTCGGCTTCCACGTCCAGCAAGGCGTCGAAGGCCGCGGCAGATAGCCGCCAAACGACCGCGGCCAACGCGAAGAAGGGTAAGTAGACCAAAAGCGGCTCCCACGGTAGTGACCACATGCGTTGCGGGGGCAGCGCGTGGATTGCGCTCCGATCACGCACCGTGTTATTCCGACGCCGTCACCTGTGGTGACGGCGTTTTTCATTCTGCAGATCAATTCAGGCGAAGTTCGCGCATTTCATTTATCTTTCTTGCTTAGGCCAAAGTCGGCCGCTCTTTCAAAGCTCATGTCGTCGACCCAGTTGCGCGTTTTTCTCCTGTTTTCCGCCGGTTACTTCGTTTCTTATGCGTTTCGCGGCGTCAATCTCGGCTTTGCACCCTTCATCACGCACGACCTCGGCTTGTCGGCCACTGATCTCGGCTTGCTGACCAGTCTGTATTTCCTCGGCTTCGCGGGCGCGCAGATTCCGGCCGGCGTGTTGCTCGACCACTTCGGCGCGCGTCGGGTGACGGCGGTCACCTTGCTATTTGCCGCGCTGGGAATCTGGGTGTTCGGCGCCGCGCACAGCGTCGGCATGATGATGGTTGGGCGCTTGCTGATTGGCGTCGGTGTGTCCGTGTGCCTCGGCGCTGCCTTCAAGGCGCTGGCGCAGCATTTCGCGTCGGCGCGGCTACCGCTGATGAACGGGCTGGTCATGGCGATCGGCGGTTTCGGCGGCGTGATGGTCGGCTCGCCGCTCACGTGGGTACTGAGCTTCGCAAGTTGGCGTTCGGTCTGTATCGGTCTGGGTCTGATGACGGTGCTGGTGGCGGTGGCGCAGTGGACTCTCGCGCCGGACACCAAAGAAACCCATCACCAGGCGAGTCTCGGCGGCCAGTTCAAAGGCACTTTGCACATCCTGAGGAGCGCGGCATTCTGGAAAATCGCTTCATTTTCGGTCCTGACGCAAGGTGTGTTCTACGCGATGCAATCACTGTGGGTCGGCGCCTGGTTGCGCGACGTGCAGGGCTTCGCGCCGCGTGAAGCCGCCGCGCTGGTGTCGATTCTCGGCTTCGCGATGATGGCTGGCTGCGTGGGCTTCGGCGCAGCGGCGCGCAGCCTCGAGCGGCGCGGTGTCTCGCTGTACGTGTTTTGCGGCATCGGCATGGCGCTGTTCGTCGTCACCCAACTGCTGATCATGTTCAACGTGCCGCTGCCTGCGAGCCTGCTGTGGGCGGCCTACGGGATCTTCGGCGGTACCGGGATTCTCAGTTATGCGGTCATGGCGCGGCATTTCCCGGCGCAGATGATCGGCCGGGTGAATACCACGCTGACGCTGATCATCTTTCTGCTGATTTTCGGCTTCCAGATCGGCGTCGGCGCCGTGCTGTCGCGCTGGCCGGCCAGTGGCGGACATTATCCGGCGGCCGCGCATCTCACCGCCTGGGGCATTCTGGTGGCGCTGCAAGTGTTGAGCGCGATCTGGTACATATTGCCCGGCCGCGCGCGGCTTCAGCCGGTGCACGTGCGCGCCGAACAGCAGGTTTAAGGCTGCCGCGCACGATTCGCGGGGTGGCGTCATATTTACCGCTCCTATCCTGATTCTGGCCCGCGCAAATTTTGTCCAATGGCTTCCGGGCCATGCGCAGCAGGGCCTCGATCCGTTTGGGAACGTGCTTTGCTACGCTGACTCCCTATCTCGGATTTGGAGAGAAGGGTGGTTTCAAGCTATAATTCCAAGGTTTGAGCTTATCAACCCGCACCCTAGCGCCTACCTCTCCCATACCGTTCATCCGCCGCGCGCTTTTGACGCCCCGCACCCCAGCCGATCCGTCCACACAATGGACCCATCGCGCCCCTTGCGACGTCACCAGCAGTACGCGAGTGAGTCTGCGCGCGCATCCTGTCGGTGCGTTTCGCTGCGGCTCGCAGTCGGATAGACAGGTCGGCAACAGGGTGTTCCCCAAGGAGTCTCCCGTGTTGCCGTCATTTTCTCCCGCTCTGCTCGCGCTCGCCGACGGCACGGTCTTTCGTGGTTACTCGATCGGCGCCCCCGGGCATACGATCGGCGAAGTCGTGTTCAACACCGCTATCACCGGCTATCAGGAAATCCTGACCGACCCGAGCTACGCGCGCCAGATCGTGACCCTCACGTATCCGCATATCGGT
Source organism: Paraburkholderia elongata (assembly GCF_013177735.1). GTDB lineage: Bacteria > Pseudomonadota > Gammaproteobacteria > Burkholderiales > Burkholderiaceae > Paraburkholderia > Paraburkholderia elongata. The sequence goes on along the minus strand of NZ_WOEZ01000195.1, from coordinate 24,720 downwards.
AACGTCGGCGTGAATGCCGAAGACGTCGAAGCCACGAAAGTCCATGCCGCCGGCCTGATCATCCGCGATCTGCCGGTTCTCGCGTCGAACTTCCGCATGGAGCGCACGCTCCCGCAATACCTGAAAGACGAAGGCGTGGTCGCCATCGCCGGTCTCGACACCCGTATGCTGACGCGTGTTTTGCGCGACAAGGGCGCGCAAAACGGCGCCATTCTGGCTGGTTCGGATGACGAAGCGAAGGCAATCGAACTCGCGCGCTCGTTCCCGGGTTTGTCGGGCATGGACCTCGCGAAGGTCGTGTCGACGAAGGAAACCTACGAATGGACCCAGACCGAATGGCGTCTGGGTTCCGGCTACGGTACGCAGAACGCGCCGAAGTACCGCGTGGTCGCGTTCGATTACGGCGTGAAGTACAACATCCTGCGCATGCTGGCCGAGCGCGGCTGCCACGTCACGGTGTTGCCGGCAGAAGCCTCCGCGGCTGACGCGCTGGCGCTCAACCCGGACGGCATCTTCCTGTCGAATGGCCCCGGCGATCCGGAGCCGTGCGATTACGCGATTCGCGCCACCAAGGAGCTGATCGAGCGCGGCATCCCGACCTTCGGCATCTGCCTCGGCCACCAGATCATGGGCCTCGCCGTCGGCGCCAAGACCATGAAGATGAAGACGGGTCACCATGGCGCGAATCATCCGGTGAAGGATCTGGACGACGGCCGCGTGGTCATCACGTCGCAGAACCACGGTTTCGCGGTCGATGCGGACACGCTGCCGGCCAATGCCAAGGTCACGCACATCTCGCTGTTCGACGGCACGCTGCAAGGCTTCGCGCTGACCGACAAGCCGGCGTTCTGCTTCCAGGGCCACCCGGAAGCATCGCCCGGTCCGCACGACATCGCTTATCTGTTCGATCGCTTCACCGCGTTGATGGACACGAAGAAGGCCGGCAAGACCGCAGCGGCATAAATAGCTTGTAAAGCAGCTTGTGAAGCGCCCCGGCGGCGCGCGGCTCGCAACGCGATAGGCGCATTTGGCGCGAAGCAAGGCGAGCCGCACAAAACAGAGCGCGCGCAACGGTGAAACGACGCGCGCCGACGGAAAGAATTCAGGAATACATTAGCGAGAGCGTTATGCCCAAGCGGACAGACATCAAGAGCATCCTCATCATCGGCGCGGGTCCGATCATCATCGGCCAGGCGTGCGAGTTCGATTACTCGGGCGCGCAGGCATGCAAGGCGCTGCGTGAGGAAGGCTACAAGGTCATTCTCGTCAACAGCAATCCGGCGACGATCATGACCGACCCTAACACGGCCGACGTGACCTACATCGAGCCGATCACGTGGGAAGTGGTGGAGCGCATCATCGCCAAGGAGCGCCCGGATGCGATCCTGCCGACGATGGGTGGCCAGACCGCGCTGAACTGCGCGCTGGATCTCCACGCACACGGCGTGCTGGACAAGTACAAGGTCGAGCTGATCGGCGCGTCGCCGGAAGCGATCGACAAGGCGGAAGACCGCCAGAAGTTCAAAGACGCGATGACCAAGATCGGCCTCGGTTCGGCCAAGTCGGGCACCGCGCATTCGATGGAAGAAGCGCTGCAGGTGCAGGCTGACATCGCTACGCAAACGGGTAGCGGTGGCTATCCGGTCGTGATCCGTCCGTCGTTCACGCTGGGTGGTTCGGGCGGCGGTATCGCATACAACCGCGACGAATTCGAAGAGATCTGCAAGCGCGGTCTCGACCTGTCGCCCACGCGCGAACTGCTGATCGAAGAATCGCTGCTCGGCTGGAAAGAGTACGAGATGGAAGTGGTCCGCGATAAAAAGGACAACTGCATCATCGTTTGCTCGATCGAAAACCTGGACCCGATGGGCATCCACACCGGCGACTCGATTACCGTCGCGCCGGCGCAAACGCTCACGGACAAGGAATACCAGATCCTGCGTAACGCATCGCTCGCCGTGCTGCGTGAGATCGGCGTGGACACGGGCGGTTCGAACGTGCAGTTCTCGATCAATCCGAAAGATGGCCGGATGATCGTGATCGAAATGAACCCGCGTGTATCGCGTTCGTCGGCACTGGCTTCGAAGGCTACCGGCTTCCCGATCGCGAAGGTCGCGGCAAAACTGGCAGTCGGCTACACGCTGGACGAATTGAAGAACGAAATCACCGGCGGCCAGACCCCGGCTTCGTTCGAACCGACGATCGACTACGTCGTCACCAAGATCCCGCGTTTCGCATTCGAGAAATTCCGCGAAGCCGATGCGCGCCTGACCACGCAGATGAAGTCGGTCGGCGAAGTGATGGCCATTGGCCGCACCTTCCAGGAATCGTTCCAGAAGGCGCTGCGCGGTCTGGAAGTGGGTGTGGACGGTCTGGACGAAAAGACCAACAACCGCGACGAGATCATCCGTGAGATCGGCGAAGCCGGTCCGGATCGCATCTGGTACGTCGGCGACGCGTTCCGTGTCGGCATGACGGCCGAAGAGATCTTTGAAGAGACCTCGATCGACCCGTGGTTCCTCGCGCAGATCGAACAGATCATCCTGAAGGAAAAGGCGTTGGCCGGCCGTACGCTGGCAAGCCTGTCGAAGGAAGAGCTCAAGTATGTGAAGCAAAGCGGCTTCTCGGACCGCCGTTTGGCCAAGCTGCTCGGCGCGAAGCCGGCAGACGTGCGCCAGCGTCGTATCGAGTTGAACGTGCGCCCGGTCTACAAGCGCGTCGACACGTGCGCGGCCGAGTTCGCCACGAAAACCGCCTACATGTACTCGACCTACGAGGAAGAGTGCGAAGCGAACCCCACGAACAACAAGAAGATCATGGTGCTGGGCGGCGGCCCGAACCGGATCGGCCAGGGTATCGAGTTCGACTACTGCTGCGTGCATGCCGCGCTCGCCATGCGCGAAGACGGCTATGAAACGATCATGGTCAACTGCAACCCTGAAACCGTTTCGACCGACTACGACACGTCCGATCGTCTGTACTTCGAATCGCTGACGCTCGAAGACGTGCTCGAAATCGTCGACAAGGAAAAGCCGGTTGGCGTGATCGTGCAATACGGCGGTCAGACGCCGCTGAAGCTCGCGCTCGATCTCGAAGCGAACGGTGTGCCGATCGTCGGCACGTCGCCGGACATGATCGACGCCGCGGAAGACCGCGAGCGTTTCCAGAAGCTGCTGCAGGACCTCGGCCTGCGCCAGCCGCCGAACCGTACCGCGCGTGCTGAAGACGAAGCGCTGAAGCTTGCCGAGGAAATCGGCTATCCGCTGGTGGTGCGTCCGTCGTACGTGCTGGGCGGCCGCGCAATGGAAATCGTCCACGAGCCGCGCGACCTCGAGCGCTACATGCGCGAGGCCGTGAAGGTGTCGAACGATTCACCGGTGCTGCTCGACCGCTTCCTGAACGACGCGATCGAATGCGACGTGGATTGCATCTCCGATGGCGAAGCCGTGTTCATCGGCGGCGTGATGGAGCACATCGAACAGGCGGGCGTTCACTCGGGCGACTCGGCTTGCTCGCTGCCGCCGTACTCGTTGTCGAAGGAAACCATTGCCGAGCTGAAGCGCCAGACCGGCGCAATGGCCAAGGCACTGAACGTGGTCGGCCTGATGAATGTGCAGTTCGCGATCCAGCAGGTGCCGCAGGCTGATGGCTCGAAAGAAGACGTCATCTACGTGCTGGAAGTGAACCCGCGCGCATCGCGCACGGTGCCGTACGTGTCGAAGGCGACCAGCCTGCCGCTCGCGAAGATCGCAGCGCGCGCGATGGTCGGCCAGAAGCTCGCCGATCAGGGCGTGACGAAGGAAATCGATCCGCCGTACTTCAGCGTGAAGGAAGCCGTGTTCCCGTTCGTCAAGTTCCCGGCAGTCGATCCGGTGCTCGGACCGGAAATGCGTTCGACCGGTGAGGTGATGGGTGTGGGTCAGACGTTCGGCGAAGCGCTGTTCAAGTCGCAGCTCGCGGCGGGTTCGCGTCTGCCGGAGTCGGGCACGGTGCTGCTGACCGTGATGGACGCCGACAAGCCGAAGGCCGTCGAAGTGGCGCGCATGCTGCACGAACTCGGCTATCCGATCGTCGCGACCAAGGGCACGGCTGCCGCGATCGAAGCGGCCGGCGTGCCGGTCAAGGTCGTCAACAAGGTGAAGGACGGTCGACCGCACATCGTCGACATGATCAAGAACGGTGAAATCGCGCTGGTCTTCACGACCGTCGACGAAACCCGTGCTGCGATTGCCGACTCGCGTTCGATCCGCATGAGCGCCCAGGCGAACAAGGTCACGTACTACACGACGATGTCCGGCGCGCGGGCCGCGGTTGAAGGTTTGCGCTATTTGAAGAACCTGGAAGTCTATGATTTACAAGGTCTTCACGCTCGCCTAAACTAAGGCTTCGAATACCTGTCCAAGATGTAAGTGCCGCGGTTAAGCGGCGTTTCGCAGGTGCTGTGGCCCGGTTTTTCCTCGGTGCTTCGGCCCTCGCGAAATGCACTTAACCGCGGTGATTTTTTTTACGGCTGTTTTTTTGCATAGAGTTGTTTATGAGCACTGTTCCATTGACGAAGCGCGGCGCGGAAATGTTGCGCGATGAACTGCAGCGCCTGAAATCGGTTGAGCGTCCCTCGGTGATCAATTCGATCGCGGAAGCGCGTGCCCAGGGCGATCTGTCGGAAAACGCGGAATACGACGCTGCGAAGGAAAAGCAGGGCTTTATCGAAGGCCGTATTGCTGAAATCGAATCGAAGCTGGCCGGTGCGCAAGTGATCGACCCGTCCAAGGTGGACGCGGACGGCCGCGTCGTGTTCGGCGCGACGCTCGAACTCGAAGACCTCGATTCGGGAGCGAAGGTCAAATACCAGATCGTCGGCGACGACGAAGCAGACATCGACCACGGTCTGATCTCGATCAGCTCGCCGATCGCGCGCGCGTTGATCGGCAAGTCGGAAGGCGACGTTGCATCGGTGCAGGCGCCGGGCGGCGTGCGCGAGTACGAAATCATCGCAGTTAGCTACGTTTGAGGGCGGCCCCGGTGTCCTTGATGCCGCATCGACTGTTCCGCCTGCTCACGGTGGTGTGGGTCGGTAGTTTGTTGACTATCGGCTATGCCGTCGCGCCGGTGCTGTTCACGTCGCTCGACCGCATGACGGCGGGCGCTGTGGCGGCGCAACTGTTTCGCATCGAGGGCGTGCTGGGCGCAGTCTGCGGCATTTTGCTGCTGGGTCTGGCGAACGTGCTGGTTCGCCGCGGCAGCGACGCCTATCGTCGTTTGCGCTGGTTGATCGCCGGTATGCTGGTGTGCGTGCTGGTGGGGTACTTTGCGTTGCAGCCGTTCATGAATGCAATGCGCATTGCCGCGCTGGAAGCGGGCAGTGATGTCGGACATTCAGTTTATGCGACGCGCTTCGGCATCCTGCACGGCGTGTCGAGTCTGTTTTACCTGATCGAAAGCCTGCTGGGCGTGGCGCTGGTGTGGAAGCTGCCGGCGAGCGTCGGCGTCGTGACAGCGGAGCAGGGCGCTCGAAGCGCTGCGGGGAAAGTAACCAGTTGAGTGGTGCGGACACCGCCCGCACCCCACATCATTCGCTTACTTCGACGACTGATGCGCGCGCTTCGCGCTGGTTTGGCGCTTCTTGGCGCGCTTGATGTTGCCGCCTTGCGTGACGCGTTCATTGCCGCGCACCACGACCGCTTTTGCCTTCGGCTTGCGCATCGGGATTTCGCTGGGCTTTACCACCGTGACCACGCGCGGTGCGCGGCCCTTACCCGGTTTGGCTTCGACAGCCGCTTCGCGGGCGCTCGGCAGGGCGCCGCGCTTGGCCTTCACGGCCGGTTGTGCTGCTGCTTCCGGCTTCCAGATCACCAGCAGCTTGCCGATATGCTGGATCGGCGCAGCGTTCAGCTTGTCGCAGATTTGTTCGTAGACGGCGATGCGTTCTTCGCGTTCGTCGCCGAATACGCGGATTTTGATCAGTTGATGCGCGCCAAGGTGGACCTTGATCTCCGACAGCACCGCGTCGGTCAAGCCTTCGGCGCCGACGAGCACGACCGGTTTGAGCGCATGTGCCTGGGAGCGCAACTCGGCGCGTTGGTCGGAAGAGACTTTAAGGGCTGGCATGGAAAGTGGGAGACTCGACTAAAATGGCGGCACCTGCAGTCCGGATAGATTCGGGCCATGGCGCAGGGCGGCGCGTCAGAACAACAGAATCGCGGATGACTGCCAGTATTGGCGGTGGCCGCGCGAATTAACCGCGTATTATCCCCTAAAGCGCGACATCACGCAGCAAGAGTTCTACCTTTAATGGCAAAAAACAAGTTCAACACCGCGTGGCTGCACGATCACATCAACGACCCGTACGTAAAAATGGCGCAGCGGGAGGGTTACCGCGCGCGCGCTGCCTACAAGCTGAAGGAAATCGACGAGCAGGACAAGCTGATCCGGCCAGGCCAGGTCATTGTCGACCTCGGCTCGGTGCCGGGCAGCTGGAGCCAGTACGCCCGTAACAAGCTGGCCAAGGGCTCGCAGCGCGACGCTGAGCGCGAGGGCGGCATCGACGGCACGATCATCGCGCTGGACATGCTGCCCATGGAGCCGATCGCGGACGTCCATTTCATTCAGGGCGACTTCCGCGAAGACTCGGTTCTCCACCAATTGGAAGAATTGGTCGGGGAACGCCAGGTTGATCTTGTAATTTCGGATATGGCGCCCAACCTGTCGGGAGTGGCGGTGGCGGATGCCGCGCGAATCGAGCATCTGTGCGATATCGCGATGGAATTCGCGCAAAACCACCTGAAACCGGATGGTGCCCTTTTAGTCAAATGTTTTCATGGCAGCGGTTATAGCCAGATTGTCGAAAAGTTCAAGCGCCAGTTCAAGGTGGTGGCGGCCCGCAAGCCGAAAGCTTCGCGGGACAAGTCGTCAGAAACGTTTATTTTGGGTAGGCATCTCAAGCGGCCCGCATAGGCGCGCTGCAGGAAGGTTCCGCATCTGCCGATAATGTGCCATGGCGCCGGAGATTGGCGCTCTGATGGCCCACTACGCTATTTCTGTGGTAGTGAAACGTTATGGCAGGGGTCTGCGGACTGGATTAGAATGCTTTCGTGGTGCCGCAAGGCAAATGTAGGCGCCCGTCTAAGTGAAGGAGTGGTGCTTTGAACAACAATATGTTTTCGAAAGCAGCAGTGTGGCTGGTTATCGCACTGGTGCTGTTTACGGTGTTCAAGCAGTTCGACAAGCCCCGTGTCCAGGAAGGTGTTTCCTATTCGCAGTTCATGGACGACGCGAAGAACGGCAAAGTCAAGAACGTCATTGTCCAGGGGCGGAACCTCACGGTCACTCCAGCAGACGGTCAGAAGTACCAGATCGTGTCGCCCGGCGACATCTGGATGGTCGGCGATCTGATGAAGTATGGTGTTCAGGTGAGCGGCAAGGCTGATGACGAACCGAATGCGCTGGTGTCCGCGCTGTACTACCTCGGACCGACGATCCTGATCATCGGCTTCTGGTTCTACATGATGCGACAGATGCAGGGAGGCGGGAAAGGCGGTGCGTTCTCGTTCGGTAAATCCCGTGCACGTCTGATCGACGAAAACAACAACGCAATCAATTTCACCGACGTCGCCGGTTGCGACGAAGCCAAGGAAGAAGTCTCCGAACTGGTCGACTTCTTGCGCGATCCGCAGAAGTTCCAGAAACTGGGTGGGCGCATTCCGCGCGGCGTGCTGCTGGTCGGCCCGCCGGGAACCGGTAAGACGCTGCTGGCGCGCGCTATCGCCGGTGAAGCGAAGGTGCCGTTCTTCAGCATCTCGGGTTCGGACTTCGTGGAAATGTTCGTAGGTGTCGGTGCGGCTCGTGTGCGCGACATGTTCGAGCAGGCTAAAAAGCATGCACCGTGTATCGTGTTCATCGACGAAATCGACGCGGTCGGCCGTCATCGCGGCGCCGGCATGGGCGGCGGTAACGACGAACGCGAACAGACCTTGAATCAGATGCTGGTCGAGATGGACGGCTTTGAAGCGAACTCGGGCGTGATCGTGATCGCTGCCACGAACCGTTCGGACGTGCTGGACAAGGCTCTGCTGCGTCCGGGCCGTTTCGACCGTCAGGTGTACGTCGGTCTGCCGGACATCCGCGGCCGCGAGCACATCATGAAGGTTCACCTGCGCAAGGTGCCGATTTCGAACGACGTCGACGCAGCGGTTATCGCACGCGGCACGCCGGGCTTCTCGGGCGCCGATCTGGCAAACCTCGTGAACGAAGCCGCGCTGTTCGCGGCGCGCCGCGGCAAGCGCATCGTCGAGATGGCGGATTTCGAAGACGCGAAGGACAAGATCTTCATGGGTCCGGAGCGCAAGTCGGCCGTGATTCGCGAAGAATCGAAGCGCGCGACCGCGTATCACGAGTCGGGTCACGCGGTCATTGCCAAGCTGTTGCCGAAGGCTGATCCGGTGCACAAGGTCACGATCATTCCGCGCGGCCGTGCGCTGGGTGTGACGTGGCAGCTGCCGGAACATGACAACGAAACGTATTCAAAGGACTACCTGCTGGATCGCCTCGCGATCCTGTTCGGTGGCCGTGTCGCGGAAGAGTTGTTCCTGAACCTGATCAGCACCGGCGCATCGGACGACTTCAACAAGGCAACGGCTACGGCCCGCGCCATGGTGGCTCGCTTCGGTATGACCGACGCGCTCGGACCGATGGTCTACGTCGACGACGAAAACGACGCAACGCCGTTTGGTCGTGGCTTCACGCGCACCATTTCGGAAGCGACGCAGCAAAAGGTCGATGCGGAAATCCGCCGCGTGCTGGACGAGCAGTACAACCTCGCGAAGCGCCTGCTGGACGAGAACCGCGACAAGGTTGAAGCGATGACCGCCGCGCTGATGGAGTGGGAAACGATCGACGCCGATCAGATCAACGACATCATGGCAGGCCGTCCGCCGCGCTCGCCGAAGAGTTCGCCGCCGTCGGTTGGCGACGCCTCGTCGGGTGGCAGCCCGGGCACCGAGGTCAAGCCGGGTAGCGCGACCGCGCCGGCCTGATAGGCGACCAGTAGAAAGTGCGGGCCGGTGTGTTTCACACCGGCCCGTTTTGCATTTGTCCGCTTTATGTGATTGACCGCTACGTGTCGAAAGTCGAATTTCCTTCTCTTCCCATCCCCGAGCCGCTGCAATGCGGCCGCTTCAAGCTGACCTTTGAGCGCCCGTTGGTCATGGGCATCCTGAATGTCACACCCGATTCTTTTTCCGATGGCGGCAAGTACGCGATGCGCGGCGATGCGCTGCGCCAGGCCGAGCGCATGCTGCTCGACGGCGCGGACATCATCGACATCGGCGGCGAGTCGACCCGCCCGGGTGCGCCGCCCGTACCGCTCGGCGAAGAACTGGAGCGGGTGATCCCGCTGGTCGAACAACTGCGCGGCGCGAATGTGCCGCTGTCGATCGACACGTACAAGCCAGAAGTGATGCGCCGCGCGCTGGCCGCGGGCGCCGACCTGATCAACGACATCTGGGGCTTCCGGATGCCCGGTGCGATTGATGCCGTGCGCGACAGCGAATGCGGTCTCTGCGTAATGCATATGTTTGGCGAGCCGCAGACCATGCAACTTCATGAGCCCGACTATAAAGACGTGGTGAGCGAGGTTCGGCAGTTTCTCGAAGAACGAGTGGCGACCCTGACGCAGGCGGGCATTGCCCGTGCGCGCATCAGCGTGGATCCGGGCTTTGGCTTCGGCAAGGCGGTGGTCGAACACAATTACGCACTGCTCGCACATCTGCCGGACACGGCGCCGCGGGCCGAGCCGCCATACCCCATTCTCGCCGGCATGTCGCGCAAGTCGATGGTCGGCGCGGTCGTCGGACGCCCGGCGCCAGAGCGCGTCGCGGGCAGCATCGCCGCGGCGGTGTGTGCCGCCGAGCGCGGCGCGGCAATTCTGCGCGTGCACGATGTGGCGCAAACAGTGGATGCATTGAAAGTATGGGCAGCCATGCGCGACGCGGCGAACCACAGCCGCGCGCATGACTGACCCCAAAAGCCAAGGAGGAACATAAAAGATGGCACGTCGTTATTTTGGAACAGACGGGATTCGGGGCAAGGTCGGCGAAGGGCCCATTACGCCGGAGTTTGTTTTGCGGCTCGGCTACGCCGCCGGCAAGGTGCTCGCGGGCGCGGACCGCTGGGCCAGGACAGGAGCACGGCCCACCGTGCTGATCGGTAAAGACACGCGGGTGTCGGGCTATATGCTCGAAGCCGCGCTCGAAGCGGGCTTTTCCGCGGCTGGCGTCGACGTCATGCTGGCCGGGCCGATGCCGACCCCGGGCATCGCCTATCTGACGCGCGCACTGCGGCTCGCTGCGGGCGTCGTGATCAGCGCGTCGCACAATCCGTACTACGACAACGGCATCAAATTCTTCTCCGCCGACGGCAACAAGCTGCCCGACGAAGTGGAATCGCAGATCGAAGAACAACTCGATCTGCCGCTCGCATGCGCCGCCTCCGAGCAACTCGGCAAGGCGCGGCGCCTCGACGACGCGGCCGGCCGCTACATCGAATTTTGCAAGAGCACCTTTCCGGCAGCGTTCGACCTGCGCGGCTTGAAGCTGGTGGTCGACTGCGCGCACGGCGCTGCGTACGACGTCGCGCCGCACGTGTTCCATGAACTCGGCGCCGATGTGATTCCTATCGGCGTCGCGCCGAACGGTTTCAACATCAATGACGGTGTCGGTGCGACCGCTCCGGACGCACTGGTGCGCGCGGTGCGTGCGAACCACGCGGACCTCGGTATCGCACTCGACGGCGACGCCGACCGTCTGCAGGTCGTGGACTCGGCAGGCCGCCTGTATAACGGCGACGAGCTGCTGTACGTGCTGGTCAAGGACCGCATGGCGACCGACGGCAAAGTGGAAGGCGCGGTCGGCACCTTGATGACCAACATGGCGGTCGAAGTCGCGCTACAGGAAGCCGGCGTGAAATTCGTCCGCGCGGCGGTGGGCGACCGCTACGTACTCGAGCAGTTGCGTGAGCACGGCTGGCAACTGGGTGCAGAAGGTTCCGGCCATATTCTCTCCCTTGACCGCCATTCGACTGGCGACGGCATCGTGTCGGCCCTGCTGGTGCTGGCCGCGATGAAGCGCAGCGACAAAACGCTCGCCGAGTTGCTCCACGGCGTCACGCTGTTCCCGCAGAAGCTAATTAACGTGCGGATGAAGCCCGGCGCGGATTGGAAGGGCAGCGACGCGATCCGCCGCGCCATCAGCAAGGCCGAGGAAGCGCTGAACGGCCGCGGCCGAGTGTTGATTCGCGCCTCGGGCACCGAGCCCGTTCTACGCGTGATGGTCGAGGCGGAGAATGTCGACGACGCGGTTCACCATGCCGAAACGATCGCCGACGCGGTCAAGCAAGCCACGGCTTAAACCACGCGCCTCCCCGAGGAAGCGAGAAACGACAGCACGGCCGTCCCGACGCTAATTCGACAGCGGCGGGCGGCAAGCAGTCCGTCCTCGCCCCGTCAGTTGGCGAACCCGCCAGCGAACCGTCAAAAATCCCCGCCAGACCCCTCTCCCCGCACGCAAACGTTCGCGCCCCATCTTTTTCGCCTAATCTGTAGAGCGACGCCTGCAATTCCGCTAAACCGGTAATTCGTCCACGCGCGCGCCTTTCACCTTAGTAATCTCATTGTCACATCCGTTTCACGGTTAGTCACGTTACTGTCACAAAGAGACCCTAAGCTTCGCGGTGTTCATGTTATTCGCTCACACCGCTCACACCCTTGGAGGTCTCATGAAATTGATGCAAACCGTGTTCGCTGGCGTCGCTGGCGCGCTTTTCGCGATCGCAGCGCAAGCCGCAGACATCACCGGCGCGGGCAGCACCTTCGCAGCACCGATCTACACGAAGTGGGCTGACGCGTACCAGAAGTCGGGCGGCGGCAAGGTCAACTACCAAGGTATCGGCTCGTCGGGCGGTATCAAGCAGATCATCGCGAAGACGGTCGACTTCGCCGGTTCGGACGCTCCGCTGAAGGACGAAGACCTCGCCAAGGAAGGCCTGTTCCAGTTCCCGACGGTGGTCGGCGGCGTGGTGCCGGTCGTCAACGTGCCGGGCGTGAAGCCGGCTGAACTGACGCTGTCGGGCGAAGTGCTGGGCGACATCTACCTGGGCAAGATCAAGAAGTGGAACGATCCGGCGATTGTTGCGCTGAACCCGAAGATCAAGCTGCCGGATACCGACATCGCCGTGGTTCGCCGCGCCGATGGTTCGGGCACCAGCTTCATCTGGACGAACTACCTGTCGAAGGTCAACGCAGACTGGAAGTCGAAGGTTGGTGAAGGTTCGACGGTCAACTGGCCGACGGGTACGGGCGGCAAGGGCAACGACGGCGTCGCAGCCTTCGTGCAACGTCTGCCGGGCGCAATCGGCTACGTCGAGTGGGCGTACGCGAAGCAAAACAAGATGACGTACGTGGCGTTGAAGAACTCGACGGGCACGGTCGTCGAGCCGAAGACGGAAACGTTCAAGGCAGCGGCAGCGGGCGCGGACTGGTCGAAGTCGTTCTACCAGATCTTGACGAACGAGCCGGGCAAGAACGCATGGCCGATCGTCGGCGCAACGTTCGTGCTGCTGCACACGACGCAAGAAAAGGCGCCGCAAGGCACCGAAACGCTGAAGTTCTTCGATTGGGCGTTCAAGAACGGCACGCAAGCCGCGAACGATCTGGACTACATCTCGCTGCCGGATTCGGTTGTGTCGGAAATCCGCACGCAATGGAAGGCGAAGGTGAAGGACGCTTCGGGCAAGGCTATTGCTGACTGAGCGACGCAGTAAGCAGTAGGCATCTAGCAATACATTGGCCGTCCTCATTCGAGGACGGCCAATGGCATTACACCGGCATTAGCCCAGCATTATCCGCCGCACGACAAGTGTCATACGGCAACTGGAAACAGGTCCATCAGGCTCTCATGTCCGATATCCATTTAGCGTCTGGCGCGGCGAGGTCGACACCGCCCGGCAGCGCGTCGCAGCAGAAAGCACCCAGCCGCGCCGGCGACGTCATTTTCGGCGGCCTTACCCGTCTCGCCGCCGTCGTCACCCTGTTGCTGCTCGGCGGCATCATCGTTTCACTGATCGTCGCCTCCCTGCCGTCGATCAAGCAGTTCGGCCTCGCGTTTCTGTGGACCTCCGACTGGGATCCACCTAGCAAGCAATTCGGCGCACTGGTGCCCATTTATGGCACGATCGCGACCTCGCTCATTGCACTCCTCATCGCGGTGCCCGTCAGCTTCGGCATCGCGCTTTTCCTGACCGAACTCGCGCCCGCGTGGTTGCGCCGTCCGCTCGGTATCGCCATCGAACTGCTCGCCGCGATCCCGTCGATCGTCTACGGCATGTGGGGTCTGCTGGTGTTTGCACCGATCTTCGCGACGTGGTTCGAAAAGCCGCTCGGCGCGGTGTTGGGCGGCATCCCGTTCGTCGGCGCGCTGTTTCAGGGTGCGCCGATCGGCATCGGTATTCTGTGCGCGGGTGTGATTCTCGCGATCATGATCATTCCGTACATCGCCTCGGTGATGCGCGACGTGTTCGAAGTCACGCCGGTCCTGTTGAAGGAATCGGCGTACGGCATCGGCTGCACGACCTGGGAAGTGATGTGGAAGATCGTGCTGCCCTTCACCAAGAGCGGTGTGATCGGCGGCGTGATGCTCGGCCTCGGCCGCGCGCTCGGTGAAACGATGGCGGTCACTTTCGTGATCGGCAACACCAATCTGCTCGATAACGTCTCGCTGTTTTCGCCGGGCAACAGCATTACCTCGGCGCTCGCCAATGAATTCGCGGAAGCGGATCCGGGCCTGCATACGTCGGCGCTGATGGAACTCGGGTTGATCCTGTTTGTGATTACTTTCATCGTCCTGGCGATCTCGAAGTTCATGTTGCTTCGCCTCGAAAAAGGGGAGGGCGCGAAATGAGCCAGCCCACCTTGAATATGCCGGGTTCGAACGACCCCGCCGCGCTCGAAGCGATGCGCGTGCGTCTGCAAGGCCGCCGCCGCAAGAAGAATGCGGTTGCGCTGACGCTGTCACTCGCGGCCATGGCGTTCGGCCTGCTGTGGCTGGTGTGGATTCTTTATACGACCCTGCGCCTCGGTATCGGCGGCTTGTCGGTTGAATTGTTCACGCAATCCACGCCGCCGCCGAACACCGATGGCGGCGGTCTCGCCAACGCGATCGTCGGCAGCTTGATGCTGGTTGCACTCGCAACGATCATCGGCACGCCGATCGGCATTCTGGCGGGGGTCTATCTCGCCGAGTACGGTCAGAAGGGCTGGCTCGCCAGTATCACGCGTTTCATCAACGACATCCTGTTGTCGGCGCCGTCGATCGTAGTGGGTCTGTTCGTCTATGCACTCGTCGTTGCGAAGATGGGTCACTTCAGCGGTTGGGCGGGCGTGTTCGCGCTCGCGCTGCTGCAGATTCCGATCGTGATCCGCACCACCGAAAACATGCTGAAACTGGTGCCGAATGCGCTGCGTGAAGCCGCTTTTGCACTCGGTACGCCGAAGTGGAAGATGGTGCTGTCGATCACACTGAAGGCGTCGATTGCGGGCGTTATCACCGGCGTCTTACTCGGCGTCGCGCGCATTGCCGGCGAAACCGCGCCGCTGCTGTTCACCGCGTTGTCGAACCAGTTCTTCTCGCTGAACATGAACCAGCCAGTCGCGAATCTGCCGGTCACGATTTACAAGTTCGCGATGAGCCCGTTTGCGCAATGGCAATCGCTCGCGTGGGCCGGCGTGTTCCTGATCACGCTCGCGGTGCTGGGATTGAATATCCTTGCGCGCACGATCTTTTCGAATAAGTAAGGGCGGAGTGTAATCCGATGAATATGGCAGAAACTCAACTCAATCCGAGCGCGCGTCCGACGGCGCCCGCCGGTTTCGATCCCGCCCAAAGCGGCCAGGCGCAAGCGTCGTCGCGTCCGAAGATTGAGATCAACGACCTGAACTTCTTCTACGGGAAGTATCACGCGTTGAAGAATATCAATCTGCGTATTCCCGAAGGCAAGGTGACCGCGTTCATCGGCCCGTCGGGTTGCGGCAAGTCCACCTTGCTGCGCACGCTCAACAAGATGTACGCGCTCTATCCGGAGCAACGCGCCGAAGGCGAGATCCTGATGGACGGCGAAAACCTGCTGACCTCCAAGCGCGATATTTCGCTGCTGCGCGCGCGGATCGGCATGGTGTTCCAGAAGCCGACGCCGTTCCCGATGTCGATCTACGACAACATCGCATTCGGCGTGAAGATGTTCGAAACACTGCCGCGCTCGGAAATGGACGACCGCGTGGAATGGGCGCTGACCAAGGCCGCGCTGTGGAACGAAGTGAAGGACAAATTGGGCCAGAGCGGCTACGGTTTGTCCGGCGGCCAGCAGCAGCGTCTGTGTATCGCGCGCGGTATCGCGATCCGTCCCGAAGTGCTGCTGCTCGACGAGCCGTGCTCCGCACTCGACCCGATTTCCACGGGCCGTATCGAAGAGTTGATCGCTGAATTGAAGAGTGATTACACGGTGGTGATCGTCACCCACAACATGCAACAGGCCGCGCGCTGTTCGGACTACACTGCCTATATGTACCTCGGTGAATTGATCGAATTCAGCGATACCGAAAAGATCTTCATCAAGCCGGTCCGCAAGGAAACCGAGGACTACATTACTGGCCGCTTCGGCTAAGCCGCCGCGCAAAACAACGGAGTACGACATGTCCGATAAACATCTGTCCAGCCAGTTCGACGCCGACCTGAACCTCGTTTCTTCGAAGGTGCTCGAAATGGGCGGCCTGGTCGAGTCGCAGATCGTCAACGCGATGATTGCGCTCAACAACTTCGACCTCGACGTCGCCGAACAGGTGATCGCGGCCGAAGAGCGCCTGAACACGATGGAAGTCGAAATCGACGAAGAGTGCAGCAACATCATCGCGCGCCGTCAGCCGGCCGCGCGCGACTTGCGCCTCCTGATCGCGATTTCGAAGACCATCACGAATCTCGAACGCGCCGGCGACGAAGCTGAAAAAATCGCCAAGCGTACCAAGCGTCTGATGGAAGACGGCGCCTCGCGCACCATCAATATCGCCGAGATCAAATTGTCGGGCGAAATGGCGGTGTCGATTCTGCGCCGCGCGCTGGACGCATTTGCGCGTCTGGATACGGTCGCCGCCGCGCAGATCGTGCGCGACGACAAGGCGATCGACGAAGAATTCCGAGCTTTCGTTCGCAAGCTGATTTCGTACATGACTGAAGATCCGCGTTCGATTTCGGTGGGCCTCGATTTCCTGTTCATCGCCAAGGCGATCGAACGGATCGGCGACCACGCGAAGAACATCGCCGAATTCATCATTTACATCGTCAAGGGCACCGACGTGCGGCACAAGTCGCGCGACGCGCTCGAACGCGAAGCACTCAGTTAATCCAGATATAAGGAACAGAGGTGCCGATGCCCAGCAGCATTCTCGTCATTGAAGATGAGCCCGCGATTTCCGAATTGATTTCGGTCAATCTTCAACACGCCGGACACTGCCCGATTCGCGCGTACAACGCGGAGCAGGCGCAGAACCTGATCAGCGACGTACTGCCCGACCTCGTCCTGCTCGACTGGATGTTGCCGGGCAAGTCAGGCATTGCGTTCGCGCGCGATCTGCGCAACAACGAACGCACCAAGCACATTCCGATCATCATGCTGACCGCGCGCGGCGATGAACAGGACAAGGTGCTCGGCCTCGAAATCGGCGCGGACGACTACGTCACCAAGCCGTTCTCGCCGAAAGAACTGATGGCGCGTATCAAGGCGGTGTTGCGCCGCCGCGCGCCGCAGTTGACCGAAGACCTGGTCGCGATCAACGGTCTGAAGCTCGATCCGGCGACGCACCGCGTAGCCGCCCATGCGGAAGGCAGCGAGATCAAGCTCGACCTCGGCCCGACCGAATTCCGTCTGCTGCACTTCTTCATGACGCACCCGGAGCGCGTGCACAGCCGCACGCAACTGCTCGATCAGGTGTGGGGCGACCACGTGTTCGTCGAAGAGCGCACGGTGGACGTGCACATCAAGCGTCTGCGCGCGGCGCTCAAGCCGGCCGGGTGCGATGCTATGATTGAGACGGTACGCGGCAGCGGCTACCGGCTCGCGAAGAGCGCCTGACCTTGCGGTAGCGCGAATGGCGGTGCTTTAGCTGTGCCCGTCATGAATGTCGCATACGCCACATAGGTCACACCGGCTACGTCGGTTGCATCGGTTGCATCGGTTACTTCGGTTACTTCGGTTACGTTAAGCGCCGCGCTTTTCAGATGCCGGCGTGTACGGTTTTCTCTTCGATCGCTAGAACATGAACATCATCTGGGCGCGCTCCATCGTGTCGGTCGTGCTGCTGGCTGTTCTGTGCGCGGTGGTCGGCGCACTCGTGAACGTCAAGGCAGGGCTGGTCCTCGCGATTGTCATGCTGCTCGCGCAGAGCATCTTCAGCACCTTCCACAAGCAGCGTTTG
This sequence comes from Paraburkholderia elongata, assembly GCF_013177735.1. GTDB lineage: Bacteria > Pseudomonadota > Gammaproteobacteria > Burkholderiales > Burkholderiaceae > Paraburkholderia > Paraburkholderia elongata. Next base: position 7,208 of record NZ_WOEZ01000195.1, on the reverse strand, counting down.
TGGCGCTTGCTCGACGCGCCGGTCTACGGCGAAGTGCCGAGCGCTCCCGGTATCTGGGGCGAAATCTACTACCGTCTGCATAAGCTTGCGAAACGCTGGCATGCGCAGGTGCGTCAGGTCGAGCAGCAGCATTCGCGCTTCATCCAGGCGATCCAGGCTTCGCCGAACGGCGTGGCGATGCTCGACGATCACGATCAGATCGAGTGGTGCAACGAGATCTCCGAACTCCATTTCGGGCTCGATGCGAAGCGCGATCTGCGCCAGCACATCACGCATCTGGTGCGTCAGCCCGATTTCGTGCGCTATCTGAATTCGCATCGCTACGAACAGATGCTGATCATGCGCGGCATGGGCGACAAGCGCCAGAACGTGCTGTCGGTGCAGGTGTTTCCGTACGGTGAAAATCGCAAGCTGGTGTTGTCCCAGGACATCACGGAGTTGGAGCGTACCGACGCGATGCGACGTGACTTCGTCGCCAATGTCTCGCATGAACTGAAGACGCCGCTGACCGTGCTCTCCGGTTTTCTCGAGACGATGCGGGAACTGCCGTTGAGCGAAACCGAGCGTGGGCGCTATCTCGAACTGATGGAGCAGCAGGCCTCGCGGATGCGTCATATCGTCAACGACTTGCTGGTGCTCGCGAAGCTCGAAGGCGACAACAAGCCGCCGAGCGATCAGATGATCGATATGCGTGCGGTGCTGCGGCATCTTAAGGACGACGCGGAAAGCCTGTCGAGCGACCATCACAAGATCGTGTTCGACGCCGACGAAGGGCTCACCGTCACCGGCGTGGAAACAGAAATACTCAGTGCGCTTGGCAACCTCGTAACCAATGCGATTCGCTACACGCCGGACGGCGGTGCGATCACGGTGAGCTGGCACGCCAACGGCGGCAGCGCGGTTTTTTCGGTCATGGACAGCGGCCTGGGGATCCCGGCTGCGGACATTCCGCGGCTGACCGAGCGCTTCTATCGCGTCGACCGCAGCCGCTCGCGGGATACGGGCGGGACGGGCCTTGGTCTCGCCATCGTCAAGCATGTGCTGCAACGGCACGATGCGCTCCTCGACGTGAAGAGCGAAGAGGGGCGTGGCAGTACGTTCACCGTGCGCTTCCCCGTGTATCGCACGGCGCGTCGGCAACCGGCACCAGCCTAAAAATATTTGCCTGAAAAAAAGCCCGTCTGTAAAAGAGACGGGCTTTTTTTCATGTGCACCGCCGCTTCAGCGGTGCGCGAACACGATCAGGCAATCACGAGATCACGAACAGAATTTCCCCAGGAGACTCATCTGCGCATTGCGCGAGGATTTTCCTGGCCGCCGGCGCCGGTAGTGACCGTCGCTTTGCATCAGCCACGCGGACTGGTTGTCGCCGAGAAACGCCGACAGGCCTTCGGCAATCACACGCCGCTTCAAGCGGCGGTTGTTGATCGGAAACGCCACTTCCACGCGCCGGAAGAAGTTACGGTCCATCCAGTCGGCGCTCGACAGATACACCTGTTCCTTGCCTTCGTCGTAGAAATAGAAGATGCGATGATGTTCGAGGAACCGCCCAACAATCGAGCGTACCGTAATGTTCTCCGACAAACCCGGCACACCCGGTTGCAACGAACATACGCCACGCACGATCAGATCGATCTTCACGCCGGCCTGCGACGCCTCGTATAGCTCGGCAATCACGGTGGGTTCGAGCAGCGCGTTCATCTTTGCGACGATGCGCGCCTTCTTGCCGGCGCGCGCGTGATCGGCTTCCGCGCGAATCGCCTCGACCAGTTTCGGATGCAGCGTGAACGGCGACTGCCAGAACTCATGCAGCTTCAGTTCACCGCCGATGCCGGTCAGTTGCTGAAACACGTGGTGCACGTCTTCGCAGATCTTCTGATCGGCGGTCATCAGGCCGAAGTCGGTATAAAGACGCGCTGTGCGCGGATGATAGTTGCCGGTGCCCAGGTGCACGTAACGCTTGAGCGTGGTCTTGCCGCCCGACGATACACGCCGCACGATCAGCATCATCTTCGCGTGACACTTGTGGCCCACCACGCCGTACACGACGTGCGCGCCTACTGCTTCCAGCTGTGACGCCCAGTTAATATTGGTTTCTTCGTCGAAGCGCGCGAGCAGTTCGACCACCACCGTCACTTCCTTGCCGTTGCGCGCCGCTTGCATTAGCGCGTCCATCAGCGGGGAGTCGGTGCCGGTGCGATAGATGGTCTGCTTGATGGCCATCACGTTCGGGTCTTTAGCCGCCTGCAGCAGCAATTCGAGCACCGGTTGAAAGCTCTCGTAAGGATGATGCAGCAGCACGTCACCTTGATCGATCACGTCGAACATGCTCGTGCTGTTGGCGATCTGCGACGGAATCGCGGGGATATGCGGCACGAACTTCAGGTCGGGCCGGTCCACCATCTCCGGCAATTGCATCAATCGCACCAGATTGACGGGGCCGTCGACGAAATAGCAGTCCTTGGTGGTCAGGCTGCTTTCGTCGAGGAGGCGCCGCACGACATGCTCGGGCGTGTCCGCCGACACTTCGAGCCGCACCGCGTTGCCCAGATGCCGCGCCGGCAGTTCACCCTGCAACGCGACACGCAGATTGGTGATTTCGTCTTCGTCGACGAACAGTTCGCTATTGCGCGTGATGCGAAACTGGTTGCAGGTGCGCACCACCAGATTCGGGAACAGCTCGCCGACAAAGCGCTGCAGCAACGAGCTCAGCAGCACGAAGCCATGCGGATAGCCCGATAGGTCCTGCGGCATGCGCACGAGCCGGGGCAACGCGCGCGGCGCCTGCACGATGCCCATCATCGCCTGGCGGCCGAACGCATCCTTGCCTTCGAGTTCGACGACGAAGTTCAGGCTCTTGTTGAGCACGCGCGGAAACGGGTGAGCCGGATCGAGGCCGATCGGCGTGAGGACCGGCAGCAGTTCGTCGAAGAAGTAGTTGCGCGCCCATTCGGTCTGCGCTTCGTTCCATGCTTCAGTGCCGTGAAAATAGATGCCTTCTGTTTCGAGCACGGTGAACACCGTGTCGTGCAGCATGGTGTACTGGCGATGCACGAGCCTCTGCGCGCGCTCGACCACGAGGTCGTACACGTGCTGCAACGACATACCGTCCGGCGACATCGCACCGGGGTTGTCGCGCATCTGTTCCTGCAGTCCGGCCATGCGGACTTCGAAGAATTCGTCGAGGTTGCTACTGGTGATGCAGATGAAGCGCAGGCGTTCGAGCAAAGGGACGGCAGGGTCGGCAGCTTGTGCCAACACACGCTCGTTGAAACCCAGAATGCCCAGCTCGCGATTCAATAAGGGGTAGCGGGTGGACATCGGCAGCGAGAATGGAATGTCAGGAGGGGAGACGAAAAGACGCTCGGAAATTCTCACAGTATGATGACGTTGTTATGACGATTGCGGTGTTATAAATTCTACGCCGTATTCATCGCGTGTCGTAATTATGACGCAGTGCATATGGGACCATAGGGCACCCCCATCACCGCGAGGCGACATCGTGAGGCCCGGTACGCTTAGAATGGCGTCTTTGAACAGCGCGGCCGGTCATAAGGCGCCCAAGGCATCCGGTGCACATCCGGCCCCTTTCGCATCAAACGCCGCTGCGCACGCGCGCATGGAGTCCGCTTACTCGATGGTCAATACTCCACAACTCCTTGCTGCCGTCGACCTTGGCTCGAACAGCTTCCGGCTGATCGTGGGCCGGGTAGAGGAAACCGACGCGGGCAGCCAGATCTATCAGGTCGACGCGTTGCGCGAGCCGGTGCGTCTTGCCGCCGGTCTGTCACGCGACAAGATGCTCGACCGTGCCTCGCAAGTGCGCGGCTGGGATGCGCTCAAGCGCTTCGGCGAGCGGCTACGCGACTTTCATCCCGACCACGTTCGCGCCGTCGCCACCAACACGCTGCGCATCGCCAAGAACGCGGGCGAGTTTCTCGGCGAGGCACAAGCCGCGCTCGGCTTCCCGATCGAAGTGATCGCCGGGCGTGAAGAAGCGCGTCTGATCTATGCAGGCGCTGCACACTCCGTGCCCGCGAGCGCGGGCAAGCGTCTCGTCGTGGATATCGGCGGCGGCTCGACGGAATTCATCATCGGTTCGCACTACACGCCGATCAAGATGGAGAGCCTGTATATCGGTTGCGTGAGCCATAGTCGCGCATTCTTCCCGGCGGGCAATGTCGACGATTACACGATGCGCCAGGCCGAACTCGCCGCGAGCCGTGAAATCCAGATCATTTCTGCGGAATACAAGAAAACCGGTTGGGAACAGGCCATCGGCTCGTCCGGCACCGCACGGGCGCTCGCCGAACTGGTCGAGGCAAACGGCTTCAACGATCCGGGCGTCACGCACGGCATCTCGCGTGGCGGGCTCGAGCGCCTCAAGCGCGTGCTGATCAAGGCGGAGAATGTCAATCGTCTGAAGCTGGTCGCGTTGAAGGCCGATCGCATCCCGGTGCTGGCCGGCGGCCTGTCGATCATGATCGCGGTGTTCGACGAACTCGGCGTCGATTACGTCGATACAACAGATGGCGCGCTGCGCCTCGGCGTGCTGTACGACTTGCTGGGCCGTTCGCAGCACGAGGACATGCGCACGTTGACGGTGGGCGGCTTCATGCGCCGTTATGGCGTAGACCGCGCGCAGGCCGGGCGTATCGGTGAACTCGCGGTGCGCTTTTACGACCAGTTTGCCGAGCCGGATGAGGAGCGTCGCGTCGAGAACCGCATGTTCCTTGGCTGGGCTGCGGCCTTGCACGAAATCGGGCTGTCGATTTCCCACAGTGCCTATCACAAGCATTCGGCGTATATCGCCAGCAACGCCGACATGCCGGGTTTTTCGCGCACCGACCAGGCGCGGCTCGCCGCGCTGGTGCTCGGCCACGCGGGGAAGCTCGGCAAGCTGTCGCAAACACGCGAAGTGGAATGGCCGCTGTTGTTCTGTCTGCGGCTCGCGGCGCTGCTGTGCCGCCGGCGTGCCGACGTCGGCTTGCCGGGTATCGCGGTCGCGCAGGTCAACGGCGGTTATGAGGTGCGTTTGCCGAACGAGTGGGTGGCTAAGAATCCGCTGACCGATTACAGCCTGATTCAGGAGGCTGCGGAGTGGGAGAAGGTCGGCATCCCGTATCGCGTGGTCTACACTGACGACTGAGAAGCATGCGTTGTAAGTGAAAAAGCCCGGCGGAAATACCGGGCTTTTTTATGCACATCCAGTCGTCGCCTGAATGTGCCGGGTGGTGCGCGTGGGTTTGTGCGGGTTTGCGTGCCACTCAGCGCGGCGACGCGTCGCCGAGGAAGTGCCGCGCGTAACGCGCGTTGATATCCGTCAGGCGCAACAGCGTCAAAAAGTCCGCCGTGTTGAAGTCGGGGTCCCACGCCGGAGCGCCGCAAATCTTCGCACCGAGGCGCAGATAGCCTTTCACCAGCGGCGGCGGTGCGACGTCGGCGCCGGTTTGCAATTCTTCGACCGGCAGAGGTGTGTGCGGGAACGCGCGATATTCCGGCGCGGTCAGCGCGTTGTCGCGCAGCGAGCAGTACAGATTCGCCGCGTAGTGGCCGCCGTCGACCATTGCGACGCTCGCGCAGCCGAGCATCGTCTCGTAGCCGTTGTGCTTCATGTACGCGGCGAGCCCTGCCCACAGCGACATGATCACCGAGCCGCTGCGATAGTCCGGGTGCACGCACGAACGGCCCACCTCGACCATCTTCGCGCGCAGGTGCGTGAGGCGCGACACGTCGAATTCGCTTTCGGCATACAGGCGTCCGATACGGGCGGCCTGGTGCGGCGGCAGCGCGCGATAGGTGCCGACTACCTTCAGCGTGTCGAGATCGCGCACCAGCAGATGATCGCAGTATGAATCGAACGAATCGACGTCGAGGCCGGCAGGACCCGTCAGACGTGCGCCCATTTCATCGGCGAATACGCGGTAGCGCAGGCGCTGGGCCTCGCGCAGTTCCTCGTCGGTGCGGGCCCACGTGACTTGCAGGCGATGCTGGGCGGTGACCGTCTCTTCGGCGCGCGGCAGGCGACGCGTTTCGAAGATCGAAGCCAGGGGCAGGGTGGGCGTCGGCAGTTCTCGCATGTGGCGTCCTGGTCGAAAAAAGGGAGATTTCTTTTTTCGCCAATGTAGTAACGCCTGGTGACGCTCGCATGGCAGAGTCGTGACGATTGGATGACTGCCCGTAAGCTGCGTGCCCGCAGCTTGTAATATCGTGGGCCGGGCGGGGCGTGTGTTGTTTCTGCGCGACCGGTTCAGACCAGATCGGGACTCATTGCCGCGCGCAGCACGGCCTGGTCGTCGCCGTTGCGTTCACGGCTTTCGATCCACCACAGGCCGGCTTTCTTCAGCGGCCAACTCGCTTCGCTGTTGCCAAGCAGGCGTGCCGCAACGTGGCCGAGTGTCGGTTGATGGCCGACGATGACGACGGTCTGTGAGATGCCTTTTGGCCAGCCGGCGGCCTTGAGCACATCGTCCGCACTGGCGTTAGGCGCGAGTTCGCGCACCACACGATACTGGTCGCTCAAGGTTTCGGCAGTCTGGATGGTGCGCACCGCGGGACTCGCGAGGACCAGCGCGTCGTCGGGCAGGCGGGTGCGCAACCACTTGGCGACGTTTTGCGCCTGTTTGCGGCCCTTCGTGGTCAGCGCGCGGGCGAGATCGCTCGCGGCGAAATCTTCAGCTTCGGCGTGACGCCAGAGGATCAGATTCATGCGTGTCTCCTTGACTCCGGTTGCGGCGTAGGCAGTAGCGCCGGGTTTGCAATCACTGTCGCATGCGCACACGTGAGGGCGCAAGGCGGTGGCGCGGGCGAGCCTGTCTGAGCATCAATCCGCATGAACCCATCACCCCATGTGCATGGACCCGTGACGCTCAAAAAGCAAAAACCCGCGAAGCCGGAGGCGACGCGGGTTTCGTATTGCTTTTCGTGGTCGGAGCGAAAGGATTCGAACCTTCGACCCTCTGATCCCAAATCAGATGCGCTACCAGGCTGCGCTACGCTCCGACGAATCCGAGATTCTACGTGGCATTGGGTGCCAGAGTCAATCACGAATTGCGTCGGAATGAAAAAAGGGCCTCAGACGCAGCCCTTTCAAGGTCTTGATCAAGATGTTTCGCCTTTGGCGCGTTTAAGCAGGCGGGCGGTACTGTGATGGGCACGGGCTACCGCGCCTTCGACATAGGGTGCGGGTTTGCGGGTCTTGGGGCCAC
>NZ_WOEZ01000194.1 GCF_013177735.1 Paraburkholderia elongata | reverse complement strand
CGCAAGGGCGATGGCGAACCCGGCGCAAAAACGATCTGGCTCGGACTCAGAGAAGTTCATGTCGCTGCAAAAACATTGCGCTTGTTAAGCGACGACGGCGGTGACGACATTTGTGTATAACGCCATGCCTTCAGCCCCCCAACAGGATGCAATGTTGAACGCCCGCATTCGCCATGCGCCATGGGTGGATGGCAGCCATTCCTTGCGCCCCTGGAACAGGTATTGGCGCGTATAGATCGATGCTGGCACAATTCAGAGCCAGGCTCGGTCGAAACGGGGCTCGCCCGCCCCCCATGTTGCTTAACGTGGTCGCATGAAACGGGACCAGAACTCGAGGCGTAACGATCCAATGAATCCATCGGAAAGTATTGACCAACTGATCGCAGGAATCACGGACTGGCGTGGCAAAACGTTCGCCAGCGTCCGCAAGACCATCCTTGAGGCCGACCCGGAGATCATCGAGGAATGGAAGTGGATGGGAAGCCCGGTATGGTCTCGCGACGGAATGATCGCGGTCGCTAACGCCCACAAAGGGAAGGTGAAGCTTACCTTTGCCCACGGGGCGAGCCTCCCGGATCCTGACAAGCTCTTCAACGCGGGCCTCGAAGGCAACGCAAGACGGGCGATCGATTTTTTCGAGGGCGATAAGATTAATGCGCGTGCGCTAAAGAATCTCGTTCGTGCCGCTATTGATCACAACCAGACCAAATTGAAGAAGAACGCGCCGGCGAATGCCCGAGCGAAAGTACAAAAAAGTAAAGAGACGTGAAGCTGTAGCGCTATCGTTTTTTGCTCGCGTATTTTCGCGTTGAGATATTGCCTGGTATTGCCTGGTTTTTCCCGGGCGCATCCAGCGATCGAGCGCTTTGTCAGCGCGACAGCAACGAAACAGTTGCGATACCCAGGATAGTCATCACGAGCGAAGCCGCCACGTGAATGACGATCTCGCCTGCCGCCCAGCCGAGCCGGCCGTCCTGCAAGCGCTGCACGACTTCCGCCGAGAACGTCGAGAAAGTCGACAGGCCGCCCATCAAGCCCGTGATGACGAAGAGCCGCCATTCGGGCGCGATCTGCGGCGCCCGTGCAAACCCCGCGATCGCGACGCCGATGACGTAGCCGGCGATCACGTTAGAGGCGAAGGTGCCAAGCGGCAAACCCGTGAACAGGCCGTTCAGACGGATACCAAGAAACCAGCGGAACAGCGAACCGAGTGCGCCGCCAATGCCGACCGCGAGAATGGATAAATACATGCAAAAGTACTCTGGCGAAGCCAAAAGGTCGACAAACCGGGCTTAAGCGGAAGGCGCGATGCTGCGTCCGCGGTCGTCCGGGCGAAGCAGGCGTCATCAGCCATCAAGGGCGGCTAACGGAGAGCGCAGAGAATGCCACCTCCAGCGCGCAAGTCTAGCATTGGCAAGGCATTGGGGACAGGTGAGCGCGGTCGCGGCACGCGCGTGCGGTCTGCATGGCATGGGGCGTGATCTAGAATAAATGGAGGGCCTGCGAGCGTTTGCCGCGAGTCCATTGCAACCGTGCGGGAGGCCGACATGACGAAGGGCTACCAGCTCACGTTCTATACCGAGAAGAACCGGCGCCACGGCCATCAAACGGTCGTGGAATGTTTGCTGTCGATCGCGAAGCTCGTCGGCATTCATGGCGCGACCGTCGTGGCGGCGGCCGAAGGTGTCGGCCACGCGGGCGCGCGGCATGCAGCGCGCTTTTTCGAACTGGCGGATCAACCGCAGCAGGTGATTTTCGCGGTCACCGAAGGGGAGGCGGAAGCCTTACTCGAGGCGGTGCGCGCGGGCAGCGTCCCGGTGTTCTACACGCGTTGCCCGATCGAATTCGGCCTGATCGGCGAGCACGGGGACGCGAAACATCCGGCGCGCCGCTAACCTGGATTTGCGGCTAACGCATCAGCCGACGCTTTCGCGCTCCGGCGTCGCCGAAATCTTGTGGGTCGACAGGTCCGCGCCGTTCGGCGAAGTCGTGAAACGGCACGCCGATCAGGTGCAAAGCCGCACCGGGATGGGGTTCGTGTTACGCATTGCCGATCGAGCGGCGCACTGTTCTTTGCACATCGAATGAGGACGAAAGCATAAATTAAGTGCATGACGGTTTCATATCGGTCGTCACGATCCAAATATGGGCAAGACATTCGATTTGATTTACGTTTAATTCAAAAGCCTGACGTTTTATGCGCAATCGTTGCGCATGGGGGTGCGTCTGGCCGCAGAAGCCTGTTCCGTAGCGCGCCGTCTTTGTCTTCCTGCGTAAACGCCGACATAATGTGCCGTCCCCGTGCACGATCTGCCGGCCATCGACCTCCAATGCGTACGCATGAGACTGACCACTAAAGGCCTGTTGCTGATCGCAATTCCGGCCCTCTTCGAACTGGCGCTGCTGTCCGGCCTGGTCAAGGCGCAGTCCGACGCGGCGCAAGCCGAGCAGTGGGCCATCCATAGTGAAGACGTGCTGCGCCAGACCACCGCGATTCTCGATCCGGTGCTGGGTGAGTCCGTGGCGCTGCGTGGCGCGGTGCTCGCCAACGATACCCGCTTTGCGACCCCGGTCACCTTGTGGATGGACGTCGACCGCCGCATCGATCAACTGGCCGAGCTGGTTGCCGATAACCCGGCGCAAGTCGAGCGCGTGGTGCAGGTGCGCCAGGCGGTGCAGGGGTATCGCCAATGGTCGGACCGCATTCAAGACATGCTGCATTCGGAGCGGCGGCGCGATCTGCTCGATCGCTTCCGTGACCTGGCCATGGCCGACGTACTCGATCGCTTCCGTCAGCAAGTGGTGGCCTTCCAGACCGAAGAGCGGCGCCTCGACACGCTGCGCTCGAATGCCGCCGACGCCGCGCGTGAGCGGCAACAAACGCTGGTCGTCGCGGCCGTGTTTGGCTCCTTGCTGTTCGTCGCGCTGGCCGTCTGGTTGTTCACGCGCGGCGTGCGCGGCCGGCTCGCGCTCTTGTCCGATAACGCCGGGCGCCTCGCGGGCAACGAGCCGCTGGCGCCGATCGGCCCGGGCCGCGATGAAATCGCCCGGCTCGATCTGACCTTGCATGAAACCAGCCGGCGCCTGCTCGAAGCCGAGCGCATCCAGGCGCGTTTCCAGTCCGATCTCGCGCGCCGCACCGGCGAACTGGCGCGCATCAACGAGACCTTGCGGCAACAGACTCAGGAAAACGAAATGTTCATCTATAGCGTGTCGCATGACCTGCGTGCGCCGCTGGTGAATCTGCAAGGCTTCTCGAAAGAACTGACCCGCGCCTGCGACGAACTGCGCGCGGTGCTGCGCCAATCGTCGCTTGCGGCAGAACCGCGGCAGCGCATCGAACGGGTGGTGGACGAGGATATCGGCGAGGCGTTGCACTTCCTGCAGACGGCCGTGCTGCGGGCGTCTCATATCATCGACGCGCTGTTGCGGCTGTCGCGTGTCGGCCGTGTCGAGTACCGGCAGCAAAAGGTCGAAGTGCGCGATATCGTGCCGCGCGTGGTCGATGCCATGCAAGGGTCGATCCGGGCGCGCCGGGCGCATGTCAGCGTCGACGAGTTGCCGGCGGTGTGGGGCGACCCGACCGCGCTTGAACAGGTGTTCGCGAACCTGATCGGCAATGCGGTCAATTATCTGGACCCGGCGCGCGAAGGCCGGATCGAAATTGGCACGACGCCGGCGCCGCCGGGCGTGCATTCGCTACGGATTTTCTACGTGCGGGACAATGGCCTAGGCATTCCGGCGGTCGCGCTGCCGCGGCTTTTCAACGCCTTTCAGCGGCTGCACGGCAATGTGGCGGCGGGTGAGGGCATCGGCCTTGCGCTCGTGCGGCGCGTGGTGGAGCGGCACGGCGGGCGCGTGTGGGCGGAGTCGAAAGAGGGGATGGGCACGACGTTTTATCTGTCGCTGCCCGAAGCCGAGGCGCGGACGGTGCAACAGGCCGTCGAAACGCATGTCACGTTGGCGGACGGTGTTCAAGCGGTTCGTAGTGTGCGCGAAACACGCGCGGGCCTCGGTGATCGCGATGGTCTTGGCCTGAGCGGCGGTGCGGTGACGCATGCTGCCAACGCCACCAATGTCGCTAATGCCGCGCCCGGCATCAGTACGCGGTAAAAAGCCGCCGCGGTTTGAGCAGTTTGCCGCCGCGAATCGACCAGTAGCAGCCGCAAACGATCAGGATCGCAACGCAGGTCAGCGCCTCGAGCGGCGCGGGATGCAGGCCGGCCAGCCCGTTCAGGGCGAACAGGCCGTGCGCGACGATCAACAGCGCCGCCCACAACGAACACGCAGCTTGCACCAGCATGCGCGCGCCGGCCAGACGTCGCGCGCGGTTTTCTCGCGACCAGTTGGCCGGCGTGCGAGCGCAGAAAAAAGCAATTGCCATCAGCGTGACGGCGAGAATGACGATCCAGTCAGTCAGTTCCATCGAAAAAGGCTCCCAAGTCAACCGGCGACTATAGGAAAACTTTCCGCTGCGAACTATCGGACTAGTCTCAAATGCAGGTGTGTTTTGGCGAGCGCGCATTACCGCGAGGGCAAGGCGCTCGCCTCAGAATCAGAGTTCGATCCGGGTGCCGAGCAGCACGAGGAATTGACGCAGCCACTCAGGATGAGCCGGCCATGCTGGGGCAGTGACGAAATTGGCGTCGGTGATCGCGGCGTCGACCGGAATGTCGGCGTACTCGCCGCCGGCCAGCTTCACTTCGGGCGCGCAGGCCGGGTAGGCGGAAATGCGTTTGCCGCGAATCACGTCGGCGGCGGCCAGCAGTTGCGCTGCGTGGCAGATCGCGGCGATCGGCTTGCCCGCTTCGGCGAACTGCCGCACGAGTTCGATCACCTTGTGATTGAGCCGCAGATACTCCGGCGCGCGGCCGCCCGCGATCGCCAGCGCGTCGTATTGACGGGAATCGGCGTCGTCGAACGTCGCATTCAGCGTGAATTGGTGGCCAGGCTTTTCGGTGTAGGTCTGGTCGCCTTCGAAATCATGAATCGCGGTCTTGATCTTCTCGCCCGCTTTCTTGTTCGGACAGACCGCGTCGACTACGTGGCCAACCGCCTGCAGTGCCTGAAACGGCACCATCGTTTCGTAATCCTCGGCGAAGTCGCCGGTCAGGAACAGAATCTTCTTTGCTGCCATCGCATGCCTCCAATTGATCAACGGAACACATCGAAACGCTCTGGGAGTCTACTCCAACGCGTTTGACAGAACCGCGACGAAACCGATGTCAGCGCGCGTCGCTGCTTCGAGTCCGCGGGCTTCCAGATGCTCGTCGCAGAGAGCATGTGGCGCAACGGCGTATCATTGGCGCGTTTTCGCATGCGGAAGCCGCTCGATGCGGCTCACACTCAGATATGACTTTATCTATTCGTTCACCGTTGTTGCGCCGCGTCGCTGTTGTCGCAATCGTGTTCGGCGGCCTCGCGGCTTGTCAGAAGAACGATGCGTCGGCCGGGCAGGTCGCCGGCAAGCTCGACGATGCGGCGCAAGCCGCCGGTCAAAAGCTCGATCAGGCGGCCAGCTACGTCGGCCAGCAGGTCGATGCGACCAAGGCCGCCACCCAGCAGAACCTCGAATCGGCCTCCGCGCCGTCGATCAAGATCGATCCAGCCGCGCTGGCATCGACCGCGCAAGCCAACCTGCAAGGTGCCGCGAGCGCCACGAATGCGCAACTCGGCAAGGCGGCGGCGCTGACCGGCCAGGGCCTCGAGACGGCCGGGCGCAAGCTGCAGGAGTGGTCGGCGCAAAGTTCGGCGTCGTCGTCGGCTAGCGGTTCGGCTTCCTCGTCGGCGTCGAGCGATTCCAGCGATGCGCAAAAGCAGATGGACAAGTGAGATGGCGGCCCATGCGGCCGTCCGTTTGACAGCCGGATTAAATGTAATTACCATGGTTACACATTGTCGTTGCCGGGCAGGTTTGTTGTGAATACAAGTAGCCGGTTTGCGTTTGCGGTGCACGTGCTCGCGCTGCTGTCTTTGCAGGAGGGCGTGCCGCTCTCGTCGGAGATGATCGCGGGCAGCGTGAATACGAATCCTGCGTTGATCCGGCGTCTGTTGACCATGCTGGCCGAGGCGGGCCTCACGACCTCGCAACTCGGCGCGGGCGGCGGTGCGCTGCTTGCCCGGGCGCCTGACGAGATCACCATGCTCGAGGTGTACCGTGCGGTGGACGACGCGCAATTGTTCGCCATGCATCGCGAGGAGCCGAATCCGGCGTGCATGGTGGGACGGAATATTCAGGGCGTGCTGCGCGGTATCATCGACGAAGCGCAGCAGGCCATGGAGGCGTCGCTCGGCGCGCGCACGCTGGCTGACGCCACTGCTGACCTGGTGCGTGCTGAGCGGGCGCTTGAACGCAAGCGGCGTTCGCACGGCTGATGCAGCAACGAAGGTGGCAAAGAGAGTGGCAATGAAGCAGTATCGAAGGGCGCGCAGGGTGTAGCCGAAACCTGCACACCTACGAACGGACGGGGGCTCATGCCCCTCTTTTTTCCGCGTTATATGTAATCAATGCGGTTACATATATGCTAATAACAGGAGTATCGAAATGAGCAAACAGTTGAAGATCGCGTTGTTCGGCGCCACCGGCACGATTGGTTCGCGGATCGCCGCGGAAGCGGCCCGCCGCGGGCATCAGGTGACGGCGCTGGCGCGCAATCCGGCGCGCGTGCCGGCCGATGTGGCGAATCTGAAAGCCGCGCAGGCCGATCTGCTCGACGCCGCGAGCGTCGGCGCCGCGGTGCGTGGCCACGACGTGGTGGCGAGCGCCTATGCGCCGCCGCAAGACGATCTCGCGGCGCTGACCAAGGCGACCCATGCGCTCGTCGACGGCGTGCGCGCAGCGGGCCTGAAGCGCCTCGTGGTGGTGGGCGGCGCAGGTTCGCTCGAAGTGGCGCCAGGCAAGCATCTGGTCGACACGGACGGTTTCCCGGACGCCTACAAACCGATCGCACTGGCGCACCGCGATGCATTCGATTACTACCGCGGCGTCACCGACCTCGACTGGACTTTCTTCGCGCCGGCTGCGCTGATCGCTCCGGGTGAGCGTACGGCCAAGTTCCGCACGGGCGCGAACACGCTTCTCGCCGACGCTGAGGGCAATAGCCGCATTTCGGCGGAAGACTATGCGATCGCCTTCGTCGACGAATTGGAGCAGGGCCGTTTCGTCCGTCAGATCGCGACGGTGGCTTATTGAGCCTGAACGGACCGCGCGCGGCTCGTGTCGCGCCTGGCCCGTTGTGCGTGTCTCAGCGGCCGCTCGTGGGATGAGGGCGGCCCGCCAATCCTCGAATTTGCGCAAGCGTCCTAACAATCGGTTACGCATGTTCGGTCGCTGGCGGTAAAACTGCGGCTACACTGGCGTCTCCCGTTTTCTTACGGATCGTCATGCAGTCATGCTCATTGCGGCGTGAGTCCGGGGCCGCGCCGTCCAACGGCGGGCAACCGGCGACTCACGCCGCCTTTCATTTTCCTTCCAGTTATGTCGGATGCAGCGCTCGACGCGGCATTCGCGCTCGCGTCGCGGCGTGGCTTGGCGCGTGGGCGGCCACGGTCTACCTTGCGCTGATCCTCGGCATTGGATGGCTGCCCGCGACTGCCCAGGCCGCCGGCACCAGCACGCCGGTCATTCCGGCCTTGCAGAGCCTGATCAATAGCGCGACGGCGACGGCAACGCCTGCGTCTGCTGCCTCGGGCGCCTCGGCTGCGGAAGCGGCCTCCGCGCCGTCGCCCGCGAGCCAGGCGGAACTGGCGCGCTCGCTCGACAGCGTGATCGCTACGCTCGACAACGACCGGCAGCGCACCGCGCTCGTCGCCCAACTCAAAAAGCTACGCGAGGTCTCGCAAAATGTCGCGGCAGCCGCGCCCGCGCCCGCGCAACCGAGTCCTGGTTTGCTCGGGGCGATCGCGTCGGGCATCGCGTCGTTCGAATCCGGTGTGCATCAGGGCCGCACGCCGATGCACTATTGGGCCGGACGCTTCAACGCGGCCGGCAATGAGCTCTACACGATCATTTCGGGTCAGGGGCAAGAGAGCTTCGGGCGCGTCGTCTTTTCGATGATTGGCATGCTGGCCGGCTGGGGCGGGTGCGCCGGCGCGCTGATCTACCTGCAACACCGGCTATACCGGCGCTTCGGCATCATCATGGGGCTCAACCCGAATCCCACCACGCGCGAACTGCTGATCTTCGCGCTGCGCCGCGTCGGGCCATGGATCGTCGCCTTTCTCGCGGCGCTGCTGTTCGTGCGCGCGATGCCCGATTCGCTCGGCCGCACGCTCGGCATGGTGGTCGCCTACGCGATCGTCGCGGGTGCGGTGTTTTCGGCGATCTGTCTGATCATGTTTTCGCTGTTCGGCTCAGGGCATCGGCGGGTTGCGGTGCGCCTGCTGATCGATCACGCGCGGCGCGTGCTGTTCGTGGTGGGCATATGCGCCGCGCTCGGCGATGCGGCGGTCAACTACGACGTTGCGCATCAGCTCGGATCGAATCTCGCCGCGCTGATTTCGACGGCCGCCAACATGACGGCCGCCGTGCTCACCGGCTATTTCGCGCTGGCGTTCCGCCGGCCCGTCGCGCATCTGATTCGTAACCGGCCTTACGAGCAGCGCCACGATCACCGGGCCGCGACCGACGCGTTCGACGTGCTCGCCTCGCTCTGGCACGTGCCGGTGCTGGTGCTCGCCGGCGCGTCGGTGGTGGCTACGCTCGGCGGCTCGGGCTCCAGCGAAAACGTGCTGCAGATTTCGGTGGTGACCGCACTGTTGCTGGTGTTCGCATTTTTCCTGTCGGCCGTCGTGCTGCGCATGACGCGCCCGCGCAGCCCACGCGCGCGGCGCCGCTCGCCTTATCTGTCGCGCTTGCTGCGCTTTTGCGGCACGCTGCTGACGCTGTTCATCTGGCTGTTCTTCTTCGAACTGGCGGCGCGTCTGTGGGGGGTGTCGCTCGCGGCAGTCGTGGAGGAAAACGTTGCGGCGCGCGGGATTGCGCACGCGGTGACGGCGATCATTGCGACGGTGTTCATTTCATGGCTGCTGTGGATTCTGGTCGACACGGCGATTACCGAAGCCCTCAATCCGGGTGGTCCGCGCAACAAGTCGCGCAATCCGAGCATGCGGGCGCGCACAATGCTGCCGCTGGTGCGCAACGTGCTGCTGGTGTCGATCATGACGATCGCCGGCATCGTCACCGCGGCGAACCTGGGCATCAATGTGACACCACTGTTGGCCGGCGCCGGGGTGATCGGTCTCGCGATCGGCTTCGGCGCGCAGTCGCTCGTGACCGACCTGATCACGGGCCTGTTCATCATCATCGAAGATACGATTTCGGTCGGCGACTGGATCGACGTGGACGGGGGGCATGCGGGCACCGTCGAGCATCTGTCGATCCGTACCGTCCGTTTGCGCGATGGGCAAGGTGCGATTCACGCGATTCCGTTCTCGCAGATCAAGATCGTCAAGAACCTGTCGCGCGACTTTGCCTACGCGGTGTTCGAAGTGCGGATGTCGTTCTCGACCGACGTCGATCAGATCACGCAACTGATTCGGGAAGTCGGCGCCGATCTGATGGCCGACTTCCGCTACCGGCGCGAAATGCTCGGACCGATCGAGGTGTGGGGGCTCGACCGTTTTGATCCGAACTGGATGGTCGTGAAAGGGCAGATCAAGACGCGGCCGTTACAGCAATGGAGCGTGGCGCGCGCCTTCAATTTGAGGCTCAAACGCAAAATGGACGAAGCCGGCATCGAGATTCCGGTGCCGCAGATGCGTGTGTACACGTCGTCGAAGGATAGCGAAGGACAGCCTTTGCAGGACGATGAGCTGCGCGAGGCCGGTCCGCATGGGCATGGGCACGCTGAAACGGGGGGCTCGACGCGGGCCGCGCACGCTGCCGTGGCGGCGGCGCGCGATGTGTCGCACGAACCGCGTCCGGCGCCGCCGTCGACCGGGCAGACCGCGCCGATTCCGCCACAGATTCCGACAGCTGGTGAAGCGGGCGGCAAAAGCTGATTGCGCTACAAGCCGGGTGAGCGGACCCTGGCGCGGTTTGCATCCGCGGTTTGCATCTTTGCGCAGGATGTACGGGTTTCAGCAGAGCGCCGGTGCGTTGGCCGCACGCACGATGTCGTTGACATGCGTGGCGATCTGCGCGCCCGCGACACCGTAAATATGCAGCGAGACAGCGGGCGCGTCGCTGCAATTTCCCAACTGGTGAATGCCGCCCCTGCCGCCGCGCACAAACGACACGGCTCCGGTATTGCGTGCTTGCGTACGGGTGGCGCTTGCGCAGTGCTGTGCGCCGTTCCATTCGAAGACCGTTTCGCTCAGCGTGCCGTCGAGCACCGCGTAGCCGCACCATGTGTGGTGCGCATGCACCGGGCTTGCCTGGCGCGGCAGCCACACCAGCGCGGCGATCGCATAGCGACCGTGCGGATCGGCGGCCAGCAAATGACGCCGGTAATTTTCAGCGGAGCCTTCGCGTTGCGCGGGTGTGAGCAGCTCGGGATTCGCTGCGGCTTCGGTCAGCGCGATGCGCATGCTGCGCGCGAAGAAGGTCGAATCCGAAGGTTCGGGGAATTTCACACAGGCTTCGAACATCGCGTCGAGCGCGTCGCACAGATGCGCGAGCGGCGTGCTACGGTGTGCGTGCGAGGGCGTTTCATTCGCCCCGGCAAACTGCGCGGCGTGGGCGGAGGAACGGGCGGCGGGTATGGAACTGAGATCTTGGTTCATGATCGCTGCGCAGCTGCATGGCTGCTTATGGGCTATTTTCGGATAGACATATTTATACCGGTTTGCCCGGAGAAAGAGTTTCCATATAATTCCCCTTGGAGACTTAAAAGTAGAATAATTTCCTATGAGGGTGTGACGATGGGAATGGATATCATCGATCGGAAGCTGCTCGAGCTGTTGCAGGAAGACGCAACCATGCCAATCGCCGAGCTGGCGCAACGCGTGAATCTGTCGCAAACGCCTTGCTGGAAGCGGCTGCAGCGTCTGAAGGAGACGGGCGTGATTCGCGCCCAGGTGGCGCTGTGCGATGCGCGCAAACTCGGCGTGGGCACGACCGTGTTCGTTGCGGTGCGAACGAATCAGCACACCGAGGCCTGGGCGCAGACCTTTACGCGTGCGGTACAAGAGATTCCGGAGGTGGTGGAGGTGTACCGGATGAGCGGCGAAACCGATTACCTGCTACGCGTGGTGGTGTCCGATATCGACGACTACGATCGCGTCTATAAACTGTTGATCGCCGCCGTGCCGCTGTATGACGTGAGTTCGAGTTTTGCGATGGAACAGATCAAGTACTCGACGGCGCTGCCGGTGCGGCCTTCGGCGGTGGTAGAGGGGCGCTGATTGCAAGCCGAGTGCAAGCTCAGTGGGCGTAGAATGCCGCCTTCCCAGACACTATCCGCGACTGCCTCGCGAACCGAGCCCGCCTCATGAACAAACCGCCGCGCAAGAAGAACCCGACCTTTGGCATTGCTGTTTTCATCGTAGTTGCGGTGTTGGTGGTGATTGCCACGCTCTTCTATAACGCCATCACGGAAAAGCGCGAATTCGACCGCCAGAACGCGTCAGCACCGACGATTTCATCGGACGTGACGGCTGCGGCTACCGCAGCGAAGCCCGCAAGCGGCGCCGCGCAATAAGACGACGCGATCGCTTCACTCTTCCGGCAGGCGGATCATGCTCGCATCCTTGCGAATCTGCGCCGACGCCGTCAGCATCTGCTTGCACTGATGGGCGAGCAATTTCATGTCGTGCACGGCGTCCGCCGAGTAGTCTGGCGATTTCTCCGTCTCGACCACCATCGCATCCAACTCACGCATCAGAAGTTTGATCTGCTCGCCCTGATCGGAGGGCGACGCGCTACCCGCTTCGGCCTCGGTCAGATTGTCGCGAACCACGCTCAACGCGCGTTGCAACGGCTGTAGCGAGACGCGGTCGGCGTGCTGCGCGGAGGTACGCAGCAACGGCGCGGCCGCTGTGATCTGCGAGGCGAGTACGTGGCTGCGCACCAGCAGGTCGTTCAATTCCGGTACGAACTTCTGCGCGGACTTCGGCTCGAGCATCATGCGCTGGAACGCCTGGCCCAGATTGGCAAACGCGACGTGGACGTTCTTGCGCGCGAGCCGGTAGCGATAGTCGCGATCGAGCGCGGTTGCAGCGGCGACGGCGGCAGGGGAGGCGCCACCGGCCGGCTTGGCGGCCGGGTTGCTGACCGTGGTGGTGCCGGCGCTGCCCGACTCAGCGTTTGTAGCTGCGCTGGCACTGGCGGTCGCGCCCGTGTTTGCACTAGCGCTTGCACCGGCTTTGGGAGCAGCGTTACCTCTCGCATTTGCTCCGGCATTTGCCACCGCGAGCGCCGGCTTGCCGAATTCGATCGCCGGATCA
This sequence comes from Paraburkholderia elongata, assembly GCF_013177735.1. GTDB lineage: Bacteria > Pseudomonadota > Gammaproteobacteria > Burkholderiales > Burkholderiaceae > Paraburkholderia > Paraburkholderia elongata. Next base: position 55,399 of record NZ_WOEZ01000194.1, on the reverse strand, counting down.
GCCATTGCCGCGGCGGGTGCAAACGCGCCGGCCTCAGTTACCGTGGCGACCACCGCGGCGGCCGGCTTGCCGCTCCACCACCAGCTCGCTTCCAGATACTGCCGCGTCGCATTGATCATGTTGTTGACGAGCTTGCCCATCAACCGGTATTCCCAGTAGGGGAACAGGTGGCTCGCCGCAATTGCGATCGCGCAGCCCACCACCGTATCGATTGCGCGTTCGCCGATGATGCGCATGCTGCCCGGCGCGAGCAGATGGAACATGAGCAGCACATACGAGGACGTGAACACCACGCTCGCCGTGTAATTGAACAGCAACAGGCTGTAGCTCATCACCATCGACGCGAACATCACCACCAGCAGGATGTGCGGCTCCTTGACGAAGATCATCAATGCGATGCTCGCCGCACAGCCGATCAGCGTGCCGATTATCCGCTGCCCGTTGCGCTGCTTGGTCAGCGAGTAGCCCGGCTTCAGAATGATGACGGTGGTCATCACGATCCAGTATGCGTTGGTGAGCGGCAGCAGACGGCCGAGCCAGAAACCCACGGCGACCGCAATCGTCACGCGCAGCGCATGGCGAAAGCTCGGCGAGGCCATCGTCAGATTCGAGAAAATCTGGCCGAACGGCACGCGGCGGCTCGATACGAAGCGGGACAGCGCCTTGTCGAGGCGCAGTTCGGTCTCGGTCTCGGTCGCGCCCGGATCGCTCGACAGGCTTTGGTGCATCTTGTCGATCAGGCGCGTGGCGCTCCAGATACGCCGGAAGGTGGACGATATCGCCGAATAAGCCTCGGGATTTTTAGCCGGCAGGTCCTGCTTGCGCATCAGGTCGATCTCGAACTCGATGGCGCGCAATTCGGCTTTTACATTCACGCGCGTGCGCGGCGGCTGGTTTTGCAGCACGGCGAGTCCGACTTCTTCGAGATCGGCTGCGGATTTGCGAATCAGATCGCGGTAGAACACCAGCAGATCGGAGCCGCCAAACGTGTTACGTACCAGCGAGTAATCGACATGTGTACCGACAAACAGTTCGTGAAGATCGACAGTATTGATGAACAGATTGAACAGCATCGCGCGGCGCGGTTCGAGCCGGCCGGTTTTCAGCTTCGGCAAGTTGCGCAGCACGATGTCGCGCGCGGCATCCTGACGCTCGACGGCGGTAATCTGCTTGTCGACCAGATTGCGATAGCACTCGTCGAGATCGTTATCGAGATCGTAAAAGGCGGCGCGCGCGAGCAGATACTCCGCGCACGCGAACACACTTTCGGCGAGCGCCTGCTGTTCGATGCGATGCATCATCCAGCGGCTCACGAAGGTCGACCAGTACGTGTACCAGAGACCGCCCACCAGAATCCACGACGCATTGACGAGCGCCTGCATCGGCGTGAAATGCTCTTCCAGCGTCATGATCATCATGAACAGCGTGGCGAAGCTGATCTGCGGCCAGCGGTTGCCATACACGACGATCAATGAGAGCACGAACGTGAGCGGCACGACCGTGCACCATAGCGCCACCGGGTTGACCGTGGCGAGGCCGGTGGCGAGTGCGGACAGGAAGCCGATCACCGTGCACGCCAGCATCTCGTTGTGCTTGTACTTGAGCGGGCCCGGCATATCGACCACGCATGCGCCAAGTGCGCCGGTCGCGATCGTGAAGCCGAGTTCGCGATCGTGAAATACGATCAAACACAAGATGGCCGGTAACGATACGCCGACTGCGATGCGCAGGCCGCCATAAAAGTACTGGCTATAAAGGAACTTTTTTATTTCAACCGAATAGCGCATCGACTGCCTGGATTCCATTCACTGAGAAAACGCGGTTGAAAAGGTCGACCCGGGGCCGACCCGGAGCAGACCCAAACTGCCGTCGAGTCTAACTGATTTTGTGCATGATCTGACCTCGTCCATTCGGCCAGGTTCTGCCCTGGGAGCGCGTTTGTTATGCTGTCGCTTCACTGTCTGTCGCGGCCCGGGCGTTCCGCTCGCGTCGCCTGCTTCCCCGGGATCCATGCTCCAACTCTTCTACTCGAACCGCTATGAAACCCTTGTCGGCGCGCTGCTCGACGACCTGGCGCAAGCGCCGTCCGATCCTTGGACCGCGCAGCCCGTGATCGTCCCGAGCGCGGCGGTGCGGCGCCGGCTCGAGCTCGACATCGCGGGGCGCCAGGGTATCTGCGCGAATGTCAATTTTGGTTATCTCGCGCAGTGGCTGTGGGCGCAAATCGGCGGCGTGATCGAAGTGCCCAAGCATTCGCCGTTCGCGCCGGACCGGCTGGTCTGGCGCTGCTACCGGCTGCTGGGAGAGGCGGATGAAGCATTGCCCTGGAACGCCTCTCCGCGTCTGCGTACTTATCTCGATGCGGCTGATGCGTCGATGCGCTACGAACTGTCGCGCCGCGTGGCCACCGTGCTCGACCACTATCTGACTTATCGCCCGGAATGGTTGCTGCAATGGCAGAAGGGCGGTTCGATCTTCGCGAGCGGCGCTGCGGACGACAACGGTCCACGTCTCGTCGGCGCAAGCGAGGCTGCGCGTGAGGACGAGCGTTGGCAAGCCGCACTGTGGCGCGCCGTGCTTGCCGAAGTGGCGGGCCACGCGCAAACGCCCGCGGCTGCGCTGCCGCCGGCATATCGCTTTCTCGAAGAAATCGGCACGCTCGATCTGGAAGCCATCTCGAACGCGCAGTGGCCCGAAGCGGTCAGCGTGTTTGCACTGCCGACCATGCCGCCGCTGCACGTCGCGCTGCTGCGTGCGCTGTCGCGCTGGGTCGATGTGCGTCTGTATGTGATGAACCCGTGCCGCGAGTTCTGGTTCGACGTGGTCAGCGCGGGCCGCGTGGAAGCGCTCGATGCCGCAGGCCAGCTCGACTATCAGGAAGTGGGCCATCCGCTGCTGGCTGAGTGGGGCCGCCAGAGTCAGGCGCAACTACACATGCTGCATGAGCTGACTGAGAGCGCCGCATCCGGCGAGACTGGCGACTTCACGGAGAATCCGGAGCCGAGTTGGCTCGCCGCCGTGCAGAACGGCATCCTCGATCTGCGGGCGGAAACGGAGACTGACGAATTGCCGATCGAGAACGGCATCGAAGTCCACGTGTGTCACAGCCTGTCGCGGCAACTCGAAGTGCTGCACGATCGCCTGCTCGGGTGGTTCGATGAGTTCGACGATCTGCAGCCGTCCGACGTGCTGGTTGCCGTGTCCGATCTCGCGGCCGCCGGGCCCTTGATCGACGCGGTGTTCGGCACCGCGCCCTTTGGCGATACTCGCCGCATTCCATATCGGATCACCGGCTTGCCGCCCTCGCAGGCTAATCCGGTCGCGCGTTTGCTGCTGGACTGGCTGGCCTTGCCTGAGCGTAGCGTGGGCGCGCCGGATCTGATCGAATGGCTGCGGGTCGATGCGATCGCTGCGCGTTACGGGATCGATTCCAGTGCACTCGAAGCCGCGCAGGAATGGCTCGCGGCAGCTGGTGCGCGTCGAGGGCTTGTACCCAGCGAGCCGACGGGCGAGCACGTGCCTGTCGCGCGTCATACGTTCGCCGATGCGCTGACCCGGCTGTACCTCGGCTATGCGATGCCGGATGGCGGCGAACCGGTCGATGCCTGGTTGCCCGTTGAAGGTGCCGATGGATCGGACGCTGAGCTTCTCGGCCGCCTGTCGCGTTTCGTCGACGATATCGAGACCTTCGCGCAGCGCTGCGCGGCCGAGCAGACACCTGCCGAATGGACGCAACTGCTGCTCGAAACGCTCGCGCAGTGTTTCGACGGCGGCGTGGAGTTTGCCGATTCGCTGGCGGCGGTGCGCGACGCCATCGACAAGATGGGTGACGCGATGCAAGCGGGCGCAGAAAACGTCGTGCTGCCCGCCGCCGTGGTGCGCGGCGCGCTCACCGAGGCGCTCGACGACCCGGCGCGCGGCGGCGTGCCTTGGGGTAGCGTGACGTTTTCGTCGCTGACCAGCTTGCGCGGGTTGCCGTATCGCATCGTTTGCCTGCTCGGCATGGACGACGGCGTGTTGCCGAGTCTCGCCCGCGCCGACGAATTCGACCTGATGGCCGCGTTCGGTAAAGCAGGCGACCGGCAGCGCCGCGACGACGAACGCAATCTGTTCCTCGATCTGCTGCTGGCTGCACGCGACCGGCTGTTCATCGCCTATACGGGCCGCAGCATTCGCGACAATGCGCCGTTGCCGCCGGCCGCGTTGGTCGACGAATTGCTCGATCACCTTGCGCAAGTGTCGGCGGGGGAAGGGGCGAGTCCCGCGGAAATCGAAACCGCGCGGCATGCGTTCGTCATCGATCATCCGCTGCAGGCGTTCGCGTCGGACTATTTCTCGTCGCAGCGAGGCCTCTTCACTTACGACATGGATCGCGCAGAACTGGCCAGTCTGCTGGCAGCTCCGCAACATCCCGCTGCCGCGCCGTTCTTCGATCAACCGTTGCCCGCCGAAGACGCGGCTCCCGTCGCATTCGACGAATTCGTGCGCTTCTGGCGTCATCCGGCGCGTGCGTTGTTGCGCGACCGCTTGGGTATCGTGTTGTCGGATGCGCAGGGCGAATTGCTCGACACCGAGCCGTTCGAACTCGATTGGGCCGGTCGGGATGCCTTGGCGGAGCGGCTCCTGCCGGTCCTGCTGGATAGCGATGCCGAAGATGACGACAGCATGTTCGAGCGCGTGCGCCGCGTCGCCGCGGCCAGTCCCGAACTGCCGGGTGGCGCGACCGGCGCGGTATGGCGCTCGCGCGAACTCGGCGCGCTGCGCCAACTCGCCGACAGCGTGCGCCGCGAAGTCGCGTCGGGTGTCGAGCGTTTGCCGTTCGTGCTCGATATCGTGCCACGCTGGCCCGATCGTGCCGACATCGCCGAAACGCTCTTCGGGCCTCATGACGTGGCGCTCTGCAAAGCGGCCGAAACGCCGCTGCAACTGCACGGCACCTTGAATTTGCTGACCGAAACAGGACAAGTGATTTTCCGTTACGCCAAACCTACTGCACGCGACTATCTGTCGGCGTGGCTTGCGCATCTGGTCTATTGCGCGGCGCAGCCGAACGGCCCACGCCGCACGGTGTGGCATGGCAGCGGCGAGAGCTTCGAGCTCACGCCGGTCGCCGCGCCGCTCGATGAACTGGCGCCGCTTGCCGCATTGTTCAGAGCAGGGCGCATGCTGCCGCTGCGCTTTTTCCCGAAGAGTGCGTGGGTGAAGGTCAGCGAGAGCGATTCCGCGGCGCAGGGTGTGTGGGTCAATGATCGTGTGCGCGGCGAATCCGACGACCCCGCCTTGCGCATCGCGCTGCGTGGCACGCCGCTTACGCTTGACGAACCGTTCGGCAGTCTTGCCTCGATCGTCTTCAAACCGCTAGTGCAGCATCTGCGGAGTGCATCATGAGCGGTGCCGTTCACCATCACGCGCTGGTCGCGGAAGAGCTCGACGTCTTCGCGTGTTCGCTCGACGGCGTCAATCAGATCGAGGCGTCGGCGGGAACCGGCAAGACCTGGAACATTTGCGCGTTGTACGTGCGGCTGCTGCTCGAAAAGAACCTGAACGCCGATCAGATTCTTGTCGTTACCTTTACGAAGGCGGCGACCGCGGAGTTGCACGAGCGGATTCGCGGGCGGCTCGCGGAACTGGATCGGGCTATCGATACGGACGACGATGGCGGCGATCCGTTTGTCCAGCGTCTCTTTGAAACCACCCTTGCGCCAGAGCGCGGCATCGATCGCGAGACTGCGCTGAAAGTCGTACGCCGCGCACTGCGTACGTTCGACCAGGCCGCGATTCACACCATTCACGCGTTCTGTCAGCGTGCCTTGCAGGAGGCGCCGTTCGCCGCGGCCATGCCGTTCGCCTTCGAAATGGAAGCCGACGACGCTGCCTTGCGTTTCGAAATGGCAGCCGATTTCTGGCGCGAGCAAGTGGAACCGGTGGCCTATGCGCATCCTGCTTTCGCTGCATGGCTGGTGGCCAAACGCGCTGGTCCCGCATCGCTCGATGAGCAACTCGCGCGGCGCTTGAAGAAGCCGTTGGCGCAGCTACGCTGGGGCAAGCTCGATGCAGGTGGAAACGATGCCGATCCGCAGGCGGGTTTCGCTGCTGCCTGCGCGATCTGGCAGGTGGAGCGCGACGCGATCGTGAGTCTGCTTGGAGGCGCACAAGACCGTCTGAGCAAGACCTCGCACAAGCCTGAGCTCGTGAGCGCCGCGATCGCCGCGTGGACCGAATACTTCGCCCAGGGCGATTGCCATGCGCCGCCGCCAAAGGCGGCCTTGAAGCTGACAGCGTCGGCGTTGAAGAAGGCCACCAAGGTCAAGTTTCAACCGCCCGAGCATCCGTTCTTCGAGCACGCCGAAGCGCTGGCTGCAGCCGTGGTCGCGGCCGAAGCTGCGCAACGCGCGCGCTGGCTCTCGCTCGTGGAAACCTGGCTCGACTACGCGCCCGCCGAACTGGTGGCGCGCAAACGCACGCGCAGGGTGGTGTCGTTCGACGATCTGCTGTCCAATCTGTATCGCGCGCTCGCTGCCAACCCCTGGCTTGCCGATGCTTTGCGCACGCGTTATCCGGCCGCGCTGATCGACGAGTTTCAGGATACCGATCCGTTGCAGTTCGCGATCTTCAGCCGCATCTTCGCGCCTGCCGGCCCGCTGTTTCTGGTCGGCGATCCTAAGCAGGCGATCTACAGTTTCCGCGCGGCGGATCTGCATACCTATCTCGCGGCGCGCGCGGCAGCTTCCGCGTGCTACACGCTGGCAGTCAATCAACGTTCGACTGCGCCGATCGTCGAGGCGTGCAACCGGCTATTCGAAGCCAACCCCCAGGCGTTCGTGCTCGACGGTCTCGACTATCAGCCGGTGCGGGCCGGCGAGCGGCGTCGTCCGCCTTTCTCCGAACCTGATGCGGGCGCAGGCGATTTCCGCATCTGGACGCTGCCGCAAGGCGACGCGGCGTTGACCAAACGCGAAGCGCAGCGCGCGGCGAGCGAAGCCTGCGCCGCAGAGATCGTGCGGCTCCTGCGCGGCGCACGCGAAGGGTCGGTGACGATTGGCGACGCGCCGCTCGCGCCGGGCAATATCGCGGTGCTCGTGCAAACGCATAAGCAGGGCAGTCTGATCAAGCGTGTGCTGGCGTCGTGGGGCGTCGGCAGCGTGGAGCTGGCGCAGGCTTCGGTGTTCGCAACGCTCGACGCCGAGCAGATCGAACGCGTGCTGGCCGCGGTCGATACGCCGGGCGACTTGCGCCGTTTGCGCGCCGCGCTCGCCACCGATTGGCTCGGCCTCGATGCCGCCGCGCTGTGGCGCCTCGAGCAGGTCGCCGACGCGCCGGCGTCGGCCGACGATCCCGCGCATGCCGCGGACGCAATGGGTTGGGTCGAACGTTTCTCACGCTATCGCACGCTATGGCACGAGCGCGGCTTCGCCTTGATGTGGCGCACGCTGATGCGCGAGCTGCGAGTCGCACAGCGTTTGGTGGCCGGACCGGACGGCGAGCGCCGTCTGACGAACGTGAATCATCTGGCCGAACTCGTGCAGGCGCGTGCCGCCACGCAACCCGGCATCGCGCCGACTTTGCGCTGGCTCGCCGCGCAACGCACGCAAGGTGGCGGCGAAGACGCGCAGTTGCGGCTCGAGTCGGATCGCAACCTCGTGCAGATCGTTACCGTCCACAAATCGAAAGGGCTCGAATATGCGGTCGTGTTCTGTCCGTTTCTGAACGACGGCGCGCTGCGCGAGCCGCCATCCTCCGGTCTGCCCGATGCGCGCGAGTATCACGACGAAACGGGCGGCGCAGTGCTGCACTACGGTTGCGATGACGACGAGGCCGAACGCGCGTCGCGTTACGCGGCGCGCGAACAGGCGGCGGAACGGGCGCGGCTCGTCTATGTAGCGCTGACGCGCGCGGTGTATCGCTGCTATCTGGTTGCCGGTACTTATCTTTCGTCGCGCTCCACCAAGGAGTCTCGCCGCAGCGTGCTGAACTGGCTGGTGGGCGGCAGCGGTCACAGCTTCGACGACTGGCTCACCGATCCACCCGACGAAGCTGGCTTGTCCGAGCGATGGCGAGCATTGGCGGGCGGCCCGATCACGTTGCAGCCGTTGCCGAAGGTGGAGCGCCGCGTGCCGTTGGAAAGCCTCCAGGACAGCGGCGCGCGGATGCAGGCGCGCGTCAATCGGCGGCCGTTGCGCGATCAGTGGCGCATGGCGAGCTTCAGCGGCTTGATCGCCGCCGGCAGCAAGGCCGAGGAGGCGCATACGCCGGTGGAAGAAGTGCGTCCCGATCACGATGAGATCGCCGATGCGCTCGCGCCTGCGCCGTTGCCGGTGCCGCAAGCGCCGTCCTACGCTGAGGACGACATTCTCGCGTTCCCGCGCGGCGCGGCGGCGGGCGACTGTCTGCACCGCATGTTCGAGCTCGCGGATTTCACCCGTCCGGATAAGTGGCCGGAGGCCATCCGGGGTGCCTTGCGCGACCGCCCGGCGCCGGCAGTGCCCGAACTCGCGGCACGTTTGCCCGCCATGATGCATAAGCTGATCGCGGACGTCGTGAGTACCGAGCTCGTGCCCGGCATGGCGCTCGCAAGACTGAATCCGCGGCGCCGCCTGAACGAACTTGAATTCCTGTTTGCCGCGCCTTCGCTTGATTTTCCGGCGTTGCGCGAGCTGCTGATCGAACACGGCTATCCCGACGTTGCGCTGGAGCCCGGCGTGTTGCGCGGTTTCGTCAAAGGATTTATCGACATGATCGTCGAGCACGACGGACGCTTCTGGATTGTCGACTGGAAGTCGAACCATCTGGGCGACACCGCCGCCGACTACGCCGCGGCGCCGCTCGAAGCGGCCATGGCGAGCCACGCGTATCACCTGCAGGCGCTGCTCTATACGGTGGCGCTGCATCGCTATCTGAAAACGCGGGTGCGCGATTATGCGTACGACACGCACATCGGTGGCTATCTCTATCTGTTCGTGCGCGGCGTTCGTCCGCAGTGGCGCGATGCCGACGGGGCGGCGGGCGTACATATGCGGCGGCCCGCATTCGAACTGGTGGCGCTGCTCGACGCGGCGATGATCGGAGGTGTCGCATGAGCACCTTCGAGCGGATATCTTCTGCGCCGCCGGAGCTCGACGACATCGGCGTGAATTTACCTGCGCCGGCTGATTTCAGCACAGCGCTAGCCGAAGGGTTCGCGCGCCGCGTCGGCACGCTCGCGCGGCGCGGCGGCGCGTCGGGCGAGGCGGTAAAGTGGGCGGCGCGGGCCGCCTTCGCCGCGAGCCGCGCGACTGCCGAAGGGCACGTGTGCCTGCCGCTTGCCGTGCTGGCGCGACGCTTCGATGCGTCGAGCGCCGAAGTGCGCGCGGCGCTGTTCGCAAGCAGCATGGCTAGCGACGGCTCTCAAAACGCGGCGGCGTTGCGGCCGCTGGTGATCGACGGGCAAGGGCGACTGTATCTGGCGCGCTACTACGACTACGAGCGGCGTCTCGCTCGCTCGCTGGTTATGCATGCGGGCGGGGGGCAGGTGGAGGGTATTCGGGCTCGCAATCAGACGCGGGTTGCAGCCAACGCCAACGCCAACGCCAACGCCAACGCCAACGCCAACGCCAACGCCAACGCCAACGCCAACGCCAACGCCAACGCCAACGCCAACGCCAACCTCCAGGGCGCGGGCTCCGGTGCAGGCGCAGACGCTGACACGACCGCCCAAACGCTACACGAGCGCCTGCTGCGCTACTTCGGCCCGCCGCAGGACGACGAGGTCGACTGGCAACGTGTCGCGGCAGTCATGGCGCTGTCCGGGCGGTTGACCATCGTCAGCGGCGGCCCGGGCACCGGCAAGACGACTACGGTGGTCGGCGTGCTCGCCTGTTTGCTGGATGCGCGGGCCGATCTGCGAATTGCATTGGCGGCGCCCACCGGCAAAGCCGCGCAACGGATGCAGGAAGCCTTGCTCGCCCGTGCCGGCGATTTGCCGCCCGAACTCGCTGCGCGCTTGCCGCAGACCTCGTACACCTTGCATCGGCTGCTCGGCTCGGGGCCGGGCGGGCGCTTTCGGCATCATCGCGACAACCCGCTGCCTTACGACGTCGTCGTGATCGACGAGGCGTCGATGATCGACGTCGCGATGGCGGCGCATCTGCTCGATGCCATTGCGCCGCAGACGCGTCTCGTGATGCTGGGTGACAAGGACCAACTCGCCGCCGTCGAGGCCGGTGCGGTGTTCGCTGAGCTCAGCGCGCGGCCTGCTTTTACGCCGAACGGACTGCAGCGGATCGCTGAGGCGCTTGGTATTGAAGCGGCGCGGTTGTCGCAAGCGCTGCCGGGTGCATCGAGCGGCTTCGACGAAAGGCCTGACGATCTTTTCGCGTATGCGGGTGCGCCGGACGATTTCGATACGCCGCCTGACGACCTGTTAGTCGATGCGGATGCAAGTGGCCCACTCGCCGACTGCGTCGTATGGCTCGAGCGCAACTATCGATTCGGCCTCGAATCGCCGATCGGCCGTTTGTCGCTCGCGATTCGCAACGGTGCGGCCGGCGCGGCGCTCGAAGTCCTTCGCATCGACCCTGCCGAACCCTGCGCAGCGGCGCTGTACGAAGACACGCATGCGACGCTTGCCGACCGCACCGTCGTGCGGCTTGCAGCAGGTTTCGCACCGTACGCGGATGCGCTTGCTGAAGCGCTCGCCGCCGATACACCAGACCCATTGCCGCTCTTCGATGCGCTGAACCGTTTTCGAATTCTGTGCGCGACACGTTCGGGGCCACGCGGCGTCGATCAGGTGAATGCCGCGATGGCCGCGCAGGTGAGGCGCTCGGCGGGCGTGACACTGGCGGTAGGCGCACAGTGGTTCGCCGGGCGCCCCTTGATGGTCACGCGCAACGATTACGCGCTCGGTCTGTTCAACGGCGACATCGGCATTGCGCTCCCGGGCGCGGGCGGGGCGTTGCGCGTGTATTTCCGTACCGGCGACGGTGGTCTGCGAGCCGTATCGCCTGCCGCGCTGCCGCCGCACGATACGGCATTCGCGCTCACGGTTCATAAGTCGCAAGGCTCGGAGTTCCAGCATGCGGTGTTGATGCTGCCGTCGGTGTTCAGCCGCGTGCTGTCGCGCGAACTCGTGTACACGGCAATTACCCGCGCGCGCGAACGGGTGGAGGTGATCGGCGCGCGCGCCGTGCTGGCGCAGGCCATCGCGACGCCGACGCAGCGTGACTCGGGCTTAGCCGCGCGAATTGCGGAGGCGTGGCGCGTCGCTTAACAGGATGGCGCGGGCAACGGACATAGTCGTTCGTGCTCAGCTCGCGATCTCACCCGCCTGCGCGCGCGCCTCGGCCCGGCTGCGCATGGCCTTGCGGTACCACAGCGTCCATAGCGCCAAGGCGCCGTAAATGCCATAGCCGATGAACGGCGAGACCACCAGAAAGCGCTCGATCGGCCACGTGAGTGCCATCCATGCGCGCAGCGCCGTTTCACCGGTCAGGCCGACGCCCCATACCAGCGTCATGAACCGCATTGCACTGACGAGAGCCGCGCGCTCGCGCCACAACGCTTCGAAGCGCGCGGCGCCGCCTTCCATCTCACGGGCGACGGTGGCGCGTGCAAGATAGAAGATCAGCGGGCGGCGCATCGGCAACGACAGCAGAAACACCACGCCCACCGCGCCGGACACCAGCGACTCTCGCAGCAACAGCATGCGGGGACTGCCGCCCAGCGCCATTGCCGCGACTGACAGCACGATGCCTGCCACGACCATCACGCTGAGCGCGTCGACGCGTCGAAAGCGCACTAGTTCGATCAGGCTCCAGACGATCGGCGGCACGGCGGAGGCGATCAGTGCGCCGGTCTCGCCCAAGTGCGGCAGCGCGAGGCGGTAAGCAAGCCACGGCAGCAGAAAGTTGACGGCCAGTTCCAGCACAAAACCCGGACGGAGCTTCATATGAATTTACGCTGTAAGCGAAAACGGCAGTATCGGCGAACCGGCTGCGGCGATGCAAATAGTTTTTCGCATCGGCGGCCGCGCCCGATAGTCCGTAGTCGGTAATCGGCTGCGTCCTGTGTACACTTGCGTCTCCTAGCTCAATCCAGTCATGACTTCCCGTTATCCGATCCCGCCGAACGAAATCGAATTGACCGCAGTGCGCGCGCAAGGAGCGGGCGGTCAGAACGTCAACAAGGTTTCGAGCGCCATCCATCTGCGTTTCGACGTGCACGCGTCGTCGTTGCCGGAAGTGCTGAAGATGCGCCTGCTCGCGCTGTCCGATCACCGGCTCACGCGCGACGGGGTAGTGATCATCAAGGCGCAGGAGCATCGCACTCAGGAGATGAACCGGGTGGCGGCGCTGGCGCGGCTCGATGAACTGATCGAAAGCGTCAGCGTGACGAAGAAGCCGCGCGTCGCGACCCGGCCGACGCGCGCCTCGAATCGGCGTCGCCTCGACAGCAAGGCCAAGCGCGGGGAGATTAAATCCGGCCGCGGGCGGGTAGAGGACTAAAGGGACTAAAAGGGGACTAAAGGGGGATTAAAGGCGGAGCAGCTCAGGCTCAGCGTTTGGCCCCGTGTCCGCCAGAACGCGTATCGGCCGGTGACGTCGCCGGTACAAAGTCAACGCAAAGCACATGCGTGCCGTCGTCACGGTCGAATGCGATTGCCGCGGTATAGCAGTCCTGGCCGTCCGCGAGCGAATAGTGCGGCCCCATCATGGCGACGCGCCCCGGCGCGGCGAGCGCATGCTTGAAATACGTCCGCCGCGACCAGTTACTGCGCGTATCGGAGTAGAGTGGCGCGAGCCGCAGCGGAATTGGCGGCACCGAGGCGGCCGTGATCGACGCTTGCGTCTGTTCGCCTTGTCCGTCGGTGATGAACACCCGGCGCGCTTCGGGCAGATGCCACACCTTTTGTGCCGCCTGCTGTAGATCGCCGGTGGCTTTGAAGGCGTCGGCGGCGGCGAGCACGGCTTCGGCGAACCCTTCGAAGCCGAGCCGCTGGTGGCCGGCGCGGGCGAGTTCATAAGCGGCGAACTTGGTCCACATCGACTCGATCAGCGCCGGTACCCCGGCGCACGCATCCTGCACCGAACTCTTCGGCTGGCCGAGCCAGAAACCCTGCACGAAATCGACGTCGGCTTGCATCAGAATCATCAACTCTTCGTCGGTTTCGACGCCTTCGGCCAGCACCAGCGTACCGGACTGATGGAGCATCGCGATCAGGTGGCTGATCATCGAATCGTCGCCTTCATGCTTGCCCGCACGGGCGACCAGGGAGCGGTCGAGTTTCACGATGTCGGGGCGAAAGCGCCACACACGGTCGAAGTTCGAAAAACCGGTGCCGAAGTCGTCGATCGCAATCAGGAAGTCGCGTGGCTGCGACGCCGCGAGCATGCTGGCGACGGCGGATTCATCGTCGGCGGGTTGTTCGAGTACCTCGATTACGATGCGCTCCTGCGGCAGGCCGAAGTGCGCCGAAAGCTCGTCAATGAAGGTGCGCTGCGGCCAGCCGGTTTCGAACACCTGCGGACGCGTATTCAGAAACAGCCACCCGGTGCTGATGCCTTGTTCCATGAAATTCGCCACATGCAGGCAGCGGGCGATGCGGTCGAGTTCGCGTGAGTCGGCGGCCGAGCGTGTGCCGGAGAAAAGCACTTCCGGTGACACCGGCAAGCCGACCGGATCGAACGCGCGCAGCAAGCCCTCATAGCCGACCACACACTGATGCGTGACGGACAGCACAGGCTGGAACGCGCTGTGCAGGGTCAGCGCGCGCCATGTCGCGGTCCAGCCGGACTCGTCCCGGACCAGATGCGGGAGCAGGCCGCTCAGGGTCAATCCGCTGACGGTTGGCATAAGGGCGGGCATGAGAGCGGGCATAGTGACGTCGCGGCAAGCGGGTGACGGGGCGCGCGAACAGATTCAGCGCGCAACGGATGTACAGCCCGGGTGTCGGCAGGATGAGGCGGGCACAGCCCGGGAACGCGGAGAGCAATGCCAGCCATGCTGGACTCCGGCGAGATTAGTCAAAACCAGTCTAACAGTTTGCACTTTGCATGAATGTGCGGGTTATCACAGACGCGGGACTTGGCCGAGTACCCGGCAATCCGACCGTGCCGCGGTAGCCAGCCGTGGCGTCCCGGGCGTCTCGCGTGAGCCTCGCACGCGTCTGCCTTGAGCAAGAACGATCGTGCCAAACGCAATCAATCGCGCGTATGAAGCCGAGGGTAGCAGGGCGGTGAGTGGCCGCCCGCCAAACTCCAGGCAAGGACGGTGCTCAGACGTTTTGCGCATGCGGAAGGCCTTGCATCACGGTCATCAAACCGCCATCGCGTCAGTTTGACCGCCCTGCGTAGCCGCCTGCAGGTTTGGCGGGTGGCGGGTATGCTGCTGTTTTTCGTGAAAAAACGGAGGGCAGGCATGGCGGAAATCGCGGTCGTCGCAATCTCGGTGGCAAAGCCGGGCTATGAAGAGCAACTGCGCGAAGCGCTCGAAGGCATCGTCGGGCCGACGCGCAAAGAGCAGGGTGCGCTTCAATACGATCTGCATGGTGACGTGCAGGAGCCGCGCCGGTTCGTGTTTGTCGAGCGTTGGGAAAGCCAGGAAGCACTGGCGGCACATGCCAGATCCGCGCACATTGCGGCTTATAAGAAAGCCGTGGCGGATTGGGTCGAACACGCGGAAATTCGAGTCGTGTCGAAGATCGCGTGAGCGCTTAATGGGCGAACAACAAGGGTCGAACAACGGCGAGTGAGCTGCCAGGCCGGATCCGGCCTGTGCGGCGCTCGCCGCTTATCTTTAGTGCGTGGCTTGCGGGACGTCGAGGATCAGGATGATGGTCCAGTCGGCATCGCCATCGTGGTGATACTGGCGCTCCGCGACGATAAACGGTTGCTGCTTGCCGTCCGGGCCAAGAAACAGCACGTCGCCTTCCATCGGCAGGCACTCGACGGGCGGCAGCGCGAGGAACGCTTCCTGACCGCCGCGCGGCATCAGTTTTTCGATTTTGCGAGATGCTGCTTCAGTCCATTCGATATCTAGCTGGATATTGCTCATGCTGTCCTCCGCACCAAGGTGCGCACAGGTTAGGGGGATTCCGGCCGGGCGACGGTCGCTGGGTGCCGGTCGGTGCGCGACTTTAGCATAACGTCAGCCGGGCACAACGGGCCTGTAGCAAGTCCATTAGACGACAAAAAAGCCGAAACCGGCGGTGCCGGCTTCGGCTTTTCACCTTCGCGGCGAGGCCGCGGGTGATGCTGTCAACTGCGCTTACGAACTGGCGGCCATCGGCTTCGCGGCCTTCTTATGATGCGGGGTCATCTTGTGATGTTTCTCCGGCATAGCCGGTGCGCTTTCCATTGCTTGCTGGCGGTTTTGTAAATCTTGCGCGCGTTGCTCGACGTCAGCGGCCTTGGCCGGATCGGTGCTCATCATGACGCCGGTGTCCTGCGCATAGGCCACGCCCGTTAAGGCACCGAGGGAAATCAGGATCGCCAGGGACACTTTCTTCATTGTTACCTCCGCAGAGTGGTTATGGACCCGAGTATTTGCCTGTCCAATCGGAAAGACAATGCATTCTAGCGAGCAATATCCGCTCCAGCGGACGTTTTGTAACTGCGATGACAATTGGTTACATCTTGTTACGCTCATGCCACTATCGCTGTCGATAACGATCTCGCGTCAAACTCGATAGAGCGTTGTCGACATAAGGAATATTCGCATCTCTAAATAAATTACCTCGTCACTGCGAGTGAGTTTCAGAACCATCCGATTGCACGATAGACATGAAATTGTGCAATTCCAATCAGTTCGTGCAGCGCAATCTCCGCATTCACCAGATTGTCATAGCGCGGCAGTACACCGAGATGTGCGCGTCGCGCGCTCGAGATCAGCGGCTGCGGCGTAAGACCGAAATGATGGAAGTCGAGCAACGCGCGCGGCATCTGATACGCGGAGGTGACGAGTATCAGGGAATCGTAGCGTGATCGTTCGAGAATAGCCGAGACGTTGCGCGCGTTTTCGTACGTCGTGCGGCTGCTGTTTTCCAGCACGATGTCCGTGCGCGGCACCTGTTTGCGCAGCAGGTAAGGCAGATAGGTGTCCGCTTCGGTTGCGGCACGCCGCTGCGGATTGCCACCGCTCACGATCACCTGACACATGGCTGCGGTACGCTTGCAGGCCGCATAGTTCTGCGCGCTCACTGCGATGCGCGCGAGCACATCAGGCGGCGGCACGAGGATGTCGTCATCGTCGTAGATGGTGCCGCCGCCGAGCATGATGATCGCAGTGCGCTGTGCGAAACTGGCAGGCGTGTCGGTCTGCCGATGCGGTTGCGCCAATTCCAGCAATGGCGCAGTGAGCCAGCCGGCGGCGAGCAGCCAGAACAGGGCGATCGTGACAATGGCGAGAGGCCGGCGGGCGCGCTTCCATAGCACGATTGCTGCAAAAAAAAGCGCTAATAAAGTGAATAGAATCAATTTAAATGGGGTAACGTATGACTTTCGGGACAAATCTATGGGCTTGCTATCGCGCCGTAGCGGTTGCATCGTCGGCCCGTAGAGAGAACGCTAACATACCGTTCTGACGGGGGTTCCGAAAAACGAGACTAGGCAGCACCTGGCGGAATTCGGCTATATGGCACGCAGCCGGCTTCCAGCCAAGGGCGGGTGCCATGCGCGTCACTGGTGGCGCGGTGACGTGTTGGGCATAGTTGTGTCATAGCTGCACTTTAAGAAAGAAGTGAGATGACCACGTATTCCAACGAAGCGGTACTTGAAGCGCTGCGGCGGGCGCAATATCGCCAGGTCCCATGGGCCAGACGGCCGGGTGTATTCCAATATCTTCGTGCGCTGGGCCTGATGGACACTGTTCGGCAGCGCACTGTCGCACCGGCTCCGGGTTTTCATGCACCTGTCGATATCGCCGTGCTCACCGAGCGGGGCAGGGCCGAGTTCGCGAGACTCGCGCACGACGAACGCCTGTTGAGTTGGACCTCACAGCGAATGAACGACTACGTCGTCGCTACAGCCGAGGCGCGGCCCACAGCCGTTCTCGAAGCCCGGCCTTAGGACGGCGGACAGACTGGCGCTGTTTTCCAGCCGTTTTACGCGGCTGGCGGTGATTTTATTGCTCAGCTTCATTGCTCAGCTTACACACCTGGTTACAGTGCGCACCGCCCGTTCGTTGACGCAAAAAAAAGCCCGTATCGCAAGGATACGGGCGTACCGGAATTGCTACTGCCACGCTGTGCTAATGGCGTTAAATCAGACTGGCGCAACGCCGGGTGGTTCCCCCAATCGTTCAATTCGCTATGCAGCGTGTTCTCTCGCGGTTTCGGCGAACGCTAGCCATAGCGGACAATAGCAGCGGTCCCGATACGCAGGATCACGCACGATCTGAAGCACGCCCAGTCAGTCATGGGCGCGTTGGCGCATGCCTAGCGGCGGCGCGTAGGATCTTCGCGCGGCGGTTCCGGCCGCGTGCGTACATTGCTCGCGATATCGCCGCGCAAGTCGCCACGCGGCACCGGCGGCGTGAATTCGCGGCTGCGTGCATCGCTTTGCTGCCAGGCTTCAACTGTGGCGGTGTGATCCGGCCGCCCGTTTCCGCCTTGTGGACGCTGCTGTGCGAGCGCCGGTGCGGCCATTGATGAAACGACAATGCCGCACAGAAGCAGTGACATTGGTTTCATGCTGAGCTCCCGTCAAGCCGATCGACTCAAGGCCTGTTTGCATACACATAAGGTATGCCGACTAACGAAAGCACGCTGTAAGTAATAGTAAATGGATGTTTCACCGGCAACCGTCAAGCCGCTTCAGGCGTCCGAAGCGACTTGGCGGTGAAGCAGGAAGGGACAACTGCGCTGGGCGCGCCGAGGAGCGGTGCCCATTGTTGGTCGGTCGGGCGTCGAGATACGGCGCCCGCAGGTGCCCGGCGGCACAGATACACGCCGGGCGCCCGCAGGCGCCCGGAGGCAAAACAATTCGCGTCAGGCCATCTTGACCGGCGCGCGCCACGATTCCGGATTAGTCCAGAACGCGCCACGCAGGCGGTCGCGGCTCGGCGGTGCCGGCGGTTTCGCCGCGGTCGCGCCAATGCGCCCGCGCAGCGAAATTTCACGGCCGCTCGTGCCGAGTCGCTTAACTATTTCGGCGAGCGTACCATCGGCTTGCCATTCGTCGAAGCGACGGCGGCAAGTCGGCGGCGACGGATAGCGGCCCGGCAGTTTCGACCAGCCTTCACCCGTCGACAGTACCCAAAGCACAGCGTTGACAACCGCGCGTGCTTCCACGCGTGGCCGACCGCGCCGTTCGCTCCGTGCTGGCTCCGCACAGAACAACGCCTCGACCAGCGCCCACTCGTTGTCTCTCAAATCGTCGAACAGCATCATGTTTCACCTCAGCGAAGCTAACTCCGGTGCGCTGCCCCGCGCCGCGCACTCTCCATGCACTCGATAGGCGAGTGCCAAGGGGGGTCGGGCTTGCCACGGTCTGCTATTCAGTCAGAAGTCATGGCGCCGACCCTGTGTGCATGTAAATGCAGGAAGTGTGCCAAGTTGAGTCCGACTACCTGAAAGCCCTGTGACAGCGGGCCAGCGCGGGCGCTAGCTAGGGCCGTATAAGAATCCAAAAAACCCATCTCGCAAATCGGGACAATCACCAATCTTGTGCAATCAGGCCCGACCAGCGTGCGTTTGCGCCTTATTGCTGCATTGCAGCGAGATCACTAAATGCCAATCTAGTGCGGTGTTTCGCCATACAATGCGCATCAAATGAGGTTATTAATGAGGTCGGTAAATGAATGTGACGCTGCGCCAGCTAAGGGTTTTCATTGAGGTCGCCCGTTTGCAGAGCTTCAGCCGGGCCGGCGATGAGATCGGTCTGACGCAATCGGCGGTCAGCCGCTGCGTACGCGAACTGGAGGGGGAGATCGGTCTGAAGTTGATCGACCGCACCACGCGCGAGGTGCAGCTCACGGATGTCGGCGGCAACCTGGTATCGAGCGTGTCACGCCTGCTGACGGATCTGGACGACGCGTTGCGCGAGATCCGCGAAATCGGCGAACAGCGCCGCGGGCGGGTAGTGGTGGCCGCGAGCCCGACGGTCGCCTGCCGGTTGATGCCTGGCGTGGTGGCGTCGTGCGGACGCCAGTTCCCCTACATCACATTGGGTCTGCGCGACGACGTGCAAAGCGACGTGGTGCGCAAGGTGAAGTCGGGCGAAGTCGATTTCGGCGTAATCATCGGCCCGTTTTCCGCCGACGACCTGCTTAGCGAATCGCTCATGACGGACTCATTTTGTGTCGTTTCGCGCGACGACCACCCCTTGGCGGCGCAGAAGCGGGTGGCATGGACCGACCTGGACGGCCAGCAACTCGTCATGCTCGATTACGCGTCAGGCAGCCGGCCGATCATCGACGCCGTGATGCAGGAGTACGGCGTGAGCGCCACCGTGGTGCAGGAGTTGGGGCATTCCGCGACCGTTTTTGGGCTGGTCGAAGCGGGTGTCGGCGTAAGCGTGCTGCCGTGGCTGGCGCTGCCGCTACCGGCGGGCGCCTCGCTGGTGGCGCGGCCACTCGTGCCGCGCGCCGAGCGCACGGTTGAACTGGTACGGCGGCGCGACCGCTCGCTGTCGCCGGCGGCGGAGGCCGTGTGGAGCCTGATTCGGCAATTGCCGGCGCGGGCGGAGGATCTGATCTGATGACTCGGGCACGCCTCGGCACCCGGTGACTTCGCCGTCCGAAAAACAGGCGCCGCGCTAAACTGTCGCCTCTCCCACGCCTCCCACGCGTCAGTCTTGACCCATTACCTGTCTACCACCGTCTGGAAGCCTCGATGAGCGAATCGGATCTGCCTGTGCCCTCCATCCCCAACGCGCGCGATGCGGTGCGCGCACTGCGTCCTTCGCAGATTCGTGAAGTAGCGAATGCCGGTTTCGGCGTCGCAGACGTGCTGCCGTTCTGGTTCGGTGAGTCCGACCGGGTGACCCCGGCCTTCATTCGCGATGCCGCCAGCGCCGCGTTGACCGCCGGCGCTACCTTCTATACACATAACCTGGGCATTGCGCCGCTGCGCGCAGCGCTTGCGGACTACGTCAGCGAGTTGCACGGGGCGACGTCGCCCGATCACATCGCGGTGACGAGCGCCGGTGTCAACGCGTTGATGCTGGCCGCGCAGTTGGTAGTGGGCGCGGGTGACCGTGTCGTCGCGATAACGCCGCTGTGGCCGAATCTGGTCGAGATTCCCAAGATTCTCGGCGCGCATGTGGACACCGTCGCGCTGGGCTACGGTGAACGCGGCTGGCAACTCGATCTCGAGCAGCTGCTGGCAGCGTTGACGCCGGACACGAAGATGCTGCTGATCAATTCGCCGAACAATCCGACCGGCTGGGTGATGAGCCGCGACGAGCAGCGAGCCGTGCTGGCGCATTGCCGTAGCCACGGTATCTGGATCGTCGCCGACGAAGTCTACGAACGTCTTTACTATTCGGACGCCGATTCCGGTGCGCGCGGCGCCCATTCGCGCACGGCGCCGTCGTTTCTCGATCTGGCCGCGCGCGACGAGCGCGTGATCTGCGTCAACTCGTTTTCCAAGGCATGGCTGATGACCGGCTGGCGGCTCGGCTGGATAGTCGCGCCGGCCTCGCTGATGGACGATCTGGGCAAGTTGGTCGAATACAACACGTCGTGCGCGCCGGCTTTCGTCCAGCAGGCGGGCGTCGCGGCCGTCCAGCAGGGCGAGCGCTTCACGCAGGAGCTGGTGCTCGACCTGAAGGCGTCGCGCGACCATCTGGTGCGTGCGCTGTCCACCGTGCCGGGTGTCGACGTGAAGGCGCCGCTTGGGGCGATGTATCTGTTTTTCTCGATGCCGGGTGCGTCGCGCAGCCTCGAGCTATGCAAAGCCATGGTGCGCGAAGTGGGTTTGGGCGTGGCGCCCGGCAGCGCGTTCGGCCAGGAAGGCGAGGGCTTCGTGCGCTGGTGCTATGCCTGCGACACGGCTCGGCTCGACGCGGGTGTCGAACGTCTGAAGCGGTTCCTGGCTCAGCACGGCGCGCATTGAGCCGTGGTGGAATGCGGCACGCGCCTCGGCTTAAGGACCGATTTCGGGCCTATTCGGGTCCGATTCCTGTTCATTTCCGCCAGCTTTTCCTTTTAAGCGGGCGCGTTGAGGCATAGCTGAAAAATGCGTCGGGGATTTCGTCTTTACGCACCGATTGTTTTTGCGTAATATGGCGCTCAGTCACGCGATTCCTTTCAGGAATATCGCTGCTCCGTCCGGCTGGGTTTGGCTCGATTGCCTGTTTCGCCTCCCCCCGGTGCGTGCTCCCATCAATATGACCGATCAGAATCGGGCGAGCGCGTCTTCAGTTCCACATCGTCTGTTTGATCCGGTTCTTTGACCACAGGGTCTGACCTAGCTGCATGAATACCCAAGAGGCGAAGATCGTCCTCGAGACTGCCTTGATCTGCGCGCAGGAGCCGTTAAAGCTCGGCGATTTGCGCAAGCTCTTTGCCGACGGCGTGTCGGCAGACACTGTTCGGAATTTGCTCGAAGACCTCAAGCAGGATTGGTCTGGGCGCGGTGTGGAGCTGGTCGGGCTGGCGTCGGGCTGGCGATTTCAAAGCAAGCCCGCGATGCGTTCGTACCTGGATCGTTTGCATCCCGAGAAGCCGCCGAAATATTCGCGCGCGGTGCTCGAGACGCTCGCGATCATTGCGTACAGGCAACCGGTCACGCGCGGCGATATCGAAGAGATTCGCGGCGTCACGGTGAATACGCAGGTCGTCAAGCAGCTCGAGGATCGCGGCTGGATCGAAGTGATCGGCCATCGTGATGTGCCAGGCCGTCCGGCGCTGTACGCGACCACACGGCAATTTCTCGACGACCTTGGTTTGAAGGCGCTCGACGAATTGCCGCCGCTCGCCGATCCGTCGGCGCAGCTGAACGCGGATCTGCTCGGTCAGCATGCGATCGAATTTTCCGAGGTCGAGGCTGCGCAGGCATTGGCTTCCGGCGAAATGGGCACGGAAGCGGGGGCGCCCGAGGAGCAGGTGGACTCCGCCGCAGGCGAGGCGAATGTCGCGCCGGCACCCGAGTCGCATCAGGATGCTGCTGCAGCCCCAGCCGCGCAGGAATATGCCGAAGCGGCAAACGTTGAACCGCAGGCCGGCGCTGCCGAGCCCGCACTGAATCTGAATCACGATCCGGTCTCCCAGGCCGATCCGGCAATACCCGCGCACGACTCGGGCGTACTCCGCGATACGGAGCACGCCGCCGAGCCGAACCCGACCACGGCGGCGCACGGCGATCCAGAGGATCGCCGCGATGCCGCGCAGGACGCAGGCATTCTGACCGACGACGAACCCGAGTCGCGCAGCGCCTGACGTAACCGAACTTTTTTTGCCACGCCCGCAATGGGCGTGCGCGACCTGACATTTTGAGGTTGTTTTGACACATACCCACGACACCGATTCGTCCGAATCCGAGCGCGCCGTGCCGCCGGCACGCGCCGACGAAACGCGCACCACGCAAGCGTCGGCCGGCGAGGGCGAGCGCCCGGCGCAGACCACGGAAGCAGACGGCGAAGACCGTCCGCGCCGCGGCCTGCGTCGAGGACCGCGCAGCCTGATCGCGCGGCGCCGCGCCGGCGCGAAGACGAAGGGCGCCGAAGGCGCGCCCGCGCAAGGCGCGCCGGTCGTCACCGAAACGCCGCCGGACGGCGAGGTGGTCGCGCAGGTGCGCATGCCGCGCAAAGATGCAGGCGCCAAGGGCCAAGGCCCGCGCCGCAATGCCGGCGGCGCGAAGCGCGAGGGCGGTCAACGTGAGGGTGCGCCCCGCGAGGGCGGCCCCCGCGAAGGCGGACCTCGCGAAGGTCAACGTGAAGGGCAGCGCGAAGGCGGACCCCGCGAAGGCGGACCTCGTGGGCGTCAGCCGCGCGAAGCCGGTCAGCGTCAGAATCGCCGTGGCGGCGAAGCACCGGTGGCAGCCGCAACCGAAGCGAGCCCGGACGACCTGTTCTCGTACGTCACCTCGCCGGCATTCGATGCGGACAACAGCGCTACCGGCGGCGTGCGTGCCCCGATGCTGCGCCGTGGCAAGCCGGCCGCGCCCAAACGAGTTCTCGCCGCGGACGACGACGCGCCGAAGCTGCACAAAGTGCTGGCCGAAGCCGGCATGGGCTCGCGCCGCGACATGGAAGAATTGATCGTTGCCGGCCGCGTGTCGGTGAACGGTGAGCCGGCTCACATCGGCCAACGCATCATGCCGACCGACCAGGTCCGCATCAACGGCAAGCCGGTCAAGCGCAAGCTGGCCAACAAGCCGCCGCGCGTGCTGCTGTATCACAAACCGACCGGCGAAATCGTCAGCCACGCCGATCCGGAAGGCCGCCCGTCGGTGTTCGACAAGCTGCCGCCCATGAAGACTGCCAAGTGGCTCGCGGTCGGCCGCCTCGACTTCAACACCGAAGGTCTGCTGATGCTGACCACCTCGGGCGATCTGGCAAACCGTTTCATGCATCCGCGTTACAGCGTCGAGCGTGAATATGCGGTGCGCGTGGTCGGCGAACTGGCGGAAGGCATGCGTCAGAAGCTGTTGCACGGCGTCGAGCTGGAAGACGGCCCGGCGAATTTCCTGCGCATCCGCGATGGCGGCGGCGAGGGCACCAATCATTGGTATCACGTCGCGCTCGCCGAAGGGCGTAACCGTGAAGTGCGCCGCATGTTCGAAGCGGCCGGCCTGATGGTCAGCCGCCTGATCCGCACGCGTCACGGCCCGATTTCGCTGCCGAAGGGCCTGAAGCGCGGTCGTTGGGAAGAACTCGAAGATAATCAGGTGCGCGCGCTGATGGCGTCGGTCGGCCTGAAGGCGCCGACGGAAGAAAAGGGCGGCCGCAGAGAGGCGCCGGAGCGTAAGCAGCCGGACCCGATGCAGACGTCGATGGGCTTCATTAGCCGCGAACCGGTGCTGATGTCGCATGGCCGTTTCGATCAGCAGCAGCCGCGCGGTCAAGGCCGTCGTGGTGCGGCGGGTGGAGGCTTCGGCGGCGGTGCGGGTGGTGGTTTTGGTGGTGGAGGTGGTGGTGGCTACGGCAATCGCGGCGCTGGCCGCAGCGCCGGCGGCTTCAGCGGCCCGATGGGCGGCGGCGCTGCGTCTGGCCCGCGTGGCGGCCGTGACGTCGACGGCAATCGCGCGCCGTCGGGCAATGGCAACCGTGCGGCGGCGGGCGGCGGTAAGCGTGCCGGCGGCCCCGGCGGCAATCCGGGCAGCGGCGGTGGCAGCCGCGGGCCGGGCGGCAATCGTGGCGGTAATGCCAACCGCGCCGGTGGCGGCAACCCCAACGCGGGCGGCGCCAATCGTGGCGGCGGCGCGCCGCGCAGTCGCACGCGTGGCCGCTAAGCACCAAGTGAATTAAGCATGACGGTCGGCCGTTGATCGTTCCTCAACGATTTACGCTTCGCCACCGTCAGAATCGATCGACGAGCGCCGTGGGTTTCATCGCGGGTTTCATATAACGCATAAAACCACGGCGTGCGCATAAGTAGGGGCAGAGTTTGTTGGCCCTGCTTGTCCGGCGCCGGCCTGAGGCGGCGCAAGTCGCCTTGCAAAAGGCCCGGAGCGTCGCTATATCGTTGAAAGATTCCCATGAAATCAAGCGGAAATGCGCTTCGTGCGGCGTTCTGCGGTTTGCGTTTGTCCCGAAAAATGGCTACAATCGCGAAGTCGCTGGGCGTGCGGCTTTTCATGTGCGGCTCAGGTGCGACCACCGGTAATAAGATGATGGGCGTTTAGCCCATTTTTTTTTGCCGCTCAGTTCTCAGTGGTTCGGCATCTCGGGTAGCACGAACGTGCGCCGGCTTGGCGCGCGGCCCGCATTGGTGTTTGCAGACAAACCCGGCAGGTCTCGCCGCGCGAACATCTTAGAGGGCACTGTGCAACTGACGGAACTGATTGAAACCACGGTCGTGGGACTCGGCTACGAGCTCGTCGATCTCGAGCGCACTGGGCGCGGCATGTTGTGTATTTATATCGACCAGCCGGCCGGCATCGCGATCGAAGACTGCGAGAAAGTCACGCGTCAGCTCCAGCACGTTCTGACGGTCGAAAATATCGATTACGAGCGGCTTGAAGTGTCGTCGCCGGGTCTCGACCGCCCGCTGAAAAAACTGGCGGATTTCGAACGCTTCGCAGGCAGCGAAGTGGTAATCACATTGAAAAAGCCATTGGACGGACGGAAATCGTACCGGGGCATTCTGCATGCTCCGCAAGGCGAGACGATCGGACTGGAATTTGAAGGGAAGGAAGGCGCCGCGATGCTCGATTTCACCGTCGCGGATATCGATAAGGCACGCCTCGTTCCGAAAGTTGACTTTAGGAGCCGCAAACAATGAGTCGCGAAGTGTTGATGCTGGTGGATGCGCTGGCACGCGAGAAGAACGTCGATAAAGACGTGGTATTTGCCGCGCTCGAGGCGGCCCTCGCTTCGGCCTCCAAGAAACTCTTCGAAGAAGACGCGGACATCCGCGTCCAGATCGACCGTGAAAGCGGCGAGCACGAAACGTTTCGCCGCTGGAAGGTGGTGCCGGACGAAGCTGGCCTGCAAGAGCCGGATCAGGAAATTCTGCTGTTCGAAGCACGCGAACAGAAGCCGGAAATCCAGCTCGACGAATACATCGAAGAACCGGTGCCGTCGATCGAATTCGGCCGTATCGGCGCGCAAGCCGCCAAGCAGGTGATCCTGCAGAAGGTGCGCGACGCGGAACGCGAGCAGATCCTGAACGACTTCCTCGAGCGCGGCGAGCACATCATGACCGGCTCGGTGAAGCGCCTGGATAAGGGCAACTTCATCGTCGAAACCGGCCGTGTCGAAGCGCTGCTGCGCCGCGACCAGCTGATTCCGAAGGAAAACCTGCGCGTGGGTGACCGCGTGCGCGCCTACATTGCGAAGGTCGATCGCACCGCTCGCGGTCCGCAGATCGAGCTGTCGCGTACGGCGCCCGAATTCCTGATGAAGCTGTTCGAAATGGAAGTGCCGGAAATCGAACAGGGTCTGCTGGAAATCAAGGCGGCAGCCCGCGATCCGGGCGTGCGCGCCAAGATCGGCGTGGTCGCTTACGACAAGCGCATCGATCCGATCGGCACTTGCGTCGGTATCCGCGGTTCGCGTGTACAGGCCGTGCGTAACGAGCTCGGTGGCGAAAACGTCGACATCGTGCTATGGTCGGAAGATCCCGCACAGTTTGTGATCGGCGCGCTCGCGCCGGCAGCCGTCCAGTCGATCGTCGTCGATGAAGAAAAGCATTCGATGGACGTCGTCGTAGACGAAAACGAACTGGCGGTCGCGATCGGCCGAAGCGGCCAGAACGTGCGTCTTGCCAGCGAACTCACCGGCTGGCAGATCAACATCATGACGCCGGACGAATCTGCGCAAAAGCAGAATCAGGAGCGCGGCGTACTGCGTGACCTGTTCATGGCGCGTCTCGATGTCGACGAAGAAGTGGCCGACATCCTGATCGACGAAGGCTTTACGAGCCTCGAAGAGATCGCCTATGTGCCGCTCAACGAGATGCTCGAAATCGAAGCATTCGACGAAGACACCGTTCACGAACTGCGTAATCGCTCGCGCGACGCGCTGTTGACGTTGGCGATCGCGAATGAAGAAAAGGTCGAAAATGTTGCACTCGACCTGAAGAGCCTGGACGGCATGGATGCCGACCTGCTCGCCAAGCTTGCCGAACACCAGATCCAGACGCGCGACGAACTCGCCGAACTGGCTGTGGATGAACTGGTCGAGATGACCGGAATGGAAGAGGATGCCGCTAAGGCGTTGATCATGAAAGCACGTGAACATTGGTTCCAGTGAGAAATGACCATGGCGCACTAAATTGAACGCGGCCGTTAGGCCGCATGACAAGATGCTAACCGCAAGGAATCGGTCCTTGCATTAAGAGGAATGAATGGCGAGTAACAACGTAGCCCAATTTGCCGCGGAACTGAAAATGCCTGCAGGCGTGCTCCTTGAGCAGCTTCAGGCAGCAGGCGTCACTAAAGCGAGCGAAGACGACAGCTTGTCCGAAACGGACAAGGCGCGTCTGCTCGACCACTTGCGCAAGTCTCACGGCTCGACTGATGCGGACAAGCGCAAGATCACGCTGACGAAACGGCATACGTCGGAGATCAAGCAATCCGACGCGACGGGCAAAGCTCGCACCATTCAGGTCGAGGTGCGTAAGAAGCGCACTTTCGTCCGCCGCGACGAATCCGCCGCTGAAGGCGGCGATGCATCGAATCATGTGGCCGAGGTCGACGTCGACGATCTCGAACTCCAGCGTCGTGAAGAGGAAGCTCGTCACGAAGCCGAGCTGCTCGAAAAGCAGGCTCAGGAGTTGAAGGCGCGTCAGGAGCAGCTCGAACGCGAAGAAGCCGAACGTCAGGCGCGCGAGCAGGCTGCTGAAGCCGAGCGCCGTCGTGCGGAAGAAGAAGCGGCGAAGAAGCGCGCGGCGGCTGCGGCCGAAGCGGCTGCTCGCGAGCAGGCTCAAGCTGCGAAGCCGGCGAAGGCTGCCCAGCCGGCGGCTGCGAAGGCTGAACCGGTCGCGGCCAAGGCTGCGGAACCGGGGGTTGCCAAGGAAAGCGAGCAGGAAGACGAGCGCGCTGCGGCAGAACGTGCCGCTCAACGCGAAGCGGCGAAGAAAGCGGAAGACGCAGCGCGTCAGGCCGCCGAGAAAACGCGCGCCGAGCAGGAAGAAATCAGCAAGCGCCGTGCCGCGGCAGAAGCCGAAGCGCGTGCGATTCGCGAAATGATGAACACGCCGCGCAAGGCGCAGGTCAAGGCGCCGGAACCGGCACCGAAGCCCGCTGAGCCGGTCAAGGCTGTGGAAGCCAAGGGCACGCTGCACAAGCCGGCGCGTCCGGCAGGCGAAGCACCGGCACGTCCGGCAGCCAAGAAGCCGGCTGCTGCGGCTCCGGCTGCAACGACCACGCCGTCGGCTGGCGACAAGAAGAAGCCGGGCGGTGGCAAGGGCGGCTGGCAGGACGACGCAGCGAAGCGCCGCGGCATCAAGACGCGCGGCGATACGAGCGGCGGTGTCGATCGCGGCTGGCGCGGTGGCCCTAAGGGTCGCGGCAAGCATCAGGATCAGAACACCACGTTCCAGGCGCCGACCGAACCGATCGTGCGTGAAGTGCACGTGCCGGAAACCATTACGGTCGCCGATCTGGCGCACAAGATGGCGGTGAAGGCCTCGGAAGTCATCAAGTCGATGATGAAGCTCGGCCAGATGGTCACGATCAACCAGATGCTGGACCAGGAAACGGCGATGATCATCGTCGAGGAACTGGGCCACCACGCGGTTGCGGCCAAGCTGGACGATCCGGAAGCGATGCTGGTCGAAGGCGAGATCACGGACGCAGAAGCACTGCCGCGTCCGCCGGTCGTCACGGTCATGGGCCACGTCGACCACGGCAAGACCTCGCTGCTCGACTACATCCGCCGCGCCAAGGTTGCAGCGGGCGAAGCGGGCGGGATTACGCAGCACATCGGCGCATATCACGTCGAAACGCCGCGCGGCGTCATCACGTTCCTCGATACGCCGGGCCACGAAGCATTTACGGCCATGCGTGCTCGCGGTGCGAAGGCAACCGACATCGTGATTCTGGTGGTTGCAGCCGACGACGGCGTGATGCCGCAAACGAAGGAAGCCATTGCCCACGCGAAGGCAGGCGGCGTGCCGCTCGTCGTCGCGATCAACAAGATCGACAAGCCGGATGCGAATCCGGAGCGCGTGAAGCAGGAACTCGTCGCGGAAGGCGTCGTGCCGGAAGAATACGGTGGCGATTCGCCGTTCGTGTCGGTGTCGGCTAAAACCGGCGCGGGCATCGACGACCTGCTCGAAAACGTGCTGCTGCAAGCCGAAGTGCTGGAACTGAAGGCACCGATCGAAGCGCCCGCCAAGGGTCTGGTCATCGAAGCGAAGCTCGATAAGGGTAAGGGTCCGGTCGCAACGATCCTGGTCCAGTCGGGTACGCTGAACCGTGGCGACGTGGTGCTGGCAGGCAGCGCTTACGGTCGCGTGCGAGCCATGCTCGACGAAACCGGCAAGCCGACCAAGTCGGCAGGCCCGTCGATCCCGGTTGAGATTCAAGGCCTGTCGGAAGTGCCGCAAGCAGGCGAAGAAATGATCGTCATGCCGGACGACCGCAAGGCACGTGAAGTCGCGCTGTTCCGTCAAGGCAAGTTCCGCGACGTCAAGCTGGCCAAGCAACAGGCCGCGAAGCTCGAGAACATGCTGGAACAGATGGGCGAAGGCGAAGTGGCGTACATGCCGCTCATCGTCAAGGCCGACGTGCAAGGTTCGCAGGAAGCTTTGGTGCAGTCGCTGCTCAAGCTGTCGACCGACGAAGTCCGCGTGCAGATCGTGCACGGCGCCGTCGGCGGCATCAGCGAGTCGGACGTCAACCTGGCTACGGCTTCGAAGGCGGTCATCATCGGCTTCAACACCCGTGCGGATGCCCAGGCACGCAAGCTGGCGGAAAGCAACGGCGTCGATATTCGCTACTACAACATCATCTATGACGCAGTAGATGAAGTGAAGGCTGCGATGTCGGGCATGCTGGCACCGGAGAAGCGCGAAATCGTGACGGGTACGGTCGAAGTGCGTCAGGTCTTCAAGGTACCGAAGATCGGCGCGGTGGCCGGCTGTATGGTCACGGACGGTTTCGTCAAGCGCTCCTCGTCGGTGCGCGTGCTGCGCAACAACGTCGTCATCTTCACGGGCGAGCTCGATTCGCTCAAGCGTTTCAAGGACGACGTGAAGGAAGTCCGTCAGGGCTTCGAGTGCGGTATGTCGATCAAGAACTTCAACGATATCGTCGAAGGCGATCAGTTCGAAGTCTTCGAGATTACCGAAGTCGCGCGTACGCTGTAATTCACGCGGCATTGGCTCAACGGGCGGAGCGGGCTTAAGCGCCCGCTTCGCCCGTTGTTTTTGGGCCGGCGCATTTGTCGCGTAGTGCGCCCCGCGGTGGTTTGCAGTCGCTATCAAGGCGCTCATTGCCGCTCATTGCCATAGAGGCCGCAACCCCCACGGCTCGCGCGAACAACTTTTTTGCATCCGTCAGAACGGATCACACACACCATGCCTAAAAAACGTTCTTCTCCCAATCGCAACGTGCAGATCGCCGATCAGATCCAGCGCGATCTGTCCGAGCTGCTGCGCGAGGTCAAGGATCCGCGCATTGGCCTCGTCACGATTCAAAGCGTCGAGCTGACGCCCGACTACGCGCACGCGAAGGTTTACTTCACGACGCTGACCGGCGATCCGCAACAGACGCTCGAAGCGCTCCAGCACGCGGCCGGCCATCTGCACAATCAGCTGTTCAAGCGCCTGCACATCCATACCGTGCCGACGCTGCATTTCCACTATGACCAGACGATCGAACGGGCCGTCGAAATGTCCCGTCTGATCGACGAGGCGAACGCCAATCGCGCGAAAGAAGACTGAGCGCGCCGTTATCCGTGTGCCTGGCTGCAATGCCTCAGTTGCAGTTCATCTAGTGCTGTTTCCGACCACTTCGAAGACCCTGTCTTTCTGACATGACCGCACCTCAACGCCCCCGCGTGCCGCGTCGCGCGCTCGACGGCGTGCTGCTGCTCGACAAGCCGCTCGGCCTGTCGAGCAACGACGCGCTGATTCGCGCGAAGCGTCTCTATCTGGCTAAAAAGGCGGGCCACACCGGCACGCTCGATCCACTCGCCACGGGTCTCTTGCCGCTGTGTTTCGGTGAGGCGACCAAGTTTTCGC
Source organism: Paraburkholderia elongata (assembly GCF_013177735.1). Taxonomy (GTDB): domain Bacteria; phylum Pseudomonadota; class Gammaproteobacteria; order Burkholderiales; family Burkholderiaceae; genus Paraburkholderia; species Paraburkholderia elongata. Next base: position 24,628 of record NZ_WOEZ01000194.1, on the reverse strand, counting down.
AAGATCTGCTTGAAGCCGACAAGACCTATGAGGCAACCATGCGCCTCGGTATCCGCACGACCACCGGCGACGCCGAAGGCGAGCCGATCGACACGCGGAGCGTGAGGTGCGATCAGGCTGCGGTCCAGGCGGCGATGCGGAAATTTCTCGGCGACATCGTCCAGGTCCCGCCGATGTATTCGGCGCTCAAGCGCGACGGCAAGCCGTTATACGAATATGCACGCGCTGGTCAAACGGTCGAGCGGGAAGGGCGCCAAGTGACGATTCACGCGCTCGACATGCTGGCCTGTGCGTTGCCCGACGTGACGTTTCGCGTGACGTGCAGCAAAGGCACATATGTGCGCACGCTCGCCGAGGATATCGGCGAAGCGCTCGGTTGTGGTGCGCATCTGGTCGCGCTGCGGCGTACGGGCGTTGGTGCGCTTACACTGGAGAATTCGGTGACGCTCGACGCGTTGTCCGATGCGACGGAGAGCGAGCGTGATACGTGGCTGCAACCGGTCGATGCATTGCTGTCCACGTTCCCGCTCGTCACACTGGACGAAGACGCGACCCGGCGCTTCCTGCACGGTCAACGTCTGAAGCTCTCCGAGTTGACCATCACCGGCGATGCTGTGAATGCGCCTCGTGTACGCGTGTATGCGGCACAAGGGCGTCTGCTAGGTGTCGCGAAGCAAGGCGAGGGCGTATTGGCGCCTGAGCGACTAGTCGTTACCGCAGCAAGCTAGGCCGAAATATCAGCAGCAACAACAAAAAAGGCGGGACCGCTCAGCAGCGGTCCCGCCTTTTTTCCTGCATACAGCCAGCGTCGCGGACTGAAGCTAAAACCTCAATGCGCCGCCGCAGCCGCCGCACCGGCATCACCACCGGCGCGTTCCGGCTTTGCCATCCAGATCAGCGCGATCAGCGCGACAAAGATTCCCGCCGATACAAAGAACAGATCATTCACGCCCAACTGCGCGGCCTGCTGCGTAGCCATCGTATTGAACAGACCATACGCCTGCGGCTGACTGAAGCCAGCCGCACCCATCTGTCGGATCGACCGATCGAACACCGGGTTGTACGCGCTCGCCTGTTCGGCCAGTTGCGCATGATGCATGATGGTGCGGTGATCCCACGCGGTCTGGAAAATCGACGTGCCAATACCGCCGCACATGATCCGCACGAAATTCGACAAGCCCGACGCTGCAGGAATCCGGTTGCCCGGCAGACCCGACAGCGTGATCGACACCAGCGGGATGAAGAACCCGGCCATGCCGATTCCCTGAATCAACGTGGGTAGCAGCAGCGAATAAGTATCGACGCCGGTCGTATAGCGCGAGCGCATCCAGAAACACAGCGCGAACACGAGGAACGACAAGGTCGCGATATAGCGCGGATCGGTACGCGGCAACACCTTGCCGGTGATCGGCGACAGCAGCACGGCGAACAGGCCGACCGGCGCCATCACGAGGCCCGCTTCGGTGGCGGTGTAGCCGATATCGGTTTGCAGCCACAACGGCAACAACACGAGGTTGCCGAAGTAGAGCCCGTAGCCGATCGACAACGCAATCGTGCCGCTCGTGAAATTGCGCCGGCTGAAGAGCGACAGATCGACCACCGGATGCTCGGCCGTCAATTCCCACACAATGAAGAACGCGAGCGAAATCACCGCGACCAGCGCCAGCACGACAATGGTCGTCGACGAGAACCAGTCGAGGTCCTTGCCCTTGTCGAGCATCACCTGCAACGAGCCGACCCAGAGGATCAGCAGGCCGAGACCGACGCCGTCGATCGGTGCCTTTTTGATGACCGAATCGCGGTTGCGGAAGATCGTCCACGTTGCTACGGCCGCGATCGCACCGACCGGGATGTTGACGTAGAAAATCCACGGCCACGAGATGTTGTCCGAGATCCAGCCGCCGAGAATCGGCCCGGCCACCGGCGCGATCAGCGTGGTCATCGCCCACATCGAGAGAGCCATCGGCGCCTTGGCGCGTGGATAGCTGGCAAGCAGCAGCGTTTGCGACAGCGGAATCATCGGGCCGGCCACGGCGCCTTGCAGCACGCGCGAGGCAAGCAGGAACGGCAGGGTGGGCGCGAGGCCGCACATCCACGACGAGATCACGAACAGGATGATCGACGCCATGAACAGGCGCACCTGGCCGATACGGTCGGTGAGCCAGCCGGTCAGCGGCACGGAGATGGCATTCGCCACCGCGAACGACGTGATCACCCATGTGCCCTGGTCGGACGACACACCGAGGTCGCCCGAAATGGACGGGATCGACACGTTCGCAATCGACGTGTCGAGCACGTTCATGAACACGGCGAGCGACACCGCGATGGTGCCGATCACCAGTTGCGCGCTCTCGAGCGGCGGATGAGGGACTTGCGCCTGAGCCTGAGCCATTAAAAAAAGCCTTCTATGAACCGTCGCGCCCCTTACATCAGCTTCGCTGCGGGCTTGACAGCGCCGCCGGCTTGAGTCGATTTCTGCGAGCCGCCGTTCGGGCCAGCATTTTCCGAAATGATGCGAGCAATTTCAGCGTTGGCTTCGTCGCCGTACTTGTCGAACACGTTGGTCTGATAAACCGTATTCGGCGCCTGGCCGAGCTGGCCGCCGTTACCGTCCTTGATGCTCACGTCGGCTTGCATCGACAGGCCGATGCGCAGCGGATGCTTTTCAAGTTCCTGCGGGTCGAGCGCAATCCGTACCGGCAGACGTTGCACCACCTTGATCCAGTTGCCGGTTGCGTTCTGCGCGGGCAGCAGCGAGAACGCCGAACCCGTGCCCGCCGAGAAGCCGACCACCTTGCCGTGGTACACCACCGACGAACCGTACACGTCGGCCGTCAACTCGACCGGCTGGCCGATGCGCATGTGCTTCAGTTGCACTTCCTTGAAGTTCGCATCGACCCACACGCCGCCCAGCGGCACGATGGCCATCAGCGGGGTGCCCGGCGAGACGCGCTGGCCGACCTGCACCGAGCGCTTCGCCACGTAGCCAGTGACCGGCGCCGGCAGGTTGTTACGCGCGTTGTTTAGGTACGCGTCGCGGACCTTCGCGGCGGCGGCCTGCACGTTCGGGTGATTCGCGATCGTGGTATTGGCGGTCAGCGCGCGGTTCGACGCCAGTTGTTGCTGGGCGGCGTCGACAGAGGCTTGCGCGCTCTTCACGGCGTCGCGGGCGTGCGAGATTTCTTCCAGCGACACGGCGCCGGTTTGTGCGACCGTCATGCGGCGCTTCAGGTCGTCCTGCGCGCGCGACAGATCGGACTCACGCTGGGCAACTTGCGCCTGGTATTGATTGTCGTCGGCGAACAGGCCGCGCACCTGGCGCACCGTCTGCGCGAGATTCGCTTCGGCTTGTTCGAGCGCGACGCGCGCGTCGGCCGGATCGAGTACGACGAGCGGGTCGCCGGCCTTCACGGTTTGCGTGTCGTCCGCGTTCACGGCGATAACCGTGCCGGTGACTTGCGGCGTGATTTGTACGACGTTGCCGTTCACGTACGCGTCGTCGGTGTCTTCGTGGAAGCGTGCGTCGAGGAAGTAGTAAAGGCCGTAGGCGACCGCGGCGATCAGGATCACGATGACGAGCAGCGTCATCATGCGCTTGCGTTTGCCGTTGTTCGCCGGTTGTGTGGGGGCCGCGGGCTGCTGGGGGGTGCTCATTGATGTGCTCCGGGTTCTCTCAAGCGTCGTCATTTATTCGGATGTTCGTGCGAGTGTGGGTCGCGTCGATGTGGCTTCAGTTTGCAGCGGCGGTCGCGGCGGTGACCGATGCCGGGGCATCGGTCGGCACCACGAGGCCGGTCTGCGTTGCGTCGAAACCGCCGCCGAGCGCCTTGATGAGGCCGATCTGCAGATCGCGGCGGCGCATCTTCAGGCTCGTTACCGTCTGTTCGGCGCTAAGGCGGTTCTGGTCGGCGGTCAACACCTGCAACTGCGGCGACAAACCGGCCTTGTAGCGGATCACCGCCAGCTGATAGGCCTTGGTCGACGCGTCGAGCGCGCGCTGGGCGTCGCCCGATTGCTGGTCGATCGAACGGATCGACGACACTTGCGTCGCGACATCCGAAAGGGCATTGATCAGCGTCTGGTTGTAGTTCGCCACATCGAGGTCGAAGTCGGCGTAGCGGCCCTTCAACTGCGAGCGCAGCGCGCCAGCGTCGAAGATCGGCAGGTGAATCGCCGGGCCGAACTGGATCTGCCGGCTTGCCGAGGTGAGGAAACGGCCCCAGCCGAACGCATCGAAACCGAAGCCGGCGGCGAGGTTGACGTCCGGGAAGAATTCAGCTTTTGCTTCCTTCACGTCGTGCATCGCGGCTTCGACCTGCCAGCGTGCGGCGACGATGTCCGCGCGGCGTGCCACGAGGTCGGCCGGCAAGTTGTTCGGCAGCGCTACCGTGTCGCCGGTGGTCAGAACCGGTTTGGCGATCTGCAGGCCACGATCCGGACCCTTACCGAGCAGCGCGCCCAACTGATAGCGCACCACGGTGATCTGGCCGTCGAGATCGGTCAGGTTCGCCTGGCTGGTCGCGATGTTGCCGTTCGCGGTTTCACGTTCGACGTTGGTGTCGAGCCCGGCGGTTACTCGGCCGTTGGTGATGCGGCTGATGTCCTGGCGGTTGGCGATTTCGCGCGCGGCGATGTCGCGGAATGCGTACAACTGGGCGAGCTGGTTATAGGTGCTCGCCACGGAGGAGGCAAGCGTCACGCGCGCCTGCTGCATGTCGGCTTCTGCGGCCTTTTCCTGCGACACGGCCTGGCCGAGGCGCTGGCGGTTCTTGCCCCACAGGTCCAGATCCCACGACGCGCTCGCCAGCACGTTGTTCTCGCTATACCAGGTGCCGCCGAACGGAGGCGGGTAGAGCGCGTTTGCCGAGAACAGCTCGCGGTTCCAGGAGTAGCTGCCGTTGACCTTCGGGTACAGCGCCGAGCGCGAGCTTTCGATGTACGACGAAGCCTTGGCGAGGCGTGCCTGCGCCTGCGCGATCGAGGGGCTGCCTTCCAGCGCTTCCGCAATCAGCTTCGGGAGCTGCGGATCGCCGAACTGGTTGGCCCAGTCGAGCGACGGCCATTGGCCGCCCTGGCCGGGCAGACTCTGGGTGGACTCGTACTGAGCCGGCGACGAGATCTGCTTGTCGCTCTTCATGCCGAAGTAGTTCGCGCACCCCGTGAGGGCGAGCGCCGTCACCGCGGCGGCGACAGCGGCCCGGCTCGAAAGCGCGGGCGCGGACAGGGAAAGGGATTTCATCGCTCGACTCTTTGAGTGGAATGTAATGATGGACACTGCAAGCAATTTATTACGATTTGCTGTCAAAATTGCTTGCTGCATCACGGGTTAGTCCCGTTTGTTCGCCGGAATTGACAAGTACGCGGCGCAGCATGCTCTTCAGGAAGCCCACCTCTTCAGGGGTGAAGCCGCCCAGCAGACTGTCCAGCACGCCGTTGAAAATGGCGGGCATTTTTGCCGCGATCGCCTGGCCTTCCGGGGTCAGCGCGAGCCGGACGACCCGCCGGTCTTCGTTGCTGCGCACTCTTGTCAGCAGGCCGCGTTTCTCCAACCGGTCGACCAGACGTGTCACGGCGCTAGCATCTATGCCGTATTCACGCGCCAGTTCGGCCGCCAGCAGGCACTTGCCGCTCGCCACCATGAACAGGATGCTGCCCTGCTGGCTGGTGATGCCCAACTCGGCCATGCTGCGTTGCGTGACCAGGTTGGACATGGTCGATTTCACTCGCGAGATCAGATAGCCGACGCTTTCGCCTAGCTGGTACTGGCTGAGGTCTGAGCCGGGTGTTGAAGACGGATCCGTCATGATTCTCGTGCGAATGCAATGGTTGACTAGGCAGGATTATAGGCAACGGTTGATTGACGCGGCAAGCGTTATTACAGCTTAGGCAAGGATCTTTTCCTGCTCAAGACAGAATGCGCGCGGTTTCGCGTAGGGTATTGCCGATGCATGGCGAGTTCATTTCCTACTCACCGCTGCATGGAATACGATGGGTCCATCAGGGAATACCAGAAAGCTTCATTTGGGCGTGCTATAATGTTGGGTTCCCAAAAGTGCGCTTTGGGCTTTGTTGGCTTCGTACACAATGCTGCTGCTGGCGCACTCAACTGTCTCCAGGTTCCTATGACTCGCGCCCTACGCAACATCGCCATCATTGCCCACGTCGACCACGGCAAGACCACGCTCGTCGACCAGCTCCTCCGCCAGACGGCCACGTTCCGCGACAACCAGCAGGTTGTCGAGCGCGTGATGGACTCGAACGACATCGAAAAGGAACGTGGCATCACGATTCTTTCGAAGAACTGCGCGGTCGAGTACGAAGGCACGCACATCAACATCGTCGACACCCCGGGCCACGCCGACTTCGGCGGTGAAGTGGAGCGCGTGCTGTCGATGGTCGACTCGGTGCTGCTGCTGGTCGATGCAGTCGAAGGCCCGATGCCGCAAACGCGCTTCGTGACCAAGAAGGCGCTGGCGCTCGGCCTCAAGCCGATCGTGGTGGTCAACAAGGTTGACCGGCCGGGCGCGCGGATCGACTGGGTGATCAACCAGACCTTCGACCTGTTCGACAAGCTGGGTGCAACGGACGAACAACTCGACTTCCCGATCGTCTACGCATCGGGTCTGAACGGCTACGCCGGCCTGACGCCGGACGTGCGCGAAGGCGACATGCGTCCGCTGTTCGACGCCGTGCTGGAACACGTTCCGGTCCGCCCGGCCGATCCGGACGGTCCGCTGCAACTGCAGATCACGTCGCTCGACTACTCGTCGTACGTCGGCCGTATCGGCGTGGGCCGTATCACGCGTGGCCGTATCAAGCCGGGTATGCCGGTGGCCGTGCGTTCGGGTCCGGACGGCGCGATTTTGAACCGCAAGATCAACCAGGTGCTGTCGTTCAAGGGTCTTGAGCGTGTGCAGGTGGAGTCGGCTGAAGCCGGCGACATCGTGCTGATCAACGGTATTGAAGAAATCGGTATTGGCGTGACCATCTGCGCGCCGGAGCAACCGGAAGCGCTGCCGATGATCACGGTCGACGAACCGACCTTGACGATGAACTTCCTCGTCAATTCGTCGCCGCTGGCCGGCCGCGAAGGCAAGTTCGTCACGAGCCGTCAGATTCGCGACCGCCTGATGAAGGAACTGAACCACAACGTCGCGCTGCGCGTGAAAGAAACCGGTGACGAAACCACCTTCGAAGTGGCAGGTCGCGGCGAGCTGCATCTGACGATTCTGGTGGAAAACATGCGTCGCGAAGGTTACGAGCTCGCTGTGTCGCGTCCGCGCGTCGTGATGACGGAGGTCGACGGCGTCAAGCACGAGCCGTACGAAAACCTGACGGTCGACATGGAAGATGCGCATCAGGGCGGCGTGATGGAAGAGTTGGGTCGCCGCAAGGGTGAAATGCTCGACATGGCGTCGGACGGCCGTGGCCGGACGCGTCTCGAGTATCGTATCTCGGCGCGTGGGCTGATCGGTTTTCAGGGCGAATTCTTGACGCTGACGCGCGGTACGGGGCTGATGAGCCACACGTTTGACTCGTACCAGCCGGTCAGGGAAGGTGGTGTCGGCGAGCGTCGTAACGGCGTGCTGATTTCGCAGGACGACGGCGCGGCAGTTGCGTACGCACTGTGGAAGCTGCAGGATCGCGGCCGTATGTTCGTGTCGCCGGGCGAGCCGCTTTACGAAGGCATGATCATCGGCATTCACAGCCGCGACAACGACCTGGTCGTGAACCCGATCAAGGGTAAGCAGCTGACCAACGTGCGTTCGTCGGGTACGGACGAAGCGGTGCGCCTCGTGCCGCCGATTCAGATGTCGCTGGAATACGCGGTCGAATTCATCGACGACGACGAACTGGTCGAAGTTACGCCGCAATCCATCCGTCTGCGCAAGCGTTACCTGAAGGAACACGAGCGCCGCAGCGCGAGCCGTAAGGGCGCAGTGGACTAAATCAGCACCGGCCCTAATCCTGGGTAAGCGGCGCGATGTCAGGCAAAAGCCACCTCCGGGTGGCTTTTGCCGTTTCAGGCGTCCAATTCGCGTTGCCTGTAATTGCTCGCTGTTGGCCGCCTGTTTGTCGTGTTTGTCCCCGTTTTTACACAAGACTGTTGCGAGTCCTGGAAATGGTGCTGAAAGCCCGTCGCGACGGGCTTGAGCGGCAATCCGCCTGCTATCTGCACTATCCGTTCTGTGATATGCTCCCCGGGTGCAAAGTTTTAGGTCCTTCCAAGCAAGACTTGATTCGCGCAATCCGCTAAACGGTCAGGCCGTGTCGCGGAAGGTTCTGTAACCCGCTATTTCTCGAGAAACTCGAAGAAAGGTGAGCGTAAAAATGATGAAGCAATTCCAGTCGAACTCTTATCTGTTCGGCGGCAATGCTCCGTACGTAGAAGAAATGTACGAAGCGTATCTCGATAATCCGGCGTCAGTGCCCGAGAACTGGCGCAGCTATTTCGACGCGTTGCAGAACGTCCCTGCATCGGATGGCAGCAATGCCAACGACGTGGCCCATGGCCCGATCGTCGAATCGTTTGCGCAACGGGCCAAGGCGAATGCCTTCATCCCGCGCACGGCGGCCGGCGGCGAAGATCTCGCTACCTCCCGCAAGCAAGTTTATGTGCAGTCCCTCATCGGCGCATATCGCTTCCTCGGCTCGCAATGGGCCAATCTCGATCCACTGAAGCGCCGCGAACGTCCCGCTATCCCCGAACTTGAACCCGCGTTCTACGACTTCACCGAAGCCGACATGGACCAGGAGTTCAGCGCCACGAATCTGTATTTCGGGTTCGAGCGTGCGTCGCTGCGCGAGATCGTCCAGGCCCTGCGTGACACGTACTGCGGCACGATCGGCGCCGAGTACATGTACATCAGCGATCCGGAACAGAAGCGCTGGTGGAAAGAGAAGCTCGAGTCGATCCGTTCGACGCCGAACTTCTCCAATGAAAAGAAAAAGCACATCCTGAATCGCCTGACGGCCGCTGAAGGCCTCGAGCGCTTCCTGCACACCAAGTACGTCGGCCAGAAACGCTTCTCGCTCGAAGGCGGTGAAAGCTTCATCGCCTCGATGGACGAAGTCGTGCGTCATGGCGGCGCCAACGGCGTCCAGGAAATCGTCATCGGCATGGCCCACCGTGGCCGTCTGAACGTGCTGGTCAATACGCTCGGCAAGATGCCGGCGGATCTGTTTGCCGAATTCGAAGGCAAGCACGTCGACGACCTGCCGGCTGGCGACGTGAAGTACCACAAGGGTTTCTCGTCGGACGTCTCGACCGATGGCGGCCCGGTTCACCTGTCGCTCGCGTTCAACCCGTCGCACCTCGAAATCGTCAACCCGGTGGTCGAAGGTTCGGCGAAGGCGCGTATGGACCGTCGCGGCGACGACAGCGGCCTGCAAGTGCTGCCGGTGCAGATCCACGGCGATGCGGCCTTCGCAGGCCAGGGCGTCGTGATGGAAACGCTGAACCTCGCGCAAACGCGCGGTTACGGCACGCACGGCACGCTGCACATCGTCATCAACAACCAGATCGGTTTCACGACGTCGGACCCGCGCGACTCGCGCTCCACGTTGTACTGCTCGGACGTCGTCAAGATGATCGAGGCGCCGGTGCTGCACGTGAACGGTGACGATCCTGAAGCGGTCGTGCTCGCTACGCAGCTCGCCATCGACTTCCGGATGCAGTTCCACAAGGACGTCGTCGTCGACATCGTCTGCTTCCGCAAGCTGGGTCACAACGAGCAGGACACGCCGGCTGTCACGCAGCCGCTGATGTACAAGACGATTGCGAAGCATCCGGGCACGCGCGCGCTGTACGCTGAAAAGCTGGTGCAGCAAGGCGTGATCACGGCTGCTGACGCAGACGAATTCGTTAAGGCATACCGCAAGGCGATGGACGAAGGCCATCATACGATCGACCCGGTGCTCTCGAACTACAAGAGCAAGTATGCGGTGGATTGGGTTCCGTTCCTGAACCGCAAGTGGACCGACGCAGCCGACACGGCAGTGCCGCTGGCTGAGCTGAAGCGCCTCGCGGAACGCGTCACTACGATCCCGGAAAACTTCAAGGTTCACCCGCTGGTTGAGCGCGTCATCAACGACCGTCGCGCGATGGGCCGTGGTGAAGCAAAGCTCGACTGGGGCATGGGCGAACACCTGGCATTCGCGTCGCTGGTCGCATCGGGCTACGCGGTGCGCCTGACCGGTCAGGACTCGGGCCGCGGCACGTTCACGCACCGTCACGCGGTGCTGCACGATCAGAACCGCGAACGCTGGAACGACGGCACGTACGTGCCGCTGCAGAACATCGCCGAAGGTCAGGCGAAGTTCACGGTGATCGACTCGGTGCTGTCGGAAGAAGCGGTGGTGGGCTTCGAATACGGTTACTCGACCGCTGAACCGAATACGTTCGTCGCGTGGGAAGCGCAGTTCGGCGACTTCGTGAACGGCGCGCAAGTCGTGATCGACCAGTTCATCTCGTCGGGTGAAGTGAAGTGGGGCCGTGTTTCGGGTCTCACGATGCTGCTGCCGCATGGCTACGAAGGTCAAGGTCCGGAGCACTCGTCGGCACGTATCGAACGTTTCCTGCAACTGTGCGCAGACCACAACATGCAGGTCGTTCAACCGACCACGCCGGCGCAGATTTTCCACCTGTTGCGCCGTCAGATGATCCGCCTGTTCCGCAAGCCGCTGATCGTCGCTACGCCGAAGTCGCTGCTGCGCCACAAGGAAGCCGTGTCGGATCTGTCCGAGCTGGCGAAGGGCGCGTTCCAGCCGATTCTCGGCGAAATCGACGAAGCCATCGAAGCGAAGAAGGTCAAGCGTGTGGTGGCCTGCTCGGGCCGCGTGTACTACGACCTGCTGGCACATCGCCGTGAATCGAAGTCGAACGACGTCGCGATCATCCGTATCGAACAGCTCTATCCGTTCGCGCATAAGCAGTTCGAAGCGGAAATGAAGAAGTACGACAACGCGACCGAAGTGGTCTGGGTGCAGGACGAGCCGCAGAATCAAGGCCCGTGGTTCTACATCGAGCACCACCTGAAGGAAGGCATGAAGGACGGGCAGAAGCTGGCATACAGCGGACGTCCGGCTTCGGCCTCGCCGGCAGTCGGCTACTACGCGAAGCACTACGAGCAGCAGAAGGCGCTGATCGAAGGCGCTTTCGGTCGCCTCAAGAGCGCGTCGATCGCTAAATAACCAAAACAGACGAACCGGGAAAGCGCGATGCGCTTTCCCGTGCCGCGTCTGAAGGTTCATTCGCGGCAGTTATGGTTCGCAGGCGGTCGTCGCGGGTCCATAGATCGCGCGCCGTCACCCGATACGTATTCAGGATATTCATAATGGCTATTGTTGAAGTCAAGGTTCCCCAGCTCTCCGAGTCGGTCTCGGAAGCCACGATGCTGCAGTGGAAGAAGAAGCCCGGCGAGGCTGTTGCTCAAGACGAAATTCTCATCGAAATCGAGACCGACAAGGTCGTGCTCGAAGTGCCGGCACCCTCCGCCGGCGTGCTCGCACAAGTGATCTCGAACGACGGCGACATCGTCGTTGCGGATCAGGTGATCGCCAAGATCGACACTGAAGGCACGGCAGGCGCCGCTGCTGTCGAAGCCGAAGTGAAGCCGGCGCCCGCCGCCACATCGGCACCGGCACCGGCTGCTGCGCCGGCCGCTCAGGCTGCATCCGCAACGGGTGCGAACACCGCTGCTTCGCCTGCTGCCGGCAAGCTGATGGCCGAGAAGGGTCTGGGCGCGGGCGACGTCGCCGGCACGGGCCGCGACGGCCGCATCACCAAGGGTGACGTGCTGACCGCGGGTCAAGCCGCACCGGCACCGGTTGCCAAGGCTGCACCGGCACCGGCTGCCGCACCGAAGGCTGCGAAGCCGTCGCTGCCGGACGTTAAGGCACCGGCATCGGCCGACCAATGGCTGAAGGACCGCCCGGAACAGCGCGTGCCGATGTCGCGTCTGCGTGCGCGTATCGCCGAGCGTCTGCTCGAGTCGCAGCAAACCAACGCCATCCTCACCACGTTCAACGAAGTGAACATGGCGCCGGTGATGGACCTGCGCAACAAGTACAAAGACAAGTTCGAAAAGGAACATGGCGTGAAGCTGGGCTTCATGTCGTTCTTCGTGAAGGCGGCTGTTCACGCGCTGAAGAAATTCCCGCTGGTGAACGCTTCGATCGACGGTAACGACATCGTCTATCACGGCTACTTCGACATCGGTATCGCTGTCGGTTCGCCGCGTGGCCTGGTGGTGCCGATCCTGCGCAATGCAGATCAGTTGAGCCTCGCTGAAATCGAGAAGAAGATTGCCGAATTCGGCCAGAAGGCCAAGGACGGCAAGCTGTCGATCGAAGAAATGACGGGTGGTACGTTCTCGATCTCGAACGGTGGTGTGTTCGGTTCGATGCTGTCGACCCCGATTATCAACCCGCCGCAATCCGCCATTCTGGGCGTGCACGCCACGAAGGAACGCGCTGTGGTCGAAAACGGCCAGATCGTGATCCGTCCGATGAACTATCTGGCGCTGTCGTACGACCACCGGATCATCGACGGTCGCGAAGCGGTGCTGTCGCTGGTCGCCATGAAGGATGCGCTGGAAGACCCGGCGCGCCTGCTGCTCGACCTGTAAGCACTGGCTCGGCTGGCGTCGGCTTGGTCATGCGAGTCGGCGCCATATAAGCATCACGTCTTTCGCATTCCGCAGTACTGGAGCGACGCCCGCCACGAAGCGTGGCCGCGCGTCGTTCCGTCATAAAAAGGATTGTCATGTCCAAAGAATTTGACGTCGTCGTGATCGGCGCCGGCCCCGGCGGCTACATCGCCGCAATCCGCGCAGCGCAACTCGGCAAGACCGTCGCATGTATCGAAAAGTGGAAGAACCCGGCCGGCGCGCTGAAGCTCGGCGGCACCTGCCTGAACGTGGGTTGTATTCCGTCGAAGGCTCTGCTCGCGTCGTCGGAAGAATTTGAAAACGCGCAGCATCACCTCGCCGATCACGGCATCAACGTGTCGGACGTAAAGCTCGACATCACGAAGATGCTGGCCCGCAAGGAAGGCATCGTCGAGAAGATGACCAAGGGTATCGAATTCCTGTTCCGCAAGAACAAGATCACGTGGCTCAAGGGCCATGGCAAGTTCACCGGCAAGACGGACGCCGGCGTGCAGATCGAAGTGAGCGGTGAAGGCGAAACCGAAGTCGTGACGGCGAAGAACGTCATCATTGCAACGGGTTCGAAGGCGCGCCATCTGCCGGGCATTCCGGTCGACAACAAGATCGTCGCCGACAACGAAGGCGCATTGAGCTTCGACACGGTACCGAAGAAGCTGGCCGTGATCGGCGCGGGCGTGATCGGTCTGGAACTCGGCTCGGTGTGGCGCCGTCTGGGTGCTGAAGTCACGGTGCTCGAAGCGCTGCCGGAATTCCTCGGCGCGGCGGACCAGGCTCTCGCGAAGGAAGCGGCCAAGCAGTTCAAGAAGCAGGGCCTCGACATCCACGTGGGTGTGAAGGTCGGCGAAGTGACGACGACCGACAACAGCGTCACGCTGAACTACACGGACAAGGACGGCAACGCGCAGAAGCTGGAAGCGGACCGCCTGATCGTGTCGATCGGCCGCGTGCCGAACACCGACGACCTCGGTCTCGAAGCCATCGGCCTGAAGGCGAACGAACGCGGCTTCATCGACGTCGACGACCACTGCGCAACGGCTGTCCCGAACGTGTACGCGATCGGCGACGTGGTGCGTGGCCAGATGCTCGCGCACAAGGCTGAAGATGAAGGCGTGATGGTTGCTGAAATCATCGACGGTCAAAAGCCGCACATCGACTACAACTGCATTCCGTGGGTGATCTACACCGAACCGGAAATCGCGTGGGTCGGCAAGACGGAACAGCAACTGAAGGCCGAAGGCCGCGAGATCAAGACGGGCCAGTTCCCGTTCATGGCGAACGGCCGCGCGCTGGGCATCAACAAGGCGGATGGTTTCGTCAAGATGATCGCCGACGCGAAGACCGACGAGCTGCTGGGCGTGCACATCATCTCGGCAAACGCATCGGACCTGATCGCGGAAGCCGTGGTGGCGATGGAATTCAAGGCGGCGTCGGAAGACATCGGCCGCATTTGCCATCCGCACCCGTCGCTGTCGGAAGTCATGCGCGAAGCGGCTCTGGCCGTGGACAAGCGCGCGCTGAACATGTAATCACGCGCACGCCTGACTGATCGCAGCACTCTGGCATCACCACAAAGGCGGGCGGGTTCACTCCCTCCCGCCTTTCTTTTTTGCAGCAACACAATGAACGTCACCGAATACTACGAAAAAGAACTGCAGACGCGGGGTTATCAATCGGACCCGGCGCAACGCGCGGCGGTCGACCGTCTGCAGCGGTGCTATGAAGAGTGGGTCGAGTACAAATCGCGTCGCTCGAATGCGTTCAAGAAACTGATCATCCACCCGGATCTTCCACGCGGCGTGTACATGTGGGGCGGCGTAGGGCGGGGCAAGAGCTTTCTGATGGACAGCTTCTATATGATCGTGCCGGTGCAGCGCAAAACGCGGCTGCATTTCCACGAGTTCATGCGCGAGGTGCATCGCGAACTGGAAGACCTGAAGGGCACGGCCGATCCGCTCGACGAACTCGCGCGTCGTATCGCCAAGCGCTACCGGCTGATCTGTTTCGACGAATTCCACGTCTCGGATATTGCCGATGCGATGATTCTCTACCGTCTGCTCGACAAGCTGTTCGAGAACGGCGTGCAATTCGTGATGACGTCCAACTACGATCCGGACACGTTGTATCCGGACGGTCTGCATCGCGACCGCATGCTGCCGGCAATCGAACTGATCAAGTCGAAGCTCGATGTGATCAATGTCGACGCGGGTATCGACTACCGCAAGCGCACGCTGGCCCAGGTCGAGGTGTATCACACGCCGCTCGGCGCGGCTGCGGACAAAGCATTGCGCGATGCATTTTCGCGCCTTGCAGCGGTTCCTGATGAGAGCCCGATCCTGCACATCGAAAAGCGGGAGCTGAAGGCGCTACGGCGTGCTGACGGCGTCGTATGGTTCGATTTCGCGACATTGTGCGGCGGTCCGCGCTCGCAGAACGACTACCTGGAACTGGCGAGCCGTTTTCACGCGGTGATCCTGTCCGGCGTGCCACAGATGTCGGCGCGCATGGCCTCGGAGGCGCGCCGCTTCACGTGGCTGATCGACGTGTTCTACGACCACAAGGTCAAGCTGCTGATGTCGGCAGCGGTGCCGCCCGATCAGTTGTATGTGGACGGTCCGATGGCCAACGAATTCACGCGCACGGTGTCGCGCATCGTCGAAATGCAATCGAAAGAGTATCTCGACACACCGCGCCGGATCGTCGATACGTCGCTGACTTAAGCCGCGGCGTGACGCGGACGCGGACGCGGATGCTTTTGCGATAGATCACGGTCCGCTCGCCGAAGAGGCGGAGTCTGAAGGCGTATTTTCAAGATTCGGATTGGTCTTATATTCCGCCCGCGGACGACTGGATATCTTCTTTGTCATGGTTCTGACAAAGGAGAAACCATGAATCCGTACCGTGATATCAATGATGAAGAATGGCAACGTGTTGCACCGTTGCTCCCTGAACTGCGTCCGCGCTCCGAACTGCGTGGCCGGCCGCTTGCCAACACGCGCTCGGTGCTCAACGGCGTGCTGTGGGTGATGTATAGCGGCGCGACCTGGTCCGCCATGCCGCGCAAATATCCGTCGTATCAAACCTGCCATCGCCGCTTCAAGGCATGGTATGAGTCCGGCGTGCTCAAGCGCGTCATGGACCAGCTGTTCGGCGCAGCGAGCGAAGAACTCTGTAACCTGATGGAAGCGCGCATGCGCACGCATGTGGGCGCGGAGCAGAAGAGCGTTGACGCAGACAAAGTTCCGGCCACGGTGCCCACGGCGTATAGCCCGGCATCGGTCAAGCCGTTACCGTCTTCGCCGTTCGCGTATACGTCGCCCTTCAAGCACGCTGCATGACGACGCCAACCAGCCAAACTCAAACAAAAAAACGGCCGGACGATGGCGATCGTCGGCCGTTTTTTCTGGTTCCATCCTGGCGGCCATAGCGGTCTTGATGGACCCCCCCTTCGCATATCAAGCTCAAGCATCGGCGCCTGAACTACTCGCGCACTATTGCTGACGAATCCAGGTTTGCGAGCGGCCCAGCAGCGAAACGCCAATGTAGCCACGCACCACCAGCTTGTTCCCACCATCTTCCAGGTGCATCTTGCACTTGTAGACCTTGCCGTTTTCCGGGTCGAGAATCTGCCCCTGATCCCAGCCGTCGCCGTCCTTTTTCATATCGTTGATGATCGTCATGCCGAGAATCAACTGGTCCTTGCGCGCGTCCGTACATTCAGTGCAGCGGCGATCCGGTTTATCGTTCGCACCGAGTCCCTTGATCACCTTGCCGTTCAGCGAGCCGCTGCTGTCCTGCGCAATTTGCACGAGCGCCTTGGGCTGGCCGGTGCTGTCGTCGATGGTTTGCCACGTGCCAATCGGGGAATCGGCCTGCGCCATTGCCGTGACGGCGCTGGCGAGCAGCACGCCGGCGAGGGCGGCATGTTTGGCTGTGCGAAGCGCGATTGCGCGCGCGCGTTGAGTGAATTGCATCATTGTCTTCCTCCTTGATTAAAGACGGCGCGATCATGGTCGCGCGGCGTTATTGGCATCTCGGGCGGTTTTCAGTCGCCGGCCGCCGTGATGCCTGGTGTGCCTGTTATGCCTGGCACTGTCCCTCAGGTTCAACTTCGGCTACATCGGTCTGCGACTCGTGGCTTGGGTGCCGCCAGTCGCACATCGTCAGCGCAGAATACGTGAAGTGCGCGTGAAAGTGCGCGCGCCGTTTGATAGTGGAACCTCTAATCGGGCGCGGCACTTTTGAACATCAGTTCAGCTGGTACGAGAACGTCGCGTTGATGCGTGGGCTGCGCGACGCGCTCTCCACCGGTGCGTCGCCGATCGGCTTGGCCACCGACAAATCCAGGCTGTAATACTTCGCGTCCGATATCCGGAAGCCGAACGCAATCGACGAAAGCTTCGACGGCGACGGCGTCCCTGCATGCAGATAGACGCGGGCCATGTCGAACGAGACGTAGGGGGTGAAGGTGCGCAGATAGGTGAAGCCCGGCGTGAACGCCCGGTTGACTTCGAACGTGGCCCCCCAGCCCGAATCGCCCGACGCCTCGCCCGGCTCATAACCCAGCGCGAAACGTTGCGCGCCGAACGAGATCTGTTCCGACGTCGGCAGCGAGACGGCGCTGTATTGGCCGGTCAACGAAACCGCGGTGCCGATCTTCAACGGCCACTCGTTGGTTTGCGAAAAGCTTGCGCCGGTGCGCACGAAGTTGATCGACGCCGGATTCGTGACGGTTGTGCCAGGAACGTTCGAGTCCCCGGATTTCGATGCGCCGAGGATATCGAATGCCTTCGCCACCGTGATACTCGCGCGGCGCACCTGGCCGGTTTGCACGTTGCTGTAATCGGCCTGCAATTGCATCACGCGCACTTGCGAGCGCAAGCCGATCTGCGCCCCGGTCTGCTGGTTGTTGTAGCGGTCCTCGTCGTGCGACGCATAGACCGAGGCCGTACCGATCAGGATGTGCGTGTCGTTCAGCAGGATCGGATAGGCGAGCGAGCCGCCGACCTTGTCGTTGATGACCGTGCGTTGGATGTAGGAGGGCAGGCCGGGATTGTCGACCGGATTGCCGCGGTAGTGCGACGCGTCGATCTTCGCGATCAGTCCATCGCTGCCGACCGGTACCGTAGCGTGCGCAGCGAGATAGGTCACGTTATCGCGACCCTTCGGCAGCAACGCCGATACGCTCAATTGTTCGCCGAGCGCGGTCAGACCGTTCTCGGTAGCAGTCAGTAGACCCTGCACACCGGGATGGTTGAAATCGATCCCGGTGCTGACGTCGAACGGTTTGCGCTCCACGTTCAGTTCGAGTGTGGTGGCGCCGTCGGTATCCTGCGGCGGCGGCACGTTGGCCGCGACTTTCACGCCGGGCAACAGGCCCAGCACGTGGATGTAGCGCTCGAAGGTGGCGCGCTTGAGCGGCCGGTCGGCGACGATGTGGTCGGCGATCGCGCGGATCTTGTCTTCGACCACGCCCGGGTTGCCCGTCACCTTGACCACAGACACGTAGCCTTCCACCACAGTCACGCGCACCACGCCACCCTCGAACGTCTGCGCGGGAATGAACGCGAACGAGAGCGCATAGCCGCGCTCCTGATACAGCTTCGTGACGCCGTCGGTGACCTGCATCAGATCGGCGATGGTGATGTCTTTGCCGACGAGGGGAGTGAAGCGTTGCGCGACTTCGTCGAACGGAATGGACTTCACGCCTTCGACCTGAATCTTTGAAGGCGTCAGATGGCGGGCGAGCAGTTCCTGAAGTTGGGGGGCTTGCGGTGCGACCTGCAGGGTCACGTTCGGGCCTTTGTCGGGCGCCTTGATCTGCGGCAGCGAATCGAGCGGGTTGCCGCCGACTGTCGGGCTGGCCGGGCGTGACTGTGCTTGTGCTTCTACCTGCATCGCGCTCGCCGCAATAGCAGCGAGCAGAAGGGTCCATTTGCTACCGTACCCGAGTTTCATCGGATTTTCCTCGTATGCCGTTCTTGTCTTGCGGACGCGCCGCCTGGCCGGGCTGGTCGCGATCGCTTATGTGTGGCTCGACGCATACTGCCATGCTGCATGTATTACGTCACGTGCTCCGTCGGGCTTGAGCATCGTCTGCAAAAGCGCGGAGCACGTGATGAGGCGGGACTGCTTATGCACACTGCGTAATGGAACGTCTGACGGGACGTCTTATGCGCGCGGCATCGATGAGCGACTTATGCGGACTACTTATGGCTCACCGGCACCAAGCCGCCGAGTAGCGTCGTCAAGCCGCCCGTCGGACTGCTCGAGCTGCTCGTCGAGCCGGCCGCCGAGTTGAGCGTGCCGGTCAACTGGCCGACGAGCGCGGTTACGGGGGCGAGCGGGCCGCCACCGCTGCCGCTGCTGCCCGATGCGCTGCTGGTGACGCCGGAGAGCGCGCCGGTCACCGTCGACAGCGGATTCGATGCGCTAGCCGTGCCGCCCAACGCCGAGGTCAGCGAACTCAAGGGCGTGCCACCCAGCACCGAGGTCAGCGAACTCAGCGGCGAGCCGCCCGTCGCCGAGGTCAGCGAGCCCAAGGGCGCGCCGCCCAGCACCGAGGTCAGGCCGGACAGCGGTGTGCCGCCGAGCAGCGTCGACAGCGAGCCGAGCGGGTTGTTGCCGAGCCCGAGACTTGCGAGCGAGTTTTGCAGCGGGCCGAACGGGCTGCCGTTGGCAGGCGGCCCATTGACGACGGCCACGTTCGTGCCGCCGACGAGGCTTGTAATCAAGCCGGGAGTCGGATTCGCGCCATTCGGGCCGTTCGGATTGACGAGGCCGCCGGCGTTGGTCACCGTGTTGCCGAGCGAGCCGACCAGCGTGCCGAGATCGGCGCCGACCGGATTCTGCGTTGTCGCGCCCACTTGCGAGCCGGCCGAACTCAACGCGCCGCCGATTTGCGCGAGCACGCCGCCGACCGGCGCGCCGAGGCCGGTCTGCGTGCCGACCGTCTGCGTCACGAGTCCGGCGGTCTGCACGATCGGCGTGATCGCCGTGCTGATCGGCTGGGTGATCTGTTGCACCGGCGCGGAAGCGAGCGAATTGCCGAGCGTCGCGCCACCGGCGTCTAGTGCCCCGGCGGTCGTGGAAAGCACGGTTGCAAGCGGCGTGGTGAGCGGCGACAGCGGCGCGAGATTGCCGGTGCCGAGGCCGCCGACCGCGGTGCTCAGACCTTGCACGACACCGCTTGTCGAGCTGACCACCGAGCCGAGTCCGGCGACCGTGGTGCCGACCGGATTGGAGGTCGTGCCGATTTGCCCGACGCCGCCGCTCACCGCATTGGCGAGCGAGTTCAGTGTGCTGCTCGTACTCGACACCGCGTTGCCGAGACCTTGCGTGACTTGCGGGCTGAGGCCCGGGATGGTCTGCGAGGCGATCGTGTTGCCGAGGTCGCTGGTGGTCTGTGCGGCGGCGGTGGCGACGCCGTTGGTGCTCGACGTCGAGGTGGGGGGCGGGCCGCCGGTGGTCGAACCCCCGCCGCCGGCGTTACCGCTGCCGGATACGCTCGGCGGCGAGCTGACGGTGTTGCCGCCACACGCCGCGAGCAAGCCGGCGACCGCTACGGCGATCAACGATGCGCGCAATGACGACACGGTCGCGCACGCCGCATGGAGAGTAAAAAAACGTTGGATGGACATGTGTGCTCCTCAGTGTCTTCTAGGTGTCGAGTGCGTAGGTTCCGTGCGCCGGTGCAACGGGTGTCTGAGCGGCGCGGCTCAATTCAGCCAGGTTCCGGCAGAGCCGGGGCGCGGCTGGCGGGCCGCACTCCGGGTTCCGGACGCCGGGTCTCCGGTTACTGCGCTTCGTTCGATGGCTGCGACGGCATTGCTTACTTCTTCGTCAGACCGCCGAGCAGGCCGCCGACGAGCGACGTCACCGGGGCGAGCGGGTTGCTGCCCGTTCCCTTGCTGCTGGTGCTCGACAGCGACAGGCCGGGGCTCGAGTTGGTCGAGGTGGTAGTCGTCGTGGTCGGCGTGGCGGCCGCCGTGGTCGTGACGCCGCCGAGCGCGCCGGTGACGCTCGACAGCAAGCCGGTAACCGGGGCGAGCGGGCTGCTGCTGCCGCCGGTCGCGCTGCTCAGGCCGTTGGTCACGTTCGAGAGCAGGCCAGTAACAGGCGCCAACGGGCTGCCGCCGCTCGAGGCGCCGCCGAGGCCGCCAGTTGCGCTGCTGAGTGCGCCGGTGAGCGGAGCGAGCGGGCCACTGCTGGTGCCGCCGGTCAAGCCGCCGAGCGTGCCGGTGAGCGGGGCGAGCGGGCCGCTGCTGGTGCCGCCGGTCAGGCCGCCGAGTGCGCCGGTGAGCGGAGCGAGCGGGCCACTGCTGGTGCCGCCGGTCAAGCCGCCGAGCGCGCTGGTGAGCGGGGCGAGCGGGCCGCTGCTGGTGCCGCCGGTCAAGCCGCCGAGTGCGCTGGTGAGCGGAGCGAGCGGGCCACTGCTGGTGCCGCCGGTCAAGCCGCCGAGTACGCTGGTGAGCGGAGCGAGCGGACCGCTGCTAGTGCCGCCGGTCAGGCCGCCGAGTGCGCTGGTGAGCGGCGCCAGCGGATTGCCGCCGGTGCCGCCGGTGAGGAGGCCGCCCACCGATGTGACGATGGTGCCCGTATCCGTGACCGTATGGCCAAGAGAGGCCGTGATCGGGTTGCCGCCGGTTGCGCTGATCAGCGTGCCGGCCTTGCCCAGACCGCCGCCGAGGGTCGAGAGCAGGCCGTTTAGCGGTGTACCGAGGCCCGTGGTGTTGCAAACCGTCTGAGT
The DNA here is from genome assembly GCF_013177735.1 of Paraburkholderia elongata. GTDB lineage: Bacteria > Pseudomonadota > Gammaproteobacteria > Burkholderiales > Burkholderiaceae > Paraburkholderia > Paraburkholderia elongata. The sequence goes on along the minus strand of NZ_WOEZ01000194.1, from coordinate 3,211 downwards.
CGTCGCGGCGAGCATCGACGTAATCGGCGTGATCGCGGTGCTGAGCGTTTGCGTGACTTGCTGAACCGGACCCGTCGAGAGCGCGGTGGTGAGCGTGCTGCCGCCGTTGGTCACTGCGCCGCCGAGCGTATTGACGACGCCGCCGAGCGGTGTGGTGATGGCCGCCAACGGCGCGAGCGGGCCGCTGCCGAGACTCGTTACAAGGTTGCCTGCATCCGTCACTGCGCCGCCGACATGACCGACCACGCCACCGAGGCTCGAGACCGTCGTGCCGACCGCGTCGCCGCCGGTGCCGAGTTGGCCGAGTCCCTGCGATACGCCGTTGCCAAGCGTCGAGACCGCCGAGCCGACTTGCTGCACGATGCCGCCGGCGGCCTGGGTGGTTTGCGGGCTGACGCCGGGCAGGGTTTGCGAGCCGATCACGGTACCGATGCTCGAGACCGTCGAGCCGGCATCGCTGACCACACCGCCGGTGTTGCCGACTACTGTGCCGAGCGCATTCGCGACTGGGGTCGTGCTTGTTCCCGTGCCGGTACCGGAGCTGCTTCCCGAGCCGGTGCTGCTGGTGCCGGAACCGCCCGAGCCCATCGAACCGCTGCCGCTGCTGGCGGTGGAAAGTGTGCCGCCGGCGGAGCCGCTACCGCTACGGCCGCTGCCGGTGCCGGAACTCAGGGCTCCGGAGCCTCCGCAAGCACCAAGAGAAAGCATCGCTGCCACGCTGGCCGCAATCAAGGTTGTTCTTACTGTGGTGTTGGCCGTTTGAATGTTCATGTCGCCCTCGCATCGCATGTGTTATTGGGTGTTGCTGCGTGCTTGTCTCTGCATGAGCCGTGCCATTTCGACTGACTAATGCAGAATATTTCTATACCGAGGGGCGTGAAACCATGCGTGATATGGCTTTGCGAGGAATTGATGAAGCATCCGCTAACTCAGATATACCGCGCGAAAATGAATTTGCTAAACGTTTGCGAGGGCTGCGTAACGTAACGAGCTGCGCGCGCCGTTACGAAACACGGCGTAACGCAAGCGCAACGGGAGGGTCCGAACGCTTGAAACGTTCTGTTCAAACAAATAATTAGTGCAGCGAATCTAACTTATGGTTATTCCTATGTGCTGCAACGCACGAACTGCCGTTAACCTGAGTACGACGCGAAAACTCATATGGCATCGAGCTAGGGGCAGCGGACAATTGCTTAAATATGATTGTTCGGCTATAAAACCCGGAAAGCATCAAGGATTGACGAGGGAGGTGCGTAATCGAACAGACAGCTCATCGACATCTGTTTTATTGAAGCCGACTGCAAGGCGGTGCTTCTGCAGCGCAACACGCAGGACCAGGAATGAGAGACCAATGGTCCGCAGCGCTCAAGACTCCGTCATCCGAAGCAGCACGTAAACAAACGAAATAAATGAAAGTCCGAGGGTAAGAATGAAAAAATTCACACAACGCTTCCTGAGAGATAACCGGGCTGTAACGGCCATCGAATATGGTCTTATCGCGGGGTTAGTGGTACTCGTCATCGTTGCGTCGGTAACGTCGATCGGCACGAATCTCAAGACTGCGCTTGGCAACGTCGCGGCCGCAATCCCGACTGGTGCCTCAGCCGGCGGCTAAAAAGGCAACCTGCAAGCGTCCCGCGAAGCGGCCGGCGTTATTACGTCTGCTCGCATCGTCGGCGTTTTCTAACGCATCGCCAAATGGCTAATGCGAATTGCATTGCAATTCGCATGGCGTTGCTTCGCCTGTCGAGTGCGAAATGAATGTCTCCGTTGGTATTTTGTTATTTATCGCCTGGGCCGCGGTGGTTGCTATAAGTGACTGCCGAAGCCGGCGTATTTCCAATTCAGTTATCGTCGCCGGTTTGGTGGCGGCGTTCGGCTGCGCGTTTCTTCAATGCGGGCCTTTCGGCGTGTCGTGGACCCAGGCGGGCATTGGAACGCTGGTCGGTCTGGCCGCGTTGTTGCCATTCTTCGCGCTCGGTGTGATGGGCGCGGCGGACGTCAAAGTGTTCGCCGTCCTGGGCGCGTGGTGCGGCATGCAGGCGTTGCTCGGCCTGTGGATGGCGGCTAGTCTCGCCGCGGGTGTTCATGCGCTCTGGCTGTTGATTGCGACGCGCACACGGCTCGCCGGTTTGGTCCGTCACCACGGCGCGACTTTCGAACTGGCCGGCAAAACTTCCACGCCGTACGCTGCATGTCTTACGGTGGCCGCCAGTGCATGGCTTGTGCTGCAAGGACTGGCCGGGGGGCTGCGATGAAACCGCCAGCAACCAAGCCTGCGCGCGCGTCGCTCAAGCGCATCCAGGTGTGCCGCGCGCGTGCGCAACGGGGCTCGACGGCTATCGAGTTCGCGTTGTTGTTCCCTCTGTTCTTCACCGTTCTGTACGTGATCGTTACTTTCAGTTTGATCTTCGTGGCGCAGCAGAACCTGACACTCGCCGCGGAAGAAGGCGCGCGCGCCGCGCTGAACTGGCAGAGCAACACGTCGCTGCAAAACGCGCTCGTCAATCGCGGCAACGCCGCCTGCGCGGCGGCCAAGCTGATGATCGCGACACTGGCGCAATCCGCGCAATGCACGCCGTCTTCCGCACCTTGCGGCCCGGGTAACGCGATGCAGTGCGTGAACGTCTCGCTGACTTACAACTACCAGGCCAATCCGCTCGTGCCGAGCTTGCCGCTAATGAGTTTCACATTACCCAACGCCCTGTCGAGCAGCGCCACGGTGCAACTCAACCCGGAGAACATTCAGTGACACGCGCGCCGGCTCCCAATCTTTATGTCCATCGATGCGGCTTCGAGCGCTCGTGCGGCACGGCATCGTTTAACCGAAGCAGCGAGTCGTCATGCCGAATCTGACCAAAATTCTTGCCGGCGTGCTGATCGCGGTCGCGTTGCTGCTCGGCCTGTTCGCGTGGACGCTGTCGCGCCGTCCGGCGCCGGTGGCCGTGACCTCCGCCACGCACGCAAGCTTCCCGGTGGTGGTGGCCACCCGCACGTTGCCGGCAGGCAAGCCGATCACCTTCGACGAATTGCGCGTGCAGTCGCTGCCGATCAATCCGAACGGCGCCTTCACCGATCCGGCGCAACTGACCGGCCGCGTGCCGAACGCGGAGATCGGCGTGGACTCGCCGGTGCTCGAAACCCAGTTGTCGTCGGGACTCGCCGAGCGCATCGAGCCGGGCGAGCGCGCGTTGGCCGTGCGGGTCGACGG
>NZ_WOEZ01000193.1 GCF_013177735.1 Paraburkholderia elongata | reverse complement strand
CTCACGCTGGCCAAGCGTGTCTGGATGGGTGTGCTGCGCGGCTACCTGCTGCTGGCCGTTGGCCTGGTTGTCGTGAAGGTCGTGCAGATGACGTTCCTGAAATAAAACAAACGCCCGCGCCGATCGCACTTTCAGTCATTCGCTAAACATCCCGTCGTCGCCTGGCGACGGGAACTCAAAGCGTGAAGGTGGATGTCGTGAGCCGGAATCGAATTCTCTCTGCACGCGCAGTGCGGCTTGCGGGGTGTCGTCGACCGCACGGCGGGATGGCGCGCGGCCGCAGGACTTCACGAGACAGACCACTCAGCCTCACTGAATGGTTTCTTATCGTCGCGTGGGCCTGCATCTTGATGGGGCTGGTTTGGGCAGTCCTGGTAATCGGAGTGATTCGAACGATTCGAGCGATGTCCTGAAGGCTCCATCAAGCTTATCTGTATCGGCAGGAGCGTGTCTGCAACGTCTATGAGTTCGTGGGAGCAGATAGGCTGCGCTGAAATCTTTTTTAGCTAACTACACATACAAGAAAATGGACCTGAAGATGAAGAAGCTCCTCCTGGGGGCATCGCTGATAGCGATGCTAGCGCTTGCCGCCTGCAGCAAGGCGGACGACGACGATGACATGGCGGGAGGACCTGTCAGCAATGCGTCAGCAGCGTCCGCGACTGTTGCCGCGTCGGACACGAGCGCTGCAGCCTCGAGCGCATCGGCTGATGCGAGCGATTCCGCCTCGACAGTCAATGCGGCATCGGGTGTACCGGCATCGGGCGCACGCGAGTAACTGCGCAAGAAAAACAGAAAACCGCCTCTTGTCCAATACTGTCGCGTAACACGCGTGTGAATGCCTGTTACGCGGCAGGGACTGACGGTGGATGTCGCGAAGGGCGCAACCGGTCCGGGCCCAGTACTGAAACTCATCGAGGTTAGCGAGACAGGCTGCATCAAGAAGTTTTCTGCACGCTCAAATCTTCGAGCGCCGAGCCCTGGTACATATCTGGACAACGCGAACGAGGTTGAACGTAGCCGGTAGGAGGTACTGCTATGAACCGCTTGTACATCAACCACGCATTTGGATTCGTTCTTCTTTCGGTCGGGGCAATAACGCTGAGTATGTTCGCATCCTTGCACGAGACCTGCGAGCCTCCCGCTGCGGATAGTGTGCGCGTTTCCACGGATGTACCGGCCAACGGCGCAAAACCAATCAACGTTCCGTCACATTGTCTGGTTTACGGGAAATATTGCCTCGGAGAGTCGCTCCGTAGCAGATAGCCTTGCGACAACCCTGCTGTAAGCTATCCACCACTCCATACGAAATGAACAGGCAAACATGACGCTGGACTTTGTTTTGCGGCTACTCGTTGCATTTGCATGTGGGGTGGTCATTGGGTTTGAGCGCCAGATGCGTCAACGAACAGCAGGGTTGCGTACGATTACGCTCGTCACCAGCGGTGCCTGTCTGTTCGTCACCCTTGGTGTGTTGACGGGAACCGGGACGACAGGGGTAACGCAAATTGCCTCCTACGTCGTCTCTGGTGTCGGCTTCCTCGGTGGCGGCGTCATCATGCGCGACAAGGGCTCGATACAAGGCGTCAATACGGCTGCCACGCTCTGGTGTTCGGCCGCGGTCGGCGTGCTATGCGGTGCGGGGCACTTTGGCCCCGCCGTCGCAGGGACCGCTGTCATACTTCTCACGAATACCGTCCTGCGCGAAGTCAGCCGTGCAATCAATACCACCCCGGTATCAGCCGCCGACCTCGTGCGGGAATACACCCTGACTGTGGTCTGCCGCGAAGCCGACGAAGTCCACATCCGTGCGGCACTATCCAATTCGATGTCGTCCGCGCCGCTGTCGTTCCAGAGTTTGACCAGCCGCGACTACGAGGACGACCCGCAACGTATCGAGGTGACGGCGACACTCAAGCTGCACCCGAAGGACCAGCCCAAACTTGAGACCATCGCCAGCCGCCTGAGCATGGAGAAAGGCGTGTCGAGCGTCAGCTGGTTGGGCCTCGAAGCCGAGCCGACGCCGGAATAATTCGCCCGGGCGGTGAAACGGGTTTGCTGGAGTCATCCGCGCTTGCTAGACTGCTTTTCGCAACCCAACTGTAAGCCCGTTTTTGCCGTCGTACGCCTGCCTGGCGTTCACGTCCACGGCGCGATCAATCGGAGACACCATGTCTTACCTGCTGCTTATCGTCGAACCCCCGGATCAACGCATTGAACGCGGCGAAAAGGCGGGGCGCGAGGTCTATGACCAGATGGTGCGTTTTGCCGCCGACCTCAAAGAGCGCGGCAAGCTGCTCGCAGTCGAATCGCTGGCCTCCGACGCCGTGCGCGTGCAGGTGCGCGACGGTCAGCCAAAACTGCTCGACGGACCGTTCGCCGAAGCCAAGGAAATGATCGGCGGCTTCTTCCTGCTCGATTGTGAAACCCGTGAAGAAGCGGTGGCGATCGCGCAAGCCTGCCCGGCGGCCTCGTGGTGCACCGTCGAAGTCCGCAAAATCAAACCCTGCTTCATCTAAGCGGTTTCACCCGTTCGCGGCTATCTTCATGGGGTTTTCCCTAGGCCCGCGACAAATATGTCGATCCGGTCGCGCATCGCTCGTCGTGTGAGTAAGAAGCCAGCAAAGAGATAACGGCTCTCCCCTTACCACTCGCCACCCAAGGAGCGACTGCGATGCGATTCATGATCATAGTGAAGGCGACTGCCGTCAGCGAAGCCGGTGGCCCGCCGGACGAAGCCCTGATGGCCGCGATGGGCACCTACCATGAAGAACTGGCCAAGGCCGGTGTGCTGCTCGACGCGACCGGCCTGCAACCGAGTTCGAAAGGCTGGCGCATCCGCTACAGCGCCGGCAAGCGCACGGTGATCGACGGTCCATTCGCGGAAACCAAAGAACTGATCGCCGGCTACACACTGATTCAGGTTCGCTCCCGCGAAGAAGCCATGGAATGGGCGCGGCGGTTTCCGGCGCAGTTCGGCGAGCAGGCCGAAGGCGAAATCGAAGTGCGGCAACTGTATGAACTCGAGGACTTCGAGCCGAGCCCGGATCTGGAGCGCTTCCAGAAAGTGGACGCGGCCAAACATTAATCGCGACGCCGATCCGGCCGCCGGACGAGGTGCCGATCCGGCCACATCGAAAGGATTCATCATGCTCAAAGCCATTCTGATCGCCGTCGTTGCGGCGGTGGGTCTTCTGCTCATCTACGCGGCGACGCGGCCCGACAACTTTCGCATCGAACGCAGCGTGCGCATCAAGGCACCGCCGGAGCGGATCTACGGGTTGATCGACGACCTGCATCAATTCAATCGCTGGAATCCGTTCCTGCGCAAAGATCCCGCGACGCAAGGCACTTACAGCGGCACGCCAAGCGGCAAGGGTGCCCGTTACGCTTGGCAAAGCGAAAAGGTCGGCGTGGGGCAGATGGAGATCGTCGATACGGCGGCGCCGTCGAGCGTGACGTTGAACCTCGATTTCATCAAGCCGTTCGAAGCCCATAACATCGCCGAATTCGAGCTGAAGCCGGAGGCGGGCGAGACTCAGGTCACGTGGGCGATGCATGGGCCCGCGCCGTTTCTGTCGAAGCTGATGCAGGTGTTCATCAGCATGGACCGGATGGTCGGCAAGGATTTCGAAGACGGTCTGGGCAATCTGAAAACGCTTGCCGAGGCGAACTGAATACGCTGGATCGCTGCATAAGCGTCGCACTGTGACGCACTACGGCGCCATGCGCTGCGCGAGCGAGCACACGAGTGAACACACAAGCGGGTCAATGGATTTCATCATGCATAAGCAGATCTACGTCAATCTCGCCGTCGACGACCTCGAACGGTCGAAGGCATTTTTCAGCGCGATCGGTTTCAGCTTCGATGCGCAATTCACCAACGAGCAGGCCGCGTGTCTGATTCTCGGCGAGAACCTCTACGCCATGCTGCTGGTCAAGGATCTGTTCAAGTCCTTCACGCGCAAGTCGCTTTGCAATCCGAAGGAAAGCACCGAAGCGTTGTTGGGCCTGTCGTGCGAGAGCCGGGGCGAGGTGGATGCGCTGGTCGCGAAGGCGCTCGCCGCCGGCGGCACGGTGCCGCGCGCGCCGCAGGACTACGGCTTCATGTACGGGCATGGCTTCGAAGATATCGACGGACACATCTGGGAGCTGATCTACATGGATCCGAACGCCAAGGCAGCGGGCTGAGGCCGTGACAACGCCGGCCACCCATCGTGCCATCGAGGCAGTCTGGCGGATCGAATCCGCCAAGGTCATCGCCCACGTCGCGCGGATCGTGCGCGACGTGGGACTTGCCGAAGAGCTGGCGCAGGACGCGCTGGTGGCCGCGCTCGAGCATTGGCCTGACGCGGGCGTGCCCGACAATCCGGGAGCGTGGCTGATGGCGACCGCGAAGAACCGCGCCCTCGACCGCTTGCGCCAGGAAGCGCTACATGCCCGCAAGCGCGAGGAGTTGGGCCACGATCTCGACGCATTGGAGGCGCACCTCGTGCCGGATTTCGTCGATACCCTCGATGCCGCACGCGCCGACGACATCGGCGACGACCTGCTGCGGCTGGTGTTCACGGCGTGCCACCCGGTGTTGTCTACCGAGGCACGCGTCGCGCTGACGCTGCGCCTGCTCGGCGGCCTTACCACGGACGAAATCGCCCGCGCGTTTCTCGTACCCGAGCCGACCATCGCGCAGCGCATCGTGCGGGCCAAGCGCACGCTGTCGGCGGCCAAGGTGCCGTTCGAAGTGCCGCAAGCGGATGCGCGTGCGCCGCGGCTAGCCTCGGTGCTGCAGGTGATCTATCTGATTTTCAACGAAGGCTATTCGGCCACCGGCGGCGACGACTGGATGCGTCCGGCGTTGTGCGAGGAAGCGCTGCGGCTGGGGCGCGTGCTGAGCGGGCTCGTGCCGGACGAAAGCGAAGTGCATGGCCTCGTCGCGTTGATGGAAATCCAGGCGTCGCGCACCCATGCGCGTACCGATGCCGAGGGCAGGCCGGTGCTACTGCTCGACCAGGACCGCAGCCGCTGGGACCCGCTCTTGATCCGCCGCGGGCTGGCCGCGCTCGCCACCTCGCACGCATTGGGCGGCGCGAGCGGTCCGTATGCATTGCAGGCCGCACTGGCCGCGTGTCATGCGCGCGCCCGCCGCGCCGAAGAGACCGACTGGGCGCGGATCGTCGCGTTGTACGACGCGTTGGCGCAGGTGGCGCCTTCGCCCGTGGTCGAGTTGAACCGGGCGGTGGCAGTCGGCATGGCGTTCGGGCCGGCTGCCGGTCTGGAAATCGTCGATGCGCTCGCGGCCGATGCGGCGCTCGCGAACTATCACTGGTTGCCGAGCGTGCGCGGCGATCTGCTGGAGAAACTCGGCCGCGTGGAAGAGGCGCGCGCCGAATTCGAACGCGCTGCCGCCATGACGCGCAATGCGCGCGAGCGCGAGTTGTTGCTCGAGCGTGCCGCGCGCGGCATCGCGCATTGAACCGTACGCAACTTATCGGATCAACTGGCGCACGCCATGCCGAGCATCGCGGCAAACTTCATTCGCGCAATCAAGCCGAAAAGAACGCTACGACGGCAGTGACCACACCCGCTGCCGCGATACCGAACGACAGATTGCGCAGCCATTTCTTGCGCGTCAGCAACGTGATCGCGCACAGGGCGATCGCCACCTGAATCAAGGTCGTGGCCTGCGCCCAGCGATGATGGCCGTGCAGCAGCGCTTCGCTTTTAGCGTCGTTGTCCACGACTTCCTTTTCGATCGCTTCAGCCTTCGCGCGGATCGGCTCTTTCTGCTGCTTGTACTTGTCGACGTCGGCGACGAACTTCGCGTGCGCGTCGGCATTACCGAGCGACAGCGCCGCGCCGAGGTCAGCGAGATTTTCTTTCTCGCCCTTGGCCTGGTAGTAGCTCCATTGATTCGACGCTTCGGTCTTTTTAATGGCGGCTTCGTTCTTGTAGTACAGCGCCAGATTTTCGCTGTTGCCGCTCTGGTAGGCGCACAGTGCGCCGATCGTCGCGAGGATCGCCGTCATCACGGCCATGCGGCTCGCAAAGGGGTCCTCGTCGTGGTGGCCGGCGTGTTCAACCGCATGGTCGTGCGGACCATGCACTTCATATTCTTCAGACATCTGATTCTCCGAGCGAAGCTTTTCTTGTGATCTCCGGGCGGCGCGCATGGCGGCGGCACATGCGCGAGCGACGCTGCAAGCGTTGCGCGCCGGCCCGCGGGCTCAATCTTAGCGTGAGGCGCCCCGTGATGGAAAAGGTATCGGCGCGAGGATACGTCAATGAGAGGCGTCAATGAATGCCGGCGGGCTGCCACGCCCGCCGGTCGCTTCGGCAATTACATCGTGATGACGACCCGGCCGCGCGTGCCGGCGGCCACTGCATCGTAGGCTTCGCGTGCACGTTCGAGCGGGAATTCCTGCGCGATAGCCGGCCCTTGCAGCTTGCCGCTTTCGAAGCCTTCCACCAGCGCCGTCATCAACGGCGCCGACTCGGCGACGCCCAGCTTGGCGCTGTCCACGCCGAGCAATTGCGTTTCGTTGTGGTAGAAATCGATCAGGTCGAATTCCACGCGGCGTTGACCCGTGGCGCTGATTTCCAGCACCCGGCCGCGATGCTTGACGAGACTCAGTGCGCTCTGAAACGCGACGCCGCCGACCGTGTCGTACACCACGTCCGCGCCAGCACCGCCGGTTAGCGCCTTCAGGCGCCCGGTCACGTTTTCGTCGAGCGGAACGTAGTCGTCGATCAGCCGGCCCGCGGGCGTATCGGCGGAAAGCGGATGACGGGCGACGGCGATCACGCGAGCGCCCCGCGCTTTCGCGATCTGCACTACCGCGCCGCCGACGCCGCCGCCCGCACCGATCACGGCAATCGTCTCGCCCGCTTGCAGGTGTGCGTACTCGACCGTGCCGAGCCATGCGACCACGAAGTTCACGCCGATCGCGGAGGCCTCCTTGTGGTTGAGCGTGGTGGGCTTGCGCGACAGGGCGGCGAGCGGAATCTTGATGAACCCGGCGTGCGTGCCGTCGCGTGTGAAGCCGATGTCGCCGCCGGTACCCCAGACTTCGGCGCCGAGCCATGCCTGCGGGCCGTCCACCACGACGCCGCTGAAATCGCGGCCGGGCGTACGCGGCAGGACGGTGTGTTCGAAATGGCCGGACACGTTCTTGACGTCGCTCGGATTCACCGAGGCCGCCTTGACCTGCAGGACGGCGCTGTCCGCGTCGGCTTGGGGCGTCGGCAGATCGACGTATTCGAGCACCTCGGGATTGCCGAAAGTCTTGAACTGAATGGCTTTCATTGCGTGTCACTCTTGTCGGGTTTTGCGCTGCGTCGTGCAGCCGATGAGCGTAGTCTAAGTGACCAAGGCTTCGCAGCACCACGGAATCCATCGGCGCCGAAGCCATTGCGTTCCGCACTGGAGGTCAGTCGAATATTTAATTTCCACATGATGGCGTCGCCCCTTACCCTTCCGACAGGGCTGATGATCCAGCCGGTTTTCAGACCCTAAGGGGGCATCCTAATGACTGATTCCAACACAGCAGGCGCGACCCGCTTGTCGCGCACGGTCGCGGGGTCGCCCGGCGCACTGGTCCTGCTGGCGCTGGTGGTGCTGGTGGGCCTTAACCTGCGCCCCTTCCTGACTTCCGTCGGTCCCGTGCTGGAGATTGTGCGCAACGACACCGGCCTTGGCTTCCGGGCCGCCGCGATGCTGACGACATTGCCTTTCGTCCTGATGGGCGTGGTCGCCGGCATGGGCGTTGGGCTGGCACGGCGTTTCGGCGAGAAGCCCGCCCTGACCGCCGCGCTGCTGTTGCTCGCCGCCGGCTGCACATCGCGCTTATGGGCAAGCAGCAGCGCAAGCCTGATCACCGGCGCCGGCATCGCCGGCGCCGGGGTGGCGGTAATCCAGGCGCTGATGCCGGGCCTCGCCAAGCGCTGGTTTCCCGATCGGGTGCCGCTCGCGATGGGGCTCTACTCGGCGGCGCTGGTTGGCGGCGGAGCATTCGGCGCGGTGGCGAGCCCTTGGCTCGCCGCGCATGGCGGATGGCATCTCGCACTCGCCGTGTGGGCCGTGCCGGCACTCGGCACGCTCGCGCTGTGGTTCACGAGTGCGCCGCCCGGCGCAGCCCCGTCTGGCACCGCGCGGGTCCCGATCGTGGGCTTTTTCGGCAATCTGCGAGCTTGGCAACTCGCGGCGTATTTCGGTCTCGCCAACAGCGGCTATTCAAGCCTGGTCGCGTGGCTGCCATCGTTTTACCGGCAAACCGGCATGAGTCCTCAGGCGAGCGGCAACCTGCTCGCCTGGATGGCTGTGTTCCAGGCGGCGGGAGCGCTCGTGATGCCGATGCTAGTCCGCCGCGCCGTGGACAAGCGCGGGGCCTTGTGGCTGACCCTCGCGCTTCAGGCCGCAGGCTTCGCCGGCTTTGCGCTGGTGCCGGCGCTCGCGCCGTGGTTGTTGGTGGCGTGCGCAGGCGTGGGTCTGGGCGGCTTCTTCTCGTTGAGCCTGATCGTGACCCTCGACCATCTGCCCGACGCCCAGCGCGCCGGTGCGCTGGCTGCGTTCGTGCAGGGGGTGGGTTTCCTGATCGTCGCAACCGGCCCCTGGCTGATCGGCTGGCTGCGCGATGTCGGCGGCAGCTTTGCCACTGCATGGACGATGCACCTTGCGGTGGTCATGGCGATGGGCGTGCTGACCGCCGCGTTCTCGCCGGCCAGCTACCGGCGCAGCATGGACCGCGTGTGACGGGTATCCCGTGACATGAGCCTGATTGGGTTCAGGCAGGTGCGAATCCGATGTCATGTCCGCCTCGAGCCCGATCACCGGTTATGCAGCGGGGCCGGCTGCTAACCGGAACCAAAGCAAGGCCGCCGCACCTTTCTTACGATAAGCATTACTTATCATTAAACTGGAGACTTCATGAAAAAGCTTGTGATTGCAGTTGCGCTCGCCCTTGCGGCCGGTGCTGGGTATGCGAAAGACCTGACGGTGGTCCGCTTCGGCGTTGACCCCAGCTATGCCCCGTTCGAGTCCCGTTCGCCTGATGGCAAGCTGGTGGGCTTTGACATCGACCTCGGCAACGCGATCTGCGAAAGGCTGAAAGCCAAATGTGTCTGGATCGAAAACTCGTTCGACGGGATGATTCCGGCGCTGAAAGCGAGGAAATTCGACGGCATTCTTTCGTCGATGAGCGTCACAGATAAACGTATGGAGCAGATCGGCTTCACCGACAAGATCGACAACGTGCCTCCCCGGCTGGTGGCAAAACGAGGCTCGAACCTCCTGCCGACCCCCGAATCACTGAAGGGCAAGAATGTCGGCGTGGAGCAGGGCTCGACGCAGGAGACCTACGCCCGGACCTACTGGGAACCGAAAGGCGTCGTCATCCGGACCTACCAGACCCAGGATCTGGTCTACCAGGATCTGCTCTCCGGCCGCCTGGATGCCGCGCTGCAATCGTCGGTACAGGCCGACCTGGGCTTCCTGAAGACGGCAAACGGCCGCGACTACGCGTTCGCCGGCCCCGCGCTGAATGATCCGAAGACGCTGGGCGTCGGCGCCGCCATCGGCGTGCGCAAAGAAGACAACGATCTGCGCCAGCAGATCAACAAGGCGCTGGCCGACATACTTCAGGACGGTACGTACCAGCAGATCTCCCGCAAGTACTTCTCGTTCGACGTCTATAACTAACAGGGTCCGGCGGATTGCGGACAACGCAGTCCGCCGGCTGACGTGGACGCTCAATCAGAACTTGTGGCGAATGCCGGCAACGACCGCAACCTGCGACGTTGTCGACGACGGCGCGGAGACGCTTTCGATCCAAGCCTGACCGATGCTCGACGAAGCCTTTTGGTAGAGAACGTTCACGTAGAGGTCGGTACGCTTGGACAGCAGATACTTCGCGCCCGTGGAAGTCTGATTGAAGTGCCCCGACAGCGGCCCTTGCGTCACGTGTGTATACACCTGGGCGATCGCGAGGACCACGAACGGCGTGACGTAATAGACCACGCTGCCTTCATAGTTGTCGAAGCGCAGCGACGAAGCGGCCGGCACGTCGAATCGCGAGCCGGTGTACAGCAGTCCGAACAGCGCGGAGCCTAGTGCGTAGGTGCCGCCGGCGCCCCAGATCTGTTGGCGCGTCGCGCTGCCGAGCGGCGTGCCGAACATCGACTCGCTGCCGTAGTAGTTGTCGGACGCAACTGCGCCGACCGCGCTGCTGGCAGGGTTGTTCATCCGGGCATAGGCGGCGCCCAGGCTGAACGGACCGTTCGCATAGGTAAGACCGGCGCTCCAGCTGTTGTTCGACGAAAAGCCGGGCGCGTTCGAAAAACCGTACACCAGGTTGGCCTGCAGGCCGGCGAACGTCGGCGAAACGTACTTGGCCGCGTTGTTCGTGCGGAACGTGTTGTTGATGTCGTCGTTGTCGTGCGGGTGAGCGGAATAGCCGGTGAGGGTGCCGCTGATCTGCAGGTTGCCGAGGATATCCTGGACGGAGTTGTATTGACGCCCGAGCGTCACCGTGCCAAGCCTATCGCTGCTGAGGCCCACGTATGCCTGACGGCCGAACATTCGGCCGCCTTGCCCGAATTTGCCGTTGTCGATGCTGAATCCATTTTCCAGACGGAATGTCGTCTTCAGTCCGCCGCCCAGATCTTCCGTTCCCATCAAGCCCCAGCGCGGCCCCGATTCGTTGCCGCTCGTCGCTTCCCACGTCGAATGGCCTTGCTGGTTGTTCGTGTAGGTCACGCCGGTATCGACGATGCCGTACAGAGTGACGCTGGATTGTGCATCAGCCGTGCCGGCCAGCATCGCACCTATGCTTAGGCCTGCGAACGCCATGCCAAACTTTCTGTTCATTTGTTTCCTCACTTGTCTATTCTCCTCTTTTTTATCTAGTCATTTCCGTCGTTATCGGATTTTCCTTCGTACTGCGATGGAGTCATCGCGCGCGCTTTCGTTTACGTCCAGGATTCAACTCGGGCGTCGGGGCGTGGAAGCGAGACCGCATCGTCAGACGCTGGATGTTATCCAGACTGCATCACATTCAAAAATTAAATGTTCAACTGACGGCCAGTTGGAATTCGAATAGTGGTGAAATGCACTTATCGAGCAGGTGCTGGCGTGGTCGCCGGCCAATCGCAATCCGTGTCTGGCGCGGTTTATCGAGCGGGCGTGAGGGGCGGCTTCATGAATTTGCCAGACGGTCTGCGGCATCCGCAGGGTCTGCCGGGTCGGCTGGATAGCGCATGGCGTCTTGCTTGAGGCGCCGTCGGCACCAGAACGTCCAGACCGTTAAGCCGGCATAGACGCCGTAACGCAGCACCTCGGAGGCCAACTCCGAGTGCGGATCGTTCGGCCACCGCCAGATGATCAGGCAGCGCAAGAGGTTCTCCCCGGTCATGCCTAAGCCCCATACGAGCGTCATTAACCGGACATAGGCGACGAGCATCGGACGTTCGCGCCAATGCTTTTCGTAGCTTTCGACGCTGCGATGATCTTCGCGCGCCCTCGTCGAGCGGCCGAGGTAGAACACTAGCGGCTTCGGCAAGACCAGTGAGACGAGGAACGACGCACCGATCATTCCCGAGACCATTGGTTCTTCTAGCGCTCGAATGCGCGCGCTGCCGCCGGCGGCCATCGCAATCAGCGACAGTACGATGCCGACCAGCACGATTGCGCTAAGCGCGTCGAAATGGCGGTAGCGCGACAGGTCCCAGCTCATCCATGCGATCAAGGGCAGCGCCGAGGCAACCAGCGCGCCGAGTTGGCCATAGTGCGGGAACGCGAACCGGTATGCGAGCCACGGCAAGACGACGTTCACGATCAGCGCGGAGAGGTATCGCAAGCGGGCTTTCATGGACGGAGCGGCGGTAAATGGGGCAACGAAGCGGTAGCAACGAAGCGCGAGTAGCGCACGCTGGTCTTCGCCGTGCTTGTCGCGCCGACGTGGCTGCGCATGCGTATCCGGGGAGTGTAGGGCGAAGCCCCTTCGCATGCCAGCGTTTGCAGTGCGGCACGAGCGCCGCCGGGACGCCGCTTGGATTTTGGCAGCGAACCTGGCGCGCAAAAAATCTGCGATCATCCCAGGCACTCTTCAACGCTTCTTAACCCCAAAGCGTCCACACCAACCCACAGCCCGCCTATGCCCACCCGTCCCACGCTCCTCACCACCGACCGTCTGATCATGCGTCCGCACACGCGCGACGATTTCCTCGAGAGCTATGCGATGTGGTCCGATCCCGAAGTGATCCGCTATATCGGCGGCAAGCCGTTCACGCGCGAAGAAGTCTGGGCGCGCCTGCTGCGCTACGCCGGGCATTGGGCGCTGCTGGGATACGGCTACTGGGTGGTGCGGGAAAGGGACAGCGGCCGGTTCCTGGGCGAAGTCGGCTTTGCCGACTACCACCGCGAGATCGAGCCTTCTTTGATGGACACACCTGAAATCGGTTGGGCACTCGACCCCGCTGTCCACAACCGCGGCTACGCGACCGAAGCGGTGCGCGCCGCACTCGCGTGGGCCGATGCGCACTGGCCTGACGGCGAGACCGCCTGCATCATCGCGCCGGAAAACCAGCCGTCACTGCGCGTCGCGCACAAGTGCGGTTATCGCGAGCAACTTCGTACGACGTACAAAGGCAAGCCGACCATCGTGCTGCGGCGAACGGCAGGCGTTGCCTGAGTCGAAGCGCAGCACGCTGCCCGAAGTCTCGCCAGTCACTTCAGTCTATGAATGAAGCTTCGGAATCGACGAGCCGGCGTATGCCGGCTCCCTAGCTGGCATGCAACCGGCTCGCAAACCCGCTGCCTTATTGACCGCCTTCGCTCGCCGCCGCTCGCTGCCGCGCGATCAGGTCCACGAGCCGTTCAACCTGCTTGCCCTGCGCATCGAAGTTGCCGGCATCGAGCCAGCGTGCATAGCTCGGACGCAGCGCAGGCCATTCGCTGTCGATGATCGAGAACCACGCGGTATCGCGATTGCGTTCGCGATACACGATCGCCTGCCGGAAGATCCCTTCGAACGTAAAGCCATAGCGCAACGCCGCCGTGCGCGACGGTCCATTCAGCGAATCGCACTTCCATTCGAAGCGGCGATAGCCGAGGTCGTCGAACACATGGCTCATCAGCAGGAACATAGCCTCGGTGGCAATGCGCGTGCGCTTCAGGCGCGGCGAATAGGTAACGTGCCCGACTTCGATCACGCCGTTCGCGCGGTCGATGCGCATCAGCGCGAGCGTGCCGACTGCCTTGCCGGTCGCCAGATCGATCACCGCGTAGTGCAGCGGATCAGGCGATGCGGCCATGCGCGTCAGATGCTCGCGATACGCGGCAAGGCTCTCGAACGGCCCGACCGCCAGATAGGTCCAGTCGCGGCCATCGGGCGCTGAGCTGTAGGCCTCGTAGAGGTCCGCCGCATGGCGTTCGACGTCCACCGGCTCGATCCGGCAATAGCGGCCCACCAGCGGCTCGCGGCCAGGCGGCTGGGCGCCTTTCCAGTCCGGTACGGGGGCGCCGATTGGCTGCTCGAAAGCGTTACGTCTGGGTTCCATGTCTGCTCTCCTGTCGATAGTGAGTGGTCGTTGTCTATGGAGAACGATACGGCAAACGTGGTATGTTAAAAAGATCCAACAGAACAGTATTTGATAGGTCCAGCCGAGATGATCGAGATCATTGGCCAGCTCGCCGATCCGGCCGCCGCGACCAGCGCCGGTAACGGCGAAAAACCCGCGCCGCTGCAAAAACAACTGACCGAGCGTTTGCAGCAGGCCATCCTCACCGGGCGCTTGCCGGCGGGGTCGCTGCTGCCGTCGTCGCGCTTGCTGGCGGCGGAGATGGGCGTGTCGCGCAATACCGTGGTGATCGCGTACGAGCATCTGGCGGCGGTCGGCTATGTGGTAGCCGACAAAAAGGGCACGCGCGTGAGTCCGCTCTCCAGTCCGGCTGCACGCGGTGAACCGCAAACATTGCCGCCCGCAACGGAGATCGCCTACGCGACGCGCGTCGAGCAATTCGCGGCGACGCGTACCCATGCCGACAACACCTTGCCGCTGACACCCGGCACGCCCGCGCTGGACCGCTTTCCGCTGGCCGCCTGGCGGCGCGCGCTCGAACGTTCGATGGAGCGCGCGTTGCCGCTCGCGCTCGGCTACGGCAATCCGGCGGGCGAACCGGCGTTGCGCGACGCGATCGCTGCGCATTTGCGGATGGCGCGGGGCGTGCGGTGCGAGGGCGCGCAGGTGATCATCACCGAAGGCGCGCAGGAAGCACTGAACCTGTGCGTGCGGCTGTTCACCAATCCGGGCGACATCGTGTGGGTGGAAGATCCGGGCTATCGCGGCGCCAAGGAGGCTTTTAATCTCGGCGATCTGACCATGCTGCCGATGCCGGTCGACCCCGAAGGCATCGCGGTGCCGCCCGACGCGTGGCGCACGCACCCCCCGAAGCTGATCTACACGTCGCCTGCGCACCAGTATCCGACCGGTGCCGTGTTGTCGGTGGCGCGCCGGCTGGAGCTGATCGCGCAGGCGCGCCGCTGCGGCGCCTGGCTGATCGAGGACGACTACGACGGCGAATTCCGCCATACCGGCGAGCCGATCGCCAGCATGCAAGGGCTGGTCGAGGACGCGCCGGTGTTGTACGTCGGCTCGTTCAGCAAAACGATGTTTCCGGCGCTGCGCATCGGCTTCGTGGTGCTGCCGTGCGCCATCGCCGCGCACACGGCTGCCGCGTTGCAGGAGATGCTGCGCGGCGGGCATCGCCTAGAGCAACTGGCGCTGGCGCACTTCATCGACAGCGGGGAATTCGGGCGGCATCTGGGCCGCATGCGGCGCTTGTATCGGGAACGCCAGCAGGCGCTGCGCGATGCGCTCACGGCGCATTTCGCGCCGTCGCAGATTCTGGGCGGCAATTGCGGCATGCATCTGACGCTTCGCTTGCCGCCGCCTATTTCCGATCGGACCCTCGCCGAACGCGCGCTCGCCAAGCGGCTCAATCCGCGCGCGCTGTCAGGTTTTGCGCTGCAGCAGCGCGAGGAGACGAACGGCCTGGTGATCGGCTACGGCAACACGCCAGCCGGGCAACTGGCGCCCGCTGTCCGCGTGTTGGCCGAGCTGGTGCGCGAGATGGCCGGCGAGTCCAGAAGCGAATCCAGCCGCGAGTCGGCAAGCGGGGCGGCGACCCGGCGCGCCGTGTAAGTTTTTGCGTTTGTCCGCGCGGCCCATGTCGCGCTATCGTGTCGTTTATGCGCGGCGAATTCGAAGTGCGCGACGTCGACGAATCGCCCGCAGGTCATGCCCAGCGCACCAACCTGCAACATCGCGTGACATGCGGCTCGCGCCTGCCAGGCCGCCACCGGGCGCGGGCATGAAGAATGCCTTTGTTGTGGTTATCTATGACGATCTTTCCGACCGGAGACGACATGAAGGAAATCGAACCGACCGCTTGGTTTGAGCTTGCTGCTCATACACCTGTCCGTGAAGGCTGGTACGAAGTGCAGTTGACGAGCGGGGACACGGCGTTTGCGAAATATGGCGACGGCGTGTGGACTGAGAAACCGTTGCTGGTGTTCACGCACTGGCGCGGCCTCTCCGCCGACCCGTCGAAAGCTGCCGACGGCGAGGCAGAATCGATCAGCGGGGAGGCCACCGCGGCTCAAGGCGTGCGCGCTGCATGGAACGCGTTTTTCCCAGGACTCGGCGAAGAACAGCACAAACCGTTGGATGCCATGCCCAACGGCAAAGCCCCGCATTGACTGACGGAATGTTTGGGCGGCGGCTTACTGGTTGCCGCCCACCGATGTCTGCTCGCCGACCAGGATTGGCAGGATCTAGCGGTTAGCGGCCACGTCCAGGATAGTTGTTTCCTTTTCAATTCCCAGCAGTTACTTCTGCTTCAGCGCTTCGGCCGCCATTCTGCCGATGTCTACGTCGATGTCCGGCGTCTCGCCCGTTTCGAGAATCCACGCCGAGGACAAACCCGACCACGCGAGAATCCATTGCAGCAAACGGCGTCTGTCGAGCCCGGCGATTTGCGCCACGCGTTCGACGCGACGCTCGAACCGCCCTGGTACTAGCCTGAGATTCCGCCGCGAGATAGGCAAGTTTCCTTTGTGATTCAAGCGCCTGGCTTGAAGTCGGGGTTTGGTTTTCTGTCTACGGGCGGATCGCCTGGACGAGCGCGAGAGCACGTTCGTGCCAGGGCTCAGGAGTAGTGGTGAGCTCGAAAGTGGGCGCGTCGGGCCCGGCGTTTGGGGTGCGGCAGGTATTGCGCACGAGGTTCGCGAGCTCGGCCATCAAGGTGGCGAAGCTGTGTGCGGGCGTGCCGTCGCTGAGGCAATGGGTAGCGGCCTTGGCCTGTGCCGACGCGGATCGCTGGGCTGGCGCCACGGGGTCGCGCGTGGCCTTGGCCTGCTGCTCGGTATCGGCGAACATCAACTCGCGCCAGGCCTCACGCAGGTGCCACTCGACGTAGTAGGCAAGCATGCACAGGAAGATGTGCGCGCGCACCCGATCGGCCGTGCGGTGGTGGATCGGGCGCACCTTCAGGTCGATGGTCTTGAGCGAGCGGAAGGCCCGCTCGACGTTGGCCAGCGACTTGTAGTTGCGCACGCACTCAGGCGCATCCATCTGCGTGGCGGGCACTGAGGTGCGAACGATGTACAGGCCGTCCAGCGCCGCCTCGCTCGCGAGGCTGTCCTGCTTGCGCGTCCAGGACAGGGCGGCGTCGGTGATGCTCAGATCGAAGTGCTTGGCCACCTTGTACTGGTTGATGATCTTGCCCACCCGCACGCCGATCGCGTCCTGACCGCTGAGCCTGCCTGCGTCCACGCGGGCCTTGATCTTCTCGAGGTTGCGCTCGGTGGCCGCCAGCAGTTCCTCACGCTTGTGCGCGCGCAGCCGGGCCAGCGCCTCATTGCGGCAGGCCACCAGGCGCTCGCCCGGGTAGTCCGGAGAACTGAGTTCGAGCAGATTGCGCTCATCGAACAGGTCCATCTGAAGCTGCCCCTGCTCGAGCAGCGCACGGATCGATGCGCTCTTGAGCGCGGTGATCCAGCCGATGCCGTCGGCCTCGCGCATCTCGTCGATGGCCTTCTGCGAGACCATCCCCCGGTCACCGACCATGACCATGCGTTCGATGCCGAAGTCCTCGCGCAACTTGTGCACCGTGGGCATGAAGGTGCGGCTGTCGGCCGTATTGCCCTCGTGCACCGACACCGCCACCGGGCAGCCGCGCGCGTCGGTGAGCAGGCCGTAGTTGACCTGCAGCAGGCCCTTCTTGCCGTCGCGGTTGTAGCCGAGCCGGGCCAGCGGACAGGTGGTGCCTTCGAAGTAGCTCGACGACAGGTCGTAGAGCACCAGGCCGCCCGCGGACAGATGGCGCGAGGCCAGCTTCTTCTGGATCCTGTCCTGACGCGCGAGCAGCCAGTCCATGGCGGCGTACAGGTCGTCCTCATCGGCATCGGCCACGCCGAAGTCATCGGCCAGCGTCGTGGTGTGCCACCAGCGCGTGGTGGCGAGCTTCGTGTGGGGCGCCACGATGCGCGAGGCAATCATGGCCAGTACCTGTTCGCGCTCGCGACAGGGCTGGGAGGCAACCAACGAGGCGAGCCCCAGGCGCTGCATTGCCGTGGCAACGGCCTGCACATGGCCGTGCGGACGCGAGCGCGTGATCTCAAAGGCCTGCGCCACAGGCACGAAGGTCTCGCCCTGCAGCGAGCGACGGATGATCTCGATCAGCGGCTCAGGCAGGTGCGAGAGATTGCCCAGCGTCTCGTTCCTGACGGTGCCGCCCTCGCGGTAGCTGCGCCGCAGCAGGTGCGTGCGATAGATCTGCCCCTTGTACTTGCGGGTCGTGGTGACGACGTGGGCGGTTCCGGTTCGCGCTGGCATATGGCTAAATATAGTTAAAAATCATCTAAAGTAAAATATTTTAGTGACTACAAATTTAACTAAAAAAATAGCGTTCGCCCGATCAAATCATGAGGCCCGACAGGCACTTGCCGCCATCAACGAGACTACAAGATGGGCGGAACTTCCGACTAGCGCTGTCGCCTGATCCGGATTGCAAAAGATGTTCGCGTAGTCGAAACCGCGTTCGCCATACAGGCCTTTCGGGTCGATCGCCAGCCAGCCACGCGCGCCGAAATCGAGCACGTTGCCGTGATGAATGTCGCCGTGCAGCACGACGAGCTCTTGTGGCGCGGTGAGCAGTGCTTGTGCTGCGGCGGCACTCTCGGCAAGCCAGCCGCCGTATTGCTCTGCTGCGGGCCAGAGACTCTGGAACCAGCGCGGCAAGTCGATTAGTTCGGGCAGGGGTTTGCTTCGCGGTGCGTGGAGTCGTGCAACGGC
Source organism: Paraburkholderia elongata (assembly GCF_013177735.1). Lineage (GTDB taxonomy): Bacteria > Pseudomonadota > Gammaproteobacteria > Burkholderiales > Burkholderiaceae > Paraburkholderia > Paraburkholderia elongata. Next base: position 5,222 of record NZ_WOEZ01000193.1, on the reverse strand, counting down.
GGCGCAGAGGACGTCGATGGCGTGGTCGTCCGTCTCACCGTCGCCTGTACGGACTTGATCCGCTAACGAGTGGTTGCTTTTGGCGCGCTCTAGCAGCAGGGCATCGGCATCGTGGGCGAGCACGCGGGCCGCGCCGTCACCGTCCCACCACACCATCAACTGCGCGCCGAATTTCTCTTCGGGTTCCTGCGCAACTTTCAGCATCGCGGCGACGCCATGCTGACGCACCGGCAGCAGGCGACTGCTGTGCGTGCGAATTGGCTCACCGTCCGGCAGCAAGTCCCACTTGACGATGTACTCGGCGAACATCGCGCTTCAGGCTGCGAGTGTGGCTGCGTGGATCGCGGCGGCGAGGAAGTCGGTTCGAGCCACGTGTGCCAACTCGAGCGCCTTGAATCCGGCGGCTCGGGCGGCTGCTTCGAACACGGCGATATTGCTGTCAGCGGTATGCAAGCAGACGATGAGCACGGTCTCTCCAACGGTTTGTGGTGGTTTTGCATTCTCGCCTGGATCTCCTGGAAATGGCGCTCGTATATAGATTCGCGCCGTTCATGGCGGCCCGTCTCACGTGCTTGGCGCGTCCCCGCTACAATCTGCCTGATCCATTTGACGCGGAAGAGCACGTATGAAAGTCACCCGGGAACCCGTCGCATTGTCGCGAGCCACGCAGTTACTGAATCATGGACCCGTCACGATCATTACGAGCGCGCACGGCGGCCGCTCGAACGTGATGGCCGCATCGTGGGCGATGCCGCTCGATTTCACGCCGCCGAAGGTAGTCGTGGTAGTGGACAGCCGCACGCTCACGCGGCAACTGATCGAAGCGAGCGGCGTGTTCGGGCTGCAGCTGCCGAGCCGCGGATTTGCCGCGCAGACGCTCGCGGTGGGGACGAACGCGGGCGCCGAACTCGACAAGTTCTCCGCTTTCGACCTCGAGACTTTTCCCGCACAAGAAATCGATGTGCCGATGCTGGTCGGCTGCATCACGTGGATGGAATGCAAGGTGATTCCCGACGATAGCCAGCGGCACGATCTGATCATTGGCGAAGTGGTCGCCGCCTACGCGGACAGCCGCGTGTATTCGAACAACCGCTGGCATTTCGGCGACGACCCCGATCTGCGTACGTGCCATTACGTGGCGGGTGGGACATTCTTCGCCACGGGCGAGGCGTTTGAAGTCGAGCCGGTAGCGAGCGGGGTGGCGGACTAATCGATTGGCGGCGGCGCGCCCACGCTGCCCGCTATTTCTGCCGCAGAAATTTGCCCGCCTTTTGCTCCAGCAGCGCGACGAGCTCGGGCTGCATGAACGTATAGTCGTCGGGGATGTCGAGGCAAATCACTTTTTTGCCGTTCAGACACGCGCGGAATTTTGCCGACAGCTTCGCGCGATGCGCTTTCTCCATCACAAAGATGAGATCGGCCCAGCGAACCTGCTCGGGCGAAAGCGGCACACCGGCGTCTGCGCCGAGACCGGCCGAATCAGTTTCGACGTTCGGCCAACTGGCGAACACCTGCTCTGCCGTCGGACTGCGCAGGCGGTTCTTGCTGCAGATAAACAAGGCGCGCATCACTGATTACCCGGCTATGTTTCTGTTCGGGGGCAAGCGTGTCTCACGTATTGCCATCGGCAAACGCCGTGAGTGCTTCCCCTGCCAACCGGTAGCGAACCCATTCGCTTTGCGCGCTCGCGCCGATCGATTCATAGAAACCGATCGCGGGCTCGTTCCAGTCGAGTACGCTCCATTCGAAGCGCCCACAGCCTGTTTCGCATGCGATTTGTGCAAGGTGGCGCAGCATCTGTTTGCCCGCGCCGCTGCCACGCGAATTCGGCGATATGTACAGGTCTTCCAGATAAAGCCCTTGTTTGCCGAGCCACGTCGAATAAGAAAAGAAGTAGACGCAGAAGCCGATCGGCTCGCCGTTCATTTCGCAGATCAAAGACTTCGCGGTGGACGTAGCAGAGAACAGGCTCGCTTGGATGTCTTTAACGGTGGCGATAACTTCGTGCTCCGCTTTCTCATACACCGCGAGTTCGGTGATGAAGCGGAGAATCAAGGCGGCGTCGGATGCGTGGGCGGGGCGGATGTGGATCGTCAAGGTGAGGTGCTCGGTCGGTCGGTTGGATGGTAGATCGAAGTTTAGCGAAGATGCGTCGGCTTCGGATCAAACATCTATCGTATCGTTTATCCTGCTGTCCTGACCAGTGAGCGCCGGCGCTCGCCGAGATTGCGATTGACGTGCCCTCACAAAATCGTTTACTGTCGATTCATGGACTTCCACTCGATTCCCTTCGCTGCCGTCACCACCACGACGACCACCTTCACAGGCGGGTCGTCTGGAGGTTGCGCACGCTAGAAGCAAGAAGCTGTGGCAAACCACCAAAGGCCCCGCCGGAAACGGACGGGGCCTTTGGCGTTTCTGGACCTCCGTTTGCGGCACCGATCTGCCGTATCTGCAAAATCAAACCAAACGGAGTGTCATCGTGAACGACATCGACCATCGTGTACTGGGCAACAAACTCGACCTTTTCCATCAGCAGGAAGAAGGCGCCGGCATGGTTTTCTGGCACCCACGCGGCTGGGAACTGTACCGCGTGCTGGAAGACTACATTCGCGCCCGCATGCGGCGCGCGGGCTTTCGCGAGATCCGTACGCCACAATTGCTGGCGCGCTCGTTGTGGGAGAAAAGCGGCCATTGGGAGAAGTTCGGCGCAGCGATGTATTCGCTGGCCGACGCGGAAGAAGGGCGCGCGCTGTGTTTGAAGCCGATGAGTTGTCCGTGTCACGTGCAGGTGTTCAACCAGCGCGTGCGGTCGTATCGCGAGTTACCGGTTCGCTATAGCGAGTTCGGCGCGTGTCATCGTGACGAACCTTCGGGGTCGCTTGAAGGGCTCAAGCGTACGCGTGCGTTCGTGCAGGACGATGCGCATGTGTTCTGCACGGAGGCGCATATCGAAACCGAAGTCGGCCGCTTCTGTTCGCTTTTGCGTGCTGTCTATGCGGACCTCGGTTTCCCCGGCTTCAAAGTAGTGCTCGCCAGGCGGCCCGCGATGCGCGCGGGCAACGATCAAACGTGGGATCGCGCGGAAGAGGCGCTGGCAAATGCGGCGCGTGCAGCAGGTCTCGAATTCGACGTACTCGAAGGAGAGGGCGCTTTTTACGGCCCGAAACTGGAGTTTCATCTGACGGACAGCCGTGAACGCAGCTGGCAATGCGGCACGATTCAGCTCGATTTCGTGCTGCCCGAGCGGCTCGACGCGGAGTTCGTCAACGAGCACAACGAACGCGAGCGGCCGGTGATGATTCATCACGCCGTGCTCGGCAGCATGGAACGCTTCATCGCGATGCTGCTCGAACATCACGAAGGATGGCTGCCGGTGTGGCTTGCACCTGAGCAGGTCGTGGTCGCAACGATCAGCGATGCGAACGCGGCCTACGCGCAAGAGGTCATGCAGGCGCTTGATGATGCCGGCATAAGAGCGCTGCTGGATGGCAGACCGGAGCGGCTGGAAAAGAAGATCGTCGATGCAAGGGAAAAGCAGGTGCCGATTTTCGTCGCGGTAGGTTCGCGCGATGAGCGCGATCGGACGATCAGCATTCGAATGCGCGACGGGCAGCAATCGACGCTTGCACTCGCAGAGGGTGTCGAGCATTTGCGGTTGGCTGCGCTGCCGCCTGCCACGCGTTCGAAGCGCTGAGTTGGGGCGGATAGAGGGCGCAGCAAGCTGCCCCTCTACGTTGGGTACTTGATGATGGCGCGATACGGGACCGGGTGAGCGTACGCCCCCTGCCTCACCGGACTACAATCATTTATATGACCCTAATCATGCGTTGGCCGCGCGCCGGCTTCGACGGGCGCATCGACAAGCCGGTCAAGCAAGTTCACGGCAGCCCAGCGGTTTAAGCAGACCCGATCGCAGCCAGCCACAAGTGGCGTCCCGGCAAAGGAGGGGCGATGCATTGGCAACCAAGCTCCGGCGTGCACTTCAGACGCACCGCGATCACGGTGGCGGTCGTTGTGGGCTGCCTGATCATCGTCGGGCGCATCACCGGCGTCGTGGTCGACTGGCTGTGGTTTTCTTCAATCGGTTACGTCGACGTTTTCTGGACGATCGTCTCCACCAAGGTGCTCCTCTTTGCCGCCGTGTTCGCAGCGTCGGCGAGCGTAATAGCCGCATCGGGGTTCCTTGCACATCGTTACGCGAGGCGTCCCGGTAGCTGGCAAGTGGAAGCGGCCCGTCTCTCAGGTACGCCGGAGTTCATCAGTGAACTGGCAGACCAGCTCGCACCGCGCATTCCCTGGCGCGCCAGCATTGCCGGCAGCGCTATCGCCCTGGGGCTGCTCATCGCCACCGGCGAAATCTCCAACTGGGATCTGGTGCTGCGCTTCCTGCATCAGGTGCCCTATGGCGACCGCGATCCTGTTTTCGGCCAGGACATCGGCTTCTATCTGTTCTCACTGCCCGCCTATATCACGTTCAAGAACTGGCTGCTGCAGTTGCTCTTTTGCAGTGCGATCGTTGCAGCCGTGGTCTACGGGGTACGCGGCGATATCACGTTCGAGCGGCCGCCGTGCCGACTCTCGGCCGCTGCCGCCGCTCATGGTTCGGCGCTGCTCGGTGTGTTCTTCGTCCTGAAGGCCTGGTCCTACGCACTCGACCGCTTTTTGCTGCTCTACGGCGATAACGGCGTGGTGGTCGGCGCCGGCTATACCGACATCCACGTCGAACTCCCGGTCTTGTGGGTGCTCATCGGCCTTGCCGCCGCTGCAGCCGTCGCTTCGTGGGTCAATATGCGCCGGCTGGACTATCGAATTCCTGCCGCCTCGGTGTTGCTGGTGTTCGGCACTTCGTTCGTGTTCGCCCTGATCTACCCAGCGTTGTTCCAGCGCCTCTATGTCAAGCCGAGCGAACTGCAACTGGAGATGCCCTATATCAAGCACAATATCGCGCTAACGCGAATGGCCTACGGCCTCACCCAGATCGCGGTAAAGCCGTTTCCGGCCGAGGAGAAATTGAATCTCGCCTCGCTCGAGGCCAATCGCGCGACCATCGACAACATCCGCCTGTGGGATGTGCAGCCGCTGATGGACACCTACGCGCAGTTGCAAGAGATTAGGACCTACTACAAATTCCTCTCCGTCGACATCGACCGCTACCGACTCGACGCCGGTTACCGGCAGGTGATGCTATCGGCCCGCGAACTGGAGCCGTCGATGCTTCC